>CAZRQL010000010.1:0-97246 GCA_964602415.1 uncultured Roseobacteraceae bacterium
CTTGAAAATCAAATTTTTATAATAATAAAATTCAATAAAAGCCTCTTAAAGGCTTCTTAGGGGACTAACACCTCTAAGTCTTGAGTTGTGGGATTAAGAAAGTATCGCACAGCACTAAATCTTTGTAGAGCTTATTTGTTTTTAAGGTTGAATATTCTTGGTCAAGAAATCTTATTTTTGCAAAATTTAAAGATAACATGAATTTTGAAATTAAGTCTCTGCCGGAAAGAACCGCTAAACCTCGCAATCAAGGCCTTACTATGGTCATGGACAAAGGTCTGTCTCTGAGAGAGGTAGAAAATTTTCTCAGTGTGTGTGCTGACTACGTTGATGTGGTGAAGTTGGGTTGGGCGACTTCGTATTTTTTCCCAAGATTGGAGGAAAAAATAGCCCTTTATCATCAGGCAGGCATTCCCGTGTATCTGGGAGGCACTCTTTTTGAGGCTTTTGTGATAAGAGGACAGTTTGAAGACTACCTAAGGACGGTTGATAAATTTGGACTGACCTATGTTGAGGTGTCGGATGGCTCGATAGAAATCCCTCACGAGCAAAAGTGCGGCTACATTTCGCAATTGTCTAAAAATTACACCGTGTTTTCTGAGGTGGGTTCAAAAGATGCCGAGAAAATTATTCCCCCCTACAAGTGGATTATGCAAATGCAATCCGAACTGGAAGCGGGAGCCACAAAAGTGATAGGCGAGGCGCGTGAAAGCGGCAACGTGGGCATATTCAGGTCTTCGGGTGAAGTTCGATCGGGTTTGGTGGAAGAAATTTTGACCAAGTTGCCCCCCGAAAAAATCATCTGGGAAGCCCCACAAAAAGCGCAGCAAGTTTGGTTCGTCAAACAATATGGTACCAACATCAATCTGGGAAACATTGCCCCCTCGGAGGTGATTCCTTTAGAAACCATTAGGGTGGGACTCAGAGGGGATACATTTACCACTTTTTTATAGCATATTTGCTTAAATAAGCCGCAATCACCATGCTACCGGAGCCAAGAAAACCTCAAAAGCCAACCCAAATAGTTGAAAAAGAACCTTATTCCCCTGAAAAAGAGCCGCCTACTTGGATGGTTTTAGCCCTAAAAGCCATGGGGATTTTTTCTATTATCTGGGGGGGGCTTGCTATTTATGGGCCTTCTGCCTTCTTTTTTGAACCTTATGATTCGCCGATGCTGCTGTTGATTTGGAGGTATGTCGGTGTGATAGGGTTGGTTTTTGGGGTTGGTTATTATTTGGCGAGCTATGACCTGTATCGAAGCACAAGTTTTTTGACGGTGAGTTTTTGGATAAAAGTTTTTGTATTGGTTTTGTTGGTTTACTCTTGGTTTTCGGGAATTTACGACCGTTCATTTTTTCAGTATGCCATTGCAGGCGAACTTATCTGGCTGCCGCTGTTTGTGCCCATTATCTGGTGGCTTTTTAGAGAATCCCAAAGCACTGAAAGCAATGCACCGTCTCAACCTGTTGAACTTGCCATGACTCAGTTTCGGATAGGCAGTGGGCATAGTCTGTGGCAGTTGAGCTTTGAGAAGCCTTTGTTGCTTGTCTTTTTGAGGCATTTTGGTTGTACTTTTTGTCGGGAGGCACTCAGTGAGATAGCCCGAAAACGTGCCAACAAGCAATTAGACTCAAATACAAAATTAGTTTTTGTTCACATGGGACGAGAAGACGAGGCCGCTAACTATATGGCCAAATACGGACTGGAAAACGAAGCCCGCATCAGCGATAGAAACTGTGAGCTATACAGAGCCTTTGATTTGCAGCGGGGTAATTTGAGGCAAACATTCGGGATAAAATCTTGGATAAGAGGGGCTTGGCTTCTTTTCAGAAAAGGAATTGCGCCGGGTTTGTTGGTAGGGGATGGCTTTAGGATGCCGGGCGTTTTTTTGGTTTATCAAGGCGTGATAGTCAAAGAGTTTCGCCACAAGTCAGTAGCCGACGTACCCAACTACGAGTATATGTCAGCTTGTAGGGTGTCTGATGTATGAGCCTACATTATTTATAGAAAGAAACCTTTTTTGCATAGTTTTGAGGCTGAATTTTAGCTTATGGGATTAATCTCGGCATTTGTTTTTTTTCCACTTTTAGGGCTTTTTCTTCTGTTTGGCTCTGAGCAAACCGTCCGCCGTGGTATGGTAGCAATTTTTGGATTTTGGTTTGCTTTTTCGTTATGGATTATTTGGGAACAAAACACCGAAAAGTTGCTTTGGTTTGCTCTGCCTATATCACAGGGCAGCGAATTGCGAGTATTTTTTGAAGTGGGTTTGGATAGGTGGTCAAGACCCATGATTTTGCTCACTACGTTGGTGGGGCTTATTGGGGCTGTGGCTTCTTTTGCGATAGAGGCTCGTTTTAAGGAATACTGCGTGCTTTATTGTATCATGTTTTGTGCAATAGCGGGTACGTTTTTGGCTCAAGACTTATTGCTTTTTTTTGTCTTCTTTGAATTTATGCTCCTGCCAATGTATTTTTTGATTGGAATCTGGGGCGGGGAAAATAGGGCTTATGCCTCTGTGAAATTTTTCATTTATACACTCGTAGGCTCTGTATTTATACTATTGGCAATTATAGTTTTGGCCTATTCACAAGAACAAAATTCAATCACTCTGCGGTATGCAGATTTGGTTCAGGGCACGTTTGTTTCCAATGATGCCATCTGGTGGGGTTTGAACCGCAGAGAACTTGTTTTTTTGCTTTTTTTGCTGGGCTTTGCCATCAAACTGCCTGCTGTGCCGCTGCACACTTGGCTACCAGATGCCCACGTCGAAGCCCCAACCCCCATTTCGGTGGTGCTGGCGGGTATTTTGTTGAAAATAGGCGGCTTTGGCCTTTTGAAATACGGAATCGGCTTGCACCCTGATTTTTTTGGTGTTTTTGGCGGATGGATGGCTTTTTTGGGTGTTACAGCCATTATTTATGCGGCTTACACGGCTTTGGGAAGCCAAAACCTAAAAACCATGATTGCGTATTCTTCTGTTTCTCACATGGGTTTTGTGATGCTTGGGCTGTCAAGCGGCACAGAATTGGGGTATCAAGGAGCTGTTTTTCAGATGTTTAGTCATGGGATTATTTCGTCCGCGCTTTTCTTGGGTGCGGGGTATTTGTACCGCAGAAGCCACGATTTGAACATCGGTTCTTATTCTGGGCTTTTGGGGCAGATGCCTGCATACAGTTTTTGGATGGGGGTGGCCTTTTTTGCGGGTTTGGGCTTGCCCGGCTTTTCGGGATTCATTGGCGAATTAACAGTATTGATTGCGGCTTTTCGTTCCCCTTTGCCTATGGTATATCCCTTGCTGGCGTGTTTGGGGCTGGTGTTTGGGGCAGCTTACTTTATTTACGCCTACAAAAGAATGTTTTTTGGAAGTTTTTATAGCGCAAAAAAGATTGACTTTTCTTTATCTCAGAGTGTAGAACTCTCTTTGATGGGGGCAGTAATGCTGGCATCGCTGGCTGCAGGAATCGCTCCGGGCTGGGTGTTTGCACTGATGAAATGATGGCTTTTTTGGCAAGCAAATTGTTTGATTTGAATTATGAAACCACAGGTATTGCTTTTGGGGCTATGTGCCTGCTTATTTTTTTGTGCTGCTGACGGGTTTGCTCAAAAGAAAAAAAATAAAAAAGGGGAGGAAAAAGAAGAACTTGACGAGAGAATCAGTACCCGTTTGCCCGCTCAAGACTCTAAGGTAAGTAGCAAATCGGTGGCTCGTACCTCCGTACAAAAACAAAAATCCACCAAAGGCAAAACCAGCGTAAAGCCCATCCGAGCGGAAAACAAGTTCGTTGAGACCAGGACATGGAAGCGACAAGTAGCCTACGAAGAAGCCCGCGAAGACCCTTCTTTTGGCGATGCGATGTATTTTGGCCACAAAAAGAAACCGAAGAAAAACCCTCCCGGCAAGCGAAAGCTATGCAAAGAATGTGGAATGGTGCATTGAATTAACCGTAAGTCAATCGGTTTTCTACATATTCCTTCTGTACTGTCCCCCAACTTCAAAAAGTGCATGTGTGATTTGCCCCAAGGTGCAGGTTTTGGTTGCCTCCATCAGTTCCTTAAACATATTGCGGTTGTTGATGGCGGCAAGTTGCAAGCGGCGGATGCTCTCAGCCGAACGTTCGGGATTGACAGCGTGCAGTGCCTGAACAGTCTGAATCTGCTGCTCTTTTTCTTCGGTAGTGCTGCGAATGACTTCCTGTGGCACGATGGTAGGCGAGCCTTTTGAGGATAAAAAAGTATTGACTCCTATGATGGGGTATTCTCCAGTGTGTTTAAGTGTCTCATAGTAAAGACTTTCTTCTTGGATTTTGCCGCGTTGGTACATGGTCTCCATTGCTCCCAATACTCCGCCCCGCTCGGTAATTCTGTCAAACTCAGCCAAGACTGCCTCTTCGACCAGATTGGTTAGCTCTTCGATGATGAACGAGCCTTGCAGTGGGTTTTCGTTTTTGGCAAGCCCCAATTCGCGGTTGATGATGAGTTGGATGGCCATGGCTCGGCGCACGCTTTCTTCGGTGGGGGTGGTGATGGCTTCATCATAAGCGTTGGTATGCAGGCTGTTGCAGTTGTCGTAAATGGCGTACAAGGCTTGCAAGGTGGTGCGGATGTCGTTGAAATCAATTTCTTGGGCGTGTAAGCTGCGCCCTGATGTTTGAATGTGGTATTTGAGCATTTGGGCGCGGGAGTTAGCCCCGTACTTGTATTTGAGTGCTTTAGCCCATAGCCTCCGGGCTACCCGCCCGATGACCGCATACTCAGGATCTATTCCATTGGAAAAGAAAAACGATAAATTAGGCCCAAACTCGTTGATGTCCATACCTCTGGCCAAGTAATACTCTACATAAGTGAAGCCATTGGCCAGCGTAAAAGCCAACTGGGTGATGGGATTGGCACCGGCTTCGGCTATGTGGTAGCCTGAAATAGAGACAGAGTAAAAATTGCGGACTTTTTTGTCAATAAAATATTGCTGCACGTCGCCCATGAGCCGCAGGGCAAACTCAGTGCTAAAAATGCAAGTGTTTTGGGCTTGGTCTTCTTTGAGTATATCGGCTTGCACGGTCCCGCGCACGGTAGCGAGGGTTTGGTCTTTAATTTTCTCGTACACTTCCGCAGGCAATACCTCATCACCCGTTGCTCCCAACAGCAGCAGTCCCAAGCCGTCATTGCCTTGGGGCAGATCGCCATAGTATTGAGGGCGCGGCAAACCGAGAGAGGCGTATTTTTTGGCTATCTTATCTTCTACTTCTTCAACCATGCCATTTTGGCGGATATAGATTTCGCATTGCTGGTCAATGGCGGTATTCATAAAAAAGCCCAATAGCATAGGAGCAGGCCCATTGATGGTCATAGATACAGAAGTGGTGGGGGCGCAAAGATTGAAGCCGGAATACAGTTTTTTGGCATCGTCCAAAGAGCAAACCGAAACGCCTGAGTTGCCTATTTTGCCGTAAATGTCAGGACGGTAGTCAGGGTCGCGCCCGTAGAGGGTTACACTGTCAAAAGCCGTGGAGAGCCTTGCCGCCGGCATACCCAAACTCACATAGTGAAAGCGGCGGTTGGTGCGCTCAGGGCTACCTTCGCCGGCAAACATGCGCGTTGGGTCTTCGTTTTCACGTTTGAAAGGATAAATACCTGCTGTGTAAGGGAACTCTCCCGGTAGGTTTTCTTGCAGTTGCCAACGGAGCAAATCGCCCCAAGCCTCAAATTTTGGGAGAGAAACTTTAGGAATTTGGCTGTGAGAAAGGCTTTCGGTATGGGTTTTAATCCTAATTTCCTTATCGCGAACTTTGAAGACGTACTCGGGATTTTTGTACTGTTGTGCTACTGATGGCCAATCCTCAATAAGTTTGAGGTTTTTGGGGTCAAATTCGAGGGCGGTCTGTTGGTAGGTTTCTTGGAGTTGTTTGAGTAAGCGGTCTTTGTCTTCGATTTCCATGCTTTCGATGGTCTGCATGGTTTTGTGGATGGCATACAGTTTTTGGGCGGCTTGAACTTGTTTTTCGCTCCATTGGTCGTAGCTTCTGTTATTTTCGGCTATTTCGGACAAGTAGCGCGTGCGATGTGGCGGTATGATGTAAATCTTCTCAGACATTTCGTCGCTCACTTCAAAAGTGGATTTCAAGTTTGCGCCTGTTTTTTCGACAATTTTGTCCATCACGGCCACATAGAGTCGGTTCATGCCCGGGTCGTTGAACTGGCTGGCGATCGTGCCAAAAACAGGCAGGTTTTCGTCGGGTGTGTCCCAAAGTTGGTGGTTGCGTTTGTACTGTTTACGCACGTCCCTAAGCGCGTCCAAAGCCCCTCGTTTGTCAAATTTGTTGAGCGCAATCAAGTCTGCAAAATCCAGCATGTCAATTTTCTCCAATTGGGTGGCAGCCCCGTACTCTGGTGTCATCACGTAAAGGCTTGCGTCGCTGTGCTCTATGATTTCGGTATCAGATTGGCCTATGCCTGAAGTTTCTAATATAATTAAATCAAAACCAGCCGCTTTCAAAATATCAACGGCCTCTTTGACGTATTTGCTCAAAGCCAGATTTGACTGTCTGGTCGCCAGAGAGCGCATGTACACGCGGGGGTTGTTGATGGCATTCATTCGGATGCGGTCGCCCAATAGTGCCCCACCTGTTTTGCGTTTGCTGGGGTCAACCGACACAATGGCCAGTTTTTTATCTTGAAAATCAATTAAAAACCTCCTGACCAACTCATCGACAAGCGAAGATTTGCCCGCACCTCCCGTGCCGGTGATGCCCAAAACAGGCACCTGAGCGGTTTTGGCGGTGCTGTGGATATTCTCAAGCCAAGCGGCACTCTGTTCGGGGTAGTTTTCGGCGGCGGAAATCAACTTAGCCAAGTGGGCGTAGTTGTCTAATTGAGCCTCAAAGCCCTCCGGCAACACCCCTGTGGCAAAGTCGGATTTTTCGAGCAAATCGTTTATCATGCCTTGCAGCCCCATGGCGCGCCCGTCGTCAGGCGAGTAAATCCTCGTAATTCCGTAAGCGTGAAGCTCTTCAATTTCCGAAGGCAAAATCACCCCGCCGCCACCGCCAAAAATACGAATGTGTCCGGCTCCTTTTTCGCGGAGCAAATCGTACATATATTTGAAATATTCAATATGTCCGCCTTGGTAGCTTGTCATGGCAATCGCGTTGGCATCTTCTTGAATGGCACAATTGACCACTTCTTCGACGCTTCTGTCGTGCCCCAAGTGAATGACCTCAGCCCCACTGGATTGGATGATGCGCCGCATGATATTGATGGCAGCGTCATGGCCGTCAAAAAGCGAGGCCGCCGTAACGATTCTTATTTTATGTGTTGCCTTGTAAACAGGAGGGTTCTGCATACGATTTCGATGATGTTTTATTGCAAATGTAGCCCAATTTCACTAAGTTGACAAGCAATTAGGGGTTGGCAATTAGAAATGTTGCAAGACCGATAAGATTTGTCCATAAAAACCCCTCCAACAAAGCATCACAAAAAGAACAGTTCACCACCACGATATTTTTACACGAAAACGAAATAACAATCCCGGCGGCGGTGTCAAATTATTCGACAAAAAATAAGCCCAATCTTTGGGATTGGGCTTGTGTTGTGCGGTTAAGTAAATAGACGATTATTCGGCTTTGGGCGCGCCCGATAAAATTTCTTCATTGGCAAAATCAGAGAAATTGGCGAAGTTGTTGATAAACAGTTTTGCCAAGTGCTTTGCTTTCTCGTCGTAAGCATTTTTGTCTGCCCAAGTATCCCTTGGATTGAGTATTACGGAAGGCACTTCAGGACAAGACTGAGGCACAGCCACACCGAAAACGGGGTGATTGACATAGTCCACGGTGTTGAGTGCGCCTTCCAAAGCTGCCGTAATCATCGCGCGGGTGTATTTGAGTTTCATCCTGCTGCCTACTCCGTAAGGGCCACCCGACCATCCCGTGTTGATAAGCCAAACTTTAACTTGGTGTTGCTTCATTTTCTGTCCGAGCATTTCCGCGTAACGGGTAGGGTGAAGCGGCAAAAACGCCTGCCCGAAACAGGCTGAAAATGTGGCTTGCGGCTCTACAACACCCACTTCAGTACCCGCAACTTTTGCTGTATAACCCGAAATAAAATGATACATGGCCTGTCCGGGTGTCAAAAGAGAAATTGGAGGCAGCACCCCATAAGCATCTGCGGTCAGGAAAAATATATTTTGAGGGATTCCGCCGACCGAAGGCTCAACGGCATTGTCAATGTAGTGTATGGGGTATGAAACGCGGGTGTTTTCGGTTACGGATTTGTTGGCGTAATCTACAGTCCTTGTGTTCGGCAAAAAGCGGGTGTTTTCCAATAAAGCCCCAAACTTGATGGCCGCAAATATCTCAGGTTCTTTTTCGGCACTCAGGTCTATGGCTTTGGCGTAGCATCCGCCCTCGAAGTTGAATACCCCTTTGTCAGACCAACCATGCTCATCGTCGCCTATCAGCCCGCGAGTGGGGTCTGCCGATAGGGTAGTCTTGCCTGTGCCCGAAAGCCCAAAGAAAATAGCCGTATCTCCATTTTTTCCAATATTGGATGAGCAGTGCATAGCGAGCACCCCTCTTTCATGAGGCAAAATGTAGTTCAGCACGCTAAATATGCCTTTTTTGGTTTCCCCTGTATAGCCTGTTCCACCTATGAGAATCATTTTTCGGGTGAAATTGATGATGGCAAAGTTTTTATTCCTTGTGCCATCTACAGCGGGGTCGGCCTCAAAATCAGGACAAGACACCACGGTAAAACCCGGAGTAAAATTAGCCAACTCTTCGCTTTTGGGTCGGATGAACATATTGTAACAGAACAAGTTATGAGCGGCTCTTATGCCAATCACGCGCACATTGAGGCGGTAGTCGGGGTCTGCACCGGCGTAAGCATCTCTGACATATAGCTCCTTATCTGCCAAATAAGCACACATCTTGGAATAGAGGCTGTCAAACTTATCAGGCGAAAACTCAAAATTCACAGGCCCCCACCACACACTGTCAGCCGTTTGGCTATCTTTGACCACATAGCGATCTTTTGGAGCGCGCCCCGTAAACTTTCCGGTGTCGTACATCAAAGCTCCGGTATCTGAAAGCACACCCTCACGGGCAGCCAAAGAGCGTTCGACCAGTTCGGCTGGTGTGAGGTTGTAAAAAACGTCCTTATTGGTTTTGATGCCCTGAGCTTCGAGTTCTGAAAGTAGGGCGGTGTGGGATTTACTCATATTAAGTTTATTTAGGCGCAATCATACAAAATTGCTTTCTATCCTACAACAAACGGTTGCGAAAATTGCCCTTAGCCCCAAAAGCCGTCATCGGAAAAACTTTATCCCAAAAATGGCAACTGATTGTCAATGCCTAATCTAAGAAATTTAATCAACTATTTTTTCCAGCACGGCCAAAATTTCCTCTTGAATTTCTTGTCCCTTGTCTTTGGCATACCAGCCATGCAAACTCTGTGCGTATTCTGCAACGGGAATTTGTTGAGCTTTGGCTTGGAGGACAATCTCTTGCGCGGATTTTGGGCGCGGCCCCCAAGAAGCCAGCACCTCGCCACTTTGAGGCTCTGCAACGATAAGAACTGGAATTGCCCTGCCCCCATTGGTCAAAAAATTGTCCATAAGCTCCAAATTCTCATCTCTGAGCACAAAACGCAAACGAATAAGAGGATTTTGAGTTGCCATTTTTGCCAAATAAGGAACAATTTGGGCAGCATCTCCGCACCAGCCTTCGGTGATGACCAACCAGAACATCGGTTTTTGTATAGATGTGAGCCTTTCTATGGTATCGGGCAGCAGAGTTCCGTGCGTATCAATGCGTTTCATCCGTTGCTGGTTCATTTTGGCGTACTCAAACAGGGCTTCCGACTGATTGGGGCCTGTTGTTTTGCCTTCCAGCAACAGGCTCTCTATCAATGTGCGGTATCTGTTGTAATCCATTTCGGCATTGAGGTATTGAGGGGCAAGTGTCATTGGGTTTAGTTATTTTGGTTCTGAAAAAGATTTTAGTTGAGATAGTTTCCGTGTTTGCTCATTGAAACTGCAAAAATGGGTAAAGCCCATCTCTGCGAGTTGTTTGAACTGGGCGGCTTTGTTTTTTCGCTCCATCTCCAAAGAGACGATGTTTTCAGTTGTCCGCATGTGTTGGGCTTCGGTCATCAAAGCGGTAAAGTCTGTCAAGTGGGCAGGATAAATAAGGGCTATTTTTCGATTTATTGGCTGAGGGTCGATGTTTCTCTCCATGAGAATTTGGGCTACCCTCTCAAATCCAATCGAAAACCCGCAGGCAGGAATTTGCTCCGGCAAAAATTTGCCTATCATTTTGTCATAGCGTCCGCCTCCGGCGATAGAAGAGTTGTAACCTTGTGCCTGAATCTCAAATATGGTGCCTGTGTAATAACCCATCCCCCTAACCAAAAAAATGTCGAGGTTCACGGTATATTTTTTTGATTGCGTAGTGCCAATGATGGTATTTACATCATCAAGCCATTGCTGACTTATATTCAACTGGGGTAAAGCCTCCAATAAGTCTTGGACAGATTTTATGTGTCGGGCTTTTTGGGCAATTTCTTCGATTTTGTTGCAAGACTCAGTGCCAAACCCTGCGTTGCCAAGCTCGTTGAGCACGCCTTCCAGCCCGATTTTGTCCAACTTGTCCATTATGATAAAGACTTGGGCGTGGTCTTTGGGTTCAAAGCCCGCAAAGTTGGCCATGCTTTCAAGCAGTCTTCGGTCGTTGATTTTGATTTCAAAGCCCTCAAACCCCAAAGACAAAAGGGCCTCGGCAGTAGCTGAGATGAGTTCTATTTCGGCAAGGATGCTACTTTGCCCGATGATGTCTATATCGCACTGGACAAACTGGCGGTAGCGGCCTTTCTGGGGGCGTTCTGCCCTCCAAACATTGCCTATCTGTATGGATTTGAAGGGATTGGGTAGTTTGGCGCGGTGCGCAGCATAAAACCTGCAAAGCGGTACGGTAAGGTCGTACCTCAAGGCCATATCCGCTGGTTCGTGTTGGGATTGGAGCAGTTTTTCTCCCCGCTTCAAAATCTTAAAAAGCATTTTTTCGTTTTCTCCGCCTTCTCCGCCGGTAAAAAGTTCCAGTCTGTCGGCACAAGGGGTCTCTATTTGTGAAAAGCCGTATCGGGTATAAACCTCCAATATCTTAGCTGTCATAAAATTGCGCGTTTGTACTTCTTTGGGTAGCAAATCGCGCATTCCTTCGGCGGGTGATGTGATAATCGACATAATCTTATTCTAAACTTAAAAATACCCAAGCTCCTTTTTTCAAAGCATCGCCGGGTCTGATTGATTGGGTCTTGACGACCCCTGAGCCATAGGCTTTGACCTTGGCTCCTTGGTTTTCAAGGATAAACAAAGCATCTCTCAAATTCAATCCTTTGAGGTTGGGCATAATGCCATCGCGGGCGTAGGTGTCGTGAAGTTCGAGCCTGCCATTGGCCGGAATGACCCTCGACCAGTCGCCAACGGCCAGTTTGTCGTGGTCAATACCGTATTTGCCAAGCACTAAGGTAAGGTCTTGGGTGTACCCAACGGCAACTTCAGGCAAAGAGGCTTGGGCGTTTTCTTTTACCTTGAGGGGTTCGCTGAGTTTTTTGATGAATATGCGGTCTGATAGCTCCCTGAAAATAGGAGCCGCTACGTCCCCCCCAAACCTAAACTCTCCTTTTGGCTCATCTACCACCACAATAATAGAGTACTTGGGGGCATCTGCCGGAAAATACCCGACAAACGAAGAATAGTATTCTTTGGTGTATTTGCCTTTTTTGACTTTTTGGGCTGTGCCTGTCTTACCGGCTATCTTATAGCGCGAAGATTGGATGGAGCGAGCAGTACCGCGCTCTACCACTCCTTCAAGCATCGCTTGTAGATTTTGGAGGGTTTTGTCGCTACAAACTCTGGGGTTGAGGACTTTGGCTTCGATTTTTTTGACAACTCGGTTGCTTTCCAGAATTTTATCCACCAAAATAGGCTCTACCATCTTGCCGTTGTTGGCGATGGCGTTGTAGAAAGTCAAGAGGTGCAAAGGGGTAATTTGTAATTCATAACCAATTGACATCCAAGGGATTGAGCAGCCACTCCAAAACTTGGAACTCGGGGTTTTGATGGCAGGTTGCCCCATTCCGGTCATTTGACTGCCAATAGGCTTGGTAAGTTGGAAGCGATTGAGGTATTCGAGGTATTTTTGGGGTTTCTGGGCAAAAGCCGCATACATCATCCTGGACACGCCTATGTTAGAGGATTTTTCAAATACCTGCTTGACAGTAAGGTTGCCGTATCCATAGGGAACGGCATCGGTCATAATACATTCTTCGTAAAATTCATATTTGCCTGTGTAGGTGTTGACTGTGTCAGTGAGTCGCATGCCGGTTTCCTCCATGAGTGCGGCCATTGAAACCAATTTGAAAGTTGAGCCCGGTTCGTTAAGCCCCTCTCCACCAAAGGCATAGTTGCGATTTTCGACATATTTATCCTTTTGTTTGCCCAAGTTTACGATGGCCTTGAGATGACCTGTTTGCACCTCCATCACCACGATACAGCCGTAGTTGGCTTGGCTGTTTTGGAGGCTTTTGTCCAACAATTTGGTGGCATAGTCTTGCAGTTCGATGTCGAGGGTGGTCTGTATATCCTTGCCGTTTTCGGGTTTGACAAAATTACCGTCGTTGACAGGAAGCCACCGGCCTCCACTGCCTCGTCGAAACAGAGCCTCTCCTTCTTTACCGGCTAAAATCTCATTGAAACTGTATTCAAGCCCTCTGCCAACAAACTCCCCCGTTGTGTCTTCGCCCACAAAACCCACTGTCCGCCTTGCCAATGGCTCAAAAGGCCAAAACCTGCGGTCTGTTTTTACAAAAAAAGCCCCACCTTTTAGCCTACCCAAATTGACCAGAGGCCATTTCATAAGTTCTTCTCTCTCATGATAATTTAGGTATTGCCTACTCAACATCAAGTAACGTTTCTTTTGAGTGCGGGCATCTCTGATTTCTTGGGCTATCTGCGAGGGCATTTTTTCTTTGAAATAATTAGAAACCAAAAAGGTCAGCGTGTCTATGTGTTGCTCAAAAATGCTGTCCGCAGCAATGGTAGGGTCCAATGCCAATTGGTAGAAAGGCAAGGAGGCCGCCAACAATTCACCATTGTCGCTCAATATATTGCCTCTTGCGGCTTTGACTTTTTGAAACTGAAGCCCATATTCTTCTGCCTGCTTTGTCCATTTTTCGCCTTGAAAAACCTGCAAAACATAAATACGCCAGCAAATAATAGCCCCAAAAAGTGCCACAAACCCAAAGGCAACCCTAATCCTAATGAGAACAGAACGCTTGGAAAAAGCCGACATAACAAGAATTGGTTCAATGAATGTTTGCCACAAAGGTAATATTTTGGCCTTAGCAATGCTAATGCGGCTTTTTGTTGAAAGTAGAGCCTCCCCAAACTTATGAGCGCATTGATAAATCCAATTTTGCAAATGGGTTGAGAAATTTATGCTAACAAAAATTTGATAATCAATATTTTAATCAGAAACGGTATTTAATTCGGAATATTTTTTTAAAATCATTTGTTTTATACATATAAATATTTATATCTTTGCAAAAAAAGCACATGACCTTAACTGATAGAATCAGCAGCGACAAAATAGATGCTATTGTGGCTATGCTCAAAATTATATCCCATCCGGTGCGCCTGAGCATAGTTGATTTGCTCACCGAAAAAAAACAACTCACTGTCATGGATATTCAGAAAGAGTTGAACATAGATCAAGCTGTTGCTTCTCACCATCTTACACTCATGGAAGATAAAGGTGTATTGCTTTCACAACGTATAGGCCGCAATAAGTACGTTTCTCTGCGCTTTTCCAAGATGAAAAACATTATTGACTGCATGGAAGGCTGCTGCCAAGAGATGTAGTGGCTTCTGTAAACCATCATTTAATTTTTTTTATGGTCAAAAACATACAATTATATAAATCTAAATACATATACAAATGGAAATATTAGGATACATCGGTGCAATTTTGATGGGGCTTTCGCTTGGGCTTATTGGTGGCGGAGGTTCAATTCTTACTGTGCCGATTTTAGTGTACCTTTTTAGGGTGGATGCTGTGTTGGCGACGGCCTATTCGCTATTTATTGTGGGGCTGGTTAGTTTGGTAGGTTCGGTCAGTCATATTCGTCAGCAAAATGTTGAGATGCGCACTGCCATTGTCTTTGGGATTCCTTCGATAATCGCAGTTTTTTTGACAAGGCTTTATCTAATCCCTCTAATTCCTGCAAAACTATTCTCAATAGGCAGTCTTGAAGTAACTAAACCCATTGCGTTGCTGTTGCTTTTTGCTATTATTATGCTCATGGCATCTTATTCCATGCTAAAGAAAAGTAAGCCTAAGATTACAGATGGTGAAATCAAATTCAATTATCCTCTGATTTTTTTGGAAGGCTCTTTGGTGGGCGTAGTAACGGGGATGGTAGGTGCAGGTGGAGGGTTTTTGATTATCCCCGCGCTGGTTATTTTGGCTAATATACCCATGAAAAAAGCCGTCGGTACTTCTTTGCTCATTATTGCAGCCAAATCGTTGATAGGATTTACGGGTGATGTTGGAGCAGATACCAATATTGACTGGCTGTTTTTGATGGTGTTCTCAAGTATTTCAGTTGTGGGGATATTGTTGGGTACTTACCTGTCAAGATTTGTTTCCAATGAAAAACTCAAGCCTGCTTTTGGATGGTTTGTATTGGTCATGGGGATTTACATCATAAGCAAAGAACTTTTTTTCCACGCTTAAGACAATTTAATATGCAATACATTTTTGAAGTGGAAAATCTCAAATGCGGTGGCTGCATCAATAGCCTAAAATCCGGCCTCTTATCTTTGGATGGGGTAGAGACCGTTGAAGTGGAACTTGGCATCGGAAGGGTCAAAGTGGAAAGCAAAACGAATATTGAAAACCGGATTAAGAGCAAACTAAGCGAAATAGGCTACCCACAAAAGGGCGATAATACACTCTCCAAGCAGGTGCAGTCTTATATCTCTTGTGTGTCAGGAAAAATTTTTGGTGATAAAACAAATAAATTATGATAGATTTTAATCAAATAGTTGAAATCATTCGTCAGCCTTGGCACTGGGCTGTTTCGGGTGCATTGATTGGTTTTATTGTGCCCTTACTTTTATTGACAGGCAACAAAAAATTTGGTATTTCTTCCTCTTTGCGGCATATATGTGCCTCTTGCGTGCCCGCTAATGTAAATTTTTTTAAATATGACTGGCGCAAAGAGGTTTGGAATTTGTTTTTTGTGGGAGGCATCGTATTGGGAGCGGTTATTGCATTGCTGTTTTTGAGCAACCCCAACGGAATAGTCGTCCAAGAAGCCACCCAAAACATCCTTGCAAGCTATGGAATTCAAGACTTTAGTGGCTTAATGCCTTCTGATTTGTTTGGTAGCGAAAATTTATTGTCGCTCAAAGGTCTCGTTTTCTTTGTCATTGGAGGATTTTTGGTCGGTTTTGGAAGCCGTTATGCGGGAGGTTGTACCAGTGGACACGCAATTATGGGGCTCTCCAATTTACAATTGCCCTCATTGATTGCCACTTGTTGTTTTATGGCAGGTGGTTTTTTGATGACAAATCTAATTTTACCTTTATTATTTAAATTATTTTAATCAATTATGCAAATTTTAGAAAATCCAATAAGTCATTCGGTTCGGCATACCGATTCGATGTGCACCAATGACTCTAAGTTAACCCATCCTTGGTGGCACAATTTCAAATATACTGCTATTGGTGTTTTATTGGGTATCGTTTTTGTAAAATCCGAGCTGATTTCATGGTTTAGGATACAAGAAATGTTTATGCTTCATTCTTTTTTTATGTATGGGGTTATAGGTACTGCAGTGGTGGTAGGTATTATATCCGTAGCTATTATCACTAAATATAATATTAAAACCATAAATGGAGAAAAAATAATTTTGGAGGATAAGAGGTTTAATAAAGGCCAAATATACGGTGGTTTGATATTTGGATTGGGATGGGCATTGACCGGTGCCTGTCCGGGGCCACTTTTTGCGCAAGTAGGAACCGGTTTTTTGCCTGTGCTGGTTACTATAGTGAGTGCTATTGCAGGAACATGGGTATATGGCTACTTAAGAGACCGCTTACCGCACTAAAATATGGAAAGAGACAATATCACAAAGGGGGTTCTTGTAGCGATAGAAAGGCTCGTACTTACGCTCGTGCTGGTCTCTGTTATGATTGTGGGTTTAATCATCTTTGTATGGATGCGACCTGATATAAGTTGGATTGTGTCAGCATCTGAAAAAGAACAAGTGACTACCAAAATCGAAACAATAAAAATTCCCGAAAAAAGTAAGATTTTTTTTAAACCAGCAGACCCTAACGATATTGCAGATAGTACTTTGAAGAACAGTGTGCTGTATGGACGAGAGCTTATCACCCACACGGCACTTTATTTTGGTCCAAAGGGCAGTGTAAAACCCATCGCTAACGGAATGAATTGCCAAAATTGCCATTTAGAAGCAGGTACAAAGCCCTTTGGAAACAATTATTTTGTAACTGCAGCCAACTACCCTCGCTTTCGTGCCCGCAGCGGAACTATTGAAGACCTTCCCCAACGTATTAATGACTGCTTTGAGCGAAGTTTAAATGGCAAACCAATCGAAACCAATAGCTATGAGATGCAGAGCATCGTTAATTATATCAATTATTTGGGTAAGTCAGTGGCAAAAGGAGAAACCCCTGAAGGCTCGGGAATAGCTGAATTAGCATATTTAGACCGTGCTGCAGACCCTGTAAAAGGAAAAGAACTTTACGCAGCCAAATGTAAAAATTGCCATTTGGAAAACGGGGAAGGTGTTTGGAATGAAACTACTAACCAATATACCTTTCCGCCGCTTTGGGGTAACCACTCATACAACAATGGAGCAGGGCTATACCGTATGAGCCGTTTTGCAGGGTATGTCAAGTACAATATGCCTTTGGGTGCAAGCATAGACAATCCCATACTCAGCGATGAAGAGGCTTGGGATATAGCCGCTTTTGTCAACTCTCAGCCTCGCCCCAAAAAAGACCTCTCAAAAGATTGGCCTGATATATCAAAAAAGCCGATTGATCATCCCTTTGGGCCTTTTGCTGATGGATTTAGTGAACAACAACACAAATACGGGCCTTTCCAGCCAATTGCCGAGTATAGAAATAAATTAACATCAAAATGAGAAATATCTTTTTTTACCTATTTTTTGCTGTTTCAGCATCTGTTTTTGCACAAGGCAAAGGCCATAAAATCATTTTTCAATTTACAAATGCTAATGATACGTTACAGCAAAAGGCCTTTGTAAAGCAACTCGAAAATTTAAGTGATTACTGGCCTAAAGCAAGCTATGAAGTGGTTGTCTATAATCAAGGTTTGGAGTTATTATTTGACAGCAATACTCAGTATAAAAGCAGATTACAGGCATTGCATGCCAAAGGCATCAAATTTGTCGTTTGTGAAAATACCCTCAAAAACAGGAAAATATCCAAAGACGTATTCATACAATCTATTGTAACTTATGTGCAAGCGGGAATCGCAGAAATTGTAGAAAAACAGGAGCAGGGTTGGTCTTATATCAAAGGAGGGTTTTGATGAAAAAGATTTTTATAGTGCTGGCATTGTTTGTTTTGAAAAACCAAATGCTGTTTGCTCAGCATCAAGAAATTTCTGAAAAACCAGCCATCTGGCAAGGTGAAAAAAAAGACAAAATAACCGAAGACAGCACCTCACTTTTATCCGCTTTCAAAAAAGCTAAAATAAAAGGCCATTTTCGCTACTATTTTCATCTAACAGACAATGCGCCAGGTTTAACTGATTATTATGCAAATGCCTTAGGCGGTGGACTCAAGTTTGAAACAGCATCTTTTTATGGCTTTCAGCTTGGAATTAGTGGGTTTCATATTTTCAATCTATATTCTGTTGATTTAACCCAACCAGACCCAACCACCAACCAACTTAATCGCTATGAAATAGGTCTTTTTGATATAACAAGACCTGAAAATAAATCAAATATCAACAGACCCGAAGAACTTTATGTTAAATATAATTTTAGTAAGTCGTCTCTCATATATGGGAAACAGCTTATTAATACCCCATTCATCAATTTACAGGATGGTAGAATGCGTCCAACTTCAATCGAAGGTATTTGGGTGGAATTTAATGAAATCAAAAAGACAGAAATCAATCTTGGTTTTTTTAATAGAATATCACCAAGAAGTACAACAGAATGGTATTCTATTGGTAAAAGTTTTGGTTTGTATCCCGTTGGCGTAGGTACAGATGGTGCGCGCTCCGGTTACAAAAATAACATTCAAAGCAATGGTGTAACTGTGTTGGGAATCATAAATAAATCCATTAAAAACACAAGATTTGAGATTTGGGATTATTGGGTGGATAATGTACTAAATACTACCTTTGCTTTAGCTGAATACAGCCCAAAAATATCCCAAGAAATACAATTGGTTTTGGGAGTGCAGTCTGCTTATCAATTTGCTATTGGGGATGGCGGAAACGCTGATCCGAAAAAGACCTACATAGAAAAGAATTCATCTTCTTTAACCTATGGAGCAAGACTTGGGATTGAGAATAAAAAAATCAAAACAAGTCTTAATTTTAATCGAATTGTAGCAGGCAATCGCTTTTTGATGCCGCGTGAATGGGGTAGAGACCCATTTTTTACTTTTATGCCCCGCGAAAGAAACGAAGGTTTGGCAGATGCGACTGCGTTGATGTATCAAATATCATACAAAAAAAGCCAATGGTTTTATCAGTTTATGGCCGGCCATTTCTGGTTGCCGCGTCCCGATGATTACCTTCAAAATAAATACGGTATGCCAACATATTTTCAGTTCAACCTTGATGTAAGGTATCAATTTGAGGGTTTTTTCAAAGGGCTTGATGCGCAATTGTTACTTGTTCATAAACTCAATAATTATCCTGAAAAATTAAAACCGGGCTTCATTTTTAATCGTGTGGATATGAGTTTGGTAAATTTGATATTAAATTATAGATTTTAAAATTTCATGTTTAAATAATACAATTATGGCAAAAAGTAATTATCAGATTGTGGTTGTAGGCGGAGGAAATGCCGGTATCTCACTGAGTGCGTACCTAATGCGCAAAAACAAAAAGCTCGACATCGCTATTGTTGATCCTTCGGAAAAGCACTATTACCAGCCTGCATGGACGTTGGTGGGAGGTGGAGACTACAATATCGACCGCACGGTTAAAGACCAAGCGGCTGTTATGCCCAAAAACTGCACATGGATAAAAGCCCGTTGCAGTTCTTTTGAACCTCAATCTAATCAAATCACACTCGAAGACGGCACAAAACTCACCTATGAGTACCTTGTTGTTTGCCCGGGCATTCAACTGAACTGGCATTTGGTAAAAGGTTTGCCCGAAACGCTGGGAAAAAACGGCGTTTGCAGCAACTACACATTTCAAACAGCACCCTACACCTTTGAATGTATCAAAAATCTCAAGGGCGGTCGTGCGATTTTCCACAACCCTCACACACCTGTCAAATGCGGCGGCGCACCCCACAAAATCATGTATTTGGCAGCAGACTACTTTAGAAAACACGGTAACCTAAGTAATTATCAAATAGAATATTGGAGCGGTGCAGGTAGGCTGTTTGGCGTAGATAAATACGAAAAAACACTGCTCAGAGTAGTCAAAAAAGGCAATATAAAACTCAATTTCATGGAGCGTTTGGAAGAAATAGACGGCCCAAATAAGAGAGCTAAATTTGTAGGTTTCGGCAACGACAACAAAGACCGTGAAACTTGGGTGAACTTCGATATGATTCACATATCCCCGCCTCAATCAGCCCCCGACTTTGTAAGAAACAGCGTTTTGGCACATAGTAGCGGCTGGGTTGATGTGGACAAACACACCTTGCAGCACAACAAATTCCCCAATGTTTTTTCTTTGGGAGACTGCGCCAACCTGCCCACATCAAAAACAGGGGCTAGCATACGAAAACAAGTACCCGTAGCCGCCAACAATTTGCTGGATTATATGGCGAAAAAACCTCTATCAAGGTCTTACAATGGGTATTCTTCTTGTCCTTTAGTTACCGGATACGGAAAATTGGTCTTGGCGGAATTCGACTACAACAATACCCCAATGGAAACTTTTCCTTTTGACCAAAGTAAAGAACGATACAGCATGTATTTATTGAAAAAAGAACTGCTGCCTCGCTTGTACTGGCATCAAATTTTAAAGGGAAAATCACAATCTGAATAACAGTTTATGTAACTTTTGTTGCATAAAAAGTGAGGATGTGTTATTTTATTTGCAAATAAATTAAATTTAAAATCTATGGAAAATTCAAAATTCAGAGTAGAACAAATCTACACGGGTTGCTTGGCACAAGGAGCCTATTATATCGTAAGCAATGGCGAAGCAGCCATCGTTGATCCTTTGCGCGAAGTGCAGCCTTACATCAACCGCTTGCAGAGAGACGGCGTGCGGCTCAAATACATCTTTGAAACACATTTTCATGCTGATTTTGTGAGTGGGCATTTGGATTTGTCCAAAAAAACCGGAGCCCCCATCGTCTATGGTCCTACGGCACAGGCCGGTTATGATATTATCGTGGCTCAAGATGGGCAGATTTTTGAAGTGGGTAATATTAAAATTAAGGTATTGCATACGCCCGGCCACACCATGGAAAGTGCTTGCTTTTTGCTCATTGATGAAAATGGCCAAGAAAACTGCGTATTTACAGGCGATACGCTTTTTATAGGCGATGTAGGCCGCCCTGATTTGGCACAAAAAGCCGCAAATATGACCAAAGAACAGTTGGCAAGCATTCTTTACAACTCTCTTAGGACAAAAGTTATGACCCTCCCTGCGGATGTCATTGTGTACCCTGGACACGGTGCGGGCAGTGCTTGCGGCAAAAACATGAGCAAAGAAACCGTTTCAACCATTGGCGAGCAACTCAAAACCAACTATGCGCTTCGAGCCAATATGACAGAACAAGAGTTTGTTTATGAAGTGTTGGAGGGTCAAAGCACTCCTCCAAGCTATTTTGGTGGCAATGTGATGATGAACAAAATGGGCTATGAGTCTTTTGATCAAGTGCTCAACAATGGAATGAAGCCGCTCAGTGCCAAGGAATTTGAGGTGGCGGCAGAAGAATCGGGAGCTATCATCTTGGATACCAGAGACAGCGATACTTTTGCAAAAGGATTTGTGCCCCAATCCATCAACATAGGACTCAATGGAGATTTTGCTCCTTGGGTGGGTGCTCTGGTGGGTGACGTAAAACAAGCCATCTTGCTGGTATGCGAACCCGGGAAAGAAGAAGAAACTGTTACCCGTCTGACAAGAGTAGGATTTGACAATTTGTTGGGGCATTTGTCGGGAGGCTTTGAGACTTGGAAACAGGCAGGTATGGAGGTTGATACCGTCAAACGCATTGATGCAGAGACATTTGCCAGCGAGGTAAAAATTGGCGAAAGCAAGGTGATTGACGTGCGGAAAGAAAGCGAATATGCAGCAGAACATGTTGACGAAGCCTACAACCGACCTTTGGCTGAAATCAACAACTGGATTGCAGAAATCAATCCCTCAGAGCATTTTTACCTGCACTGTGCCGGAGGGTACCGCAGTATGATAGCGGCCAGCCTCTTGCAGGCGCGCGGCTATCGCAACTTCAGCGAGGTGGCAGGAGGTTTCAACGCAATAGCAAAAACTCTCGTTCCCAGAACAGACTTTGTCTGCCAAAGCAAAACCATGAAGTAATTTGCACAAACGCCCTCCGCTTTGACCGGCGAGGGCGTTTTTTATTTGACCCAACAGGGTTTACTCAAGTTCTTTTATCTCATGCTCAAATCCACCTGAAAGAATCGGGAATCGACACCACGTCTTAGGGTCTAAGTTTTTGTCGTCCAAGTGAAAACTGGGAGCGTATCGCTCTCTTTTCCATTGGTTGCGAGACCAAAGCCTAAAAAACCGAATCACCCAACACTTCAACTCCGTGTAGTTGTATTGAGGAAACTGCATGACTACCATTTCCAGACACTCTTTAGGCATTTTTTTGTCTCTTATGGCGGCCTCTTCTATGGCATCCAGCACTTCGTAAGGCATCAAATCTGCTTCGTCGGTTTGCATTTGGTCGGGGGGGCGAAGTTCTGCCGTCGGCTGCTGTTCATTGACGTATTTGAGAGCGGGTAGGGTGTGCCTGCCGTCCACTCCTTCTTTTTCAAGCCATTTCAGCCATTTTCGCAAAAAGGCTTTGTCAATTCCCGCGATTGGGCTTAGCCCCCCGCTGGTGTCGCCGTCCATGGTGGCGTAGCCCACTGCTGCCTCCGAACGGTTGGAGGTCGAAAGCAGCAAAGCTCCTTTGAGGTTGGCAAGCATCCAGACCGAAGGGGCACGCACACGGGCCTGAATGTTTTGCAAGGCAATGTCATCGGTTTGCCAACTGAGCGGTCTTTGGATGGCTTTTTCGATTGTATGAAGGTAGTTTTTAAATACTTCATTTACATCAAGCTCGTAGTGCTGGGTTTTACAGGCTGCCGCCAATTGAGCAGCGGCATTGCGCGTAATTGCGCCGCTGTTTTCGGTGGGTTGGTAGGCTGTTGTGATAAGCAGAGAAGCGATTTGCTGGGGGGATTCGCACTTGTCTATGTCCTTGATATAGTTGAGTTTGGACTTAAATTTATCCAACCCGATGCTTTCACTACCCAACAGGCACATCAAATAACACAGCGACACAATGGCCGAAGAGTCAGCCCCGCCGCTGAGGGAGACTACAAAACCCTGAGAGCGGCTTTTGCGCAAATAGTCATACAGCCCCAGCACTTCTGCCCTTGCAAACTCCTCCTCTTGCAAAAAGGGGCTTTTTTCCCATTTGGCATCTGTGATTGGGTTGGGTTGAGGAGAAATTTTTGGAAATGAAAAAGGCACTTCCACAGCCGCATCTTGGATATGAGGGAGATTGAACTGTGTAGCGGCTTGGGATTGTGCCATTCTCTGGGCATCAATATCTATCAAGGCACTTGTGAGCCGCACATCGTGGAAGGTCAGTCTTTCGCTCATGGCAATAAGTTCGCCGTTGGAAGCAATGATAGTGCCACCGTCGTAGATGGCGCGCCCTGCCTCGTTGCCCAACAGATTGGTGTACACATAGCCCACACCAAAAGAGCGCGAGCCTTCCAATACAAATCGTTTGCGGGTTTCGAGTTTGCCAAACGCAAAATGACTGGCAGAAGGGTTGAGTATCAAATCCACCCCGTAGCGGTACAACTCACGTCCCGGGCGGTGCGCCACCCAAGCATCTTCGCAAATCTCCAACCCTATTTTGATACCTCCAAGGTTGAAGTGTATGTCTCCGATGGGGATACTACCCAATTGGGGAGCTTGAATACCAGCCACTTCCCCCTGTGGCCAAGGCGTAAACCAGCGCGGCTCATAATGAATGCCGCTACCGGCCAAAAATCTTTTGGCCACAAAACCGTGTACTTTCTTGTTTGCAAGCAGTGCCGCACAGTTAAAAACCCGATTTTGGAAGGCAATGGGAAGCCCCACCAACACAGTAATATTTTCGGTATGGGGCAAGATTTGGATGAGGTTTTGCAAACAAGTGCGGTGCAGACCAGGCGAATAAAACATATCTTCGCAGCCATACCCACTGATGCACAACTCAGGCAAGCAAAGAATCGAAACGTCGGCCTGTTTAGCTTGGGTGATGGCCTCTATGATGTGTCCGAGGTTTTTTTCCCAGTCCATTGGAGTTTGGTTGAGCTCAGCCCCCGCGACTTTGATAAGTTGCATACAATTTTTTTGCAAAATTAGGGGTTGTGCATGGATAGCTTAGGTGTTGGGTGATAATTTAACCCAGATTAGGATACTAAATACCCTGCGCAAATTAAAGCGAGTTCATTTCATCGCTTCAATAATTTAAACCCAATTTCTCTTCCTTGCCCCTGAAACATAGCAAGGTTAATCCAAAACCAAGCAAATTGTTCCATGAGTTCAAACTTGTCGTTACCGCCAATATTATAGCACTCTGCAAAACCTGCGTCTTTGGCTAATTGTATGGCTGCTGCTTTGCCTTTTTCGCTATCGCCAGCCACAAATAAATCCAGAGCATTATTTCCATAATTAGGATTTTGCATGTTGTTAAAGCCAGTTGTATTAAAGCACTTTACCACATCTTTAGCTACGGTGTTGTCTAAAATAGCATCGGTTGTGTTTTTATATCCTTGCGGTCCTCTACCCATAACTATATTCATCGCATCAATGATGATTTTGCCTGTTGTATCGCCCAGACTTTTGGCTACTTCAACGGCTGCGGTTGCTGGTGTGGCTATTAAAATAACTTCCGATTTTTGTACGGCTTCTGCTATGGAATAAGCCTTTGTATTCGGATTGTTCAACAACTCTTTTCCTTTGAAATCAGAAATATCTTGAACACCCAAGTTGATTTCGTGCCCTTTGTTTGCCCATTTAGTGGCTAAAGCTCCGCCTACGTTGCCCGTACCTATGATTGCTATTTTCATATTTTAAATATTTGAGTGAGTGATTTTTTCAGGAATAAAATACATTGCAGGAACTACCAAAAAAAGTACAAATGAGATATAAACTGAAACGATACTTAGCGATGCTGCCAAAAGATAAATACCCAAAGCGAGCCTGTTTTTATTGATGATTTTAATGTGAGCCTGTTTGCTGATGGTTTCGTGCAATAAATCTTTTTTGATGACATAGTTTCTGAGCAGCATAAAAGACAATGCACTCATCAAAAAAATAATACCATAAAAAAACGACGCTTCCCACAGTTTAAAATTTGCCCCAATAAAATTGGTTGCAAAAGGAATTAAACTCATCCAAAATAAAAGATGAATGCTATACCAAAGTAGTTTTCGGTCGGTGTGTTTTATTTGATGGAATAACTGATGATGATTGACCCACATAATGGCAAGCATCAAAAAACTAATAGCGTAAGAAATGAATTTGGGAGCCAGTTTTATCAATTCACTCCAAACGGTTTTGTCGGTAGGTATTTCCTGCAATTTCAAATCAAATACCATCACCGTGATGATAATGGCAATCACCCCATCGCTAAATGCTTCAATTCTACTGGTACTCAATTTTTCCATATATTATTTTATCTGTGTCAAACTGCGGTTTTTTCAATCTGCGTAATTCTGCGGGTTAATATTTTCTCCCCGCTGATATACGCGGATTTTCTCCGCTGATTTTCGCTGAACTTTTCTGCGACTATCTGCGTTTTTTTTAATCTGCGTATTTCTGCGGGTAAATATTTCTCCCCGCTGATTTTCGCTGAATAATTTTTAACCTAAAATAAATATCCATTTTCGGGTTCTAATTTTTTTGGTAAATTACCTTCGCCAAGCATTTCTCTTAAATCTCTCTCAATGGTGTTACACATAGCCGTAAGTGGTATGTCAGTGATTCTGTTTTCAAAAGGGTCTTCGTTTACTTCGCCTATTTTTCCGATAGTGGCAAAAACAAACGATATGATAACCGAAATAGGCATCATCAAAAAATCTATATTCATTTTGGTAAAATCGCCAATCAACGAAAACGGCAACAACAACATAAAAGCATACAGAAATACCCTTGTGAAGTAGTCGTATTGCCTTAAAAGTGGCGTGTTTTTAATCCGCTCGCAGCCGCCCTGATAATTGGCTAAGGCTAACAATTGCCCTTCCATCTGAAAGCTGTCAAAGCCGCCAAGTGTACCATTTGCCATTGCTTCATAGATTCTTTTGCCCGATAAAAGGTGTAAATAGTTGGGTTTGTTTTGCGTTTTTTCTAATTGCTCAAATTCTTGTTCTGATAAAAAAGGTTTGAGTTCGTTCCAATTTTCCTGTTTCCGCAAATGCAAACGCAAGGCGTGAACCCAAGCGATTACTTTGTAAACCATTTCTTTTTTAAATTGTTCACTTCTGTTTTTGTCGAAATTTTGCTGGTGAGAATGACTTTCGGTAAAAGTGATGATAAGCCTTGCCAGCACACGGCTTGAATTGATGATACCTCCCCAAATCGTCCGAGCTTCCCACCAACGGCTGTAAGAACTGTTGTTGCGAAAGGCTATAAAAATCGCCAAAGCACTGCCCAAAATGGCAGCAACAGAAAAAGGCAACGTGATGCTGCTTACGCTTTGCTTGTGCAACGCAAATACAATCGCTGAAATAGTAATGGCAAAAAGTAATTCAATTTTTACGTACTGAATTACTTTTATGGGGCTGAAATTTCTTCTGAGTATCATTTTAAGGATTATGTTTTGTGAGTTGATAAGCCAAGCCGAAGGTTAGAATTCCGTCTTTTTGTAATATTTTTTCGGGAACTACTTGTTCAAATATAAATAGATATTGTGCCGTCACAGAAAGTCCTTTCCATAGTTTGAAATCAATGCCCGTTTCTGCCTGAAATCTTTGGTTTTGCACGTCTGCTATTCCGTATTGCCAATAAGTGCTGTAATGGAATTTCACTCTGTCGTTCGAAAATTTATGAATGCCAGCCAAATAAATAGTAGGTCGCCAAATGGCAATCAAATTGCTTCCGTTGTAATAGGTTTCGTTGAATAAGTTTTTAGAAAAGTGGGTTTCTTCATAGACCACGCTACCCGATAATTTTAGAGAATGATTGTGTTTTCGGATAAGTTGATACGTAAGTCCCACACCTGTAAAAAAGCGACTATCAATTTTTAGGCGAAAATTTGTTTGCACAAAAGCCATTGCAAAAGGGTACAGCCTGTTTTGGGGTTTGTAATACAAATAATTTCGGCTGTTGATGTCGTTATCGGCTTTGAACCCGCTAAATTCTTGGTACAAACTATTGTTTTGTGATTTGAAGGTAAACGAAGGGCTGATTTTCGCCACCAGTTCAAGCCTTGAACGCAAGATGCCCAAATCCACATTGCCCGTTTGCTTGATGCCGTTTAGCCCTGCTCTCATCTGAAAACGAGCCGTGTCGCTTTCGTTGAGTTGGGCGTGGGCAATCATTGATTTACACAGCAAAATGATGATTAGTATTTTTAAATATATTTTCATTACTTAGGCGGAAAATTTATTTTATGCACGAAAATGATATTTCCTATAAAATCAGAGGTGCGATTTTTGATGTTTACAAAAACCTCGGACCCGGACTGCTGGAAAGTGCTTACGAAGCGGCTTTGATGTATGAGTTGAATAAAGCCCAACTGAATGTTCGCAACCAAGTAGCATTACCGATGATTTATGAAGAAGTAAAAGTTGACATTGGGTATCGTTTAGACATACTTGTTGAAAACAAGGTAATTATAGAAATCAAATCGGTAGAAACGCTCCTGAATGTTCACCACAAACAGCTCATCACTTATCTGAAACTATCAGGCTTAAAACTTGGTATATTGGTCAATTTCAATTCAGACGATATTTCCAAAAGCATTTTCAGAAAAGTCAATGGGCTTTAATTTCAATCTGCGATTGTCAGCGGGTTAAATTTTTTTCTCCCCGCCGACTTTCGCTGATTTTTTCTGCGGTTATCTGCGTTTTTTTAATCTGCGTAATTCTGCGGGTTAATATTTTTTCCCCGCTGATATACGCTGATTTTTTCCGCTGACTTTCGCTGAGCTTTTCTGCGTCCATCTGCGGTTTTTTAATCTGCGTAATTCTGCGGGTAATATTTCTCCCCGCTGATATACGCTGATTTTATATGCGAGTAAATTATTTATTCAACATTTTTACCAATAACTCGGCGGCGGCAGCACCTGAATTTTGCTGTTGCCCAGTAATCAAATTACCATCGGCGATAGCATAAGAACTAAAAGGGGCAGCTACTTTGAAGGTTGTTCCTGCTATCTTTTTGGCTTCGTCTTCAATACGATACGGCTGGATTTTCATGCCTACGGCTTGGTCTGCAAATTCTTCTTCGGCATCGGCAAAGCCTGTCCAAGTTTTACCTTTTACCAATAGCTCGCCATTTGATTTTTTGGCTTCCAAGAGCAAAGTAGTTGAATGGCACACCGCAGCACTGGGCTTGCCTGCCTCATAAAACGCAACGAAAAGTTTTTCCAAATCTTTGTTGCCTCTGTACGTGTACATTGGACCTTGTCCTCCCACCAAGAAGATAGCATCATAATTTTTGGCATCAACTTCGGTGAGTTTTTTGGTATTTTCCAACATTTGGTTGAATTCGGGCTTTTGCATATAACCCAACGAAATGATGTCGTGAGCCGAATAGCCGCTTGCATCAGTTGGATTGGAGTAACCGTCCATCATCAATTTGCCGCCTTCGGTGGAAACGAGTTCTACCTCATAGCCTGCTTCTTGGAATACACGAAGCGGGTGCGTGAGTTCGGCTGCCCAAAATCCGATAGGCCAGCCTGTTTGTTTGGATACCGATGGCGAACTTGCGACCATCAAAATTTTGCCTTTGGAAGGTGCACCGTGAAAATGCACGTAACTGTTTACTTCTGTTAGATTTGTCATTTTTACAAAGATTTTCTTGCTTCAAAGTTCCAACTATATGTTATCTTTGCCAATATACTTACCCAAAGTAGTGATACACACTTTTAGGAAAGTATAATTAAATTCAACACTTATAGCGATGCCAGAATTTTTATACAACAGCAAACTCTACTACAACCCGGTTGAGTTTGCCATGGACAGGATAGGCGGAACGTGGAAGATGCCTATTCTTTGGAGGTTAAAAGACAAAGTAATGCGATACGGTGAGTTGAAAAAAGATATGCCCCGTATTACTCATAAAATGCTGACCAGCCAGTTGAGAGAACTGGAAGAAGAAGGGTTTATCAGTCGGGAGGTGTTTGCTGTTGTTCCGCCAAAAGTAGAATACTCCATCACCGAAAGGGGCAGAAGAGCAATAGTGGTAGTGGAGGTTATTCGCAATTATGGGATTGAGTTGATGAAAGAGTTTGGGGTGGAGCATAACCAAGTTACTAAAGTTCCAAAAGAGAAATAAGGGATTGATTATTAACAAACAATTTTGACGGCAAGGGTAATGTAATAAAGTTGCTTATTTGGCTCTTTTACAAACCACGGGGTACTTTAGGCGGTGGTAAAGTTTGGTTTAGTCGGGATGCTCAATGCAATAAATATAAAAGTCATTTCCAATCCACTGATAACTTGCTCATATCTGTTTGGTCTTAGGTTCGACTTTTGTACGTAAATTTGTGCATCACTTAGCCTGAAACTAAGAGCGATGGAAACAACATACAAAAACACAGAAAACGCCCAATTTTGGGTATTGCTTTACTATTGCTATGCTCGGATTGAGCAGCCTGATATGTTTAGGGAGCAACATCACCGACTTTGCATTTCTCTAAATTTGAGGGGCAGAATCATAGTTGCCGCTGAGGGGCTCAATGGCACTGTCTCGGGGCGACCTGAAGACTGTCGTGCCTACATGGATGCTGTGCGAGCCTATCCCAATTTTGAAAATGTGGATTTCAAAGTGGAGTCTTCTGAAAAGATGGCTTTTCAAAAGCTACATGTCAGGGTTAAGCCCGAAATCGTTCACTCGGGGCTGAGACATATTTTCCCGGGCGACAAAACGGGCGTGCACCTATCTCCGGCACAGTGGCGGCAACTCAAAGACGACCCCGATGTGGTGATTTTGGATGTGCGCTCAAACTACGAGCACACAGTGGGAAAATTCAAAAATGCCCTTACCCTTGACATCGAAAACTTCAGGGAGTTTCCTGAAAAAGTTAAAGATATTTTGCCGAATTTGAAAGGTAAGAAAGTTTTAACTTATTGCACCGGTGGAATCAAGTGTGAAAAAGCCTCTGCCTACCTTATGGAGCAAGGAGTCGAAAATGTGTACCAACTTCATGGTGGCATCATTAAGTATGGTCTGGAAGAAGGGGGCTATGATTTTGAGGGCAAATGCTACGTCTTTGACGGGCGGGTAGTGGCCAATATCAATACAGTCAATCCGGTAGTGATAGCCAAGTGCTACATCTGCCAAAAGCCCTGTGATAGAATGGTCAATTGTGCCAACCCTGTTTGCAACTTACACACCCCGATTTGTGAAGATTGTGCGCTGGAGTACGAAGGTGCATGCAGCCGAGCGTGCCAGAGTGCCCCCGACAAGCGGCATTATGACGGAACAGGGTATTACCCTACGCCCCTCAATGGCTACAACCCTGCATTACATGCTGAGCGCATCGCAAATTGCACCCAAACTTAGCCCTTAATTTTTTAGTGAAAAGTTCGCTCAAAGGATTGAAAAAACTTTTCATATTGCAGCCGATTTATTTGTTGTAACGTAAGTAAGTAGTGTTCAATTTAAAATTATATTTATATGAAAAGATTTAGACTTTTATCTCTTGGCTTGGTATCTCTTAGCCTTGCATTTATGTTTTCCTGTGGTGGTGGTGGCGGTGGCGGCTCCAGCGATCCCGTTCCTACGGCAGATTTTACTATCAATACCGCTGAAGCTGATTTCAAAGTAGGCGCGCTAATTTTTGTAGAATTTAAAGGGAAAAATGCCAAATCTTATGAGTGGGACTTTGGCGATGGCTCTGATGTCCGTGTGAACCGCTCTGATACCGCTGTTTACCAACAACCCGGTACTTACACCATTACATTGACTGCCTACAGCCAAAGCGGTAGGAAGGGTGCCTCAGCTAAAAAGTCTCGCACCATAACCATTACGGCAGGCAACAGGATTTCATTTAAACAACTTATTATCTATAATGCTTTTACTTTTGAATTGCAGGAAAGGAAAAAGAATACAAACGCAGACCCAAGGCTGCGCATAGGTTATGCTCAGCCCTCACCCACTCAAACCGGTATAGTTAGTGTTACCTTCATCCACACGGGCGAACCAATTGTTACCTCCAGTATAGCTGACTCAATTATTTTTGAGTTGTCCGGCTCTGCATCCCCGATAGCCATGAAGCAGTTGCAAGCCTTTATCGCTATAGCTGATATACCCACCAGTGGTCAAGGGACTGTTTTGGGCAGGATGCTCAATGAAGCTGAACTTGATGCCATCTCCCAGATTACTCCTCCGGCTACCGCACGGATGCTGACTTATTCTTATCGTCAAGATGCCACTGCAATACCTGAAGAGTACCGAGGCAAGAGAGTTTACACCCTTGTTTATGATGTAACACAATAGTAATCACTTAATTAAAAAAAAAGACTCCTTTGCAAAAAGGGGTCTTTTTTTGTTGAGAGTAGCCATTGTTTTTTTACGATGCGAAGCAAATGGGGCAAAGTTTTATGGTGGCGGTACTGTGTAGTAAAGTACAGATTTTGACTCGGTATTCATAGCTGATGGTTTTGATTTGTTTACATTTGCACCGAGCAAATAGAGCAATTTAGACTACAGTGAGTCTATTTTCCGTCTATTATACAAACGATTTCGATAAAAATATTCAAAACTCATGTATTACAAAGAATCAGAAACCCAATCCATGATAGCTCAGACTATCAGAGACTTTGGGGCAAAGCACATTACACCGTACCGCAACAAATGGGATGATGAGCAATACTTTCCACTGGAAGTATTTAAAGAGTTGGGAAAGTTGGGCTTGATGGGCGTTCTTGTTCCTGAGAGCTACGGAGGAGCGGGTTTGGGTTACATGGAGTACGTTACGGCGATAGCGGAGTTGGCTGTGTTAGACCCTTCGATAGGGCTTTCGATGGCCGCCCACAATTCTTTGTGCACGGGTCATATTTTGCAGTTTGGCAGCGAGGAGCAAAAACGCGAATACCTTCCCAAATTGGCCACCGCCGAGTGGATAGGAGCATGGGGGCTGACCGAACCCAACACCGGCTCAGATGCAGGCAATATGCGCACGGTAGCCATAGAAGACGGTGATTACTATGTGCTCAATGGCGCCAAAAATTTTATCACGCACGGCAAGACCGGCAATGTGGCCGTTGTGATAGCCCGTACGGGGCAAGTTGGGGATTCGCACGGCATGACCGCTTTCATCATCGAAAAAGGCACTCCCGGATTTTCAGCCGGACGCAAAGAAGACAAACTTGGCATGAGGCTTTCCGAAACCACAGAGCTTATTTTTCAAGATTGTAGGGTGCACAAGTCCAAAGTCATTGGCAAAGTAGGCGAGGGATTCATCCAGTCTATGAAAGTGCTTGACGGGGGACGCATTTCGATAGCTGCTTTGAGTTTGGGTATAGCGATGGGAGCACTGCAAGCCTCAATAGCTTATTCCAAAGAACGTCATCAGTTCAACAAGCCCATATCCAGTTTTCAGGGTATTTCTTTCAAATTGGCCCACATGGCCACAGAAGTAGAGGCCGCCAAACTGCTCACTTTCCAAGCCGCTGCCATGAAAGATGCGGGACAAAATGTCAATAAAGAATCTGCCATGGCCAAATATTACGCTTCGGAAATATGCGTTCGGGTGGCCGACGATGCGGTTCAAATTTTTGGCGGGTACGGCTATACCAAAGACTACCCTGTCGAGAAATACTACCGCGATGCCAAACTTTGCACCATAGGCGAAGGAACAAGCGAAATACAGAAGCTCGTTATTTCCAGAGCTGTCTTGAAGTAATTGGATTGGTTTGATTGTTTTTGAGAGGGATAAAATAAAATACCCCAATGTTCTGTAAACATTGGGGTATTGCTTTAGATAGGACGACTACCAAAGTTTGACCCTCTGCAACTGTTCGATGGCAAGGTACATGGCGGGCACAACAATAAGAGTGAGGAAAGTAGAAAAAGTAAGCCCATAAATCACTGTCCATGCCATAGGCCCCCAAAACAAGGCGTTTTCACCGCCAATGTAAAAATCAGCATCAAACACAGCGTAAAATTTGACAAAGTCAATATTTAGACCTGTTGCCAGTGGAATAAGCCCCAAAATGGTGGTGATGGCCGTAAGCAATACAGGACGGAGTCGTTTGAAGCCTGCCTCAGCGATTGCTTCTCTTACGTCTGAGAGTGGGAGCAGTTCGTCTTCGGCAAGTCCTTTTTCAGCCCGACGACGCTGACGCACAAGCTCGGTATAGTCCACCAACACGATGGCGTTATTCACCACCACCCCGGCCAGTGAGATGATGCCTATACCTGTCATCACAATTACGAAATTGTCTTTGAAAATGGTAAGCCCCAAAAATACGCCAATAGTCGAGAACAACACCGAAACCATGATGATAAACGGCTTGGTAAAAGAATTGAACTGAGTTACCAATATCAAAAATATAGCGGCCAGGGCGATAAGCAGGGCATTGCCCAAAAAAGCCATAGATTTGGCTTGTTCTTCTTGCTCTCCACCAAAACGGATAAAGTAACCCGGCGGGAGGCGGTGGTTTTTGAGCAATGTTTTGATTTCAGAGACAATTTCATTAGCGTTGTAGCCTTCTACTACGTTGGAACTCACACGGATTAGTTTATTTAAATCTTTGCGTTTGATGGAGCCAAAGGAAGACGAATACTCGATTGATCCCAGAGCCGAAATAGGCACTTGGTGGTACTGCCCTCGGTTGTCTTGAAAAGTCACCCTTCGTTCATTGAGGATGGTAGGGTCGTGTCGGTATTCTTCTTTGAGTCTCAATTGGATAGGGTGGTCATCGTCCCCATCTTTGAACTTAGAGACCTCTTTGCCGTATATGGCTGTGCGCAAATCACTGGCTATCATACCTGTCGAAAGCCCAAACCGTCTGGCTTTGTTGCGGTCGAGTGTGAGCAAGAGTTCCGGTTTCCCTACCTCAATCTCCAAACTCAATTCGTCAATTCCGGGTATGCGCTCTTGTTCTATCATGCGTTCTATTTTCTCGGCTTCTTCTATGAGGGTCAGATAGTCTTCTCCTGTTACTTCGATACTGATGGGTTTACCTACCGGAGGGCCTTCATTGTTTTTGTCGGTTTTGATTTTGATTCCTGCAAAAGTTTTGGCGTACTCGGACATTTTGCGCATCACTTCGGCGGTGGAGATACCTCCACGTTGGTTGAAATCTACAAAAGAGACTGTAATTTTGGATTTGTGCGGGGTGAACTCAACTGACCGCTCTTGGGGGTCGCCTGTGCCTTCCCCTACATTGGTAACAATAGATTTGATAGCCGGTCGGTAAGGCTCCAAAACAGTGTACAGCTTTTTTTCCAGTACAGCCGTCGTGCTATCAGTGGTTTTTACATCAGTACCCAAGGGCAATTCGATGTACCAGTAAACAAATCGAGGCTCTCCTGCTGGAAACAGTTCCACCGAAGGCACCCTCAAGGCGAAAAGCATGATGGAGCCAACCAGAAGCACAAAAGCCCCCACAACAATCAAAAAAGGCGTGTACCCTTTAAGAGATGCCTCAATGAGTTTGAGATAGGCATTTTCTAAAACAGGGAGTATTTTATTTTGGAAGTAAATAGAGGCTCTTTTAAGAAAGAAAATATTGATGATACCCAATATACCGAAAGTGAAAAGTAAGTTTGGCAAGGTATAGCTACTTTGTGCCATCAAATAAAAAGGTACAGAAAGCACAATAAGAGCCAAGGAAGCTCTGAAGGCAAGTTTGGGAAATTTGGCATCGGGTTCTTCGAGTTTCATAAATTTGGCTATGAAAACGGGGTTGATCACCAAGCCCACAAACAGCGAAGCCGACAGCACCACAATCAGGGTAATGGGCAGGTATTTCATAAACTCACCCATAATGCCCCCCCAAAAAGCCAGTGGCATAAAAGCCGCAACGGTAGTGGCCGTTGAGGCAATAATGGCCAGAGCGACTTCTCCTACCCCTTCAAGGGCTGCTTTTTTGATGGGTACACCTTCTTCAAAGAGACGGTAGGAGTTTTCTACCACCACAATCCCATTGTCCACCAACATACCTAAAGCCAAAATCAACGCAAAAAGTACCACGATATTGATAGTAACCCCAAAAGCATTGAGGATCATAAAAGACAAAAACATAGACATGGGAATGGCTGTGCCTACAAAAAGAGAATTGCGCAAGCCCATGAAAAACAACAACACCGATACCACCAATATCACCCCCGATATAATATTGTTTTCCAGACTCGAAATCTGAGTTTTCATCTCATCGGCCTGGTTTTCGGTTACGACCAAATTGAGGTTGGGCGGCAGAAAACTGCTTTGTGCTTTTTTGATGATTTGGTTGATTTTTTCATCGGCATTGATGAGGTTTTCACCGCTTTTTTTGATGACTTTTAGAGAAACAACAGGGAAGCTACCTTCTTGCAAAAAGTTTTGAGTAGCCAAACGGGCATAGCTCTTGCGGTCTTCGTAGCTGTCCACCACTTGTGCTACATCCCTGATATAGACAGTAGCTCCTTTTTCTGATTTGACGATTACGTCTTCAATCTCTGAGACTTTGGTAAACTCACCCGAAACCCTGAGCGACCGGCGATACCCCCCGGAGATAACATCCCCCCCTGAGATGGTAACGTTTTCCCTTGCGATGGCTGATTCCACATCTCCAAAAGTGATGCGCATGGCGTCCATTTTGAAGGGGTCTATATTGATCTGGATTTCGCGTTTGATGTTGCCAATAATGTCCACCCGAGTTACTTCGGTGAGGGCTTCTATTTCATCCTCAAGTTTTTCGGCATACTCGTTGAGTTTGTTGATCTCAAAATCTCCCGATAAGTTGATGGTCATGATGGGGATTTCTGTAAAGTCCAGTTCCCGTACTTGAGGGTCTTTGTCCAAATCATTGGGCAGGTCTTTTTTGGCTTCATCAACAGCATCTTTTACATCTTGCAGGGCTTTGGAGACTTTTACATCTTCGTTGAATTCGATTACTATGGCACTCACATCCATTGCCGAAGTGGACTCAATTTTTTTGACCCCTTTGACGGTCTTGAGTTGCTTTTCTATGTGGCGGGTGATGAGGTTTTCTATATCGGAAGGAGAGTTGCCGGGATAAATGGTATTGACGTACACGGTGGGCATCACAATTTCAGGGAACTGCTCTTTAGGCATGTTCAAGTATGAGTTAAGCCCTGCCAACGCAATAATGGCAGTGAGGATAAATACACTCACCGAGTTTTTCAAAGCCCATGTACTGAGCGGAAATTCTCTTTTGACTTCTGAGTTTTGGTCTTGGGGGTTCATCTGGATTTATTTCAAAGTTAGTGCATTGACGATATTGACTTTTTCATCATTGATTACCTCGCTGTAGCCCTTGGTTACGATAATAGAGTTGGGTTCTAAGCCGCTTTCGACCAAAGTCATTTCTTGGTAGGTCATTCCCACGTTTACCACGGCTTTTTTCACCACGTCATGCTCACCTTCTTTGGCGATGGTGTAGATGAATTTTTGCCCGGAAGTGGACTTTTGGATGTACTGCGAAGGCACAACGATGGCGTTTCTTTTTTGATAATCACGGACTTTTAGCACTGCCAACGTATTGGGTCTGAGTAGATTGTCTTTATTTTGAATTTTCATACTGATTTTGAAGGTGCGGTTTTCGGGGTTGATGAATTGGCCTACTTTCTCGATGCGCACAGGCATCTCAAGCCCTACGGCAGGGAAGGAGAGAAGCACCGTATCGCCTTTTTTGACTTGGCGGGAGTAGGTTTCGGCAATATCAGCCGTAACCTCAATGCTGGAAAGGTCAACGACGCGGGCAAAAGGCGAACCCATCATGGCCATTTCTCCTTTATTTTGAAAAATTTCATCTACTATCCCATCTATCGGTGAAACGATGGTGGTTTTATTTAGCTGAGTGCGCAAGGTCTCGATATTTTTTTCCAAAGACTCTTTGTTGTTTTTGGCTTGCAGGTATTGTACTTCTGTGCCTATTTTCTGTTTGTAGAGGTTTTCTTGTTTTTCAAAGAGTGTTTTGGCCAGTTCGTAGCTTGTCTGGAGTTGCTCAAGGTTGCGGCGAATGATTTCAGCATCCAGACGGGCCAAGGCTTGTCCTTTGGCAACGGGTTGGCCTTCTTCTACCAGTCTTTCTATGATTACGCCTTGGCTTTCCGGCATAACGAGCACGTTTTTTTCGGATTTTACATTGCCTTGCACCTCAAAAAAGTGTTCAAATTTTTTCGGGCTTAGCTGCAAGACCTCGACAAGCCGCAAGCCATCTTTGGGGCCTTTGTTTTCCAAGGCCATGAGCTGATTTTCGACTTCTTCGATGCGGGCTTTGGTTTCGGTGTAGTTTTTTTTCAGGGTTTTGAGTTCCTCTCTTAGGGCATCGGCTTCTGGATTGTCGGATGGCTTGCCACCGCAAGCCGCTATTGCCAACAACGATAGGGTATAAGCAAATTTTTTCATGGAAAAATTGAGATAACTTTAGAGAATATTAGTTTTTAAGTTGTCCGGTAGCTTTTAAATAATTAACTTTTGCAATCAATGCGTTGTAAAGGGCTACATAGTAGTTGGTTTCGGCATTGCTCAAATCGCCACTCGATGAGGTAACTTCGAGCATGGCTCCGACTCCGTTTTGGTACTTGATTTTGGTAACTTGATAAACTTTTTTTGCCAACTCAATATTTTTAGCCTCATTTTCCAGTGCTTCAATGGCATTTTGCAAAGCGGTGTGGGCATTGTTGATTTCAAAGGCTATCGAGCGGCGCAACTGTGAGGTGGAATTGTTGGTTTTTTCTTTTGCAAAAAGGGCTTGTTGGACTTTAGAGCGTTTGTAAAATCCGTCAAACAAAGGCACGTTGAGTTGGAGTCCCAAGGTAGCATTTTCAAAGTATTTGAATTTTTGAATTTCTTTGCCCCCTGCATTTGCGCCCAACGTCGCAAAACCGTAAAGGCTTGGCAAATAGCCCACCCGGTAGCGTTGGATATTGAAACTGTCCAATTTGGCTTGCGTACCAAGCAAAGAAAGCTCGATGCGCGAAGAGCCGTCTGCTTTAGGCACGTTTTTTAGCTCCTCTTTCGCCAAATCGCGGATGGTTTGGGATAGAACCAATTTCTCTTCTTTGGGCATACCCATCTGGAAGCGCAGCAGTTCGAGGCTCAATGTTTCGAGGCGTTGGAGATTGGACAACTGGGTATTAATGTTGTTGCGTTGTACTTCAATGCGTTGTACATCTATTTCCTCTACGAAGCCATTTTGGTACATGACCTTAGTCTCATAAAGGAGCGAATCCAATCGGTCAAGGCTTTTTTTGAGTTGGAGTCTTTGTTCGCTGGTTACCAATGCGCCGTAGTAGGCTTTGGTAATATTTTCAATAATGTCTATCTGTGTGGCCTGCAGGGATTTTGAGGCCAGTTCTTCATACACTTTGGCCGCTTGCAGTCCTAAGAAAAAAGTGCCGTCAAATATGAGTTGGTTGTACTGCACATTTAGAGCAGAAGTATAATTTACTCCAAAAGGGACGGCTACCGGCGGATCGTTGGGACCTCCTCCCGCAAACTGGGCGGGCAAGATAAACTTTTGGATGATGGCATTGTTTATCAAATTGGCTGTACCGGAGATCTGGGGGAGTCCTTGCGATTTGACTTCATTGACTGTGGCATGGGCGATTTGCATGTCCAGCCTCGCATTTTTGAGTGCCTCGCTTCGTGAAAGACCGTAATCAATACACTTGTTGAGGTCAAACTGCTCTTGAGCGTTGGTTGTGTGCACCACCATGAGCGCAGCAACAAACCAAAAAAGTTTAGTTTCCATAAGTTTTTTTGACGAAAAGTTGTATTGTCCTATCAAATCTCAGTTGTGTTATTGGTCAAATAATTTTGGTACAGGCTCATCCCTTTTGGAGTACAAATTCCTCTGATAAAGTGCTGGAAAAGTTGTATTTGCACTTGCACCAAATCAAATCGATCGCCGGGGAAGATTTCATGGTTGAGAGCCATTTCTATTTGGTGACTCCTAAACTTGGCAATCACTTCACAATCCATATCATCCCAAAATAACCCTTCAGCAATACCTTGTTTTAGTAAGGCGGCCATATCGCAGCACATAACATTTTCTTTGTGAAGCCGATACACCTCCCAAGCTTTTGGGTAAAACTTTTGCAGGTCGTAAAAAAGAACAGCATTGATGGAAGCAAGTTCGGACTTGAAATAGTCGGTCAATAAAATAAGAAGGTGGACTGAGTTGTCGGCTGACTTTTTGAGATGTTCTACCATTGTCTGGTGGCTATTCATCACATCGCTCATCACCGACATGACCAACTCGTCTTTATTGGGAAAGTATTGATAAAGCGTACGTTTTGAGATAGCAAGTTCTTTGGCTATGTCATCCATCAGTACTGAGCGGACACCGTATTTTTTGAACAAAACCTCAGCCCTACGTATCAAGCGATTTTTTACTTCATCGGCTGAAGATTGAAGCTGCTGATTCATGACGCAAAAATGAGAAAACTTTTTTTGTTTTCAAAGTTTTTTGTAAAAATTTTTTCGTCCTTTCTTTTACGCAAGGGTGATAAGTTTTCAAAAATTCTCATGTATCAGACGGGTAAACCGGCCTTGACCTCGTATTTACTTTAAGATAAATCCTAATAAAATGGCAAAAGCATCGTGGAATTTGATTGGTGTCTTAGAGCGCACCGCCGAGAAGTTGGAAAAAGGTGCTCCCTACCAATGGGGACACATGGGACAGTGCAACTGTGGCAACTTGGCTCAAGAGCTTACCCCTTATAGCCCTGCCCAGATTCATACCTACGCTATGGAATCCAGAAAAGGAGATTGGGAAGAACAAGTTTCTTCTTTTTGCAATGATGGCGGCATGCACATTGATTTGGTGATATCTTCTATGATAGAAGCAGGACTCAGTCAAGAGGACATCATCAAATTGGAAAGGCTCTCAGACAAGCAAATATTGAGCCGCATACCCGAATCCATCCGCACACAAATCCGCCACAACGACCGCTCTCACGTAGCCACTTATATGCGCGAGTGGGCATCCATGCTCAAAGAAGAGGCAGAATTGGTATAAGACCATGCTTTAGCACCCAATCTCCAGCAAAAGTAACTATTTGGATTGCCAACAAAATAGCGGCTTATTCATCTCATATTTTTGAAATCCTTAGCAAGATATTATCTTATGCTTAAAATAAGCGTTGCAAATTATATTTCAATTTAAAGTATACTATAAATTAAGTGGTTTTATATTTTTTTTAGAATTAAATCCTTGAAAATCAAGCGAATCAATCCTTAAAATCTTAAAAATCACTTAAATCTTGGTATAATTTGGCTACGCTTGTTGCTTATCCTCAACTAATTCTGCTTGTTTTGTTAGCTTGTTTGATACAAAAAAATATTGCTCTATGTTTGCGCCATGAAAAACGATTTGGAAAAAATTGCTTCGCAAGTGCGACGCGACATAGTTAGGATGGTACACAATGCCGGCAACGGACACCCGGGTGGCGCATTGGGTTGTGTGGAGCTTTTTGTTTTGCTTTACTTCAAAGTAATGAAACACAGCCCAAGTTTTAATACGACGGGACATGGTGAAGATGTGTTTTTTCTTTCCAACGGACATATTTCGGCGGTTTGGTACAGCGTACTGGCTCGCTCAGGATATTTCGACACCAAAGAACTGGGCACACACCGCAAAATCAATTCACGCCTGCAAGGACACCCTACCCCTCACACCCATTTGCCGGGTGTAAGGATGGCTTCCGGCTCACTGGGGCAAGGTCTTTCGGTGGCAATAGGGGTTGCTTTGTCAAAAAGGCTTTCTGCTGACCCCAATTATGTGTATGTGTTGATGGGGGATGGAGAGCAACAAGAGGGGCAGATATGGGAGGCGGCCATGTTTGCAGCCCACCGCAAACTGGACAACTTAATTGCTTTTGTGGATCTCAATGGCCAACAAATAGACGGCCCCACCGAAAAAGTCATGTCGCTCGGTACTCTGGGTGATAAATATCAGGCTTTTGGATGGAATGTGCTCCAATGCAATGGCAATAATTTCGAGCAGCTTGAAAATTGCATACTCAACGCCCAACAACAAAAAGGTAAGCCAACGGTTATTTTGATGGAGACCGTAATGGGTTATGGCGTGGATTTTATGATGCACACCCACAAGTGGCACGGAATAGCTCCCAATGACGAACAGGCTGCCAAAGCACTTGCGCAACTGGAAGAGACACTGGGCGACTATTAGTACTCAATAACGATCATTTCAACACGTCGGTTTTTTTGTCTTCCCTCCGGTGTGGAATTGCTGACAATCGGTTCAGTGCCTCCAAACGCCTTTACGGTGATGCGGTTAGGGTCAATTCCTTTTGAGACAAGGTAGTTTTTGCAGGCTTTGGCGCGGTCTCCTGAAAGTTTTACGTTGTGCACGTGTAAGCCTGTGCTGTCGGTATGCCCCCGCAACTCTATGCGCATCTTGGGATTTTTTTGCATCAATTCGACTACCTCGTCCAGTTCTTGGTAAGATTCAGGTAAAAGTATTGCGCTGGCTCGCTCAAATAATATATGGTCTAAAGTGAATTTTGCCCCTGCTTTGACCTCTTCCTCTTTGATGTAAGATTCTTTTGGGGCTACAATTGGCTCAGGAACTTCTTCTACAGGTGCAGCGGGGTCGATTTTATCTTCCTTTTTTTCTTTAAGTTCTTTTTTCTTGGCCGCTTCCACTTTGACCATCGCTTTTTCATCTGCCCAGATTTTGACCGTTCCGTCGTAGCTGGCCGATGCCAAAATGTTGTCTGTGGGACTAAAACGACAGATTCTGACCAGTTTTTGGTGGTCTGTAAGTTTGGTGAGTGCTCTATACTCCCTTCCCGAAATATCCCATATCGTGATAATATTTGCATTTGCGCCTGTGGCCAATAGCGTACCCTCTCGATTGAAAGTAGCCCCGCTGTAATCGCGCCTGCCAACAGGCAACACACGGTACGAGTCCAGTCTATCTCCTGTGGTATGATCCCATACCGTTACGAACCCATCGGTGCTCCAAGCAGCCAGCGTGTTGGGGTCAGGCCCCACAACCACATCGTTGAGAAAATCTGCCTCATAAGTGAGTGTTTTAAATACCTCGCGCTTGGCAATATCTACTATAATAACATAATGATTAATCGATATTGCGATATATTTTTTGTCTGTAGTCAAACAACCACCTGTAATCATCCCCAAAAAAAAGTCATCGTCCCCAAAAATCTTGGTCAGTGGGCTTCGAGCCAGTGCACCCGCGCTGTGCACCATGCCGTTTGCTCCGCCAAATAAAATCTCCTTATCGTCTGCACTGAAGCAAATAAATGAGTTGTCGGAATAAAACCTTCCTTTCTCTGAAGGATGGGCAGGGTTGAGATAAGAGACAACCGGCTCACCTGTCGGCACACGCCAGACTTTTGCGCCCCCATCTTGTCCGGCACTGGCCAAATACTGCCCCGAATGGCTAAAAGTAACCTCCGTAACCCTCCCGCTGTGGGCTTTGAACCATTTTATCAAATTGCCGGTATAAGCATCCCAAAAAGCTATTTTCCCATCTACTCCGGCTGTAGCCAAAATTTTACCGTCAGGGCTAAACCTGAGATTTTGGACTCCTGTGTGTGTACCCGATAGGGTTTTGGTGCACTTAAACTCCTTTTGCGCAAACCCGCCAAAGGCTACAAGGGTCAAGATAACTATTACAATAGACCGATTCATGATGTAAGATATTGAATGAAATAGTATAGATTCAACAAAATTAATGGCATTAAGATTTGTGAATGGCATTTTCCTTAAAAATTAACCTGTAAAATTGAAAATAAAAAAGCCCTCCTATTTGGGAGGGCTTTTCAGAATAAAATGCAAACCAAGCTATTCTACAATCAGTTTTTGAATGGCTCGGCCTTTTTCGGTTTTGATTTCAACCAAATACAAGCCTTTTGCCAATCCTGAAAGAGGCAGAACCGCTTCGTTTTCCACTTCAAAACCAGCAACAAATACACCTGAGAGGCTCATCAGGTTGATTGTGCCTTTGCCTTGTAGTTGCACATTGAGGGTTTCTTTTGCCGGATTGGGGAAAATTTTTGCTCCGATTTGGGTTGCATCCAAACCGGTTACCCCTGTAGAAGAAGCGGTTGCTGCGCCGTACTGGTTGCCGCAAGAGGGGTCGGTGTTGTACTCAAATACAGCCGCAAAATAAGAAACATTGGGGTCTAAGCCGCTTACTCTTACTGAGTTAGAGCTGCCTGCATAAACGACTTTGCCTCCTTCAATCACGCTGCCGTTTCCACCAAAATTGGCATCGGCATTGTAAGATATTCCATTTTTGATTGCGGTTGGCGATACCGCACTTGCAGGTTTGAGTACCACTATTCGGTTTTGTCCGTTGCCTGATGTCCATGTGATATTGAGGGCATTGCCTGCTTGGGCTGTGAGGGTCAGATTGGTGGCGCGGGTAGTTGGTGCATCAACCGTTTTGCGCAGGGCAGGTGTTCCGGCATAAACTTGGGAAACGATACTTCCACCGGCGCAATTGTCTATGGTTCCCATGTTTTGGATGGACTCGATGGCTTCTATTCTTCCATCATTGCCCAGCGTGAGGTTGCGCCCCATAGCCACTCTGATTCTCAAGGCGGTGATGTTACCATTTGCGGCTGTGTTGTAGTTGGCGGCTATGACGGCTACTTTGGTGTCGTCAGGGATTCCGTTGCTCCAAGAAACCCCATTCCACGTAGTGGTAGCATCAAATACGCTATCGCTGCGCACTCCGACGAGTTGTATGCGTCTGTCTTGTTGGATTTTGGTATCTGCCACGCTGTAAGGGGTTTGACTGAAAAGTTCAGCCATGTACTCAGCAAAGGCATCTTGCTCTGAGCCGGGCACGGTGAAGGTGGCTTTTCCGGCTGGTGGGTTGGAGACCTCGTCTAATTTCAGGTCGTTGCCCACTCTTACAGTTGCAAAAGGATAGCTGTCTCCTCCGTTAGCCAAGAAATTCAGGGTTACCAATTTGATGGTTCTGGTGGGAGAACCGTACAACGCGCCATTCAGTACAATAGTATCGGCAGCATTGCCCAAAGAGTCAAGCACCACAAGATTACGGATTCGGCTACCGGCGGCTTGGGCTGTGTCGTAGCTGAAGCGTACACCCGAAACTTGTGGGAACTGACCGGGGGTAGCCCCTGCACGGGTGGCACTGATGCCGTGTTCGATAAGTGTTTTCAGCCCTGAAGCATTGGTCGTAACGACCCAGAGTCGGTTGTTGAAACGCAAAGAGTTTTCGATGTCAAGCTGAGAAATATCGCCGCGCTGCTTTCCTGCCAATGGATTGGGTGCGGTGGGGCGCAGTTCTACATCACTGCCTACGGCATAGACCTCACCAATAGCCGAGCGGATACCGCCTCCGTTTTTGAGCGAAACGGTTACGTCTTTGTCGAATTTGCGTGCCCACCAAAGGTTGGCATCAGCAGAGATATTGCCCATGTTGGTTTCTTCGGTGCGAACAAAACCTCTGCGCCCTTCTAAAAAGACCGAAGTTTTGCCAAACAAGTTGCCGTCTTTGTTTTTGATAACTGCCGCCAGCGCATCGGTGATGGTTTTGACCGCGCCGGCTTTGGTACCAACTTGAAAAGCATTACTGTAGTTGCCCCATAGAGCAGTCACACCCAAAGAGTCGGTTGCATACGCACCATTGATTTTGGAATCCAATGCGGAGGTGATGATTTTGCCGGCATTGTCAAAGGAAGCCAAAAGCCTACCAACGTACCTGTAATTGGCTTCGGTATTGACCACCAAACAGTTGTCTCCGTCTGCATTTTTTGTGATAAGCGGGTACGTTTTGACAGCTACATCACCTTGGCGCAGGCGGTCATCGCTATCTGCCAAAAGTGTATGCGAGCCTCCAGCTATGACTATGTCCACGCCTTTAAGCAAAGTAGCCAGTTCTTCTTCAAGTGCAAGTTGCTGTAAGTGAGCCAACAAGATGATTTTGTTGATGCCTTCCTTTTGGATGAGCGAGTCAATAACAGGCTGCAAAATTTTGGCCAATTCGGGCATATCGTTGCGGGTAGGCCCTATGACGCGGGTTGGCAGTGGCGAAGAAATCGCTTGCAGTACCTGCGTGGTGGCTCCCACCAGACCGATTTTCTGACCTCCCACTTCCAAAATGGCTGAGGGAGCGAGGCCTTTTTTCTGGCTGTTGGCACTGATGTTGGCAGGTGTTTTGAAAGCATCTACATTGAGTCTTTGGTTGGTATAGAGGTAGTTGAGGTTGTTGTCGGCAGAGAAATCCAAGTTGGCTGACAAATAAGGGAACTGCGCGCCTACCCAACGGCGGTCTGCACCTGAGTTGCGTATATCCACCCCGATTTGGCTGTTGAGTTCCGAAGTGCCTAAGTCAAATTCGTGATTGCCCAAGCAGGAGGCTTTGAAGCCTATGATGTTCATAATGGCCACGTCAGGGCGACCAATGGCAGGTCTAATGGCTTGCGTTCCTGAAAAATAAGATGAAGCGGTGTTGCGAAGAGGGGTTTGCAAAGCTGGGTCTTCGCCCGCAAACAAAAAGGGGCTGGGGATGAAGTTGTCTCCTGAAGAAAGTACCACAGAGTTGGGATGCAATTTTTCCAATCCTTCTACCACAGCCGCAAAATTGGGCACATCGGTGATGGCTTCCAATCCGGCTTCTAAGTCAGAGGCATGCAAGATATGCAATTGGAAAGGCCCTGATTCATTTTCAAATACTTTGTCTTCTCTGGCCTGCAAGAGTTGGATTCTGCGGTCTTGAGAAATATCAGTATCGGCTTTGTCATAAGGGGTGCGATTGAAAAGCTCAACCATGTATTCGGCAAAAGCGTCTTGCTCTGAGCCGGGCACGGTAAAGGTGGCTTTTCCGGCAGGTGGGTTGGGAACTTCTTCAAGTTTTAGGTCATTGCCTACCCTTACAGATGAAAAAGGATAACTGTCTCCGCCGGTAGCCAGAAAGTTCAACGTTACCAGTTTGATGCTGCGGTTTGGATTGCCATTCACGCTGCCGTTCACCACCACCGAGTCTATCACATTGCCAAGGCTGTCCACAATAGCCATGTTTCTGATGCGGCTCCCGGCGGCCAGTGTGGTGTCGTAGCTGAAACGAATTCCCGACACTTGCGGAAACTGCCCGGGTGTGGCACCGGGTTTGGTTGCGCTGATGCCGTGTTCGATGAGGGTTTTTAAGCCTGATGCGGTGGTGGTTACGACCCAGAGGCGGTTGTTGAAGCGCAAAGAGTTTTCAATATCCAGTTGAGAGATATCGCCTTGCTCTTTTCCGGCGGATGGATTGGCCAACGTAGGACGCAATTCTACACTGCTACCTACGGCATACACTTCGCCCATAGCCGAACGGATGCCTCCGCCATTTTTGAGGGAAACGGTTACTTGGTTGTCAAACTTGCGTGCCCACCAAAGGTTGGCATCGGCAGAGAGGTTGCCCAAATTGGTTTCTTGGGTGCGCACAAATCCCCTGCGGCCTTCCAAAAAGACTGAGGCTTTGCCAAATATATTGCCGTCTTTGTTTTTGATGACATTAGACAAAGCATCTGTGATGGTTTTGACTTGATTGGCTTTGGTTCCTGTACGGAAAGCCGAATCGTAGTTGTTGCCCCAAAGAGTAGCGACCCCTATTGAGTCCGTCGCATAAGCACCATTGATTTTGCTATCCAAGTAGTTGGTCAAAAGGTTGCCGTCTTTGTCAAAATTAAGCACAATCCTGCCCACATATCGGTAGTTGGCTTCGGTATTGACTATCAATGTATTTTTGCCATCAGCATCTTTGGTTTGCAAAGGATAAGTGCGCACGGCTTTGTCTCCTTGACGCAGGCGGTCGCTGTTGTCGGCCAAGAGCGTGTGAGAACCACCGGCTATTACCAAGTCCACGCCTTTGAGCAAAGTAGCGAGTTCTTCTTCAAGCGCAAGTTGCTGCAAGTGAGCCAATAAAATTACTTTGTTTACCCCTTCTTTTTGGATGAGCGAGTCAATAACGGGTTGGAGGATTTTGGCCAACTCGGGCATATCGTTTTGGGTAGGCCCGACTACACGAGTGGGCAAAGGTGAAGAAATAGATTGTAACACTTGGGTAGTAGCACCAACGAGTCCGATTTTTTTGCCTCCCACTACGGCTATGGCAGAAGGAGCGAGGCCTTTTTTCTGGCTGTTGGCGGAAATATTAGACGGTGTTTTAAAATCATTGACGTTTAGTCGTTGGCTGGTAAACAAGTAGTTCAAGTTACCATCTGCAGAAAAATCTAAGTTAGCAGACAGATAAGGGAACTGCGCCCCTACCCAGCGGCGGTCTGCACCCCCGTTGCGTATATCCACACCAATTTGACTGTTGAGTTCCGAAGTGCCCAAGTCAAACTCGTGGTTGCCCAAGCAAGAGGCTTTGAAGCCTATGATATTCATAATGGCCACGTCAGGGCGACCAATACCGGCTCTAATGGCTTGAGTACCTGAAAAATAGGCAGATGCCGTATTGCGAAGCGGAGTTTGCAAACTTGCGTCTTCCCCGGCAAACAAAAATGGGCTTGGGATGAAGTTGTCCCCTGATGAGAGGATGAGGGTATTGCTGTGTGTTTTTTCGAGGGCTTCCATGACAGCGGCAAAGCGGGGCACATCAACGATGCCCTCCAGGCCGGCTTCCAGGTCAGAGGCGTGCAGCACTTGAAGCTCATAGTCAGATATATCTGTGCCGGAAAGAGTAACCATATCAAAGCGAATGGTTCCGCTTGTGCTAAAAGTGCTGGCAGGATTGGCAGCGACCAATGTATTGGAGACAGGGTCTGCGGCTCTGGTGATTCTGATTCCAAACTTTTTGTTGTTGGCGACCCCTGAGATGTTGCTAAAATCGGCGCGCATGCCATTTCTCCACACATCACCTCCCGAAGCGCGGTACAAGCCGCCACTTGCATCGGTATAGGGGCCGTTGTAATCTTGGAAATTGACGCTGTCGGTTGTGTACTGAAGTTTAACCCAGCGAGAGGCTGTGTTGCTGAAGCGCATGTCAAAATACAAATTGATGTTCTCTTTGCCTTCAGTGGAGATTTGAAACCTCACACCTGCCGCATCGCTTGAGTAGGTGGTGGTGTTCCAGCCGTAGTTGGGTGGGCTGGTGGAAGTGGTATCCGAAGAACCGCCCGAAGCCGTACCGCTTGCAAAACTGGCCGTGGCAGGGCTTATCAAAAATGCCTTGCCTGAACCCAGATAAGGTTCGGGCGATGAAGTCCCGCCGGGGACTGTTGTGGTGGTGCTGCCGTTGAAATTCCATGCCGTAAAAGGCACTACGTACTCTACCACCAGCTCAGGCGCGAGGTCTTTTTTGCCTGCGGCATCAGCCCCTTCAAAGGATTCGGCTTCACGGTTGCCCGTTCCCGTAATCAGAAAAGTAATTGCATTGCCCTCTTTCCAGTCGCGGCGAACCACGATGCCCTGCACCAAGCGGGTAAGATCGGGAGTGCGCTCATCGGCACTTTTGCCATGTACGGGCAAAGAAGCCCAACTCGCCGGAGTCCATATCACACTGTCGTTGAGGGTTGTGCGCGAAGCCACATTGCGGTTGGTGGTATCAAAACGGGCTGAATTGCCAATGTTTTGAACTTTAATCTTCAATTCGCAAGGGTTGGTATTCTTGCTGCCGCCTTTGGCAAATTGGATGTAAGCCTTAGTAACAACCGCGCCAAAAGGAACTCTAAGATTTGAGAACCTCAAACCAGTAATCATCTCAGAATTATTGCCTCCCTCTACACCTAACTCAAGTTTGGTGGAGTTCCATGCTTGCTTACCCACGTTGGGGTTGTTGGGATTGGTGTACTCTTCCATGTCATCGAAGGCTTCAGCTATATGTTGCGAAGCCTTGAAGACATTTTGGGCATACAAGCCCCCGCTTGCCGCCAGCAAAATCCAGCAAGCAAACGAAATTGTTGTAAATAAATACTTCATTTTGGACAAAATTTTATCCAAAATTAGCATCATGCGACAAGACAAGTAAGGTAAAACCCTCGATTTAACGCAAAGTTCACATGTTTAACAAATAGCTTATTAAATTGTCAAGTTTGCGTAATATTTACTTAACGTAACTAAAAGAAAAGATTAGTCGCTGTTTAACTCAAGACCGTCATTAGGGGGTCTGCGCCTTTTTTCTTGCGCTTGAGTTTGTTCATGATAAAATCGGCTTCTTGGCTGGGTACACTAAAGAGCGCGTACTCATTGCTCATCACAATATTTGTTATTTTGTGCGGGCGGGTTTTGACTTCTGCTTCCAAAAATTCAACCAATTTTTTGGGTGTAAAACCTTCTTTTTTGCCCATCAGAATTTTCATGCGGGTAACTTCGGCTTCCTCATCGTACGAGCGGGATTCTCTTCTTGCTCTTGTGGGTCTTTCGTCTTCAAAAGATTGGGTAGAATTTCTGCCGCGACGGGTCGGTTTTTCATCTTCAAACCTTGACTTGGAGTTGTAATTGGGTTTTTGTTCGAGCAGTTCGGCTTCCATCAGGTCGCCGTAGTGCAACTGAAGCAAAGCCCCGACAATCCATTCAGGCGGCGTGTTTTCCAGTAGGTCTTTGGCGGCTTTCTGGTAGTGCGGCTTGATTCCTTTTTCAGCAGCGGCATTGAGTTCGGAAAGAATTTTGTTCTTTTTGGCTTCAATGACTTGCTCTAAGGTGGGCAGTTGCTCTTCCTCAATTTTGGCCTTGATTTGTTTTTCTATCTGGCGAAGTTTGGAGATGTCTTTGGGAGTTACCAAACTAATGGCTACTCCTTCGCGTCCTGCTCGTCCTGTTCTGCCTATACGGTGGACGTAAGACTCTGCCTCATCGGGAATGGTGTAATTGACCACGTGGGTCAAGTTATTGATATCAATCCCCCTTGCAGCCACATCGGTAGCTGTTAAGATGGTGATTTTTTTTCTTTTGAATTTGTCCAAAATCTTTTCGCGCTGGGCTTGAGACAGATCGCCATGCAGTGCTTCGGACGGATAACCTTTTTCGCCCAACTTTAGAGCCAGTTCGTCCGCATCGCTTTTGGTGCGACAAAACACCAAGCCATAGAACTCTTCAGAAGCATCAATCACACGGCGCAAAGCAGCAAATTTCTGCTCTTTACTTCGTAAATAATAAAAAATTTGGCGGGTGAGGTGGGTAGTAAGGTCTTTTTTGGCTACTTTGAGTACCTCCATGTTTTGCATGAAACTCTTAGCCAAATTCATGATGCTGTCGGGCATGGTAGCCGAAAAGAAGAGCATTCTTTTATCGGGGTTGGTTTGCTCAAGCACGGTTTCGATGTCTTCAATAAAACCCATATTGAGCATCTCATCCGCCTCGTCGAGCACGAAAAATTGCAGGTTTTTGATTTTGAGCGTGCCTCTTTCCAGATGGTCGAGTATGCGCCCGGGTGTACCCACTACAATATGCGGATTTGCTTCTAAGTCTTCCATTTGGCGGCGGTAAGACATACCTCCGTAGATGGCACAGACACGAAGTTTTTTGCTCCCTTTGAGCGAGTCAATCTCCTCACAAACTTGCAAAGCCAGTTCGCGGGTGGGGGTCAATACGATGGCTCCGATGTGCTTGGAGCGAGGGTCTAACCTCTCAATAAGAGGCAGGCCAAAAGCAGCCGTTTTGCCTGTGCCCGTCTGGGCTTGGCCTATTACGTCATTTTCGCCTTCAAGAAGGCGTGGGATAGTGAGTTGTTGGATGGGGGTAGGCTCAGTAAAGCCTTTCAAACGCAAAGCTTCTAACGTCTCATCGCTCAATCCCAGCGATTTAAAATTCTCCATAAAGTGTGTTAAGGCCGGATATTTGGCTCTCACAGCTTTTCCGGCAGCGCAAAATTCGCAATTTTGTAACATAAAAACTAATATGTTGTGCGATAAAGTAAAATATTAAGAAACATTAACAATTCCCTTCTTCAAAAAAGCTCTTTAAAACAATAATAATAAATCTGTACCCAAACAATCATGCTTAACACTTCAAAGAATTTTTTTTAATTTTTTGATAGCTTTGCAAAAAATCAAACAAAATGAAATTTGCTACCAAAGCCATTCATGCAGGCTTAGAACCCGACCCGAGCACAGGGGCGGTGATGACACCTATTTTCCAGACCAGCACCTACGCCCAAGATTCCCCCGGCAAACACAAAGGCTACGAATACGCCCGAACCCAAAACCCCACCCGCACTGCCTTGGAAGCCAACCTTGCGGCCTTAGAGAACGCTCGATTTGCAAGGGCTTTTGCATCGGGTATGGCAGCGACCGACACTTTGCTCAAACTGCTCCAACCCGGCGACGAAATCATCTCCACCAACGACTTATACGGCGGCACTTACAGGATATTCAAGCGTGTGTTTGAGCCTATGGGATTGGTATTCAAATTTATACCTATGAGCAACCCCGAAGAGGTGGCCACACATTTCAGTTCCAAAACCAAAATGGTATGGGTGGAAACCCCCACCAACCCGATGATGAACATCATTGATATTGAGGCTATCGCTAAACTATGTAAAAAAAAGGAGGCTTGGCTGGTTGTGGACAATACGTTTGCCTCGCCCTATTTGCAAAACCCTCTGGATTTGGGGGCTGACATCGTCATGCACTCCGTAACCAAATACATTGCGGGGCACTCTGACGTGGTGATGGGGGCAGTGATGACCAACGACCCTCAAATCCACGAACAACTGGCTTTTCTCCAAAATGCTTGTGGGGCTGTTCCCGGGCCGCAAGACTGTTTTTTGGTCTTGAGGGGCATCAAAACTTTGCACCTGCGGGTAGAGAGACACTGTCAAAACGGTGCAGAAATAGCCCATTTCCTAAAAAATCATTCCAAAGTGGGAAAAGTCTTTTGGCCGGGCTTTGCAGAGCACCCCGGACACGAGGTAGCCGCACGCCAAATGAGGGCATTTGGAGGCATGGTATCTTTTACGCTCAAACAAGACGATGTGAGCGCGGCCATCAAACTCATGGAATCGCTCCAAATCTTCACCCTTGCCGAATCGTTGGGGGGAGTGGAGTCTTTGGTGGGACATCCTGCTACCATGACACACGCCAGCATCCCCAGAGAGCACCGTCTGGCATCGGGACTCACCGACTCACTCATCAGACTCAGCGTAGGGGTTGAGGATATTGAAGATTTAAAACAAGACTTGACGCAGGCTTTGGAGCAAGTCTAACGAGTATGATTTGCGGCAAGGGGCTTACGTTTTTACCTCTTGTGCGCGCCCCTGCACGAATTGCATAAAATTCAAATGGTAGCGGATTTGTCCCCCAATGAGCCTCTATTCCAACTCACTGATGGCCAGCTTGGCTTTGTATTCTATGGCTTCCTTTCCCGAATATTTTTTGTAAAGAAGAACTTTTTTAAAGCACTGAAGGGCTTTTGTATGATTGGGTAAATTGTCGCGATAAATATAACCTGACTGCAAACAAGCGTTTGCGCCAAAAAAGGTATTCATATCTTTATCGTAGTCAATGGTATTTTGATAGTAGTGGAGTGCTTTTTCAAATTTCTTTTTTCCGTGCCAAATTCTGGCCATTCGGTACAGGTACTCGTGGGTTTCGTGGGGCGGCAAAGTGGTTTTTTCCAAAATATCCAAAGCCTTGTCGTACAGTCCCCCATCAAAAAAGAGCCTCGCTTGTATCAAAGCTAAACTGGGCAAGGTTTTTTGAGAGCAAAAACTTTGGGCTTGCCGGTCTTGGATGGTTCGGGTTGTGCCTATTTTGGTGGCCATAGTGCGGTGGTACACTGCCAAATGGTGTTCACCTTTCAACAGGTAAGCCAGTGAGAGTTTGTAGTGCGTGTCTTTGAGGTAGTTATGCCCTTTGTAGCGGGATAAAAACTCTTTGCCCCATTCGATACTCTTGTCGTAATTGCCCAGAAATAGATTGGTTTCGCAGCGCAAGTACAACACAAAATCCATATTGGGGTAGGGTGATTGATCGGGTATTTTCTCCAGAATGGACACAGCCAAGCCGCTTTTGCCGGCATGGATGGCCAGCATAGCCGTAAAAAGGCCGTAAAGGGCGTTGTTTGGATATTTTTTGTAAACGGCTTCGATTTGCTGAAAACTTTCTTGGTAGCGCGTATAAAGGTATCCATCTATCAAAGCCTGCAACACTTCAGCCTCTTGGGCAAAAATAGTTCCTGATTTGGCTACGGTTTCAAGGTTTTTCCTGCCTTGCTGGGTATCAAAGTCACGACCTTTAAAGCCAATCAGGGAGGTTATCCACCGATAACTTTGTGGCACAGAACCCAAAACAGACTGGTAAAGCCCCAAAGAGCGAAGCGTAGGCACAAATTCAGGGTATTTTTTCGAGTTTTCTATGGTCAAACTGTAAGCCTTCTGCAGAGAACTTAGAGCCGCAAAATCATCGCCCATTTTGAGTTTGGCAAGCCCATTTTGAAGGCGCACCTCTGAAAGAACAAACAGGTAATAAGGAGAATTTTTGTCAAGGCTTTGCAAACGCTTGAGCAATGCGTCTTCATTTTTTAGCTGAGATTGATAAATTGTTTTGTCTTCGGAAATCAGGATTTGAGCCACTTGGTAAAGATTGGAAAGGTAGAGGGTGATGCCGTTTTCGCTGTCTTGTTCGAGTGATTTTTGGAGCAAAACAGGGACTTTATCAAGCCTGAGACTCATCAGTTCACGATAGGCTTGGGTATTGTGAGAATCAAAACTGTAACCTGCAAAAAGTCTCAATGGAAGCAAGCCGACAAACAAAAGCCAAACTACCTTTGTGAAAGGAATCAGTAAATTTAAAATGTTGGGGATATAGAGGGGCTTGTACATTATGATTTATATCAAAAATGATTTGCAAATCTGCTTTTATTTGGTTTGAGCCACTGCTGGAACAGATAGATTCTAATTTGAAGCGGCACGATGCTTTCAACGCAGTTAGTGGCCAATATGATACATCGAGCCGGCGAGGCCAGAAGATTGTTCCTTTTGGAAAAAAAAGCGAAAAAAATTTGCATCCCCTTAAAAAAATTAGGCCGAAAAGAGTTATTTTTGGAGCAAAACTAAGGCTTTGGAACGCAAGATAAAAGTTTTGATGTTGGGTTGGGAGTACCCGCCATTGATGACGGGAGGTTTGGGGCCTGCTTTTTTTGGCTTGTCGGAGGCACTGTCCAAAAAAGTGGATTTGCTTGTGGTGGTTCCTAAGTCTGAGCAGAACTTCAAAGCCAATGGCATTGAACTGTTGGGTCTAAACCATCTGGAATTGAGCAAGCAAACTATCGAAGAAGAGATGCTCACTTTTGAGAGCGAGTTGGCTTTCAGTCCCGAGTTGCCTTATGAGGTACACTATTTGAACGTAGAACTCAATCCTTATCAGAGCGATAAGTCTGTTTTGCGCAAGGTGCAAGCCTCTCGCAATCGGATGGATATTTCCAGCTACCTTCCCAAAAAAAGACTCGTCAAACGCAAACGGTATGGTCTGCTTACGGACGATGAGCAACTTTACGGGCCTTCTGTTATGCAGAAAGTGGCTCTTTACACGGAGTTGGTTTGTTTGGCGGCTAAAGATTGGGACTTCGATCTCATACACGCCCACGACTGGGTAACCTTTCCGGCGGCAGTCAAACTCAAAGAACTCACCGGCAAACCCCTGCTTACCCACATACATTCTTTGGAAACAGACAGAAGCGGTCAGGCTGCGCGAAATAAAGTATTTGAGATTGAACAAAAAGCCATGCACGCCGCCGATATGGTCTTGCCGGTGAGCCAATATACCTTGACAGAGATTGAGGCGCATTATCAAGTGCCTACCCCAATGGTGGCCATTCCCAACGGAATGGAAAAGGCGATGCAGGTCAGTGAACAAGATACCCCTCAACAAAGCTCATCCACTCAAAATCCTGACACCGCCACTCCGCAAGAGCCTTCTACCGTTTTGCCCAAAGATGAAGACGGAGGCAAGGGGGTGGCGCGCCTGTTCAAAAGTTTGCCCAAAGGAAAGATCATTACTTTTTTGGGACGGCTCACACACCAAAAAAACCCGCATACTTTCCTCAAGACAGCGGCCATATTGACCAAAAAACTTGACAATGTGCATTTTGTGATTTCGGGTTCGGGCGAACTGCTGCGTCCTTTGATGCAAGAAGCCAAATCGTTGGGCATTATTCGCCATATTACTTTTACGGGCTACCTGTCGCGCTCACAAGTCAAAGAATTGATAGCTGTATCCGATATTTTCTTTTTGCCCTCTGTTTCTGAGCCTTTTGGCTTGGCGGCTTTGGAAGCCGTCCAAAATGGTGTGCCCGTGGTTATCTCCAGGCAGTCAGGGCTGGGACAATACCTCTCGGGGACATTGAAGGCAGACTATTGGGATGCGCCGCGTTTTGCCGAGTACCTGTTTGGTCTGTTGCACTACCCGGCCATCAGGCAAGATGCAAATCGGGTAAATGGATTGAAAATAAATGATTTGACATGGGACAAAGCCGCCGAGATCATACTTGAAAACTATGAGAAACTGCTGCAATAAAGCAAGGACTTATTGTATGGCTTCTCTGATTTTGGCACTCACATAGTCCATAATCCACACAATCGCCGCTATCACAAACACAATCATTCCCACTTCATTCCATTTGGCAATTTGCTGGTATTGGATGAGCATCGTGCCGATTCCGCCGCCACCCACCAAACCAATCACAGTCGCCATCCGTACATTGATGTCCCAACGGTATATGGTAAAAGACAGAAAAGGCACAATCACTTGGGGCACAATGCCATACCACACCACCAGCAAAGGGCTTGCCCCGGTGGCTTTCATGGCTTCGATGGGGCCTTCGTCTGTGTTTTCAATTTCTTCGCTGTACAACTTGGCCAAAGAAACCACCGAGTGCAGCATCAAAGCCAACATACCCGCAAAAGGGCCTATCCCCACCCAAACCGAAAAAATAATCGCCCAAACCAGCGGCTCAATTGAGCGGTTGAAATTGAGCAAAAAGCGTATCAGGCCATACAAAAACCTCAAAAAAGCGGTGGATTTCATCAAATTTCTGGCGGCAAAAAAGCTCAATACAAAAGAAATGGGGATGGATATAAATGTAGCCAAAAAAGCCATGTAAATCGTCTCTACGGCAGAAATAATTGCTTTGGTAAAAATAGCAGTGTTGGGAGAGAGAATGGCCGCAAAAATTTTGCCTGCGCTCATTATGCCCCTCTCAGAAAACAATTCTTCCACAGAAAAGCGGGAAACCACAGCCGAACTTATCAGCGTGAGAATCACCAAAAAAACCACCAACATCATATCAAGACTGCGCCAAAAAGATGAATCCTGCGGGCTTTGAATCTTTTGGATGAGTTTGCCCAAAGAACAGCGCGGCACACCCATCAAAGCCAACGAGGCAACCAGCCCCCCCAAACCGCAATAGGCCAGTGTCATCCAAACAAATGGGCTGTCGTCGTCCATCAGGATTTGGCGATAAAAAATCTCATATACAGTCAGAAAAACATACGTCCAGATGAGTATATCGGTCAGAATCGCTAAAAAAAGTTTCTTTGTCATAGGTTACAGCGGTTATTTAATCAATAGTAACTTCTACGGCTTCATCGCCATAAATTTGTTTGAACCAGTTTTCATCTATTTGGGCGGGTTTGCCTTCAAACACGAGTTGGCCACCTTTGAGGGCTACCACGCTGGTGGCGTAGCGTCTCACCAAAGACAAAAAATGCAGGTTGCACATGATGGTTACGCCAAATTCTTTGTTGATGGTTTCAAGGTATTGCATCACCGAGTGAGAAGTGGCGGGGTCTAAACTGGCCACCGGCTCATCGGCCAACAGCAGGTCGGGCTTTTGCATCAAAGTCCTTGCGATGGCGACCCGCTGCTGCTGGCCTCCGCTTAGTTTGTCGGCGCGTTGGTATTCTTTGCCTTTCAGTCCTACAATTTCTATTTTTTGCATGGCTTCAGCCCGCTCTTCTTCGCTAAAAAGCCCAAAAATGCCTTTGAAAAGCCCTGTTTGTCCCAGTCTGCCGCTTAGCACGTTGGTCATAACACTCTGGCGTGGGATGAGGTTGAAATGCTGAAATACCATCCCCACTTTGGCGCGAAACTTTCTAAGCTCTGCGCCATTGAGCTTGGTGATGTCTTGGCCTTGGAAGATTACACTGCCGCCTGTGGGTTCGTGCAAACGATTCACGCAGCGCAAAAGAGTTGACTTGCCCGAGCCACTCAACCCAATAATGACCAAAAACTCCCCTTTCTCTACTTTAAAACTCACTTTTTTGAGTGCTTGAACACCATTGGGGTAGGTTTTTTCAAGGTCAATGATTTCCAAAAGCGGCATTGGCAAACAAATTATTGGTTATTGCAAAAGTAGCGATGCTTTTTAGAGATTTGCTTCCTGTATTATTAATTTTTTGCGTACTGAATTTGAATTTTGTGTTCAACGAATCAAACCCTTGATATCTTAGCTCCTATTGCGTTGAGTCTTTCGTCTATGCGTTGGTAGCCCCTGTCAATCTGCTCGGCATTGGCAATCAGGCTTGTACCTTCTGCAGAGAGTGCCGCTATCAACAAAGAAACCCCCGCGCGAATGTCGGGCGAAGACATAGAAATGCCTTTCAGGGCAATGCTCCGATTCAGCCCAATCACCGTGGCGCGGTGCGGATCGCACAAAATAATTTGCGCCCCCATATCAATCAATTTGTCCACAAAAAACAAGCGGCTTTCAAACATTTTTTGGTGAATGAGCACCGTTCCTTTGGCTTGTGTGGCCACAACCAGCACTACCGAGAGCAAATCGGGCGTAAACATAGGCCAAGGCCCATCGGCAATGGTCAAAATAGAGCCGTCAATGAATTTATCTACACTGTAATGCTCTTGAGCAGGAATAAATATGTCGTCGCCTAAAAAATCAATTCCGATGCCGAGCCGCTCAAAGACAGAAGGTATTTGTCCAAGATGGGCAATACCCGCATTTTTGATGGTGATTTGCGAGGCTGTCATGGCTGCCAGCCCTATAAAACTGCCCACCTCAATCATATCGGGCAGTATGGTGTGGGTCGTTCCCCCCAAGTGGCCAACTCCTTCGATTTGGATGAGGTTGCTTCCTGCCCCGCTGATATTGGCACCCATTCGGTTGAGCATTTTGCAAAGCTGTTGGGTATATGGCTCGCAGGCGGCATTGTAGATGGTCGTTTTGCCTTTTGCCAAGACGGCAGCCATAATGATATTGGCCGTACCTGTAACAGAAGGCTCGTCCAGTAACATATAAGTGCCTTCCAAACGGCTCGCATCTATACTAAAAATTTCTGTTTTTTCGTCGTAGTCAAACCTTGCACCCAATTTTTCAAGTCCCAAAAAATGCGTATCCAACCGCCTGCGCCCTATTTTATCGCCCCCGGGACGCGGGATGCTGGCCTTGCCCAAACGCCCCAAAATAGGCCCCAACAGCATGACAGAGCCTCTGAGCTTGGCGGCTTTGTTGCGGTATTGAGCCGTCTCCATGTATTCAAGGTTGATGTTTCGAGCACAAAACTCATAGCTACCCCCGCCCAAAGAGCTAACTTCTACACCCAAATCTCCCAAAATTTCTATCAAAAAATTCACATCCCGAATATCGGGCACGTTGTGAACCGTAACCTTTTCACCGGTGAGCAAAACGGCGCAGAGTATTTCAAGGGCTTCATTTTTAGCTCCTTGCGGATGCAATTCTCCGTGTAGGCGGTGGCCTCCCTCAACCCGAAACGTGATTTTTTCTTGCATGATTCAACAGGTATGGCTCAAAATTAAGTCAAACTTGCGATTGCGTGCGTGAATTTTTTTTGATGTCAAATACGACCATTTTTTATTGTTTTGGACAAAAAACTGATTTATGAAAAGGGTTTTTAAAACTTGGCAGTTAGTATTGATACTTGGGGCTTTTTTGGGTAGCGGCTACCAGCAAAAGCCTTCTTATGAGGTAGTGGTTTTGACCAAAGAGCAAATCAATGAATTTGTGGAGCGGCATAATTTTTACCGAAGTGAAGTAGGCTGTCCGCCGCTGAAATGGAACAAAAAACTGGCTTCTTACGCCCAAGAGTGGGCTATCGAGCTGGCAAAAAGAAACTGCAAAATGCAGCACCGTCCACACAAAGGCTCTTTTGCCCAACGGTACGGGGAAAATCTTTTTTGGGCATCTTATGCCCCCACCCCAACCAGAGCGGTAGAAAGTTGGGCAGAAGAAAAGCCGGATTACGACGGTGGCAGATTTACTCAGAGCAATTTTAAGGCAGGCCATTACACGCAGATGATTTGGAAAAATACCGAAAATTTGGGCTGTGCCATAGTTCGTTGCAAAAACAGCAGCATCGTAGTCTGCAACTACGACCCTGCCGGCAATATCATAGGCAGGCATCCCACCAAATAAAAAATGCCCGCAGAAATGTTCCACGGGAATTTTAGTATTGTTTACGTTTTTATCACAACATTCTTGTCTCTAAATCTTCATAAAGTGCGGTTGTGGCAGTGAAAGAATCAACAGAGCTAAGAGCAGCTTATTTATTTACGCTTTTTAAACAATGCGTTATTTCCGTTTAAATACACATTTATCAAAGCGGCATCCCCTCCCAGTTCATTGCTCATAAAGCGGTAGTATTTTCTTACTATCGTCTCGTCATTGACCAAACCAAATTGAGATATCAGTGCTTCGGGAGCCAATTGTCCCCCCAAATAATACTTATAGTTTTCTGTTTCGGTAACCTCCAGCAACAAAGCATCAATTGCGGGTTCGTTGGGGAGTATGAGTTTGCCGTAGCCTACACATTCATAAGAAGAAGTATAAGTATTTATTTGCTGGGCAGGTGTATCCTTTAGACGGTTTGAGGGCGAGTTGATGACAAAGTCATATTTCAACACAGATTTTGAAGAGCCTTTGGTGCCATAAGTCAGTGGAAATTCCATAAACATATGTGGCTTGTCATAAGCGTTGGTTCCTCCGTTGAATGTTATGGTTGATCCATCCGTTTGGCCGGGTATATCAAACACTCCTTTGGCATCAATGTAGTTTCCCAACCTGCTCCATTCCCTGTTGTCAATCCTAAACACATCCCAGGCATCAAAAGGCCCAATAGCACCCAGTAAAGCGAAATTGAATGGGATAGTGTACGTTGCACCGGTGTAGTTAGCCCCAGAAGGCAAACTGTTGTATCGGGTTGTAGATTGTCTGCTTATTGTCCATTTGGAGTAGTCCCATACCTTGTTTTTACCGGTTTCAGGAATTTCGACACCCTCATCCACATTGTAGTAACCGTTTGAAGTTCCCGGGGTTCTGTCTATATCTGTATGACTGATTGTGATGGGGCCTGCAGGGGTTTTGTCTTTGCTTCCGCAACTCCAAAGCGTAAGACCCATCCAAAGGGTGAGGCCAAAAAGGCAAAAGAGAGAAATTAATTTTTTTGACATAATTTTAAATGTTTTTACAAATCAAACGCGGCTATTTTTGCGCTGTTGTTTTTTAGGGACAAACGGCAAAAACACGTGTACAAAAAGCAAAAAAGGGTATGAATTCAGACTTTTTGATGGGGGGGATGATGGCTCTGGCGGCCTTCAATTTTCTTATTTTCTTGAACACAAAAGATAGAGGCTATCTGTATTATTCTTTGTTTTTGATTCTTTTTTATCCCTATTTTTACTTTTTGGGATTTGCAGACCGTCTGGACGATTTCTTTTTGCCCAATTATCTGAGTTTTTTTCTTGATATCAATGTGGTCTGCATTGCTATTAGTTTTTCAGCATTCACCCGAGTTTTTTTGGGTCTAAAAAGCTATCCTCTTGGGCAGCGGTTCATGGATTTTACAAATATACTTTTGGTATTGATTGTCCTGCTTCATTATGTTTGGCACAATGTAGGCAATTATTTTGTTGATTCTTTTAATCAATATTGCTATATATTCAAAAATGCCCTCAATATTGTTATACTGGCTTACCTGATAGGAGTTTTTATTTTTTCAATATGGGTTTATTTTAAAGGGTTTTCGGCGGCTAAGTTTTTTGTTTTGGCAAATGTTTCGAGTTTTGTGGGTATCTGCGCAAAAATCTTAGGCAAAGATACTCTGGAGGTATTTCCTGATTTTACACAAGGTAACCTGTGGATGCAGACGGGATTATTTGTTCAGTCAGTGCTTTTTTCGATGGCCTTAGCAGACAAGATCAACTTATTGCGCCGCCAAGTGCTCGCAGAGCAGGCACAAAAAGCGGAGTTAGAGCGGAAAAAACTTGAAGAAATCGCCCAAATTACCGCCACAAAAAATGAAGAACTCGCACAAAAAGTAACCGAGCGGACTCAACAACTCACCGAATCAAACCAAGAGTTGCTCGCTCTTTCGGAAGAACTGCGTACCTCGCTTGACCAAAAACAAGTGCTGCTCAAAGAAATTCACCACCGGGTCAAAAACAACCTGCAAATCATCTCAAGTCTGCTCAACCTACAAACCCAACATATAAGCGATGAAAAAACCCTTGCTGCCATCAAAGAAGGACAAAATAGGGTGATTTCTATGGCTTTGGTTCATCAAAAGCTCTACCAAAACGAGAATTTGGCTCGTGTGGAAGTCGGTGATTTTTTGCAGCCTTTGCTCCAACACCTGCACGATTCTTTTCAGGGGGATAACAAGCGCATCAGCTATGAACTCAAAAGTGTGGAAACTTGGCTGGACGTGGACACCATTATACCCATTGGGTTGATAGCCAATGAGTGGGTTTCCAATGCTTACAAATATGCTTTTGTGGACAGAGACTCAGGGCATATTGAAGTAATCTTTCAGACCACCGGCAAAATGGGTGTGCTTTCGGTACGCGACAATGGCGTAGGCAAGCTACAAGATTTGGAATCCAATAAGTCGTCCCTTGGCCTTAAATTGGTCAGGATGCTATCTTCGCAGATTCAGGGAACTACTGAGGTCGAGGGCAGTGGTACGGGTTTATGCTTTAGGCTTACTTTTGTACTATGAATAGAATTAAAGTCTTGATTTTAGAGGATGAGGCCATTATAGCAATGGATTTGGAGATGATGCTCCAAGAAATGGGCTACGAGGTAGTGGGAGTAGCTACTACTTATGAGCAGGCTGTTGATATTTTTTCCCAACAACAACCTGATTTGGCTTTATTGGACATTTACCTCAAAAACAGCAAACCCGGTACCGAATTTGCCAAACACATATCCGGCAAAATCCCTTTTATTTTTCTGTCTTCTTATTCCGATGCGCAAACCTTGGAACAAGCCAAGCAAACACACCCCGGAGCTTATTTGGTTAAGCCATTCAAAAAAGGCGATATATTCGCAGCCATTGAGGTCGCCTTGTCCAACTTTAGCGCGGGAAAGCCTGATGAGCAGATAGAAAAAGCTCTTTTCAACGATTGTTTGTTTGTAAAAGGCAAAGTCGGTTTTGTAAAACTGCCCATAAAAGAAGTTATTTATTTGAGCAGTGATAAAAATTACCTCGAAATAGTATCATCAAAAGGTAAATTTGTCATCAGGCATGCGTTGAGCGATATGTTGGAAGAGCTTGCCGGAAAACCTTTTATCAGAGTCCACAAGTCATTTGTCGTCAATGCCGAGCATATTTCACAAATCAAATACGATGAAATAGAAATGTCCAATGGCCAAAGCGTACCCATCGGAAGGGCTTACAAAGAACAATTATTGAATAAAATTAAAATTTTATCTTAAATGCAACACTACTTAGAATTTATAGAAACTGAATTCAAACAAGCCCAACATACGCTTGAATCTTTTTTGACAAACCCCGCGAACTTTGGCAGCATACTTCAAGCGGCAGAGTTGATGGCTGATTCCATCAAACAAGGGCACAAAATTATAGCCTGTGGCAATGGCGGCTCGCATTGTGATGCCATGCACTTTTGCGAGGAACTTTCTGGACGCTACCGCGAAAACCGCCCGGCACTGCCTGCAATGGCTATCTCCGACCCCTCGCATTTGTCTTGTGTAGGCAATGATTTTGGCTACGAATTTGTGTTTTCCAGATTTGTGGAAGCCTTGGGGCAAAGTGGAGACGTGCTGTTGGGTATATCCACTTCCGGCAATTCGGCCAATGTCATCAAAGCCGTAGAGGCAGCCCGACAAAAACAGCTCAAAGTCATCTTGCTGCTGGGCAAAGACGGAGGCAAACTCAAATCATCGGCAGATGTAGAAATCATCGTTCCTCATGCAGGCTATGCAGACAGAATCCAAGAAATACACATAAAAATCATTCATATTTGGATTGGACTGATAGAAAAGATGGTTTTTCAGTCGTAGTGCAAAATCCAGTCTTTCTGCTTCCATCCGTCTTGGATTTGGGCGAGGTTTACGTTGGGGTCAATGAGCAAGCGGCTGGGGCGACCGTTTAGGGTTACGTACACCTCGGCGCGGACTTGTGGATTTACTAAGCCCTGCTTTTGGTAATATTTGGCTAAAAAATGAGCAAACTGCAAAATCATATCGGGCTGCATAGCCATTTGTTTCTCTTGGTGCGGTTTGAGAAATTCGCTATTGTCCACAACCCCCTCTCTGCCTGTTTGGCTGTCTCTAACGTAAAAAGTGGCCGTTCCGGCTTTTTCCATCAGCATCACCCGCCAAGAGAACCGATACCCTTCTTCCGTCCAAAACAGGTTGCCTTTATAGACCAAATACCGAAAAGGAAAAACGATCTGAAACACTAAGAAAAGGAACAACACCGAAAAACTCAGCGTATTGAGTCGGTAAGAGTTGTTTTCTCTAAAATCGGCCTTACACTTGAAAAGGGCTTGCAGCCTCACCACCGCTTCTTGATGGATTTCTATGGGAAAAAAATAAACCGTCAGCACAACCATTACCAACGGGAAAATCCCAATCTGAAATAGCACCCCCGTAGCACTGTGGAACACCACCACAAAAAAATAAGCCACCCACACAGTGCGCCTGTTCCACAGAAAAAAGGGAATCAATGTGTCGTAGAGCATCCCAAACCAAGAAAACAAATACGCCGTAGCAGGCAAAGCCAGCAGCCCCCCTACTATTGGCATATTGTAATGTGCAGGCAGCCAAATTTTTAGCGGCAAGGCCTCTATGAGCCAGTCGTAATTGATTTTTGCTATTCCTGCATAGAAATAGACCATGCCAATCAAAAATTTTGGCAAAAGATATGCCCATAAAGGAATTGACCAATGGGCTTTCACATGAGATAGTTTGCTGATTTTCAAATTATCCAATGAAAGCAGTGCATTGGCGGGCAGAAAAATCAATACCAAATTGACTAATATGACAAAATAGTAGTGGTTTAGGTAATACGTCAAATCGCAAAGCTGGAAGTAAGTAAATACGACAAAATGAACCGCCGCCCAAAGCCTGTACTGAAAACCCAGCGTGATGCACAAAGCCGATACAATGAGCAGACCTTCAAGCACGTGCATGGAAGGCAAAGACAGAGGCTCTACCCACCCAAAGCCGTAATATTTAAAGTAATAAGCACTGCCCGAAAAGTGGTCTTCCAGCCAGCCCAAACCCCAAAACCTCAAATGACTGTACAGCATCAATAACCCAAAAGCAACCCGAAAAGTTACCAGCGGCGCAGCCGATACCGGACGGTTGAGATAAGCCAACAAGTCAGAAAACTTTTTTACACTCATACAACAGCACACTTCAAAACGAACCATCCAAAAAAACATAACCAATCAATAGCTAATTGTTTGAGCAGGTGGCTATTGATTGGTGGAATAAGTATTTTACAAGACTTGCGCTTGAGGCTATTTCGGGAAAAACTTTTCTCTAATCTTATTAGCCCTGTCCACATTTTCGGGCTTGTCTTCGTAAGTATTGGCCAACTGGCGGGGCTCGGCTTCACGGCTCGGGCCGTAGATGCGGGTATCGTTGAGGTGTACACCTTTGCTGGGGGCTTTGTTGTGCTCACCCAAGCAAGAAAAAAGCAAAGGAGCGGTAGATAACACTATGACAATCAAAAAAATGCGTTTCATGGTAGTATTTTTTGCAAAGATAAGACTCAAAAATAAAATATTTTTCACTTTAGCGGGTCAAATCTCTAAACACATCTTCCAAACTGGTCTCTTGCGATTTGAGTTCGAGCAGATACCAGCCGTTTTGGGCACAGAGTTCAAATACTTTTTTCTTCGACGAGTGGCCGGGTTTGGACTGTATGCGAAAAGCATTTGGCTTTTGGTTGATGGGTTGGACTTTCTCTACTGTCTCCAAGTTTTGCAAGTAGGCCGTAAGTGGATCTATAAAGCCCTCAGCCTCAATTTGTACGTCAATCAACTCTTGTCCTTGAGCTTGTTGCCGCAGCAGTTCGGGGGTGCTGTCAGCTACCAGTTTGCCGCGATTGATGATCAGGATTCTGTCGCAGGTGGCCTCCACTTCGCTCAGAATATGGGAAGAAAACACAACGGTTTTTTCTTTGCCCAGTGTTTTAATCAGGTTTCTGATTTCAATGATTTGATTGGGGTCTAATCCGGTGGTCGGCTCATCCAAAATCAGTACTTCGGGATTGTGGATCATGGCCTGAGCAAGCCCTACGCGCTGGCGGTAGCCTTTGGATAGTTCGCCGATTTTTTTGTGTCGTTCGCGGGTAAGCCCACAGATTTCTACCATCTCAGCGATTCTGCCGGAGATTTTTTGGGTAGGTACGTCTTGTATTTCAGCGCAAAACCTCAAATAATCCGCTATCGCCATATCCAAATACAGAGGGTTATTTTCGGGCAGGTAGCCGATGCGCTTTTTGATTTCGTGGGCTTGTGTAACGGCATCAAAGTTGTCAAGCAAGATTTTCCCCGAATCGGGCGACATGTAGCAGGTAAGCATTTTCATGGTGGTGCTTTTTCCCGCCCCGTTGGGTCCCAGAAACCCTACAATTTGCCCTGTTTCTACTTTAAAAGAAATGTTGTCAACGGCCACTTGGTTGCCGTAGGATTTGGTTAGATTTTCGACCGTAATAGCCATAATATCTAAATTTTTAGGCAAATATAGAACAAATTTTGCTTGAAAGCGGATTATCCATCAAGGGCTAACTACAACCCCGATGCCAACCAGCATCAGAAAATTTGGCTTAAACCATGTTCATTTATTGATTACGTCCACTTCCGGCTTTTTTTCTACGTTGGCCAACTCCCAAGCTGTGTAAAATATCAGCTTGCCGATGAGAGCCATTTTTCCGAACATGATTTTCTCGATGTCGTCGGTGGGTCGGTGGTAGTCGGGATGCACACCCGTAAAGTAGAATATAACAGGGATGTTGTTTTTGGCAAAGTTGTAATGGTCTGAGCGGTAGTAAAATTGTTCGGGGTCGTCTTTGCTGTTGTAGCGGTAGTCTAATTTGATAGGAGATTGATAAAGGGCTTGGGTTTTTTCGCTTAACTCGTGCAGTTCGGTGGAAAGCATATTTGTGCCAATCACATAAACGTAATTGGTGTCTTGTAAGTGTTGGTCGTCCACACGTCCTATCATGTCAATATTGAGGTTGGTGATGGTGTTTTCCAGAGGGATAATTGGGTTGTCGGCATAAAATGAAGAACCCAAAAGGCCTTTTTCTTCACCGCTGACACTCAAAAACAAAATGCTTCTGCGCGGTTTGATGCCATTTTGAGCAGCCAAACTAAAAGCCCGAGCTATTTCAAGAAGGGTTACCGTACCTGAGCCGTCGTCGTCGGCACCATTGTTTATTTGTCCGTTGATGATGCCGATGTGGTCGTGGTGGGCGGTGATGACCAGTACCTCATCTTTTTTATCTGTCCCTTCCAAATAACCCAGCACGTTTTGGGTAGAGATGGGGGCATTTTGTTTTTTGGTTTTGATAAGTGCTTTTTTGAATTGGGGTTTGCTATTGCCATTTAGGGCATCCAATATGATTTTGGATACTTTTTTGGTTTTGCATCCCAAAATTGCGGCGGCACTGTTTTTTTTCATCAGTATAGATACAAAGGCCGTGCTTTGGCTTTGGAAGGACAGTTGCGAGCCGGACATCATGCCTTTTGCGTAGCGTGCCGAGCGAGAAAAAGATTCATCGTCCATCAAAATAAGGATGCCGGCTGCTTTTTTCTCTCGGGCGACTTTGGACTTGTATTGCGGGCGTGATTCGGCTGAAGCGACGCTGCCGCCCGAAATCAGGTAATTGCCGTCTGCTGTCTTGGGTTCTCCTTCCAAAACCACCACTACCTTGCCCTCTACCTCGAGTTTGGCGTAGTCGTTGCGCTTTTCGTGCTCCAAACCGTATCCGGCAAATACAAACTCTACTTCTCCCTCAAAGTCAAATCGCCCCAGAGGCAAAATGTCGTTGAGCAGGGTAAGTTTTTTTTTGCCCACAATCATCTCCAAATCCAAAAGCTGTTGTTTGAAAAGTTTAAAATTTTGGTAATAAGGATTTTCTTCTTTGGTAATTCCTTGTAGGCCAATGCTTTTAAAATACTCGGCTATGTAGGCTGCTGCTTTGTGCTGCCCGGGTTGGCCTGTCTCTCTGCCTTCAAATTCGTCTGAAGCCAAAATGCTCAAATGTTGATACAGACTCCCAATTGTAATATTTTCAGCGTAATTTATTGCATTGGGGTCTTGTGCACTTGCGTATAGGCTCACGCAACAAAGGATTGCACAGAAGTATTTTATCATGGTCATATTTTTGTTGCAAGATTGCACGGATAAGACAAAACCTAACGAAAATTTTAATTTCTTAATTGAACTCATGCTAATTTATTTTCAGTTAGGCGAATGGTAATTGCCTAATAACAAGTTATTTATCAGTATTGATGTGGTTTATTTGGTAAGTTTGCTTGAATTGAGCATGGCGTACAACACAGGTAAGACCAGTAGCGTCAAAGCCGTCGAACTGATAAGCCCCCCAATCACCACCGTAGCCAGAGGCCGCTGTACCTCCGCCCCTTCCGAACTGGAGAGAGCCATCGGCAAAAAGCCCAGAGAAGCCACCAAAGCGGTCATCACCACCGGCCTGAGTCGCACGATTGACCCCCTCAAAATCCTTGAGGCAAGGTTGTGGCCATCTTTTTTCAAGTTGTCGTAATAGCCTATCAGCACAATGCCATTGAGTACGGCCACCCCAAAAAGCGCAATAAAGCCAACCCCTGCCGATATGCTGAAATTCATTCCTCTCAAAACCAGTGCAAAAACCCCTCCCACGGCAGCAAAAGGAACAGCGATAAAAATAAGCGAAGCCAGTTTGAACGAGTAAAAAGTAAAGTATAAAAGACTAAAAATTAATAATAAAGCAATAGGCAAGGCGATGGCGAGCCTTGCTTTTGCCTGAATCAAGTTTTCAAACTGCCCGCCTATGTGGCTGTAATAGCCGGTTGGGAAATCCATCGAGGCATCGAACTCTTGTTTGAGTTCGTTGACTATTGATTCCACATCTCGCCCCCTTACGTTGAAGGCTACCGTGATTTTTCGCTGTGAGTTTTTGCGTGAAATTTGCGCAGGGGCAGCCGACAAGCCAATTTCCGCTACCTCTTCGATGGGTACTTGCTTTCCATTGGGCAGCAACACGTACAGGCTTTTGATTTGGTCAAGACTTTTTCTAAACGACGTATCCAAGCGCACCACAATATCAAAAGCCCTCATGCCTTCAAACAATACGCCTGTTTTTTCTCCTGCAAAGCCGATTCTCAAGGTTCGGTTCAAATCTTTGACCGACAAGCCGTATTGAGCCAGTTTTTCGCGGCGGTATTTGATGGCGATTTCGGGAAGACCACCGACTTTTTCGGTGAATATATCTTCTACACCCTCGATTTTTTGAGCCAGACCAGCCGCTTTTTCTGCCAAAGCCGCCAGTTTTTGCATATCTTCGCCATAGATGGTTATGGCTACATCTTGTTTGGCCCCGGTCATCAGCTCGTTGAAGCGCATTTCGATAGGTTGCATGAAGCCAAACTCTACCCCCGGGACGTGCTCTTCGAGTACTTGCTTTATTTTTTCGGCAAGCTCTTCTTTGCCAAACCTCCAGTTTTCTCGTTCTTTCAACAAAACCATCAAATCGCAAGCCTCAATAGGCATGGGATCGGTGGGGATTTCGCTTGAGCCGATTTTGCCTATTGTCCCCCTTACCTCAGGAAATGAATCTAACAGCAAACGGCTGGTTTTCAAAGTGGTTTCTATGCTATTGTTGAGAGAGGCTCCTGTTGCCAATCTCACTTCAAGGGCAAAATCGCCTTCGTCCAATTTGGGTACAAACTCCCCGCCCAAATTCAAAAATAATATCACTGCTATTACCAAAGCCCCGATAGCTGCGGTCGTTACTACGATTGGCTTGCGCAATATCCATTTTAAAACAGGCAGGTATAGGGCTTGTAGGAACAAAATAATCTTTTCAGAAAATCCGCTGTACCGCGAAGGGCGAATCACAAGAGCCGCCATCATAGGTACATAAGTCAGGGAAAGCAAAAAAGCCCCCAGTATTGCGAAGCCCACCGTCATAGCCATTGGCACAAACATTTTGCCCTCAACGCCTTGCAGTGTCAAAATCGGCAAATACACAATCAAAATAATAATCTCACCAAAAGCAGCCGTTGAGCGGATTTTTGCGGCTGATTCATAGACTAAAGCATTGTATTGGAATTGGGTAGTGGGGTGTTCATGCTCCAGACGGTGCAAAATGGCTTCTACTATAATAACCGCCCCATCCACAATAATACCAAAATCAATGGCCCCCAGCGACATAAGATTGCCCGAAAGCCCGAAAGCATACATGAGCGAAACGGCAAAAAGCATCGAAAGCGGAATCACCGAAGCCATCACCAGCCCCGCTCTGATATTGCCCAGCATCAACACCAAAATAAAAATCACAATCAAAGCCCCTTCAATCAAGTTTCCCAGAATGGTGTGTATGGCTTTGTCAATGAGTTCGGTACGGTCTAAAAAGGCCTCTATGTACAGGCCCTCGGGCAAATTGAGATTAATCTCCTCGATGCGTTTTTTGACATTGGCGATGGTGCGCTCCGAATCTGCACCCTTGAGCATCAGTACGATGCCTCCGACACACTCCCCGTCTTCGTCGGTCATCGCTCCAAATCGGGGGGCGTGTCCCAGTTTGACTTCAGCCACATCGGCTACGGTAATAGGTATGCTTGTACGGCTGGTCTTCAAGACCACTTGGCCAATTTCTTTGGGGCGGTTTATGGCACCTAAGCCCCTGATAAAGCTCAGTGTTGAACCGGTTTGGATGTAAGCCCCTCCGCTGTTTTCGTTGGCAGCGTTGAGTGCATCGGCCACTTGTGTCAAGCTCAAATCGTAGCTTCTAAGCCGCTCGGGGTTGATGGCTATCTCATACTCTTTCACATAACCGCCTATGCTGCTCACTTCGGCCACTCCCTCGACCCCCAGCAGCCGTTTTTTGACCATCCAATCCTGAATCTCTCTGAGTTGCATGGGCGTGTAATGGATTGGGGCATTGGGTTTGTGCCGCAGCGCGTACTGATAAATTTCACCCAGTCCGGTGGTGGGGGGCATCATTTCGGGCATAGGCAGCCCGGCGGGGATTTTGTCGGCCACCAAAGCCAACCGCTCGCCTATCATTTGGCGCGCCCTAAAAGTCTCTACACCGTCTTCAAATACTGCCGTTATCACCGAAAGCCCAAAACGCGAAACCGACCGCAACTCCACTAAGTTGGGCAAAGTGGCGACGGCATACTCTACTTGGGCGGTGATGAGGCGTTCTATTTCTTCGGCCCCCAAAGTAGGGGCTATAGTGATAACCTGAACTTGGTTGTTGGTAATGTCAGGGACGGCATCTATAGGCAGGCGGCTCAGCGAATAACTTCCAATGGCTACCAAAGCCAACACAAAAAGCCCCACAGTGGCTTTATTGTGTATCGAGAAGTAAATTAGGCGGTCAATCATGGCCGCAATATCTCACTTTAATTCGCTCACCTTAAAATGGATAGACTGTTTAGATTTATTTTAAGAGAAAGGAATTTTTAAACCCGAATTAAGCAATAGTCAGAAACGGTATTTAGGGCTTAAATTATTGAGAATAAGCCATCCATATTGCGTGGGTGTACTCATTCTGTAAGGATAATATGTTTACAGAAAAACGGTACCACAGATGCCTGCGACCCCGTTGGGGTCGAATTCTACCAACGTATGAGTGGGCTATAAATATATGATGCCTACGGGATTGGCGTATTTATTACCAGTTAAGGATTAGAAAAATTTCTATTGCGTAATCCGGGTTAAATGCATTTACTATTAAAACACCTCAAAAATTTTAGCTTAATTTGCTTGAAATATTTCTTTCATTGATGAGATTTTTTGCAATAATCTGTCTTTTTATATTGATTTACAGACCTTTGTCTGTTGCTGCAAATGATATTACAATAAAAATCTTTTATCTCAAGAATCATACTCATGACCTATCAGCGATTTTGAAACTGAATGATAGTTTATTTGCTAAAGTTGCTCAGGGTGAAACTTTGAATTTGGGATATACCGATTCTGCTGTTTGGATTAAGATTGTAGCTGAAAAAAATACCTTAAATAGAGACTGGAGGGTTAATATTCCTATTCCTTATATTGATACTTTAACGTTTTTTTACCCCGATAGTACAGGCCACTATCAATCCATACAAACGGGATTTCATACATCATTTGATACCAGAGGGAATAACTTTTCAGATTTTGTTTTTCCGATTACCATATCTAAATACAAGGAAGTATTTTATGTAAGGATAGCTACTTCGGGGCCGATGATATTGCCCATATATTTTGAAGGAGAAGATGATTTTTTTATCTCAAGGATTGAGATTACTTTGATTTCGGGTTTATTTTTTGGTGTACTGATAGCGATTTCTTTATACAATTTGCTTATCTATATTTCTCTTAGAGATCCGTCTTATGGGTTCAATACGTTGAGTATGTTTTCACTTGTGATGGTGATGGCTTGTGCTGAGGGCTATGCTTTCAAGTATTTATGGCCTTCAAACTCTATTTTCAACATACACTCTTTTAGCTTAAGCATGATTTTTTTGGGAATATTTTCAGCCCTGACAGCAAGAAGTTTTCTTGAGAGTAAGATATATTCTCGTTCTTTGGATAAGTTAATTTTGTTGTTTGTTTACATAGGAGTTTTGCTTGTTGTAATTACTCTATTCTTTCCCACTTCATTTTATGCTAATCAATACCTGACTTTTACAGTTCCATTTTATCTAATAACCGGAGTAGTATGCTGGAAAAATGGAAACCGCACTGCTCGCTTTTTTATATTAGGATGGTTCTTTTACATATTGGGAGGCGTACTGGTAACGCTGAGAAATTTGGGAGTCCTGCCATATAATTTTTGGACTACCTACACTTCACAGATGGGGTCGGCTTTAGAGGCTATATTATTGGCTTTTGCTTTAAGTGACCGCTACCGCCTCATAAAACAAGAGAAACAAGAAGCTATGCAAAGAATAATTGAGTCTGAACTGAAAAATAGCCGCGAACTCGAATCCAAAGTCAAACAAAGAACCTTAGAATTGAACGAAGCCAACTCCGAGCTTTATCAAGTCGTAGAAAAACTCAACGAAACCCTCAGTTTGGCCGAGAAACAAAAAGTTGAAATAGAGCGAAGTCACAGCAAAGTCTTATCAAGCATAAATTATGCAAGAAGAATACAAAGTGCTCTTTTGCCAACTTCTGAACAGATGAACATTCAATTTGGCGAAGGAGCTTATTTTATTTTCAATCGACCTAAAGATATCTTATCTGGAGACTTTTATTTCACTGCTCAAGTTGGAGGTTATACTTTCGTAGTGGTTGGCGATTGTACTGGTCATGGAGTTTCTGGCGCACTTATGAGCATAATTGGGATGAATCTTTTGAACGAGATTATTTATTCAAACGGCATATTAGATCCATCTAATATATCAGAGATGTTAGAATACCGAATAAATAAACTTTTGTATGATAAAAATAAAATTTCGGATAGCATAGAAACCGCTATTGTCAGGATAGACAAAAAACAGCTAAAAATTGATTACCTTATTAAAGGCATGTATGGTTTTTTGTTATCCAATGGCGATATTGAAGAACTAGAAAGAAGTCGCTCGAGTATTCATGGTGTTTCTATTGGTACTAAGTTTATTCAAAAGGAGACTTTTTATCTCCCCAGTTCAATTCTTTATTTGGCTTCAGATGGAATTTTTGACCAGTTTGGGGGGCACAAAAAGCAGAAATTTGGGAGAAAGCGGTTTATTTCTCTAATTCAGAGAAATGCAAGCAAATTAATAAGCAAACAAGAAGAGGTTTTTCAAACAGAAATATTGAATTATATTTCTCAAGGTAAAGAAAAACAAGTGGATGATATTTTAGTTTTCGGTTTAAGGCTGTAAGGATTTTTACAAGCTTTTATCTAATCTCAAACTCATGAAAAGCGTACCTGATGCCGTTTTCAGAGGTTTGCCAAGTTCCCGGTTGTGCATTTTTGTAAGTGGGTAGTTTGAAATAGGTATCACCTTCAAAATTCCCCTCCACTTCTGTCAAGTATATTTTTTGCACCCATGGCAAAAATGACTCATATATTTTTGCCCCTCCGATAACAAAAAGTTCGGTTTCTGAGAGGCTTTTAGCCCGTTCGATGGCTTGCTCCGGACTTTGCACAATATGATAGCCTTCCCCAACTTTTTTTTGCGAAGTCAAAATGATATTGTGTCTTCCCGGCAGCGGTCTGCCAATAGATTCAAATGTGTTTCTCCCCATCACTACGCAATGCCCCCAAGTTTTGGTCTTGAAAAACTGTAAGTCTTCTTTGAGTTTCCATGGCAGGCGGCCTTCTTTTCCAATAACTCCATTTTGTGCAGCCGCTACGATATAACTAATTGTCATAGTTCAAATTTAAAACAAAAAAACCATCTTTATTCAAGATGGTTTCTTATTCGAAATTATGAAATGCTAATAATTAGAGCCAGCGCGTATCATCGCACAACGGAATCCAATAGTAGCTGTACTTGAGTCCTGATCCAAGAAGCGGCGTACACCGGGAGACAAGAAATAAGCGACATCTTTCCAAGAACCACCTTTGTAAACACGAACCGCATCTTCTATGGCATTTGACAAGAAAGTGGTGTAGTTGGTGCGGTCATAAACGTAGTTAGGATTGTCGCCGTCCAAGAAATAACCTCTTTCTTTTTTACCGTGTTGTTTGGTAACAGGGTCGTAATCGGTACGGACAGGGTTCAAATCATCCATGTCGGTGTAGGAAAGCGGACGATAAATATCTTCTACCCACTCGTTTACGTTACCGGCCATATTGTAGAGGCCAAAATCATTTGGCGGAAAGGCGTATATCCACTGAGTAATCATTGCGCCGTCGTTGAGTTTGCCGGCTATACCTGCATAGTCGCCTCGTCCACGTTTGAAGTTAGCAAGGAATATGCCCATTTGCTCGCCATAAGGATTGCGGGTAGAGTGGCCATTCCAAGGGTAAAGGCGCATTTGCGCTAAGTTTTCATCATTGTATTGCAGACCAATGTAGGCCATAGCTGCGTATTCCCATTCGGCTTCAGTAGGCAAACGATAGGCAGGAAGAGCAATACCGCTTTCAAGAGGCAAAATCAACTTTCCTTCTGTGTCATATACTTCATCTTCTGAATACCCTGCATCATCCCCCAATTTTACATTGGTAGCACGCGTGCGCCAGTTGCAATATTCAGTCGCCTGAAGCCAGTTTACACCCACCACAGGGGAGAAACGAAAACCGGGATAGCGAAAATAATAATCAACATAAGGATCATTGAAGGCAAGTTCGCGAGCCCAAACGGTGGTGTCAGGCAAAGCCTCGTCAAACTGAGATTGTTGGTATTTACCTTCCTGAATACCCATTTCAAGGTCATAGAGGTACTCCAACCAGTGTACGTTGGCAACCTCTGTTTCGTCCATGTAAAAAGAGGCAATTGTTACTGTTCTTTCTAAGTTGTCGCGGGTGTTGAGGATATCTTCTTCAAAAGAACCCAAAGTAATGCGTCCACCTTCTATAAAAATCAGACCGGGACCTTCAGGTTGTCCGGCAAAGGGTTGTAACTGGAAGTCGCCGTCATTTTTGCCGTTGTAAGATCTGCCTGTTTTGGTACTGGCTTTTCCCGGCTTTGAACTTGTCGGCTGAGTGTCTTTGTTACAACTCGAAAAGGTCGCGGCAGCCACAACAGCCGCTGCCAACACGAGGGTAAAGCTTTTTGCGCTAATCATGTTTAATATTTAGATGTTTTTTTATACAAGATACAAATTTACTTCAATACATTCAACCAATATCATACCAAATTTTTTTTCGTATTGTTCTCAAGCAGCAAAATTTGGCTTTTGTTTTCATTTCCAATGGGTTACTTTAGACCTAAAAAAATAAAAAGAGCAAGTCCCACCGCCACTAAGGTTTTTTCAAACTCTCGGGGATGAACCCAAGATTTATCGGGCTGTATGTAATAAAGCAGCAATACCACAAAACCCGCAATCGAACCTTGTACAATTAAATTGGCTCCTTGGGGATGTTCTATCATAGTCAGCAAAATGGCTACTTGGCAAATAGCCCTCACCAGGGGCATGGCTCTGACCAAAAACTTCATCATCGGCAGCGTAGCGAAATTTTTGCGCCCAAATTCAGCCACAGAAACTAAGGAAAGAGTCCCCATACCGGCTATGAGAAATATTGAGCTGTAAGGTAAATTTGCGAGTTTTAAAATAATACCTCCAATAGCGACCAATAAGGCGACAGTCTCGATGCGAGGGAGAATTTCCGAATAAAAATAATCTTTCATAATTTAGAGTTTGTGTTAAACAGAAAATTTAGCTGCGAGCAACACAAACTAATTTCTCGGCTTTATCAAATAATAGACGCAAGTGGTAACAAAGTTTCTCAAAAAGGGTAAATGAGCTAAAAAAGCCAACTGTTTGCGGGGTTTAAGCCCAAACTTAAGCTCATAAATCGGATTGATGAGATAAAATCTTTTTACAGCCAATTCATAACCGGTCATTTTGCAAATTCTTTCAAACCGTTCTATTGAGATACCTGTATCCCAAACTTCAAGCAAGGCCTCAACGGTGGTGTCGGATTCTTTAAATACACGTAAAAGTTGGGCGTATAAGCCCCTGGGCAATAGATGAATGTAGGGCGTTTTGCTCAAAATTTTGCTCTGGCAAATTTGTTGATGCCCCCCAAAAGGCATTTGCCAAGGCGGAAAGCCCAAAAAAATCATGCCTTGGGGTGCAAGAAGGTATTTGATGGCTTGTAGCAAACGTGCTTGATTGTGAATGTGTTCAATCACGTCTTTGAATACAATCAAATCAAATTGCGCTTTAAATCTCGCATCTTCTACCATGTCATAAATGTCGGCCTGAACCACTTTGGCTCTTTGAGCCGCAATCGAATCCGCCATGAACTGCTTAAACAGCTCAACCCTTTGGTTATCTAACTCAACGCCAAGTCCTTCACAGCCCCTATCAACAAAGGCTTTAAGCACTCCGCCTTCTCCGCAACCTACTTCCACGACTTTCATTTCGGGACGCAAAGGCAAAACGGTTTCTATAAAAGGGATGACATATTTTTCAGTGTTGAGGCACTGATGTTTGAAATACAGTTTTTTATCAGAATGAAAATGGAAGGCCATAGGTTTTGAGTGCCGCAATATACTCAAACCAATTTGCCTGCCACCAACTCTAAGCGTTGGTCTATGATAGGGTGCTGCTGTACAAAGGAATCGTGAGAGGTGATGATGATGGTTTTGCCTTGTTGTTTGAGCGACTCAAATTCTTCCAAAATCGTTTGGGATGTGTTGCGGTCAAGGTGAGAAGTGGGTTCATCGGCACAAATGAGTGGCGGGTCGCAAACCAAAGCCCTGGCGATGGCCACTCTTTGTTTTTCGCCACCGGACAAATTGGAGGTCAATGATTTGATTTTGTGGTCAATATGAACCCTTTTTGCGGCTTGAAAAGCCCTTTGGCTTAATTGACGACTTGCCAGTCCGGCGGGAAGCAATCCCAAAAATATATTTTGTTCAACAGTGAGATTTTCTATCAAATTGAAGTGTTGGAAGACGATGCCGATTTTTTCTTGTCTGATTTTTGTCAAAAATCGTTCGGGTAGGGAACTTACCTGATGGCCTTCGATGAAATATTTACCACTTGTTGGGCGAGACAGGCAACTAATCAAACTCAGCAACGTGGTTTTGCCCGAACCCGACGGGCCGCTCAAAAGCGCACAACTACCCGCTTCGATTTCAAAATCAATGGCTTCAATGGCATTGACTTGATCAGGATAGCCTTTTTTGTAAACCTTTGATAGATTTTCTGCAACTAAAAATTTCATAAAAAAAGGCAGCCTCAGCCGCCCTTATTTCCGATTCATTATTCTAATTAAGAAAGCGAATTGACAAATTTGGCCAATTTAGATTTTTTGTTGGCCGCGTTGTTTTTGTGTATAATGTTTCTCTTCGCCAGTTTGTCAATCATGCCCGCCACCCTGCGGTACATTTCTTGAGCCTCATTTTTTTCAGTCATTGCGCGAAGCCGCTTGATAAATGTTTTGGCAGTTTTCAATTGGTAACGATTTAAAAGCCTTCTTGCGGCAGTTTTTCTAATTCTTTTGATAGCGGACTTATGATTGGCCATGCTTAAGTTCTATTTTAGGGCTGCAAAGTTAGCCCAAATTTTTAAAAGCAAAAAAAAAATTCATTATCATAAAATAAATTCCTTATTTTTGCAATGAAGTTGCATTATGACAAAACAAAAATTATCTAAGTTATCGCCTGATCAGATTGGAGTGTTAAGCTCTTTGCTGTGTTTGTTACACTGTTTGGCCACACCTTTTTTGCTTGTAGGTCTGGCCCAAACGACTCATTTACATCTATTTGGTTTGGAATTTGTTTTTCTGGCGGTAAGTTTTTGGGCTATGGTTCAAGCCCTCAAAGCCAGCAGAACTAAATTGATGAGTTTCGCATTTATTATCAGTTATTTACTTCTGATAGTCGGCTTTCTACTTGCTCATTATGAAGTTTTTTTTCCCTATCTGATGCATGTAGCATCGCTTTTACTTGTTGCCTTGCACTATTTTAACTTAAAAACATGCAGTCCGGCCAGAGTGGTGTAAATCCGCCAACTAAAAGCAGCTCTTGCAAATTGATTTCTTGTTAGCGAGCAGATAGTTTTTTTTGTAAATCTAATTTGTATTAGCTCCAACTATTTAGTTGCTTATTCTTCCTTGCTTTGTTCGGATATTTTGTAATCCAAAATCGCAACGCCGTCGGCCTCAAAAGCCATCCAGACTTTTGGCTCAGTTATTTTTGCTATTTCTTCGGCAGGCTTGTTGGCATCCTCAGCCAAATGGCGCAGGTACTCGACCGAAAGGGTATCGTAGGAAGCCAATCCGTGCATAACTACTTGTTTGCCTGCAATATCAAAAGGCATAAAAAGACCATAGTCTTTGAATTTGACATGAATGTTTTTGCCGTCAGGAGCTTGTATTTTCATCCAACAGCCTTTCTTTTGGCATACTTCTTCTACTTTGCCTTTTACCACAAACTCAGTTGCCTGACCGGAGAAAAAATTCTCTTGCATAGCCGCGACCTCTACGGCTTGCGAGTGGTCAAAGTTTTCTCCAATCGCTACAAATTCAGGGGCGACTTCTTCTTTACTAACTTGCTCATTTTTTGTTTTTTGTCCGCAAGAAGCCAAAATTAAAAGGCTCATTAGCCATCCATAGATATATTTCATACGATTAATTTTTTTTGCAAAATTACTTTTTCTTCGTCAAAGTCTTCTCAGCTACGTATTGGCAAATCGGACAATTTTCGATTTGATGCCCACGGGCCGGGCAAAACTGCCTACCATAAAATATAATCTGCAAATGTAGTTTGTTCCAGAGTTTTTTTGGGAAGGCTTTTTTGCAGTCGGCTTCTGTTTGGATTACGTTTTTGCCTTCGGTGATTCCCCAGCGCGTGGCCAGCCGGTGGATGTGCGTATCCACAGGAAAAGAAGGCACACCAAATATTTGAGCCATCACCACGGAAGCCGTTTTGTGTCCTACTCCGGGTAGCTCTTCCAACGCTTCAAATGTATTGGGTACTTGGCCTGCATGTTTTTCGAGTAAAATCTCAGAAAGCCTATGAATGGCTTTGGATTTGGCAGGCGAAAGACCGCAAGGCCTTATGATACCGCGGATTTGTTCGATGCTTAGCTTGACCATATCTTGCGGGTTATCAGCTTTTTGAAAAAGTAGCGGGGTGATTTGATTGACCCGCTCATCGGTGCATTGAGCAGAGAGTAAAACGGCTATGAGCAAGGTGTAGGCATCTTTGTGGTGCAAGGGAGGCTCTACTTGGGGGTAAAGTTCCTCCAGTTTGGCTACGATGTACTTGGCTTTTGCGGTCATAATTGTACAAAGGCAAATTTTTCGACATCAAAGAGTCCTAAGTCAGTGAGTTTGAGTTTAGGAATGACAGGCAAAGCCATGAAACTCAGTGTCATGTAGGGAGCTTTGAGCTTACAGCCGCATTGTTTGGCGGCTCGGTCGAGTTCGGCGTAGAGAGGGCCGACTTCATGCGCGCTTTGGTCCGACATGATGCCCGCAACGGGAAGAGGCAAAACCATAGCCTTTTCGGGGGTGGCCAGCGATATGCCGCCTTTTGCTTCAATAATCAAATTGACAGCTTTGGCCAGCAGTTCGTCGTTGTCGCCCACCACCACTATATTATGGCTGTCGTGTGCGACACAAGAAGCAATAGCGGCGTTTTTTAGCCCAAAACCACTTATCCAGGCGCAAGCAGGGGCACTGTCTTGGTAGCGACAAACAACCGCTATTTTCAAAATATCCTCATGGTGGGTTAGGGTTTTTCTTTCAGTAACAATCTCTCCATCAAGTGCGACTATAACTTCTTGATAAGCAGGTACAACCGCAAAGTCTTCGGCTTTTTTGGCTGAAACAGAAAAACGATTGGGCGTTTGGATAATTTGTTTGGGGCATTCTGCGGTCAAATCTCTGTCAAAGACCTTTTTGCCTGCGATGAATGTTTGCGAAATCTCAAAATCAGTCAGGTTGTTAATGACAATAAAATCGGCCTCGTCCCCAACTCTTAAGCGGCCAACAGGCAGTCCATAGTGCTCGATGGGGTTGATGCAAGCAGCTCGAAGCACATCAAAAAGGTCATATCCCATTTGCAAAGCCCTTTTTACCAGCAAGTTAATATGTCCAACCAACAAGTCATCAGGGTGTTTGTCGTCGCTGCAAAGCATGACTTGCTCGGGATGGGTTTTTAGCAGGGGGTGCAAAGCATCAAAGTTTTTGGCCGCGCTTCCTTCGCGGATGAGGATTTTCATCCCCAAGGACAGTTTTTCGAGTGCTTCTTCGAGCAAAAAACATTCATGGTCTGTGGATATGCCTGCCGCAACATACTTTCTAAGGCCTTCGCCGCGCAAACCCGGTGCGTGCCCGTCAATGGGGCGGCCAAATTTTTGGGCAATGGCTATTTTTGAGAGCACCGTCGGGTCTTCAAAGATGACACCCGGGTAATTCATCATCTCCGACAAATAGATAAGATTTTCGTTTTCAAATAGTTGTTCTATTTCTTCGGGCGAAATGGAAGCTCCGGCTGTCTCAAACGAGGTGGCAGGAACACAAGAGGGCACACCAAAAAAGAACTTCAAATCACTGCTTTTTCCGCTCTCAATCATGTAGCGAACCCCCTCAACACCCAATACATTGGCTATTTCGTGTGGGTCGGATACAGTCGCCACCGTACCATGCTGAACCGCAATTTTGGCAAACTCCGAAGGCACGAGCATCGAACTCTCAATATGAATATGAGAGTCTATCAAACCCGGCAAAATATATTGTGGAGGCGCAGCTTCTATTTTTTCGATGGCTACGAGTCTATTTTTGGCTATTTTTATACAGGCCGGATAAATCGCTCGGGCTTCAATATCAACTAAATGGCCGCAAATTTCTGTCATGGATGGACTTTGCTTTGCTGCAAGTTAGGAAATTTTAGTACTCAATCGGACGTAGTTTGACTTTGTTTTTGACTTTGAATTGAGGGAAAAAATACATAAAATCAATGGAGATATAGCTGCCGCTATTGACTAAATTGTGCGTAAAGGCTTGATTTCCATCTATGTAAGAGACGCTGCCTTTGAGCTTTTCTTCGGATGTGTTAAGCAGAACACTCAAACCATAACTGAACAAAGAGCCGCCTTTGAAGCGTTTTTCTCGACCTATCCCCAAAATCAACGAGGCATTGGTAACAGACTGGTTCTGAACAGTGATGCTTATTTTTTTTGGTGGGTTGTTTACGTCGCTGACTTCTTGAATAGATTGTTCTTTTGTTGAGCGGTTGGCTTGGTGGCTGGCTTGCAAGCCAAAGCCTGCTTTGGCGTAGGTGCGCCAATTTTTACAATTGTAGAGACTGCTCCAAACAACGGTAAGCGGCACATGCCAAAGTGATACAGTATAAGAACTTTCTATCTTGTTCATGGGCTGATTGATGGCGTAATCTTGTGAAAAAGTGGTTCTAAACCCTACGCTGCTGAGGTTGATTCCTGCTTCCAAACGCCATCTTTTACTCAACTCGCGCCTCACCATAACTCCCAGTATGCTTGTTGGTAATGGCTCAATCTCAAACCTACCGCTTGCCGTCCCTGTGCCTTCGAAGTGTGAAAAGTTGAGAGATGGAGAAAGCCTTAACCCCAGACTCCATTTACCCGGGATGTTTTGGGCTTCGCAATGAGAAGCGAAAAAAAGTGCGACAAAAATACATCCGATTAATAAGTACCTCATAAAAATTTTGTTTATAGATTAATTTGATTAGATTTTTATGAAAAAGTTTAAGGAAAAAAACACGACTCTTTTTCCAACATCTTTGACACAAACCAATACCTTTTTAATTAAATTCAAATTATTTTCACCTCACGTAAAAATTATTTCTACAAAGCATTTTTTCAATGAGATATTTTTTTTAATCCAAATTTTTTTCTAACTTTGCGGGCTATTTTGATAAGGGTATAATTTCTTAACCAAAAATCGTTTTCGCTTGGCAAAGTACATCAATGGCCGGAAAAATTTCGGCTCTGTTCCAAACATCCCTGAATATCCTGATTTTCTTGATATTCAACTTAGGTCTTTTAAAGAGTTTTTTCAAATCGAGACCGCTGCCGAAAAGCGCAAGAATGAGGGTCTTTACAAAGTGTTTGCCGAGAATTTTCCCATTAGCGACTCGCGCGATAACTTTGTGTTGGAGTTTATGGACTACACCATAGATCCCCCAAAGTATGGGGTTGAAGAGTGCATAGATAGAGGATTGACTTACTCCGTTCCCTTAAAAGCCAAATTGCGCCTCTCTTGCAATGACGAAGACAACGAAGACTTCAAAACCATTGAGCAAGATGTGTTTTTAGGCAATATACCGTACATGACGGACAAAAGCTCCTTCATCATAAACGGCGCAGAACGTGTGATTGTGAGTCAGTTGCACCGCTCTCCCGGGGTATTTTTTGCCATGAGCAAACACACCAACGGTACTAAGTTGTACTCTGCTCGTGTCATTCCCTTCAAAGGCTCATGGATTGAGTTTGCTACCGACGTAAACAATGTAATGTATGCCTACATTGACCGCAAGAAGAAATTTCCGGTAACCACTCTTTTGCGTGCCATAGGCTGGGGTTCGGATAGAGACATACTCAATATATTTGGTTTGGCAGAAGAAATGCCGGTTACAGAAGCCAATTTACAACAAGCTGCGGCAGACAACCGTAGGTTGGCCGCAAGGGTGTTGCGCAGTTGGGTTGAGGATTTTGTAGATGAAGACACGGGCGATGTGGTGAGCATTGAGAGAAATGAAGTCATACTTGAGAGGGACTCTATCATCACTTCAGACGATATCTCCACCATCTTGCAGGCCAATGTTAAAACCATTATCTTGCATAAAATGGACGTAAACATCAACGAATACGCCATTATTTATAATACCCTCCATAAAGACAATTCAAATTCTGAAAAAGAGGCTGTTGAGACCATCTATCGCCAACTGCGCAATAGCGAAGCTCCAGACGAATCTACCGCTCGTGAAGTCATACAGAGCTTGTTTTTCAGTGACAAACGATATGATTTGGGTGATGTAGGGCGTTACCGCATCAACAAAAGGTTAGGACTCAATACTTCTATGGATGTCAAGATATTGACCAAAGAAGACATTGTCAGTATTGTGTCAGAGCTTATTAAGCTCATCAACTCAAAAGCGATTATTGACGATATAGACCACTTGAGCAACCGCCGTGTTCGCACGGTCGGTGAGCAGTTGTATGCTCAATTTGCTGTGGGTTTGGCAAGGATGGCCAGAACCATCAAAGAGCGCATGAACGTAAGAGACAATGAGGAATTTAAGCCTGTGGATCTTATCAATGCCAGAACGCTTTCTTCGGTTATCAACTCGTTCTTTGGCACCAATCAGCTCTCTCAATTTATGGATCAGACCAACCCGCTTTCTGAAATCACCCACAAACGGAGGGTTTCGGCACTGGGGCCAGGCGGTCTTTCCCGCGAAAGGGCAGGGTTTGAGGTCAGGGACGTTCACTATACCCACTATGGCAGACTTTGCACCATCGAAACTCCTGAGGGGCCGAATATTGGTTTGATTTCATCGCTTTGCGTGTTTGCCAAAATTAATGGCATGGGCTTTATTGAAACCCCTTACCGCAAAGTGGTCAATGGCAAAGCGACCAGCATAGACAAAATCGTTTACCTCAGTGCTGAGGAAGAAGACGGCAAGTGTATTGCAATGGCTGACGTGAAATTGGACGAGGACGGGAATTTTCTTGAAAAAGACGTTAAAGTACGCTACGAAGGTGATTTCCCGTTGAAAGAGCCGGAAGGAATTGATTACATTGATGTTGCCCCCAACCAAATCGTTTCTGTTGCGGCTTCTTTGATTCCGTTTTTGGAGCACGACGATGCCAACCGCGCTTTGATGGGCTCAAACATGCAGCGGCAAGGTGTGCCTTTACTCAGACCGGAAGCCCCTATTGTAGGGACAGGATTGGAGCGCAGGGCTGCCATGGATTCTCGTGCGGTCATTTTGGCCAAAGCCGATGGAGTGGTGGAGTATGTGGATGCCACGAAGATTTGTATCAGGTATCAGCTCAGTGAAGAGCAGAAATTGGTCTCTTTTGAAGATGAACTTCATACCCATCATCTCATCAAATTCAAGCGCACCAACCAAGATACTTGCATCAACCAGACCCCCACAGTCAAAAAAGGACAGCACGTAAAAAAAGGCGATGTACTTTGTCAGGGCTACTCAACCGAAAATGGCGAACTGGCATTGGGAAAAAATATGCTTGTTGCCTTTATGCCTTGGCAGGGGTACAATTTTGAAGATGCCATCGTAATTTCAGAAAGGGTAGTGAGCCAAGATATTTTCACATCCATTCACATAGATGAATACGACTGCGAAGTGCGCGATACCAAGCGTGGGGAGGAAGAATTTACCTCTGAAATTCCCAACGTCAGCGAAGAAGCTGTCAAAAATCTCGATGATATGGGTATCGTAAAGATAGGCTCAGAAGTAAGAGAGGGAGATATATTGGTGGGTAAAACCACCCCAAAAGGTGAAACAGATCCCACACCGGAAGAAAAGCTTCTTCGCGCCATTTTTGGAGACAAGGCCGGAGATGTCAAAGATGCTTCTCTGAGGGTGCCTTCTTCGATACGTGGCGTGATAGTAGATAGAAAACTTTTTACCAGACCGAAAAAAGATAAAGATTCTCGAGTCAAGGTAAAAAAAGAAATTGATGCCTTACGAGCAGATTTGGCTGCTAAACTGGCCACCATTAGAAACCAATCGATTGCTAAGTTTGTATCTCTGCTGGAAGGTAAAACATCAGTAGGAGTAAAAAACAAGTTTGGTGAGGAGATATTTAGCAAAGGTACTAAGTTCAATGCCAGCAATATATCTGAAAACCTATTCCCTTCTAAAAATCAAAATAGAGACGAAACAGCTTATATTGTACCAGAGGAAGTTTCTATTTTAGGAGATATTTACACCGAAAATTGGACAAATGACCCTAAAACCAATGAGTTGGTCGGGCATTTGGTCAATAATTATGTCAATAAGCGCAATGAGTTTTTGGGGCACTTCAAGCGTGAACGATTTACTCTTGAAGTGGGAGATGAACTGCCGGCTGGCATTGTCCAACTTGCCAAGGTGTATATTGCCAAAAAGCGCAAGTTGCGTGTAGGAGATAAAATGGCAGGTCGTCACGGCAACAAAGGCGTAGTAGCCAAAATAGTTAGGGATGAGGATATGCCCTTTCTTGAAGATGGTACGCCAATGGATATCGTTCTCAATCCTTTGGGTGTGCCCTCCAGGATGAACATAGGTCAAATTTACGAGACAATTTTGGGATGGGCAGGCAAAAAACTGGGTCGCAAGTACGCAACCCCTATTTTTGATGGAGCCACAGAGCAAGAAGTAGTAGCCGAACTGGAAGAAGCAGGTTTGCCTAAGTTGGGCAGAACATACCTCTATGACGGCTTGTCGGGGGAACGTTTTGATCAGCCCATTACGGTAGGGGTTATCTACATGCTCAAACTCGGCCACTTGGTAGATGACAAGATGCACGCCCGCTCTATTGGGCCTTATTCTCTCATTACGCAGCAGCCTTTGGGTGGTAAAGCTCAGTTTGGTGGGCAGCGTTTTGGAGAGATGGAAGTCTGGGCTTTGGAGGCTTTTGGTGCTTCGCATATTTTGCAGGAGATACTAACCGTCAAATCTGACGATGTGATTGGCCGAGCAAAAACCTACGAAGCCATCGTCAAAGGTGAAATTATGCCTCGCCCCAATGTGCCGGAGTCTTTCAATGTGTTGGTGCATGAATTGAGGGGCTTAGCTCTGGAGATAACACTTCACTAAGCATAAAAAAAGCCGCTGTTGATAAGCGGCTTTTTTTATGCCTATTAACAGGGAGGCTAAAATTTTTTAATTGCGGGATAAGAAAAACGTTACGTTAACCCCTGCTTTTTCCCCTAAACCGGGAACCGAAACCCTCACAGAATCCCACCCGCTGCCTTCAACGGTGATGTTTTCTATTTGTTCATAAAAACTACAATTTGGAGGGTTGTTCATGATTTTGACATTGTAGTTTGCCGTCATCTTGAGGTTTTTGTAAGGACTGAGTAAGAAAATATCAAATTCAGAACTTGTTGCATTGGGATTTAAGGGCAAAAAAATCACCTCTTTGACTGTATCTGCAAACCATACAAATTGCTGGGCTTTTGGGGCTTGCACACTAACAATGACACTATCCAGACCCAAGAGTGCACCTGTTAATTTGTCCCTAAACTCAACCCCGCACAAATTGGTGGAGACGATTTGGGGAGCGCACCGCTCACATGCCGTAAAAACAGAACATAACAAAAAAAACGATATGGCTCTGATAACAAAGTCAGACATAGTGGGTTTATGATTTGAAAAATTTTATTGCAAGGGCAAAGATAAAGTGAATCTGCTGCCTTTCCCTTGTGTACTTTCAAAAACGATTTCTGCACCGGCCAGAGAGGCAAACTCCTGACACAGCAGCAGTCCCAATCCTGTGCCAATCTCAGATTTTGTGCCAATCGAACTCACTGACTGTCGCTGTTGAAGTTTTATTTTGATGTTTTCGTCCATGCCTACGCCCGTGTCTGCAACAGTGAAAAGTAGCCTACCGACTTCTCGTTTGTAGGACAATGTAATTACTCCGTTTGAAGTAAACTTATTTGCGTTGCTGATGAGGTTTCTCATCACTAAGCGAATCATAGACGCGTCAGTGATGACAGGCAAATGATCCGGCAGTTGGTTGATGATTCTGTTTCCTTTTTTTTCGGTAGCATAGTTGAAAAGCCGAATATTTTCTTGGGCTATTTCGCTTAAGTCGCAAAGAGTTTTTTCACACTGATAGCCTTGCATCTGAGACCTTGCCCAGTTGAGTAGGTTTTCCAGAAGGTTTAGCGATTCTCCTACGCTAAGAGAAAGGTCTTTGGTGAGCGCGACGATTTCTTTTTGGTCAAGTTCCGCAACCGACATCAATGCAAGCATGCCATTGATGGAGTTTAGAGGGCTTCTCAGGTCGTGACTAATTACCGAAAATAACGTATCCTTCAAAGAGTTGAGCTTGCGGAGTTCTTGATTTTGGAGTTGTACTTCTTCGTGAGAGCGTTCGATTTCGAGTTTACTTTGTGCCAATAGTCTATTGGTTTTGCGCTTTTCTATGTACTGCTTTATTACAAAGGCCAAAACCAATAGCAGCATAAAAACTCCGACTCCAATGATGTACAGTATTTGTTTTTGTTTGAGAATGATTTCTTGTTGTGATTGTTTTTGCTCTTTGAGCAGTTGATTTTCTTTTTCTTTGACCTCGGCTTCAAACTTGACACGGATTTCTGTCAGTGCTTCAGAGATATTGATATTGTAGAGTTTGTCTCTGAGCGAATTGAGTTTTCGGGCATAAACTGCGCTTTTTTCAAATTGTTTTTGCTCAAAGTAGATATCCTCAAGATTTTGGTAAGCAATTAGAGCAAGATTGTCTTCGTCAACACTTTCTGCGATTCGGCGGCCTCTTTCCAAATACAGAATTGCATTGTAGAAGTTGCCCATGATTCGGTACGTGCTTCCCAAATTGATGAGCGTAGATGCCAATACTTTCAAATTGGAACTTTGTTCGTTGAGTCTCATGGCTTGCTCAAAGTAATCCAGTGCTTCTATAAGCCTCATTTTACTTCGATAAGTTGCGCCTATTGCGGTCAATGAGGCAGCTATTTTATCGGGCAGGTTAAGTATGTTGTAAATACGAAGGGCTTGTTGGTGGTAATACAGAGCCGAATCAAATTTATTAATCTCCGCAAAAGCATCGCCAATAATATCACAGATTTGTGCCTCAAGTTCTTTGTAGCCGTTTACTTCGGCCAAGTGAAGCCCTTTTTTATAAATGCTGATGGCACCTGATTGGAGTCGCTGGATTTCATACATTCTCCCGATGGCGGAATAGGCAGAAATTATGGCTCCAATGTTTTGATTTTCTTGTGCGTATCTGAAACTACTCTCGTAAAAAAAGAATGCTGAATCGTAGCGGTTGCGCCATTCGTAGTATTTGCCCATCTCCAAAAACACTTTTGGCCGCAACTTTAGGTCAGAGGTAGCCAACACATAGTCTCTGGCACCTTGGTAAAAAAGCACAGCCCTTGAGTAGTTTTTATTGACAAGGTTTGCGTAACCCATTGATAAAAAAGCCTCTGCAATGTGCAGTTCCAATTGTTTGGAGATTTCGTAAGCGGCCTCACTAAATTCTAAAATCAGTTTAGGGTCTGAATCTTTGTTTTGCTCTATCCAGTCAAGGTATATCCTGAGTCTGACAGAGTCGTTTTTTGCTTCTCTAACTTGTTCTTTTAGAATTTCTTGCTGATTTTTGATTTGTACAGAGGCATTTTGCCCCCAAGCTATCTGACAAACAAGCAAGGAGAATAAAAGGCTTTTTTTCATCGCTATTTAGTTCGTACAAATATACCAAAAAAGCAATCCTACTCATCTTAAAAAAAGACTCCTTTGGGATTATTCGTTTGTGTGTGTGCGGCTTATTCTCTCCATCATGGCTTCTGTGATTCCCGTAGTAGAAAAACCACCGTCATGGAAAAGATTTTGCATAGTAACTTTTCTGGTTAAATCTGAAAACAAGCTAATTACGTAGTCGGCACACTCTTCTGCCGTAGCATTGCCCAGCGGAGAGAGCAGTTGGGCGTACTCTAAAAACGCATCAAATCCTGCAATTCCTTTGCCTGCGGTTGTTGGGGTGGGGGATTGGGATACTGTGTTGATTCTGACTTTTTTAAGCCTTCCCAGTCTTTCTCCGTAGCTTCGGGCAATGGATTCAAGCAGGGCTTTGGCCTGTGCCATATCGGAGTAGTGAGGGAAAGTGCGCTGTGCAGCTATGTAGCTCAGTGCCACTACCGAAGCCCACTCATTGAAGGCATCAAGTTTTTCGGCTGTTTGCAGCATTTTGTGCAATGAGATGCCCGAAATATCAAGCGATTGTTGCATCCATTCGTAGTTCAAATCACCGTATTCTCTTTTTTTGCGCACGTTGGGAGACATTCCGATAGAGTGAAGTACAAAGTCAATTTTTCCACCCAAGTGCTCCATCCCCTCAGCAAATAGTTTATTCAGGTCATCCATATTAGTAGCGTCGGCAGCAATGACGACCGATTGGGTGGCCTCCGCTAAGGCTTTGATTTGTCCCATCCTCATAGCGATAGGGGCGTTGGTCAGCACAAAACTTGCGCCTTCTTCGTGGGCGCGAAGGGCTATTTTCCAAGCAATTGAGTTTTCATCCAAAGCCCCTGATATGATACCGCGCTTTCCTTTCAATAAATTATGAGCCATGTTTTTTATTTGATTGTATTGGAAGAGAAATAAAACTGCATTTTCCAAAATGCAAGATTAACTCTTGTAATTTTGCAAACAAAAAAAATCCTATGCAAATCAAATATTTTAGAGTTGTTGGAGTGTTGTTGGTGGCTTTACTGGCTGTTGCGGCTTTGAGGTACGTGAACCAAACTACTAAGCAAGAGTTTTATTATCAGGGCTATACCATGGGAAAAATTCAGTACAACATCAAGTATTTGGCAAAAAAACAAATGCCCGAATTGGCAGTTTATACGGATTCTTTGTTGGTGGCTTTCAATAAGTCTCTTTCTACTTATATCACTGATTCTGAAATATCAAGATTCAATAAAGCCGAAAAACAATTCAAGTTTGAAAGCAGATTTTTTTTTCCGGTTTTACAAAAAAGCCTTGAAGTTTTTCAGGCAAGCGAAGGATTTTTTGATCCCACGGTCATGCCTTTGATAAACTTCTGGGGATTTGGGTATGCTAAGCCTCAAAATATGGATACCACACAAATCCCCAATTTGCTCGAACGGGTAGGCTTTGCAAACCATATCCGATTTGACTCGCAGCAAGTAAGCAAATCTCGCCCGGATATAGAGCTTGATTTCAGTGCGATAGCCAAAGGTTATGCCGTTGATGTGGTAGCCGAACTTTTGAGAAGCCAAGGCATACAAGACTACATGGTTGAAATCGGTGGCGAGGCTGTTTGCTCGGGTAAAAACGGCAAAGGACAGGTTTGGCGTATGGGTATTACCAATCCCAACTACAAACAAGAAGGACAAATCCGAAGGCTGGCAGCCATTGAGTTACAAGACAGAGCCATGGCCACTTCCGGCAACTACGAGAAATTTTACATCAGCAATGGTAAAAAGTATTCGCACACCATAAATCCTAAAACGGGTTTCCCTGTTGAGCACAACCTGCTTAGTGCTACCGTATTAGCCCAAGATTGCATGACGGCGGATGCTTGGGCGACCGGTTTTATGGCTATGGGAATCGAAAAGGCGAAAGCTATTGTAAGCAGGCAAAAACACATGGACGCATTTTTTGTGTATGACTCGCTGGGTCACACGCGGACTTATGCTACTGACGGTTTTAACGTGTTGGACTAAAAAAACCGCTCGTTCTGCAAAACCGACTCCCCTCTAAAAGTAATTTTTTTCGTTTGTACATTGAAAATCAGGGTTGTGAAAGTGCCTAATTTTCTTCTCGGCTCTATTGAAACCAACTCGGCAACTGCTTCATAGTCATCGCCTATGTACACGGGTCTGAGGAACTCAAGTTTTTGGCTCACGTATATCGTCCCTTCGCCGGGAAAGTGTGAGCCAAATATTTTTGAAAACACCCCCAACACCAACACACCGTGAACAATAGGCCGTTTGAAAACGGAATTTGCGGCATATTGGGCATCCAGATGAATGGGATTTTTATCTCCGCTCAACTCAGCAAAAGCCCTTACTTGCTCTTCGCTAAAAGAAAAAACATGGCGATGTACCTGTCCAATTTCTATTTCTTGCATAAAAAAAAAGTCGGAGTAAAGCCTCCGACTGTTGCTTGTTAGAAAATTATTTCTTAATAATTACAGTGCTGCAGTTTGCCTCGTAAACGGCTTTTTCCAATATCAATTTGATCACCTCTTCGTCTCCGATGGCTTTGCCCAACTCTTTGTCCACTTGATTGTTGGCTTTCAGGGATTTTACCACTCCATTTTCCCAGCTAAAATTTTTACCTCCTACTGTTATGGCTTTGCCGGTAGGGGTGTTTTTGAATGTGAAGTTATCCAGACTTGTGTTGTATTCGCTGCCCGACGGAACGATGGTTTTGGTTGCGTATCCTGAAGCTCCTTTGTAGAGTTCACATCGGCAAGTTCCTCTATTTTGCAACATTTCAACCGCTACTTGGTAAACCTGCTGAATTTTCCAGCCATTGCCACCTTTTTTGAAGGTAAAGATAGCAGATTCTGCCCCTTTTGAAGTTACCGTTCCACCTACCGAGAGTTCGTAATCGTACACGAAACTCACTACACCGGCCTCATCTTGAACAGCAACTTTGGAAATATTAAAACCGGCGATTTTTAGGGTTTGACCCTCGTCACTAATCGCATCGGTATAGAGTTTGGCCACTCCTTCAAAGTTCAAATCAGCAACTTTTACTTTTCCGTTGATGCCTATTTCAGTGTTGTTGAATTTCACTTCAGGCGCGAAATGCGCTAATATTTTAGAAGCATCTTTGGTTTTTTGTACCTCAGAGAGTCCTTTTACGATTTCGGTGATGATTTGACGAAGTGTAGCTTCTTCATTTTGGGCGTAGGAAGCGGAACAGAAGAACAATAATAGAGATAAAATTCTTATTTTCATAAGTTTAATGTTTATTTTAATTCAAATATAAATGATTTTCGTCTCATAAAAAGTTTTAAAAGTTCTTTGTTTTTATTTTAGAATATTCAATCGGGTTGAATTTGAGAGAAAGCATTTGAGGCCATCAAAGCCATGTGCAACTTATTCAATATAAGAAACCAAACAGGTACAAAGGTATTTTGTTACCCATCCCGATTTCTATGCCATCGGCAGCGATGTATGCCTTGGGATGTTCTTTAATTTGCCGGTTGGATTTGGCTTGCCCGCCGATTTCAAATAAAAATTCACCATTGACCAAAAAGTCTCCTTTCATTGGGTAGCTCAATTGATGCCCTACTGCAAGTTGGTTGAAGAAGAAGGTCTCTCTAAGCGACCCTTTGTCGGCTTCTTTCATACCAATAGCAAAGAGCAAATTGGGGTTTTGCATGGTGATTTTTTCGGGCTTGGTCATGGTTTTGTAGCCTTTTGCATCGGCTCGGAGCTGGTTGATGAGCCTTGCGTCTTCCAAGGCTTGCAGGTATATCAATACCGTCTGGCGGGTAGATTCTATTTGTTCGCTGAGTTTGGAGATATTGGGTTCAAAAGGCGTAGAGACAGAGAGCAGATAGAGCAGTTTTTTGAGTTTGTTGATGCTTTTGCTGTCGATGGTAGTGGCCAAGGGCAAATCTACATCCAGTACCTGATTGATGGTGGCGGCCAGTTTTTGTGGATAGGTTTCTGTATTTTGGAGGTAAAAAGGGTAGTATCCGTGGTGTAGGTATTGGGCAAAATAAACCATCGGTTTGAAGCGGGCGCACAAGTCCATGGCGATTTCTGTGTGGTGAAACATAATATCCTCCAGCGAATAAGCAGGCAGCTCAAGTTTGGTTTCTATATTGACAAACTCCCTAAAAGAAAGCCCTTCGAGTTTGTAAATCAAGGCCCTTCTGCTCAGGTCTGTATTGCCCAGATGAATATGCAAAACAGAAGAGCCGGTGAAAATAACCTTCAAATCGCTCAAATCATCATAGATATTTTTGATTTCTTGCGACCAAGTAGGGTAATAATGGACTTCGTCTAAGATTAGCAGTTTACCGCCTTGTTGTTCGAATTCAACGGCCAAATCATAAAGCCGATTGCCCGAAAAATAGATATTGTCCAAACTCAAGTACAAACATTCTTTGCTCGTGCCGTAAGTTTGTTTGGCATACTGGAGCACAAAAGTTGTTTTCCCGACTCCCCTTGCCCCTGTGATGCCGATGAGCCTTTCGTTCCATTGCACAGGCAACATACGGCTGAACCGGGGTTTGAGGTTTTTTAAACGACCCAGATGTTGGAGCAGTAGCTTTTCCATTGTCAGAGCAAAAGTAAAAAGAACCCTTCAAAACGATTAGATTTTTTATTTAAAGCTGTTTTTAAACATTCAGCAAAGCGGGTCAATAGGATTTTTCGCTAAATTTGTGGTTATTTTTTCGAGCACTGATTTTTTTTCAACAACATAAGTAATTTAAAAACAACAAAATGGGATGTAATAGTTGCTCTTCGGGGATGTGTGGGGTAAAATCCACTCCCAAAGGCTGTCAAAATAATGGCACTTGTGGCACGGGAGGCTGCAATATGATGAATAGCTTTGACTGGCTCAGTGATATGAAGTTGCCGGATAGTTTGCGTTTTGATATGGTTGAGTTACGCTTTAAGGGCGGACGCAAAGAGTTTTTTCGCAACATCAATATGTTGGAGCTTTACACCGGTGATTTGGTGGTGGTAGAAATGCAAACCGGCTACCATATCGGGGCTGTGAGTTTGCAAGGTGAGCTGGTGAGGCTTCAGATGCAACGCAAAAAAGTACCTCTTGACGGAGAGCACAAATGTATTTTGCGCAAACCCACAGAAAAAGACCTCGCAATCCGTGAGCAGGCTACCAACCGCGAAATGACCACTCTGTACCGCACCAGAGAGATTATCAAGTCATTGGATTTGAACATGAAACTCAGCGATGTAGAGTTTCAGGCCGATGATACCAAGGCTACATTTTTTTATTCAGCCGAGGGCAGGGTAGATTTTCGCGAACTCATCAAACTGTTAGCCGCCGAGTTCAGGATTCGGGTAGAGATGCGACAAATCAGTTTGCGCCAAGAGGCTGGAAGGGTAGGAGGCATAGGGGCCTGCGGACGGGAGCTTTGCTGCTCGACTTGGCTCACGGATTTCAAAAACGTAACCACCGCCGCCGCTCGATACCAAAACCTTTCCCTCAACCCCGCTAAACTCTCAGGCCAGTGCGGCAGGCTCAAATGCTGCCTCAACTACGAGTTGGAGACTTATCTGGATGCGTTGGTGGATATTCCTAAAGTAGAACAGCCCCTTATCACCGTAAAAGGAAAAGCCACGCTTCAGAAAGTAGATATTTTCAAAAAAATCTTGTGGTTTGCTTACAACCAAGAATCCACTTGGCATCCTTTGACAACCCAAAGAGTTACAGCCATTTTGGAGGCCAATTCTTTGGGAATTCCTGTTATGGCACTCAATGAAGACACAGATATTGTGGCCAAACCCAATTACAACGATGACAATGGTTTTCAAACCAAAATCAGGTCTAACTCTGAAGATAGGGGAAGGCATCGCGGCAAACCAACCGAACGCAACAGCCCTCAGTCTGACCGTAGGCCAAAACACCCCGACACAAAACAGCAGCATCCTAAGCCGACCTCAGGCCCTGCCAAAATCGAGGGTAAAGGCCACGGTACACAAGACCAGCAGCAAGACAGACCCACAAATTTATCGCCCAACAACCCCGATAAGTCCAAAAAACGCTTTCATAAGCCCAAAAAAAACAACGACAAAAAAACCGAGTAGCAGCGGCTTCAAACTCTTTACACACTACTTGAATTCAATGCCAATTTGCTTTTATGGATCTAAATAAGGAACACGCACATATCAAAAGCTATTACCTGGTTCAGTCAAAGATATATGACTTGACCCGGTGGGCTTTTTTGTTTGGCAGGAGTGCTGCCGTCAAACTGATACCTTTTTCTGCTGATAAGCCGCTCCAAATTTTGGAGGTGGGTTGCGGCACAGGAACCAACACACTCAAACTTCTAAAACGCTTTCCCAATGCCCATATTACGGCTCTCGACCTTTCGCCGGATATGTTGGCAATAGCCCGCAAAAAATTACGGGCTTACAGTCAAAGGGTTACTTTTATTGAGATGCCTTATGGGGCTCAGTTTAAAGCAGACAAAAAGTTTGACCTTATTTTCATGGCATATATTTTAACGATGCTGCGAGAAGGTCATCCCGAACTGTTGGACAAAGCCAAACTGGATCTAAGCCGGGATGGATTGATTTGTATTGCCGATTTTGAAAATACAAAGTTCAAGTTTTACCATCGCTTTATGGAAAGCCAGCACATCCAAGTAGAAGGACAACTGCTGCCTCAACTTGACAAACGCTTCAAGCCACTCATCAAACATATCCGCAAGGCTTATTTAGGACTTTGGACTTATTTGGTATATGTAGGACGGAACTGAATCTCGTCTTTTGTCTATGAAGACAAAACTTGGCTACCAAGTAATGGCCTTTTTAGGTTTAGCCTTCCTGATAATGTTGTTCTCGGTGTTGGTGGACTATCTCTCCGCCGATGATTCTCCTCCTTTCGGCCCCTTCAAACACGGGTATTTGGGGGGAGATTATTTTTTAGCTATTGAAAGGGTAAGTTTTTCTGCCCGGTCCAGATTTTTGTTTTTTGCATTGATTGCTTGGGTATTATTTGGCAGTCTTTATTTTATGATTGTGGCTTTCAAAAAAATGACACCCTTGCTGAGCAAACTTTTTCTGCTGTCTTTTTTGGCGTCTATACTTTTGGCGGCCACAACTGCGCTTTTTTCACCCCGAAGAAAGTCAGGTTTTGACTTTGAAAACAAGAAAGTAAATTTTATTTATTCTCGTTATTTGTTTTTTCCTGTTACTCAGAGTATTGATTTCGATGATGTAGAATCTGTTTCTCAACAACTGACCAAATACGATAAACTTTGGATTTGTCAAATTAAGCTCAAACCCAAAAAAGGTACACAACTGCTGCTGGGTTATTGTATGGTTGAGGATTCTACTTCCAGACAAGGTGCTGATTTGGTACAATTGCTCAATGAGCGCATATTTCGTTGAAATACAAATAGTTGTTTTTTAAAATAAACTTAAATCCGTTTTTCCCGGCAAAACAGGCGATGGCCTCAGTCCAATCATAATTCCTTTGTGCTCAACCTCTGCGTTGAGTTTTTTGCCCTTGGGTTAGATTTTAAACTTATCAGACCTTAAATTTGCTGTTTAAAGCACAAGTTTCATCTAACAACTATTTTCATGCCTAATAAAATTCATATTGCAGTTGCCAAAGGCGATGGCATCGGTCCTGAGATTATGGCATCGGTCTTGGAAATTTTTAACAAGGCGGGTGCAGCACTTGAGTATCACTTTGTTGATATGGGCAAAGAGGTGTATGACAGAGGCAACTCCGCCGGCATGACCGAAGAGGCGCGACAAAAGATTGAACAAATGGGGGTTCTTTTTAAAGGCCCTATGGAGACTCCCAAAGGCAAAGGCGTGAAAAGCATCAATGTAACAGCCCGCAAAGTTTGGAATACCTACGCAAACAAAAGGGTTTTTCGGACGATAAAAGGGGTAAATACCGTTTTTTCTGCTCAAAACATCCCCATTGATATTACCATAGTCAGGGAAAATATCGAAGACACTTATGGCGGTATAGAGCACAAACTCACCCATGATGTAGCCCTTTGCAGGAGGTTTATCACCCGTCCGGGAAGTGAGCAAGTGCATCGCTATGCATTTGAGATGGCCGCTCGTAAAAACGCCCGCCGTATTACTTGCGGACACAAGGCCAATATTATGAAAATAACGGATGGGTTATTTTTGGAAGTTTTTTATGAGGTCGCCAAAGACTATCCCCATATCAAAGTGGATGATTTGATTGTGGACGATCTGTCTATGAAGCTCGTAACCCGTCCCGACGCATTTGATGTGGTGGTTTTGCCCAATTTACAAGGCGATATTATTTCAGACCTTTGTGCCGGACTTGTCGGGGGGTTAGGTTTTGCGCCTTCTGCCAACATAGGGCGCAATATTTCTATTTTTGAGGCCGTTCATGGTACTGCACCGGACATAGCAGGCAAAAATATAGCCAACCCTACTTCGTTGCTCCTCAGCGGGGTTATGATGCTCAGGCACTTAGGCCAAAATAGAGTAGCTTCTCTGATAGACTCTGCGCTCAAATTGGCTGTTCAAAAAGGATACAGGACAGCGGATTTTGGCGACAAGTCAATCCCTGCTCTCTCAACGACCGATTTTGCCCAAGCCATCATAGATCAATTTGGGGAAGTACACACCACAGAAAGCGATTGCGAATCTTTGGTCAAACCTGCTCATCTTGATAGAAATATTATCTTAGAAACTCCCAAACCCACTGAGTCAATAAACGGCCTCGACTATTTTGTGGAGTCCAACCAACAACCGGAAGAAGTGGCTCAATTGTTTTTAGAATCCATTGACAAAGAGAGGTTTGAGCTTATTATGATGTCCAATCGAGGCACACAGGTTTGGCCAACAAAATCATTATTTACCGAGTGCATCAACCAGTACCGCGTGCGGGTTGAGTTGAAAGAAGGCTTACAGACTTCTCAACAAGAAGTTCTTAATCAGTCTCTTGTTGAAACAAAAAAAATTAAAATCTGCTCTCTTGAATTTTTG
>CAZRQL010000011.1:0-94738 GCA_964602415.1 uncultured Roseobacteraceae bacterium
TATCTGGCCTTAGAGAAAAATGCCGCTCCTGCGTCCAAATTAACTACCGTAGGTGTACTGCCGAAGTATATTTGTTTACCTTTTTTGTCGGTTATACTTATTTGGGCGGTGCATGGATTGCTATTTATCGAAAGAGAATACATGCTTTTGCTTACAATAGAAGCACAACTTGAAAATAATAAAGCCGATGCCATCGTTACGGCCACTGTTTTAAGATACATTTTTTTCATTTCTATTTATATTAATGATTTTCCTACTCGCTTAACTTTTTAGTTTTATCTCATTTTTAAAGTAGTTTTGGTATCTACTATTAGTCCAATCTTAATGATTATTAATTTAATTTTTTACTATTTTTGGCATTGAAATATGCAACCCAAGAGTAAATAATTATTCCCACTAAAGCATAAAATTGTATCGGTAAACTTTTTTGTATTGCTATTGCAAAGCCAATAAAAAATAAGATAACCAAAGTCCCAAATACAATCAATCCCAAAAACCATTGAGTTTCCACAAAAGATGGTTTTCTCATCATCCGATTTGGTTTTTTTTCCAAAAAATTATTGAGAATATTTTCTACATCCTGACAAAAGGCATTGAAATGATTGCCCTTGTCTATTGCTTCACCGCAACTAAGTTTCAATTTACTTTTATCTTTAAACTCAAGTTCTAAGGCAGAACCTTGGTAATAGGTGAAACGGTAACTTTCTATATTGTCCAACACTATATCCAAAGATTTTTCTGCCAGTTCTATTTTTATACTCTCATCGCTCACCATTGCTTTTCCGTTGCTCTTTATTTTTTTGAAATTGACAGCAAACAATAGAACGGGAACTATAAAAACAGCCAAAATTGCCGCCACAGACTCTCTAAATATAGGGACTGCAAGCACCAAAACCAATAATACCGCAAAAGTCAAAGACGAAAACAGTATCAGTCTTTTCACATAATTTGTGTTTGAATAATAGAAATCGTATTCTCTTACCACTTTTATTAAATTACGAATTATCACAATTTAACTCAACTTTTCCAACCACCCTTTTACTTCTTCGAGCGTGGGGTTTTTAACGTTGTCGAGTTTGAGTTTTTTTCTTGTTCCGCACACATCATTAAACAGTTTGGAGGCTGCGACGTTTTTGAGTTGCTCTACTTGCAGGTATCCGAGTTTTTGGAGTACGGGGATGAGTTCCTCATTGATTCCCAGTGCGGTGTAGTCTGCATTGGAGGATAGGGTGGTTTGTTTTTCGGGGCGCATCTGAGGAAAAAACAAGACCTCTTGAATAGACGGGCGGTTGGTCATGATCATGGTCAGTCGGTCAATACCGATTCCCAATCCCGCCGTGGGAGGCATGCCGTATTCTAAGGCTCTCAAAAAGTCTTCGTCCAATACCATGGCTTCATCGTCGCCGCGTTTGCCCAGTTCGAGTTGCTCCTCAAATCGGGCGCGTTGGTCTATGGGGTCGTTGAGTTCGGAAAACGAATTGCATATTTCTTTGCCGTTGCAGATGGCCTCAAAACGCTCTACAAGCCCCGGCTTATCGCGGTGTTTTTTGGCCAAGGGGGACATTTCGACCGGATAATCCGTGATGAAAGTAGGTTGGATGAGTTTGTGTTCGCAATGCTCGCCAAAAATTTCATCAATGATTTTGCCTTTGCCCATCGTTTCGTCCACTTTGACATTGAGTTTCTGGGCGGTCTGTCTGAGTTGTATTTCATCCATTTCACTGATGTCTATGCCCGTGAAGTGCTCAATGGCCTCAAACATGGTGAATCTTTTCCATGGTCTTTGGAAGTTGATAAGGTGTTCGCCTACCTGCACTTGGGTGGTTCCATGCAGGGCTAAGGCTATTTTTTCGACCATTTCCTCCACCAAATTAGCCATCCAGTTGTAGTCTTTGTAGGCGACGTAGAGTTCCATCTGGGTAAACTCGGGGTTGTGGAAGCGCGACATGCCTTCGTTGCGGAAGTCTTTGCTGAACTCATAGACCCCGTCGTAGCCCCCCACTATCAACCGCTTGAGATATAGCTCATTGGCTATCCGCAAGTAGAGCGTCATATCCAGTGTGTTGTGGTGGGTTTTGAAGGGGCGCGCCGCCGCACCGCCATAGAGAGGTTGTAGGATAGGCGTTTCTACCTCCAAATACCCTTTGTCGTTGAGGTACTCGCGCATGGCATTGACCAGTTTGGTGCGCATGATAAATATGTTGCGCACTTCGGGATTGACAATCAAATCTACATACCGCTGGCGATAGCGTTGCTCGGGGTCGGTAAAAGCGTCGTAAGTGTGTGTTTGGCCTTGTTCGTCGGTAGCGGTTTTGACGATGGGCAAGGGCTTGAGGGATTTGGTGAGTAAGGTAAATTGCTGAGTGTGAATAGAAATTTCGCCTGTTTGCGTGGTGAACACATAGCCTTTTATTCCCACAATATCGCCGATGTCCACCAATTTTTTGAAAACGGTGTTGTAAAGAGTTTTGTCTTCGGTGGGGCAGATGTCATCGCGGCGGATATAGACCTGCATCCTCCCGGTTTGGTCTTGTAATTCAAAAAACGAGGCATTGCCCATGATTCTCAGGCTCATCACCCTTCCCGCCAGGCTGACATTCTTGTAATCAATTTTTCGGGAGTTGTAGTTTTTCAAAATGTCCGATATACTGACATTGACCTCAAAAGTATTTGCCGGATATGGCTCAATGCCCATTTTAATAAGTTCTTCCCTTTTTTGTCGTCTTATGATTTCAAGTTCACTCAAGTGCATGATTCTGATATTGAGCCACAAAATTACAGCCTAAATCAATTTTACCAATTTTGTGCTTGTTTTTTCCTCATGTCCGGCTAATATTTATCTCAAACAGATTAGGAAAGTGGTTTGACTTCGATGATTAATTTTACGCTATGAAATGCCTGATTATTGATCCTGTTCATGAGAGTTTGGCACAAGGACTTAGGGCTTTAGGGGTTGAGGTGCAGTATTGTCCTGAGATAGCTGCTGCTGATGTTTTACAACAGCTATCTGATTTTGAGGGTTTAGTCATTAGAAGTAAAATCAAAATAGATGAGTCGCTTCTTTGTGCTGCGCCTCGACTCAGGTTTGTGGCTAGGGCAGGCTCAGGGCTTGATGGCATTGATACGGCGGCTTTGGAGCGCAGGGGCATAGTCTTGTTTTCCGCTCCTGAGGGCAACCGCGATGCAGTAGCCGAGCACACCTTGGGTTTGTTGCTCGCTCTTTTCAATAAAATTCATATTTGTCATTTTAATATTTGCCAATCTATCTGGAACCGAGAGGCAGGCAGGGGCATAGAGATAAACGGCAAAACGGTGGGCATCATCGGCTACGGCAATATGGGCAGTGCCTTTGCTCGCCGACTTTCCGGTTTTGGTTGCAGGGTACTTAGCTACGACCGTGCTCAAAAATACGACTCCTACACCCACAACGTCAGCCTCGAAGAGTTGCAGAAAGAAGCCCAAATTGTGAGTTTGCATATCCCTTTAGACCCATACAACAGGGGGCTGTGCAATCGTGAATATTTGAGCCGCTTTGAGCATGATATTTTTTTGCTCAATACCTCAAGAGGCGAAATCTTGCCACTCGAAGACTTAGTCTGGGGATTGGAGAGCGGCAAAATCAAAGGAGCGGGCTTAGATGTGCTTGAAAATGAAAACTTTTCTACTTTTACTCCCAAACAACAAGTTCTTTTCCAAAGACTTATAGAGTTTCCTAATCTGGTTATGACCCCTCATACAGCGGGCTGGACGCAAGAGTCTTACCGCAAAATCAGCGAAGTTCTTTTACACAAAATTGCCGATTGGCATCTTAATAGGACGCTTACTTTTCCCACGCCGCCCAATAGCTAATTCCAATGCGTTGCCGCGCAAGAATTATTAGGAAATCAGAATTTTTTACGTGCATATCAATTTTAGTGCGTAAAGAAACTCAATTTCGCAGCAGGCAAAATAAATAATTGTAAACGTTTGCGGTAATTTTTGCAAAAAAATACAAACGATTGCAATTAATATGCGCTTTTAATTGTGTCTAAATAACAATTAAAAGCTAATTTTTAATGATATTTTTTTGTCATAAATAAAGTTGTATCTCAAATTACATTCCGGTATGTTAAATTGTTCATGTAATAAAGATTTCCCGATTTGCTTTTTTTTAATTTAATTTAAATAATATATTATGAGAAAACTTGCAGTACTAAGTTTATTGATGGCAACGGTTTTGGCTGCACAAGCCCAAATCACCTTTTCGCCGGCTTTTCCCAAAGCAGATCAGGAAGTAACCATTGTCTATGATGCCACCCAAGGCACAAGCGGTTTGGCAGGGGCCACCAAGGTGTATATGCACGCCGGCATCATATTGGATGGGGAAAACAGCACCCGCTGGCAAAAAGTGGTGGGCAACTGGGGGCAAGATGACAACATCGGTGCGATGACTTCTTTGGGCAACAACCGCTGGCAAATCAAACTTACGCCCAAAACTTATTTTAGTCTGGCAGCCACCGATACCGCCTACCGTATCGGGATGGTTTTTAGGAATGCGGACGGCACAAAAGAAGGCAAAGACCCCAATGGATTGGATATTTTTATGCCTATCTACCGCGACGGCTTGTTTTTGAGAGTCGAAAAGCCAAACTCTTTTCCCATCATATTCAACAATTTGACTTCGAAACTTGATATCCAAGCGGTTGTTTCCCAAAATGCGACCATTACCATCAAAGTAGATGGTGCAACGGTAAAAACCGAAACCAACAAAGATGCCATCTCCCACACAATAGATGCCAATACCACCGGCAAAAAACAGGTCGTTGTTGAGGCGACTGCTTCGGGACGCACCGTAAGGCAGGAGTTTTCGTTTGTGGTCAGAAGTGGCGCACCCGCCCAAGCCAACCTACCCGCCAACACGGTGGACGGCATCAACTACCGCAGTGCTACTTCCGTAACCTTGTCTTTGTATGCCCCACAAAAAGAATACGTGTATGTGATAGGCGATTTCAACAATTGGGCACCTGACCCCGCCTATGAAATGAAGCGCACCCCCGACGGCAACCGATACCACCTTGACATCACCGGACTTACAGCCAAAAAAGAGTACATCTTTCAGTATTTGGTGGCCAATCCCGATGGGACTTTTGTCAGAATTGGCGACCCCTATGCCGACAAAGTCTCAGACCCGTGGAACGACCGCTGGATTCCTGCCACCAGCTACCCAAATTTGCTGCCCTATCCTGACGGCAAAACCACCGGAGTGGCCACCGTTTTGCAGACCGACCAAACCCCTTACACATGGAAAACAAGCAACTTCCGCCGCCCTGCCAAAGGCGATATGATTGTTTATGAGTTGCTTATCAGGGATTTTACCGCCCAGAGAACTTTCCAAAGCCTTATTGATACCTTGGGCTACCTCAAAAACCTTGGGGTCAATGTTATCCAACTTATGCCCATTATGGAGTTTGAGGGCAATGAAAGTTGGGGCTATAACCCTATGTATTTTTTTGCGGTGGACAAATACTACGGCCACAAAAACGACCTCAAACGATTCATAGACACTTGTCATTCTCAGGGTGTAGCCGTTGTGCTGGATATGGTACTCAACCATGCTTTCGGCCTCAATCCAATGGTTCGGCTCTATTGGGATGCCGCCAACAACCGCCCAGCCGCCAACAACCCTTGGTTCAATCAGATAGACCGCCATCCTTTTGGTGTGGGATACGATTTCAACCACGAAGCCCAGACTACCAAAGATTTTACCGACCGCGTGCTCAAATATTGGCTTCAAGAGTACCGCTTTGATGGCTTTAGGTTTGATTTGTCCAAAGGATTTACCCAAAACAACACACTCGGTGATATAGCCGCATGGAATCGCTACGACCAGTCCAGAATTAATATTTGGAACAGAATCTACGACGAAGTCCGCAAGTACGACTCAGATGCTTATATGATTTTGGAGCACTTTGCCGACAACGACGAAGAGAAGGTACTGGCAGAAAAAGGCTTTATGCTTTGGGGCAATATGCACACCCAAGCCAAACAAGCCATTATGGGATTTGACAATAGTTCGATGGCCCGAGTATGGAATTTGGCAAGAGGCTGGAACGCACCGGGTGTAATGGCGTACATGGAGAGCCACGACGAAGAGCGCATGATGGTCGAGGCCAGAAACTTTGGATTTCCGGCACTGAGAAGCAGCGTAAACATGCAACTCAACCGCAAAAAAGCCTTAGCCTCTATCTTTTATATGATACCAGGCCCCAAAATGCTCTGGCAGTTTGGCGAAGTGGGATTTGATATTTCTATCAACGCTTGTAGAGACGGTGTCAGAATTAGCCCTGACTGCCGCACCGACAACAAGCCCCCAAAATTTGACTATTTGCAAAGCACCGAAAGGCTGCGTTTGTACCGCTCGTTTGCCGCTTTTTTTGCCCTTAAAAAACGGTACGGCACAGCTATTAATATCGGCAACTATAAATTGGATGAATTTTTTACCGACCGCAACGCTAAGCGCGTAACCATCCGACACAACGATATTGATATTGTGGCCATTGCCAATTTGACGCAGACCGCCCAAACGATGAGTCCTGAGTTTACCCGCACCGGCAAATGGTACGATTTGCTCACCAATGACTCAATCATTGTTACCGACCAAAATCAGAGTATCAGCTTCACGCAAGGGCAGTTTCATATTTTTACCACAAAACCTATTCAGCAGCCCTATAACGACTTAGCCCCTCACCGTTGGCCTGCCAACAGCCGCATTCCTCATGCCCCTGTCAATCTGAGGGCTTTTACGGGTGCAAGTGGCGGTATTGATGTGCGTTGGAGGGATGCAGCCGACAACGAAGCCGGATTCACGCTGGAGCGTTCTACTTCACCCAACAGCGGGTTTAGTGTGATTTCCGCTACCATCAACGCCAACGATACTTCTTTCAACGACCGCAATGTTTCGGCGGGAATTACCTACTACTACCGCATCAAAGCCCGTGGCGGCGCACGAGAGTCCGGCTATTCCAACGTGGCCTCTGCTCAACTGGTAGTGCCCAATGCACCCTCAAACTTGACGGCAGTTGCAGGAGAAATGGAGGTATCGCTCACTTGGCGCGACAACTCAGAAGATGAAACCAACTTCATTGTTGAGCGTTCGGACTCCGAAACCACAGGGTTTACCCAAATAGCTGAGGTGGCTGCCAATACCACTGCCTACACAGACCGCACTGCCAAAATCAAAACCCCACAGTTTTACCGCGTAGCCGCTAAAAACCCTATTGGTAACTCTCCTTATTCCAATGTTGCCTCAGCAACAACTACTGCCTTGGATAGAATGTTGGCCTCTCAAATAAAAATCTATCCCGTACCAACCTCTTCGGTATTGTATTTGGAAATTGGAGAACAAATTCAAGAGAAACTGGCCTACGATATTTTAGATGTAGCCGGAAAAAGGATTGCAAACGGACAAGTAAATGATGTAGGAAACGCAAAAGTTCACAGTTTGGATGTTGTTGGCTTCTCAAAAGGCATTTATTTAATTAAAATAAAAACCCAATCAGGAGCACAAACTATCAAGCGTTTTGTTATTGAGTAATAAACATTTGTAAAAATAAAAAAGCCACAGATTAAAACCTGTGGCTTTTTTATTTGCTGAATTATAGATTCAATCAGACAATCATTCCCGCCGCGACGGTCTCATTGGTGGCTTCATCCACCAAAATCAAACTGCCGGTGCTTCTGTTTTTTCTGTAAGAATCGTAAAGGACGGGTTTTGTAGTTTTAATTTTTGCCCTAAATATGTCATTCATTTGTATTTTGGAGGCATTATCATCTTTTGAGAGCTTTGATATATCAAACCTGTACACCACTTCTTTTACAATAGCCCGCATTTCTGCGGTGGTATGCCTCAAGATATATTTGGATTTGAGGTTGAGGGGTGCTGCATTGAACCAGCAGAGCATGGCATCAAGTTCCTGTGAAGACTCAGGTTGGTTGTTGGGTTTGGCTATCATGTCGCCTCGGCTTACGTCTATGTCATCCTCCAGCGTCATGGTAACTGACATAGGAGGATAGGCTTCCTCAAGTTCCTCTCCATTTAAATAAATATTCTTTACAGTAGAAGTCAGTCCGCTTGGTAGCACGACTATTTGCTCACCTTTTCTAAATATGCCGCCTTGTACCCTGCCTGCATAGCCTCTAAAGTCGTGGTATTGTTCGCTGTGTGGCCTGATGACGGTCTGAACCGGAAAACGCCCGTCCAAGTGATTTTGGTCGCTGCCTATGTGGACATGCTCTAATGTGTGCAACAGGGTCGCACCATTGTACCATTCCATATTTTTGGAGCGATTGACTACGTTGTCTCCATTTAGTGCAGAAATAGGTATATACCTGATATCGCTTATGTCGAGCCTTGCCGAAAAATCATCAAATGAGTCCATGATGGAGTTGAAAACGTCTTCGCTGTAATCCACCAAATCCATTTTATTGACACACACTACCAAGTGAGGTATTTGTAGTAGTGAAGCGATGTAGCTGTGTCGGTAGGTCTGCTCTATGACTCCTTTTCTGGCATCCACCAACAAAAGTGCCAAATTGGCTGTTGAAGCCCCCGTAACCATGTTGCGTGTGTATTGGATATGACCGGGCGTATCGGCAATGATGAATTTGCGTCTCGGGGTAGCAAAATAGCGGTACGCCACATCTATGGTGATGCCTTGCTCTCTCTCGTCTTTGAGTCCATCGGTGAGCAAAGACAAATCTATGTGCTCCAAGCCTTTTCGCTCGCTTGTGTTTTTAACGGCCTCAAGTTGGTCTTCAAAAATTGATTTTGAATCATAGAGCAAGCGACCTATAAGGGTACTTTTGCCGTCATCTACGCTCCCCGCTGTGGTAAAGCGCAGCAATTCCATATTTAAATATGACTTTCTGTTCATTTTAATTAAAATTTAAAAATAACCTTGTTTTTTTCTGTCTTCCATGCTGGTTTCGGAGCGTTTGTCGTCAGCTCTCGTGCCTCTTTCCGTGTTTCTGGAGCTGGCCACTTCCATGATAATTTCCTCAATGGTCGAAGCGGTGGACTCTACCGCTCCCGTGATGGGCATGTCTCCGCAGGTACGGTACCTGACTATTTTTTTCATTATTACCTCATCGCCGCGCATTTGCAGGTAAGGAGATACAGCCAGCAAAGTACCGTTGCGTTCGATGACCTCTCTTTCGTGCGAAAAATACAGTTTGGGCAGGGGTATGTTTTCGTGCAGTATGTATTGCCACACATCTAACTCTGTCCAGTTGCTGATGGGAAATACCCTAAAGTGCTCTCCCATATTTTTGCGGCCATTGAACAGATTCCAAAGTTCGGGACGTTGGTTTTTTGGGTCCCATTGCCCAAACTCATCCCGATGGGAAAAGAACCGCTCTTTGGCACGGGCTTTCTCTTCATCCCTGCGCGCTCCTCCCACACAAGCATCAAACTTGTATTTTTCTATGGTGTCCAGCAGCGTAACCGTCTGCAAAGCATTGCGGCTGGCATTGATGCCTGTCTCTTCTTTTACCCTACCGGTGTCGATAGACTCTTGTACCGAGCCTACTATGAGTTTGGCTCCGATGGTTTCTACCAACCAGTCTCTGTATTCCATGGTCTCAGGAAAATTGTGTCCTGTATCTATATGAACCAGTGGGAAGGGGATTTTGGCCGGCCAAAATGCTTTCCTTGCCAAATGGGTAACGACAATACTGTCTTTGCCGCCCGAAAACAATATGGCAGGGCGTTCAAATTGAGCCGCTACTTCGCGCAAAACAAATATAGACTCTGATTCCAACTCACGAAGGTGGGTCAATTGGTATTTATTCATGACAAAATTTTAGGTAATACAAATTGTTCAATTTTATTTAACGATTCTTCTAAAGATTCTTGGTCGGTATGAACGGTAAAATCAGGTTTTTGTGGAGCTTCAAAAGGTGAGCTGATACCTGTAAAGTTTGATATTTCTCCGGCGCGGGCTTTTTTGTAAAGGCCTTTTACGTCGCGCTGTTCACAAACTTCGATGGGGCAAGAGACAAAAATTTCGAGGAAATTTTCGCTGCCCACGATGTTGCGAGCCTGTTCTCTATCTGCCTGAAAAGGTGAGATAAATGCAGTGAGAACTACGATTCCTGCATCGTTGAGCAGTTTGCTGACTTCGGCTATTCGCCTGATATTTTCCACCCTGCCCAAATCGCTAAAATCAAGGTCTTTGTTCAAACCGGCTCGGATGTTGTCGCCGTCCAAAATATAAGTATGGATGTTTTTTAGATGCAGTCTATATTCCAATGCAGAGGCCAGAGTAGATTTGCCGGAGCCTGAGAGTCCCGCAAACCATATAGTCTTAATGGCGTGCCCATTTTGGGCAATTCTATCTGCAACAGAAACTTTGTGTTTGTGCGGTATGATATGGAGTTTTTCAGACATAAGGCTTACGATTTAACAACAAACCAAGGGTTGAGCAAATTTTCTTTGTTGTAAACCAACTCTTGGTTGGTTTTTGCATCAACAACACTACAGCCTGCTGCCTTGGCAATAGCATGGGCTGCCGCTGTGTCCCATTCCATAGTAGGGGCCAAACGGGGATAGATTTGTGCGTTCCCTTCAGCAATCAAACACAGTTTGAGCGATGAACCCATCGAAACAAAAGCTATCTCACCTTTTTCTTTTTTTATCTGTTCCACAAATTCATCTGTTTCGGGTGAACTATGGCTGCGGCTGCCCACTATTTTGTAGGGAATGGCATCCTTTATCGGCTGTATGGCGGTTTTTCTCTCTAAAATAGATTCCACCGATTCGTCAGGCGCAATATTTTCTACTTTGAAAGCTCCTTTGTCCGCTTCTCCCCAATACAGCGAACCAATAGCGGGGGCATACACCACCCCCATCACAGGCAAATGTCCGTCAACAAGAGCTATATTTACTGTAAATTCGCCATTTTTTTTGATAAACTCTTTTGTCCCATCCAGCGGATCTACCAACCAAAAGCGTGGCCATTGCCTTCTATGAGCGTATTCAATGGCTTTTCCCTCTTCGCTTAAAATGGGGATATTGGTTGGGGACAGGTGCCGCACAATAGTTTGGTGGGCTAATTTATCGGCTTTGGTCAGTGGGGAATTGTCTTGTTTCATCTCAACCTCAACCGTATTTGCGTAAACCTCCATGATGCGCTTTCCGGCTTCAAGTGCCGCTACAATTGCTAAATTAATCATCGTTTTGTTCTTCTTCTTGCCAAATTTTATTTTTATGGTCTTCTTTTTGATAGCCTGATTTTTTATACTTGCTAACTGCTCCGCTTACTCTTTTGTGGTCAAATGAGTACGGATATGCCTTTGAGAGTTTGTCCAATTCTTGTATAAATTTCACTGAAATCTTTTTGTCATTAGGATTTTTGACTATCTGTTTAGAGTATTCAAATGTCTTTTTTGATAGTTCAAAACCCGACAAATACCACAGTGCGGCTTTTTTTTGTTGCTCGGTGAGCTTATTGAGGTTTGTCTTGGCCAAAATGGCTTGCATGGCGGCAATATCTTTTTCATTTACGTGCTGTGCAAAGCCCTCAAATCCTTTAGAACCGGTTATTTCTTTAGATTTTTGGGGGTCTGTACCCACAATTTTATTGTAGAGCTTATTGCAATAATTTTGGTATTCTTTTATTGGATTAGCAAAGTCACCAAATACTTCATAGTATTCTTCTTTTATTTGATATAACGATTTGTCGCTGTAAGACATTCTGGCGATCACATAGTATTGAAATCCTTTTGTTGACCACATATTTTGAAGTACATCGAAATAAAAGCCTGCCATTCCATTTTGTTTGGCAAACTCAAAAAATTCAAACTGCTCATCGTAATTGCTTAAACAAGTAAACATTCCTTTTCCAAACCAGTTAGGTCTTAATATAAGTTTTGCGCCTGTGCTGCGCCAACGATTCCAGTTTTCGGTCTCTTCTTGATAAGGATAGAGCCTACATACGTAGTTGAAGACAAAATTTCTTCCATCCCAAGTGTAGTTTTCTGGGAAGATGTAATATGAAGAATAAATATTACTGAGGAAATCAGTTTGCTTTTTAGGATAGTTAATTTTTTTATCTAAAGCCGACCAAAACTTCAAATAATGCTCTGTCAATGAATAATCACCTCTCCAAACCTTCAAAGGGTCTTTATCCGGCAATAGAGAAGGTTCAAAACCTCGTCCGTCTGGTGGAGCAATGTGATAAATGCCATTACTGGGTTGATTTTTGAAATCCTGTACAACAACTTCTAAAAATTCAGGTGAGTTGATTTTAAACTTAATTTGATTATGATCTTTATTTTTTCTAAAAGGAACAGGGTCAGTGGCTACCAAATGTGGATACTTTTCCTCCCATCCATGAAAAGCATGTGCTGTTTTGTACTTACTTTTATTATGAATTCTGTGTCGAATAAGCCAACGTTTTACCTCACTTGGGAGGCGTACATAAAGAACGTCAGAAAACATTGTGCGTTGCTCTAATTTGCTCTTCCATCTGAAGTCCCAATTATCTGTTTCAATAGAAGACTTGGTTTCTAAAAATGTGCCTTCCTCTCCCGGCCAAAGCCATTTTGCACCAATACTTTTTTCCAAAAAATGACAAACGGCATAGTGTACAGCGGGTTTCTCTTCGTTATCGTTAGCCACTAAAATCAGTTTGCTACCTACTGTCTTTATTAAAAATTCTTCCGGCTCAAGTTGGGAAATTTCCTTTTCTAATTCTTTGGTGGCTAGACTTTTACCGACAGCTATGATTCGTGTTTTGGGGGGCAAAGAACCAAATTCGGTATCATGCACAATGGGGTATTCTTTGTTGGTAGATTTTTTTAGATGCCATACCAAATCTTTTGCGGCTTCTTGTACGTAAACAGGGGCATCTTTCGCTATTACAACGGAAATATTTTGCCTGCCAAAAAGTTGTGTACAATAAAAAAAGCTAACAATAGTAAGAAAGTATTTCATCATAAAAATCAAGTTAAATAAAAAACTAATTTTTTTTGGAATTAAAACTTTAAAAATATTTACTCTAATTCCAATAAAAATATACAAAAAACTACTCTTCTTGCACAAAAACTTTATGCCCGCTTTTGGCCAAAGTCAAATCTCTTTGAAATAATTTTATATCAGAAGTAACCATTTCTTGCACCAGCTTACTGAGATTATATTTTGGTTTCCAGCCCAACTGTTGTTGAGCTTTACTGGGGTCACCAATAAGTAGTTCTACTTCTGTTGGCCTAAAATACCGCGAATCAACTGCGACCACTTCGCTGCCGTTTGCCAGATTAATCGGCATTTTGGTAGCATTGCCCGTTACTTCACGGTATTTGGCTTCATCAACAGAGTTGACAAAGCCTCTCTCTTCGACTCCCGTGCCTTTAAAAACCACTTCAACCCCTGCTTCTGCAAATGCCATCCTGATAAACTCTCTTACGGCAGTCGTGACACCGGTAGCAATCACATAATCATCGGGTTTGTCTTGTTGTAAAATTAGCCACATGGCTTCAACATAGTCTTTGGCATGTCCCCAATCTCTTTGGGCATCTAAATTTCCAATATAAAATTTATCTTGCAGCCCCAGAGCTATTTTGGCTACGGCACGGGTGATTTTGCGGGTAACAAACGTTTCTCCGCGCAAAGGGGATTCATGGTTGAATAAAATACCGTTGCAGGCAAACATATCGTAGGCCTCTCTATAATTGATGGTTATCCAATAAGCATACAATTTGGCCACAGCATAAGGCGAACGAGGATAGAAAGGGGTTTTTTCCGATTGCGGTACTTGCTGAACCAAACCATATAGTTCAGAGGTTGAGGCTTGGTATATTCTGGTCTTTTTTTCCATCCCCAGAAGTCTTACGGCTTCTAAAATCCTAAGTGTACCGATACCGTCTGTGTTGGCCGTGTATTCTGGTGTATCAAAACTCACCTTTACGTGAGACATGGCCGCCAAGTTGTAAATCTCGTCAGGTTGGGTTTCTTGTATGATTCTGGTGAGGTTCATCGAATCGGTCATATCCCCGTAGTGGAGTTTGAATTTTATGTCCGTGCTGTGAGGGTCTTGGTAGATATGGTCAATCCTATCGGTATTAAAAAGTGAGGCACGTCTTTTAATGCCATGTACAATATACCCTTTTTCCAGCAACAAATCAGCAAGATAAGCTCCGTCCTGCCCTGTAATACCAGTTACTAATGCTATTTTTTGTTTTTTCATCTCATTAATTAATAAATATTTATTAAAGTGTTACCGATTTATAGCTGTTTAAATTCTGTAAAAACCAGTGATAAGTATCGTCAATACCCTTATATAGTTCTATTTCGGCCTTCCATCCCAATTTATTTAGTTTTTCAACGCTCAAGAGTTTGCGCGGAGTTCCGTCGGGCTTAGTTTCATCCCAAACTATTTCTCCTTCATGTCCTACGACTTTTTGAATCAGCAGTGCCAATTCCTTAATGGATAAATCATTGCCTGTTCCCACGTTGTAAAGATTATCAGGAAGGGTGTTTTCTATGGCAAACAGTACAGCTTTTGCCAAATCGTCCACATGCAAAAACTCTCTCAGCGGGGTTCCTGTTCCCCAAAGCACAACCGTCGAATGAGAGTTTTCTTTGGCCTCATGAAACTTCCTAATCATGGCAGGCAGCACATGCGAGGTCTTTAAATCAAAGTTGTCATTGGGGCCATACAGATTGGTAGGCATCAAACTGACAAAATCCTTACCAAATTGTTTGCGAATGGCCTCACAAGCCTTTACACCTGATATTTTGGCGATGGCATACCATTCATTGGTGGGTTCTAAGCTATCTGTAAGCAAATAGGATTCTTTCAGAGGTTGCGGAGCAAATTTGGGATAGATGCACGAACTACCTAAAAATATAAATTTATTGACTCCATTTTTTAATGAAGCATCAATTAAATTATTCTGAATTTGCATATTTTCCATCAAAAAATTGTATGGAAAATCATTGTTTGCCAAAATGCCGCCTACCCTGGCTGCCGCATCTACTACTACATCAATTTTTGTTTGGTTAAATAGTGAATTGACTTCATTTTGGTTGCGCAAATCCAACTCTTTGCTGTCGTAATAGATAAAATTGTTATATCCGCTTTTTTTAAGCAAACGCAGTACCGCAGAGCCCACCATTCCCTTATGGCCTGCAACGTAGATAATTAAATTTTTATCCATTAGTTAGTACTAACCTATTCCAATACCATAATACAAAAACCCAATTTCTTTGAGTTTTGGAGCATCTAAAATATTCCTGCCATCAAAAATAAACGCCGGCTTGAGCATATTGTCGTATATTCTTTGCCAATCCAACTCTTTGAACTCGTCCCATTCGGTCAAAACAGCGATAGCGTGTGAATGATGGCAAGCCTGATAGGCATCTTCATAGGTGCTAAGATGAAGGGTATTTTCTTCTTCGGTGCGGGTCTGTAAATAATTCAAATCTGCAAGCATCTTTTTACTTTCAACTTTAGGATCATAAACAGCGATGTTTGCTTTTTCACTGATGAGCATATCGGCTACATAGATAGCGGCTGATTCCCTTGTGTCATTGGTATCTTTTTTGAATGCCCAGCCAAGAAAGGCAATTTTTTTGCCTGAGACCGTGTTGTACAGGGTTTTGACTATGTTTCTGGCAAAGCGGGCTTTCTGGTGGTCGTTCATAACAACCACTTGCTCCCAATAGTCGGCTACCTCATTGAGACCGTAGCTTCTGGCGATATAAACCAAGTTGAGTATATCTTTTTGAAAACAAGAACCACCAAATCCCACCGAAGATTTCAAAAATTTAGGCCCGATTCTACTGTCCAAACCGATGGCTTTTGCTACTTCATTCACATTAGCCCCCGTCTTTTCGCAAAGTTCAGAAATTGCGTTTACTGATGAGACGCGCTGAGCCAAAAAAGCATTGGCAGTAAGTTTTGAAAGTTCTGATGACCACACATTGGTGGTAAGTATCTTTTCTTTTGGTAGCCAATGGGCATAAACATCGACCAGTGCTTGGACAGCAAGTTGTCCTTCTTCGTCTTGGTCGCCGCCGATTAGCACGCGGTCCGCATACAGTAGGTCATTTATTGCTGTTCCCTCAGCCAAAAATTCAGGGTTGGATAAGACCTGAAAGTTTACCCCGTTGCCGGTATTGTCTAATATGCTTTTAATCGCAGCCGCAGTTCTAACCGGAAGCGTGGATTTTTCTACCACTATTTTATCGCTTTTGGCTACGGAGGCTATTTGACGAGCGCAAAGCTCGATAAACTTCAAATCTGCCGCCATTCCTTTGCCTATTCCGTAGGTTTTGGTAGGTGTATTGACAGCTATGAACACCATTTCGGCCTCGTCTATGGCTTTATCTACATCAGTAGAAAAAAACAAATTGCGTCCCCTGGTTTCTGCTACCACCTCTTTGAGTCCCGGTTCGTAAACAGGAAGTTTGTCCAAATCTGCATCATTCCATGCCGCTATTCTTTCCTTGTTAACGTCAACTACCGTTATTGTAATTTCGGGGCATTTAAGTGCAATAACTGCCATGGTTGGACCACCTACGTATCCGGCTCCAATGCAGCATATTTTATTAACTTTATTCATAAAAACAATTATTCAGAAATTTTGATGATTCTTTCGTTAAAGCGATTAAAAACAGTTTGATTGTCTCCTATATTTTTATAGATTATTGTACCGGCTCCAATTTTATTGTTGTTTCCAACTACGATTGAGGGTATGGTGGCACTATTGACTCCAAACATGTTTTCATTGCCGACAGTAGTGTGTCCTGAGAGTGCCACTTGTGGACTGATAAAATTATAGTTTCCAATTACCGTATCATGCCCAATGGTACAACGCGAATTGAGTATATTAAAGTCCCCGATTCTAACCATAGGCCCCACAGAAGCATTGTGAGAGATTAATACCCCCTCGCCTATTTTGGCAGATGGTGAAATAAGCGCAGTGGGATGAATTAAGCCCGTAAATTTTGCACCCTGTAATTTGAATTTTTCTACAATTGGCCTCCTATAAGCTACATTAGCTATTCCCATCAAATAATAAACATCTGTAAGAATATTATGGTCAGATATTTTACCTAAATAAGGCTCACTATATTCGTACTGGCTGTGGATGTTTTCATCATCATCAATAAAGCCTACCACTTCTATTTGTTCCTCATTTTGGCTCTTATTGTAGAAGCGAACATAATCCCTGACTTCGGCTGCGTGACCGCCCGCCCCGATAATTAAAACATATTTCTTCATAACAATTAAATTTTATCTTGCAGAATAACCTCCATCTATTACCAACTCTGTTCCGGTAATCCAACCGGAATCATCTGATAATAAAAAAATAACCGCCGGACTAATATCTTCGGGTTTACCTATACCCATAGGGTGGAGTGCCTCGATTTTAGACAAGCTCTCTTCAGATTGCGCATAATCCTGTTTCATAACCATAGGGGTTTGAACCACTCCGGGAGACACACAATTAAATCGAATTTTTTTAGGCGCGTATTCAATGGCCAAACTTTTTGAAGCGGCCAAAAGAGCCCCTTTGGTAAGCCCATAAAGCGTTTTTCCACTTTCACCCAATTGAGCCATAACAGAGGTAAAGAAAATAACCGATCCGCCATTTTCATTAAAATTACCTTTTTTTAATAAATTTTTGGTTAAAAAAATAGCAGAAAAAATATTTGTATAAATAAAATTATCGAACTTTGATTGCGAGAGAGAGCGAAATGGCAAAGTAGTAGAAATTCCGGCTGCATGAACGATGCCATCTACTTGCCCAAACTCATTGATTGCTTGCTCAGTAACCAACTCTATTGACTCAGCTGCCGTCAAATCCGCCTCAATCGTCCTGATATACCCATCGGTGGACAATATTGTATTTTCAGTATCGCTAAGCCTATTTTTATCTCTGCCTACTATCAAAACCTTAGCCCCCATCTTACAGCAATCAATGGCTATTTGTCTGCCTATACCCGAACTGCCACCGGTTATTACTATTTTTTTATTTTCGATGCTAAACATTAAATCTCTATTAAATCACAAACTTTGCAATTCTCTAAAGTAATAATAGCACTTGCCCAAGACATTCCTACACCAAAACCGCTCAAAAGCAGTTGTTTTTTAGATTGTAAAGAATTTTTCAATTGGGTAGCAATGGTCAATGGAATGGAAACAGAGGAAGTATTGCCAAAAAACTCTAAACAAGTTGGTAATTTTGCTGAGTCAAGTTTAAGTTTTTTTGCCAAATAAGTATTCATATAGCTATTAGCCTGATGAAAAACAAAGTAATCAATGTCTTCGGGAGTTTTTTGGGAAAACTCATACAGCCTTTTAATGTCTTGCGGGATTTCTTGAATAACGAAGTTGAATACATCCGGGCCGTTCATGTAGCCGTTTTCATCGGTTCGTATGTTACCGTGCTCATCGACCACTTTTTCTGTAACGGTTTCAACAGAACTTGGTTTTCTGTACCCGCCTGCATCAATTTTGATTAGCGACTCCCGTGAGCCATCAGAATTGAGTGAAAAAAAGCTGCTTCCGTATTTGTTATCCTTTTCGATTAGTGCGGCCACGCCAGCATCGCCAAACAAAAAAGCCACTTGTCTGTCTTTTGGGTGATACACTTTAGAGCGTGTTTCGCCATCTAACACCAACACTTTACGAATATTGGGCTGCTGCATAAAGGAATAAGCAACCGATAAGCCATATACAAAAGCAGAACACCCTAAATTTATGTCGAAAGCCGCCGTTGTTTTTGGCAATCCAAGCCTTTGTTGGAGGATGACACTGGTGGCTGGCATTCTGTAGTCAGGGGTTTGAGAGATAAATATCAATAAATCAATATCTTCTCTTTTTACCTGCATTTCATCCAGCAGTTTAGTCGCAGCCGAAAAACACAAATCCGACGAACACATGCCCGGAGGCGCAAATCGTCTTTGCCTTATACCCGTTTTTTCTACAATGTCCTGAACGGCCTCTTGAGGAAAATAATCAGTATATTTTATGTTTTCTACGGTGTTAGCCGGTACACAGGCCGCAATTCCACTGATTCCGATATTTTCAAAATGCAAACAGGCCATAAAGTTAATTTTTTTTCTGAATGGCTTCAAATAAATCTCCCACTGTCTGCAATTTGTCGAAATCGGCAGCTTGTATTTGCACTCCAAAGTGCTCATCAAGCATTGCAATTAATGATAGTCTGGCTAAGGAATTCCATTCTTCATATTCCTTAAATTTGTCCTCAAATTTAACCTCTTTGTCCTCAACTTCTAAGGCTTGCTGCAATGCCTCTAAAAATTTTTTTGCTTTATCTTCCATAATTTAATTAAGCTATATATTTCCTTTAAATGGCTCCATAGTTGCGCTTTTATCAGAGTTTATCCCTTCTCTCTTAATTACTTTAATTAGCGTGAGCCATATAATTTTTAAATCCAACAAAAAAGACATGTTTTCTACATAAAAAACGTCATATTCAAATCTTTCTTGCCAAGAAATTGCGTTTCGTCCATTTACTTGTGCCCATCCCGTAATTCCCGGACGCACCTCGTGGCGACGGGCTTGTCTGGAATTATAGAGGGGTAAATATTTGACCAACAATGGCCTTGGACCTATCAAACTCATATCTCCTTTCAATACGTTGATTAATTGAGGAAGTTCATCCAGAGAGGTCGAGCGCACGAATTGCCCGACTTTAGTGAGTCTGTCTTTATCGGGAAGTAGATTGCCTTTGGAGTCTTTATTATCATTCATTGTCTTAAACTTGATAAGTTTAAAGATTTTTGCATTTTTCCCCGGCCTGTCTTGAAAGAAGAAAGGCTTGCCTCCATTAGTGATATACAAAGTTATCACCAATACCAAAATAATTGGCGAAAGCAGCAACAGACCAAAAAATGCCGCAGTAAGATCAATGAGGCGCTTGAAGAAATGATGATACATATATTAGTTCTTCTTTTCGTATAAATCTGCCATCCCTTTCCATATGGTTTGACTGTCGAACCGCTGAACCCAGGTCAAGCCGTTTGTTCCATATTTTAATCTCAATTGCTCATCTAAATATAGCATTTCCATAGCTTTGAACAACGCTTCTTCTGATTTTGGGGCGACTAATATTCCATTATACCCATCAGAAACAGCATCTTTGCAGCCAGTTGCATTTGTAGAAATAATTGGTAACCCCATGGCAGCAGCCTGTACTAATACATTACCAAAACCCTCCCACCACGCTGGGAGCACAAATACATCCATTACTGATAAATATAAGGGAACATCACGCTGAAAACCCATCATCAGAATACTTGGATGCGCTTCCATATTCGAGATTAATTCAGGATTTGCAATCTGTTTAGCCTCTACAGGTCCCACCACAAGTAAACGAACGAAGGGATAAAGTGCGTACAGTCGTAGAAACGCATTGTAAAGCTCTTGAATTCCTTTTCGGTCTACCAAGCGACCTACAAAACCATAGACGAAAGTACCATCAATTTTCAAGGCCTCCCTAAGCATAGTCTTTTCAGTAGTATCTACCTTTGATGGATGGAAGCGGGTTAGGTCTAAGCCATTGCTGCTCCCTTGGCCGATGACGACTGTTTTTTTAGCTGGGAAAACCCTCATATCTATCCCGAGTTGTCTTACTGAGGGACTTATACAAATAATATGTTGAGAGCACAAACTGGCCAGTTTTTCCATCATCATCAGTAGTTGTTTTTTGCCTCCCCTTTCATGCTCAAATCGAAACCCCCTACAGGTGTAAATTCTTGTGGGTACGCGTGTAAACGCTGCTGCCAGCATACCTATCAGACCCATTTTCGGGGTACCTACATTTACAATATCGGGTTTAATCCGTAAAAAATGACGAATCACGACCATTGTGGATCTAATGTCTTTCCAAAATGAAATATCCCTTTCAATCGGGGTCGGTAACAACTTGCAGCCCTCTGCTCGGCAAAACTCACGGGTGCGGACGTGATCGGGAGCGAGCAAATAGGTGTCGTAGCCCAATTGTTTGAAATATGCCAATTGCCCTTCCAATAAAACGACACTATCAGGGGAGGTTATGCCTATTACGAGTTTTTTCATTGTTTGAAATAGATTGGAAGTAACGAGAGTATGGCTTATTTTTTTCGGATTTACTTATATGTTCATTAAATAGATAGGATAGATTTGCTCAAATAGTCTTCAATAGCTTTTGCATGTTTATGTTTTACTTTGCTTTGTTAGCTCTACATGTAGATTATTTTTTTTAATTTCGTAACTTCTTACTTGTTTGATAGCGATTAGAAACCCATCGGTTTGTAGATTAGTTTGTTGTTGGGTAGTGTTTTAAAAATTTAACTGAGTTTTTTATTTTTTGAGTAATACTATAGCGTTTTAGTAATAGATTTTTTGAATGATTGTAGAAACGCTAGTTTTTCGATAACAGGCTCAAAACCGCTGCTTTTATATCTAAGCCTTTCTCTCTCTAACTCATGAAGCACGTAACCTGTTGCTATCGTGTGAATTTTATTGCCTACAAGAAAAGTGATATCGTTGATATTTTGTACTACAAGTTGAAGTCTTTTTTGAATTCATCATAGAAATTGAAACGATTCGTCTCCAATATGTGACGGGCATACTTCTTCGAGGTTTCAAAATTGTATATAGCATGTTCTTCCAAACTCTTCACATTTTGTGCGCGGATTAGCGAAGCGATGGCTGACGCATTACCTGCATCGAATAAGCAGTCTTCTTGGATGAGTTCTGGAATTCCTCCAGCGCGGGAGCCCAGCACAGGGCAAGCCTGACTCATAGCTTCAATAACTGCACGAGGAAGGCCTTCTTGCCTGCTTGGCTGAATGTAAAGATCTATTTGTCTGTAAAATTCAAAAACTTTATTGTGCGCGAGAGGGCCTATAATTTTAACTTGGTCTGATAACTTTAATTTTTTAATGAGTTTTTCTAAAGAATCAGGATTTCCTTGTCCTACTAAATGATAGTTTACTTGTATGCCTTGGCTTTTTAGCAGATGAATAGCTTCAATAACTGCTGCTTGTCCTTTATAGGGCACATCTAAGGCGGCTACTGTACCTATTGTTAAAACACTAAAAGAATCATTTCCATTTATTTTTGCAAGCCTCGAATCTAATGCGCTATCGTCGATTGTAACATTGACATTTGAACAACCTAATTGCTTATTATAGCTGGGGTATCGTCCTTGCAAAAATTTATCTGTTACATATACTACGTGCGTTGCTTTAGCAATTAATCTTTTATAAGATGCCATTTTATAATGTGCAAGAAGTTTTCCTCTCCAATCGTAATTCCACAAAGCATCAAATACACAGGCTACCATTTCTACAAGTACTGGTTTATTTAAACGTTTTGCCTCATTATAGGCTATCACCCCGATTGCGCTAGGGAGTCTTACAATGATAACATCATGCTGCCTGACATTTTCCTTAATAATATGTTTTGCTTTTTTAATATTTATACGAGTAAGAATACTTTTGAAGTTAGGAACATCTACAAACGAAAAATTATCACAGTCAATGCGCGAAAAACTTTGTTTTGAGTCAGCTACTAATTTTCTTGACCGCATCATAAAAGTTACACTGTCCCCAAAATAGCTATATCTTTTTACAATAGCATTGGTGTAGTGAACGCCATAGTATTCTTGTTTGTCACTTACGTAGAGTGGGCCGTCATGTACGAAGAGAACTTTTCTACTCATATAGTATTTGTTTGAATATACCAAAATTTGTTCTCGCATTGAAGTTTTTATACACATACTCTATTGCTTCATCATAATGATAAATGCAAGAGTCATCCATCAAAGATGCGATTTTTTCGGATAGGGCAATATGATCTGTTGCTTGAATTAGAAATGACCAATTATTTTTCGGAACGCACTCTTTTATCGGTTCTATGTTGCTGGCAACAATCGGTAAACCTGATGCTATTGCCTCAATGAGTGCATTGGGCTGCCCTTCTGTTATTGATGGGAAAACAAAACAATCAAAAACTTTAAGCAAGTTTGATACATCGTTTCTGTACCCTAAAATACTCACGTATTTTTCTATTCCAAAATCTTGGACTGTACCCTGAAGTTTTTCTGTTTCACTTCCACAAAGCACTAAATGCACATATATCTTTTTGTCAATGAGATGCTGAATGGCTTTCAAGATAGTGAGATGATTTTTTGCCGAGTTTAATCTACCAACATGCCCAATTAAAAATATATCTGGTGGAAGATTTAGTGCTTTTTTTAAAGATTTTTTATCTATTTTTTCACTATATATATCGATATTTATTCCGTTATAAACCACTTGGAAGCGGGTATCTGATTTAGTACGGTAAGGGAAAAAATGAGATATGGCAGCAAGGGAGTTCAATAGAATATTTGTAGAATATTTAAAGACTAATCTGTTCATAAAAATATTTATCATATTTTTTACAAAACTTGGCTCAAAGTGGTCTTTTCCTAGTCGATAGAATGCAATGCGTTTTTTTATTTTTGCCATGTATGCTAGAAAAACAGACATACCTGCGAAATTTCCATTAAAATCACATACAACATCAAATGCTTCAGTTTTGAAGAACCGATAGAACCAAAGCATTTTGACAGGATTTACATATCCAAGGGGCTGAAAATAAAGTTTTACTCCGGCTTCTTCATAAAGTTTTAATAAGTCGTCTTCTCTGTTTTTATTTCGCACTACAACGGTTATATTTTCTGTATTACCCGCAAACTGGAGAAACCTTAATAAATACATTTGTATTCCTCCAGAGGCAACAGAAGGTATTAGAAAACATATTTTTTTCACCATACACTAAGCTTTTTTTACATTACAAAAAGTGTAACATTTTTATATTTTTCCGCCAAAAACAACTTACTATTAATTTTATGTTTTTATTTTAGAACAAAATATCTATACACATATTTCATCGATTAATACGTAACTTATTTATTATCTCATTATGGTTTTATAGGTAGTGACTCCGTGCTAATATTTTTCAACAGTAATTAGACAGGACAAATCACTAAAATATACATATTTAGATATATATTAATGTAAGGTTTAATAACTTTTTTAATTGGACTGACAGTAAGTTTCTAATAAATCAACCCATTTAACACCAATACCAAAAAAAAATCTCTATTAATTTTCCTAATTTTTTCTGACTTTCTGTTAGGCGTCCATAGGTAAACCCCAAATTTTGATCTATTTTTAATTTTCCCTGAAGCCGAATCTTATTTCCGGCTAGCATGTGAGACGCGTGATAGGGAGCATATTGAGTGATATTCTTAAATATGGGGTCTATCTTATCGAGTGTTTCAGGAGTTTGAATGAATGCTTTGTATTTGATTTTGACCGAACTAACAAATAAACAAAATATTGAGCTAAGAATATTGATTAATATCCAATTGAATACTACCCTGTGGGTCGGCTTTTCAGGGTTATCGGCTTCTATACCTGCTTTCATATCTTTTTTCGATGAACTTTTACCTGAATTAAGGACTCCGGTAAAGTTTCGGCACAAATGTACGACCCTTAAATCTCCCACTTTCCGCAATACTGCGATACGTTGAGGTGATTTGGAGGAATCAATAATAGTATCTACCCCGGTGACTTGCTGTATGGCTTCAAACAAGCATCTCGTGGATAGAACATATTTTTGAAATGCTCGCGATGAGTAAAAACAATTTTTTAGTGAACGAAGACTAGCTTTATTGCTTTCAAAACGCAAACGGAGTTGACAGTGCTCCTCATAACTAATGGGACTATTCGCTAACCATTGAGCTATGATCTGTGTCCAAATTGCACAATCTTTAATTTGTTCGCCACAGGAACAGTATTCATCAAAAATACTTTTTCGGGTAACAAATGTTAATTCACCTGCACTAAAAGCTTGTGGAATTGATCCCAACATTATATCCAACAAGGTAGAGCCTGAGTGACCGTTACCTGCTATGTAGATTATTTTTATCTTATTTGCTGTGCTCATTGCTTCCTAACATTTGGAATTAATGAATTTATCAGTTCTTCTACCATCCAGCCCTCATGGTTGAATTTGCCTTCGTGCCATTGTAGAGAAGCATCCCAGTATCCCGGACAGGAGTCATACCCTGTTGCGGTATAGCCATAGCTTATTTCTATCACCAGAGGCTGCTGACTTTGGTTATCAAATACGAAGTCGTAAGCGGCACTTTGGGCTTGTAGGCGGCCAGTTAGCTCAAATGCAATCTGCACACAGCGCTCATCGAACAACTCACGCTCATAGGCAAACATCCCACTACCCGAAGCGCGGAAGTCACCTTTGCGTACATAGCGCTTTAGAGCAAAAGCCTTGCCGTCAATCACTATGATGCGCGTATCGGAATTATTGTTAGGGATGAAATCTTGAAAATACACATAGCCTATTTCCCGTCCTAAAGCTTTGGCGAAACGGGGCGGCTGTAAAAAACGTACCAAACCTTTAACCGGCTCTTTAATACCCACTTTGCCCATACGGAACTTACGCCAACGCTCTTTTAGGCTGCCCCATGCGTCATAATTAGCAAATCCGTTGTTAAAAGCCTTATGGATGAGTTTTTCAGCCTGCTTGCGGGTATGCACTAACTTTACATTGGCGGACCCTGCTCCACCTCTTAGCTTAAATACCTTAGGAAAGTCTGTAGTCCTTACCCATTGTAATGCTTGTTGCGCGTCATAGAATACGTAAGACGTTACCATGGGAGCACCAATGCGTTCCAACAGGTATTTTTGTGCTACTTTATCGTCGAAGTGCCAGGCCGTACGGAAGTCGGGGAAAACGCGAAAACCTGTATGCTCTAACGCAAATAGAATTTGCTTAGCAATTAGGATATCTTTGGGGTTATTTTGACTAAAGTGCCACATCAAGCCGCTACAATCGCGTAGTTGAGCAATCAAGTCGTTGGCGTAGCAGTCCACCCGTTTAAAAGGGATACCCTGTTGCTCGCAATAGGCCACCCAGCGGGGGTGGAATCCAGAGGTGCTGTTGTGGATGCCTATCATAATTATCTTGGTATTTTTACTTTAGTATTTCTAACAATACGTCCCTATGCGCTTCGCAGCGTGTTAAATTCAATAATAATAGCCGCTTGCGGGTATTTAGGAAAGAGGGCAACCATTTTCTGGTTTGCAAAGCGTGCACCCAATAATTGCTATGAGGTTCTAAATAGGCATTGTACATACAGCTAACTTTTTTACAATATGCCTCAAAGGCTTGCTGCAAGGCTTTATCGTCCGCTATTGTTTTGTTTAATTCCAATAGTCTTTGATGGAAATGTTCTGCTTGTTTGCCTTGTTGTTTGTAAACACCTACTTGTTGCTTATTTTGGGTATATGGTATTATTTCGAAGTCAAGTTCTTTGCGGCTAATCCGTAATTTCACTGCATAGCCCTCATACCAATCTGCGTTTTTAGGCTTAGGCCAGTCAAATACAAAGTTTCCCAAGCTGTAGAAAATGGGTTTATCTTGATAAACCTCATACCCACTAGCACAATGTGTATGGTGATTGATGACTACGTCAGCTCCTGCATCCACAAAAAAGCGGAAAGTAGCTTTCATGCGAGGACTGGGCAAAGGATAGGTTTCATGCCCTCCGTGCGTAATGACAATGACACAATCAGCTTGCGCTTTAGCTTCTTGGATATCTCGAAAGTTCTGTACTGGATTCAAAGGACTTGCCCCAGGTCGTGTACCTTGTGTGGTGCCGAATTCATTCTCTGCAATATTGAGAATTGCTAAGCGAATACCTTGTATTTCTGTTACATAAGGGGCTTTGGCTTCCTCAAGGTTCTGGCCTACCCCTACAAATGCCAAACCATGCTTTTTACAAGCATCCAGCGTGCTATTGAGACCCTCTTCGCCATAATCCATGATATGATTATTGGCCAAAGTTAGCAAGTTGAATCCAGCAAAAGACAGTGAGGCAATACACTCTGGCTTGGACTTAATCGCAGGGCCTGTTTTAGCCCGAGGTTTTCCATGCTCAATGAGCGGGGCTTCTAAGTTGGTCACTGCCAAATCGGCAGAACGAATTTCCGGCAAGAAATCCCCAAAAATTGCTTCATGCTTCCCATCCAAAGACAGGGCTTCAATTCTTGCTCCAGGGTAATAATCTCCGGTTATTAGTATATTTATCATGCTGCTGAATAGCTTTTGTGAATGTACTCACCTAATTGGGCAGAATGCCAAAACTCCACATCAGGCCATCGTCGTAAAATTGATGTTAGTAGATTGGATAGCAGGGTTAAATTTGTATCACGATTTTTACTATCTAATGAGCCTATGTAGTTGAGTCGGTGAGAGGTGATAACGGCCGGTTTTTTCCAAAGAAATGCAGTATGGATACTTGAAAGACACTTCTCTACAGCTTGCCCTGTTCCTGTAATGGAAGGCTCAAATATACAATTACGCACTAAATATATTTGCCCTAAACTATTTTTTTGTCCTATATGATGAGATATTCTTCCGTCTCCTGCTCCAATAGGTAATTTTTGGACTCGACTGCCTTGTAGAACAGTAATGTTTGCGGCTTGTAAGGCTTGCTCAGCATACCTATCCCAGCAGTAACTAGGCCCGATAAACGATGCTGAAGTATAACCAAATATTGATTTAAATAGTGAAGCTCCCTCTTGAAGACTTTGTTTAATGAATGGAATATCTTCTTGGCTATCATAATCAAGTGCTGCCATATAACTTCGCCGTTTTTCTTGGGTGATGTTTGTACTGAGTCCAAATAAACGATTCTGAAAAGCTAAATGGGTTTCTGTAGAACCCGATTGCAATATTTTGAGCCAACGATTTACGTTGAGGTGCTCCCGCCCGTGTAGTTGTGGATAGAAAATACCTGTTTGCATACCCTCTTTCCACAAATCCCACGAGCGTGTGTGGTTTGGATAGTGTTGCAAACTTTTTGTAAAAGGCTCATAGAAGTAAGATTGAAAGTGGGCATCTTTTATTTTATCAAAATCAGGGTTGGCCATAATTGCGTTTGCAGTAATGACGGGATGCTGCCCATTTTTATTGCTAAAAGAGGTTAAGACCTCAAACAAGGCTGAAAGATCCGCCTCACTGGCCAAACTGTCATACCGATTATAGGGACACTGATCTACTCGGATACCTGCTTTCAATAGGGTTTGATAGGCCTCTTTAGAAGGCATCCTGATACTACCCCAATCATCTGATTCAATCACTACAATCTTGCGGCTGGTGCGCCAGCCGGGGAGATTGATCAGGTGACGCCTGAGTGACTCTTTAATTTTGATTAGCATACCAGTCAGCAAGTATTAAATCTCCCAATTCATCTGAGGCCATAAACTCTACATCCGGCCAAGTTTTACAGATTTTATTTAATAAAATTGATAACTGTTTTAAGCCATTTTTTTTATTATTTTCATCGTGAAGGCCAATAAAATTTACTCGGTGCGTGCTAATCACCGCAGGCTTTCGCCACAAAAAAGCCGACGATATTTCTGCCATACAGGTAGCAACCCAATCAATATGGGTTTTAAATGGCTCAAATGTTGCATTTCTAGTAATATAAACAAGTCCTGAGCGACTCTTTTTACCTAAATAATGATAATTATTAGAAAATTTTTGATTGCCAATAGGCTCTTTATGTATCTTGCTCATACCCATGAACTGCAATCCTGTTGAGCTTAAACCTTGCTCCAGTACCCTATTGAACGGCCCATTAGGAGGCACCATCACCCTCGCAGGATAGCCAAATATTTCTTTAAATAAAGTCAAACCTTGATGATTGACTTCCCGCTGGTAGCTGAGGTCATCAATATGATCGATATCAAAGGCTGCACGTAAGTCAAAATCAATACCCTGCGCCGTATGCTTCCCAAACGACCAATATTCGTATTTAAAACCTTCCAGCAAAGCTTCGATGCCTTGCCTTATACCCTTTATCCATCGATTTATTTGTAGATGCTCTCTCCCGTGGTACTGAGGAATAAATAACTTTTTAGCAATTCCTTGATTGTAAAGAGAATAAACTTTGTCATGTGAAGGATATCGCTGCAATGTAGCGGTGAAGGGTTCATAATAATACTCCTGATATTTTTTCTCTCTAATCCGTTGATAATCAGGATTGGCTGGGTTACAAAAAGCTGTGATCACAGCAGATCTCCCATTTCTATCTTTAAAAGAACTTAACACTTCATACAGATCAGATAGATCAGTATTGGACTCAAGACCATCATACATATTCATCGGGGCATTAAGCAGTTTGGGATATTTCGATAAAAAAATATCTCTGGTTTCTCTGTCTTTAAACCTTGTACTTCCCCAGTCATCAGACTCTATAACTAAAATCTTACGATTACTGCTCCAACCGGGTATGTTAGATATATGACGCGTAATTTTTGATAACATAATTGATAACAAATATAATAAAATAAGGATTCAGAATAGAATTTCTCCTACAAATTCTCTTATTGAAATGTTTATATCGGTAAAGAACCACGGTACAAATGGAAAAAATAGCATAAAAATGCTTATAAACCTCATTAATGCTGCCAAACTATAAACATTGAATGGTAGTAAAAACAAGTATCCAACTAAGAGAGTGTAATATATTAGTTTATGTCTAAAGGTATTTTTTTCTATATATCTGATTCGCTGTAAAAATATGACCAAACATGCTAAAATATATGCACCAGCTATTAGATTACTACGATTCTGTAAGGCATACAAAAACCAAGTGCTATTAGATAGAGCTTTCATCAAAAGACCTACGCTAAGTAGGCTCCTTTCAATATAGTTCATTTGATAAAAGTAAATTCCTGAAAATATCAAACAAAATGTAATTATATTAATGCCAATATATTGAATTCCTGCTCTTTCTAGAGTTCGATACCATGTTTTATCCTGATTCAATTCATATTTTTCAGCTACTGATAGCTGCTCTTCTACATAATAAGATTTAACTTTTGATTGTCCTAATTGGCTGCTATTTAACTGACTTATTACTAAATTTTGATTGAAAAATGAAGATATGAATGATAAACTAAATATTATGGAGTAAATAAAAGGGCGAAAACCAAATATAAAAACTATCCATACCGGTAGAGCCATGATGAAGTACCCTACGTGAATAAAAGGTGGAACCATCATTAACAATATGTACTTACTTTTCTTTGTCTCGTAATACGAAATAGTTCCATAAAATAGCACCCACAATCCAGTCCATGTTCTTACAGTATTGATTCCGTCAATATTTTTCCAAAGTACGAATGTTATAGCTAAAAAATAAAAGATTAAAGTTACTTTTTTGTTCTTTGGATAATAAGAAAATACTTTCAAAATGCTACCTGCAAAAAAATAAGCATATATGAATGAGACAAAAACAAAAAATAACCCCGGGAGCTGTATTACACTGCCTACAAAATAGGAAAGTACATGAATGTAAACATCGTCATTAGTGGTATTTTGAGGTTTAAATAGCAAAATATCTATTAGCTTCTCTGAAAAATCTATGAAGCTCATATCAGTATAGTTTTCTTTAACAGACATCATGTGTCCATACCCATCATTTTGTACTGAAAGAAAAATAGTCGATCCGTAAAAGGTTACAACAGTGACAAGTATGTATTTCTTTAGCTTTAAACTTCTTTCTTTGAGAGTTCCTAATAAGGCAAGGGCGGGTGATAAAAAACATAATAACAGTCTAATTATTAGTTTGTTATTTATAGAATAATATCTCTGATACATAATTTAAGTAATAATTGTAGAGTCATAAAATACATACTACGAATAATGATTCAAAATATTTTATGATTTTTTAATACTATATCTTAATTTTAAGTTTTTTATCAAAAAAATCTATCCACATTTGACCTACTTGATCAATAGTAAATCTAGCTGCATTTTTTTTTGATTTATTATTCATAAGAATAAGTTTATTGTTGTCCTTAGCAAGATCTATTACTTGTTTAGCCATGGCTTCGCAGTCAAAGGGAGGAATCAAAAATGCATCTTGTGAATCATTCACTATCCACCTCAATACTCCATAGCTTTCAAAAGCCACCGGAACTACTCCGTAACTTTGTGCTTCAAGAATTACATTTGGAAATCCTTCAAATGCAGAGGTCATAACAAAAATGCTGGCTTTTTCATAATAGGGTTCAGGGACTTGGTAGCCTTCTATACGTACTCTAGGGATATTTTTTTTAATAATATCTTCTTCTATTTTTTTCTTATAAACACCATCACCAACAATTACAAACGTCCAATCAGGTAAATGACTATAAGTTCTTTCCCAAAAAGATAACAACAAATCTGATCTTTTTTGAGCGATGTCTAGCCGTCCTACATATAGAATTATTTTTTCTTTCGTAGTTGGTTTCTCATCAACAAATGGAATAGAATTTGGTATGGAAATAATTTTTTCAGATTTATAGTTACCAATAAAATAATTGACCTCTTCTAAATTTGGTGGTGCTAATAAAATAAAGTAATCATTTTTATCTAAAATAGCTTTCAAATAACTACTATGCTTAATTTTATGAATCTCTAAAAATACTCTTCTTCCCAATGAATTATTCAAAAATAATGATAATTTTTTTGGTACACTTCTTAAAAGGGTATCTTCTAGATTATTCTTTACACTGAATAGGGAGTTTCTTAAACAGCCCAAAAGGTGGAATCCTAATTTTTTCTTATAATCATGTAGGGCATCCCGTATTTCGACTTCATAAGGCATTTGATTAATAACAATATCGGGAATAAACTCCTTTAGAACTTGACAAAGTTTTTCAATGTTTAAATTATTTTTATTTTTACCTTTATGAATTGCATGATGAAGTGAACCATATTCAACTTTTACGTGACCTGTATCAGAAAAGGAATAATAACTGACTGAAAATCCCTTCTCAGTAAAATACTTACCTAACTTGTAAGTAGTTCTTTGCACACCTCCGGCGTTTGGATTAAAAGCTGGAGTTAAGACAAATAAAATTTTCATTAAGTTATGAATATTAAGAGATACTAAAAAAATTTACAGATTCGAGTTATTTGAGACTTAGTAGCTTCTTTATTGAACTAAAAATAGCTTTGATACGGATATAAAGTTTATTTTTTGAGTAATAATTTAAAGCACTCGAAATTTTACTCATCTGATTTTCTGAAAAGCTGTAAATAATATTAGAATTTTCAGTTGATTCAGCTAAAATTTTTGTTTTTTTTGAATCCGGCAGATATAAATTAATTTTATCAAATATATATTCATACTTCAATAATATTTGATAGGCTTGATACTCATACTGTTTTTTCACTAAGTTATCATCAGCTTTCTCAGTATTTGAGGATAACTCTTTGATTAGGCAGTGAGATATATTAGGAAACGTTGATTCCAAGGTTTGTATAATTTTTAATTCAGAAATACTTAGAGACTCATTAACTTTCAAATTATAGTTCGTGGAAGGGAGTGAGACTTTGAGCCAATCGTCAAATAATATTTTCTGAATAATTTCCGAATTCTTATCATACTTCTCAAGATGCCAATTGATATATTGAATTGAATCAATAATATCCGGTAATTTTTTTATTACTTCAAGTGTCTCATAGTTTTTTTCTAACCAGACCTTGAAGTCTAATATCTTACCCGACTTGGCTTTGTGTCTGTAAAGGGATATGGCATGTGAAACAGGATCTCTTAAAAACAATAAACAGTTTACGGATTTAAACCCAACTTGAGTAGCTATTTTGAAAAGTAACTCGCTTCTATCTTTTAGAACTAATGAATTAACAATTCTCTCGTTAGAGAGAAATACTTTTGTGCAACCATACTTTTTTGCTCCATTAAGAGCTTTTTGTAGATATTTCTTTACTCTTGATGCTTTATATTCTAATAAGCTTTCTGCAAGTTCTTTAGCATTGCCTGCAGTTATTTTGCCTGCAAGCATTTCCTCTCCCCGTTCATAAATTGGAAAATATATCTTATTTTCTATAAGATATGATTGGTTTCTGGCCGAAAGTGTTTGAAGATATGAACTTCCGGTTTTGTTTGTTCCTATATGTATAAATAGTTCCATGGTTTTTCCTTATTAAAAATAGTTTGAATACTCTAAATATTCTTCTTCATATTCTTTTCGCAAAGCGGCTTTTATATCATCAGGTGGAACAAACGTATTTTCTCGCATAAAAATGGCTTTATAAACAGGCCTTATATATTTTTCAATAAATTCGCCTTTAAATTTGCCAGCCACGATACGTTGGAATGAAGGAAAAATATGTGATCTTGATATATTTTTATGTGGAACAATATCTAAATCTATTTCTTTTTCATCTAAAAATTTGAATAAATGATTTATTTCTGGTTTAGTTTCCTTTATTAGCTTTTTGAAGCTGACTATATGAATTCTCTCTTTACCAAGTGCTTCAGTCCATATTTTAATATATTTCACATATTTACCATGTTCTATTGCGTATTTTTGTTCTTCTATTTCGTAAAACCCGGACTTAACTTTATTAATATAGTCTTCAAATTTGGTATCAAAACTAATTTTTTTACCAAAATAGTATTTATAGTTGCTAATGAATCGTTCAACTGGATCTCTTATTATGAATATAACTTTAGAATCAAGATGATTTTTTACATATTCTAGAGCTGTATTTTGGTAGAAATTTAGAACAGAGCCCTCTATTCTGTATCTATAGTCGGTTGCGTTAGAAGGATAGAATATATTCCAAGAGCTATTTGGGTTTGAAATATTCTTTAGAGAATTGTAATGCGAATTTTTTTTATCTACTAAAAAGAAAGTTTCTTTAGGTTTAGTTCCGATTATATTTGGATGATTTGCCAATATGTCAAACAGTGTCGAAGAGCCACATTTTTGAAAACCTACTATAAATAAGTTTGGTCTCATTTTAATTAATTTTATTTTTCAGGATATATTAGAACAGATATTAAAAGTTTATCCATGGTAGAGGATAGTACCTTACTGAAAGGATGATAGCAATAATAAGCTTTATAAAAGATGCAATGAGCATAATTGTAATCGCACCATATACACCATAAATTGGAATGAATATTATAGAAGAAGTAACATGAAATAATGCCACTAAGAATATAGATGTTCCTAAATAAGTGGTTTTTTTCTCAAAAATAACATAAGCAGAAAATATTTTGTAGAGGGCGTATAAGTAAGTATTTATGATTAAAAATGGGATATAATTGATTGCATCTTGATAATCTTCACGCAAAAAGTATTTAACTAGTACAATAAATAAAAAGTTTAGAGCAATAAGAGCAAACCCAACTATAAGCATAATTTTATAGTTATTCTTCACTATTTGCTTTTTTTCTTTTTCATCTTTTATTTTTACCAATCGCTGGTATAAACTTGGAATATAAGTAGCAAATAAAGAATCTACAAACATATCGCAAACCGTAGTAATTGATATTGCCAAAGAATATATCCCATTTGCGCCTAAACTTATTGATTTTGTTATTAGGATTTTATCCATACCTTTCCTAAGAAAAGGTGCAAGACTCTGCGGAACTAAAGGTAAACCAAGAGAAAAATATTCTTTGAAGTCTTTAGAAGAAAACTTTTTGGGGAAATTATATTTTAAAGCAATATATCGAAATGAAATAAAAAACATTACCACACTCGTAATAATCGTACTGTATATTCTTCCCTGCCAAGACAATAGTAGTATTGCTACAAATAAAATAGAAAGTGCGCCAGTGAGAAAAGTATTAATCATTTGAAAAAATGCAAATCTCTTAGGATTTTCTTCCAATCTTAATAATGCTGAACGTAATTCTGAAAAGCTATTGAGAAATGAGATAAAAACGGCTATAATTATCCAAAAAAATTCAATCTGAGTGAATTCATATATTCTGTCTTTTAAAACAATTACCAGAAGCAAACAAAAAATCGCTACTGAGATTTTTATGTAGATTATGTTGGATAGCTTTACGTTCCTTACTTCTGTTGTATCTTTATAGTAGTCTGATTGAAATATTTCGGACAACCTCATGTTAATCAGTGAGGTAAAAAGTCCAGTTACTACAAAAAAATTACTAATAATTCCATAATCCTCTTTTGATAGATAGTTTGCGATAACGATAAGAACCAAGAAAGGGATGGCTTTTGCTATACCACCGGAAGTTAGGTAGATCAGGAAGTTTCTAAATAACTTATTTTTTAGAAGTATCTTTAGCTTAATCACAACTATTTTTTGAAATAATAGCTATACCATTCAACAAATTTTCTGACTCCTTCTTTGACGCTTGTTTGGGGTCTGAAACCGACATACTCCTCCAAGGCAGAGGCATCGGCATGAGTAGCGGGCACATCGCCAGGCTGAATATCCATATAATTTTTCTTGGCGGTCTTTCCTAAAGCCAGTTCCAATGCTTCTATGTAGTCCATAAGTTGAACAGGCGATGAATTGCCAATGTTGAATATTTGATAAGGTGCACTTGAGCGATCAGACCTTGGGGATTCCCCATTCCAGGTAGGATCGGGTTGAGCCGGTTTGGGGATAAGTCTGAAAATACTTTCTACGATGTCATCCACATAGGTAAAGTCTCTAATCATTTTACCATGATTGAATACATTGATAGGTTGGTCTTTCAAGATAGCATCTGCAAACAAAAACAGAGCCATATCCGGCCTACCCCAAGGGCCGTAAACTGTGAAAAACCTGAGTCCCGTTGTGGGCATTCTAAACAAATGGCTGTATGAGTGAGCCATCAATTCATTGGCTTTTTTGGTGGCCGCATACAGTGCCATTGGATGCTCCGTAGGGGTGCTTTCTTTTAAAGGCATCTTTGTGTTTAGCCCGTAAACGCTGCTGGTACTTGCGTAAATCAGGTGTTTGGCTTGGCTATGTCGTGCCCCTTCAAGAATACTCAAAAAGCCTTCGATATTTGATTGGGTATAAACTCTGGGTTGCTCTATACTGTACCTTACACCAGCTTGAGCCGCTAAATTGACAATACAATCAAACTTTTGTTGACATATAAAATCAACAATAAAATCATGATCAGATAAATCCGCTAAAACAAAACTGTAATTGGGATATAGACTGCTTTTTTCGAGGTTTTTGGCTTTGAGATTTTCAAACTCTATCCCGTGAGTTTTAAGTCTGGCGTGTTTTAGATTAACATCATAGTAATCATTTATGTTGTCAAGTCCAACAACCTCTAACCCTTCGTTTATCAATCTTTTGGCAAGATGAAAACCTATGAAGCCCGCAGTTCCGGTGACGAGTATTTTTTGAAAATTATGGCTCACTTTAGATTTAGTTAAGATTCTATGTATAGTATTTTTATTTCTAAAAAATTAATAAGATTAGATAAATTAGTTATGGCTTCGCCACGTTACTCACACATTTCTGAGTAATTGTGTCTAAATATAGCAGAAAAGTGTACAAAATACTAAGCCAAAGCAGAAATTTTTTCTACACTTGTGTTGCGGGTATCAACTGTTACCATTAACCCCAAATCCTCAATAATTAGTAATAATTTTTTGTCTTGAATGGAATATACCTTACCGGTTTTACCCATTAAAGCCCCATTTTTCAGAATAATTCTATCTTCGATTGTGAATGATTGAGTACTGATTGAAGAATGGTCAAACTCATTGAGCCAAAGTTTTATGGTATTGATTTCTTCCTCTTTAACAATAGCCGGTCTGCTCAACCAAAAAAGATACCTAACAACACCATGAGCAGCGAAAACCTTTTGCCGCTCATTTTCAGCAATATTGACAAAGCAATAGGATGTAAAAAGAGGCTCTTCAATGATTTTTATCCTGTCAGACCAATTGCGTTTTTTCTTAATCGTAGGGCAATAAGTTTCTATACCCATTGAGTTGAGCTGAAGAGAAACTTTTTTCTCATTTCTGGGCTTAGTGTATAAAACAAACCAAGGCATAATATACACGATTAGAGTCTTGCGTTAATTAGGTTAGGGTTTAGAAAACCTTTTACATCATAGATAATCGAATTCTTTTCTTTTAATTTAGAAAAATCTATATCCTTAAATTCATTGTGAGACACTGCTAAAATGATGGCACTGTAGGTCTTATCAGGCAATTGATTGGTGACATTAATGCCGTATTCATGCATTACTTCCTGAGCAGATGCCCAAGGATCGAACACATCAATATTTGTATGGTAAGTTTTTAATTCGTTGTAAATATCTATAACACGGGTATTTCTTATGTCCGGGCAGTTTTCTTTAAATGTAATTCCCAGTAGCAAGATATTGGCATCAATGATTTTAATATCTTTTTTAATCATCAATTTAACCACCTCGTGGGCTACATAAGCCCCCATGCCATCATTAAGGCGACGACCAGCCAAAATAATTTCGGGATGGTATCCCACTTCTTGGGCTTTCTGAGCCAAATAATAAGGATCGACACCGATGCAGTGCCCACCGACCAAGCCCGGTTTGAATTTAAGAAAATTCCACTTTGTGCCGGCGGCTTCCAAGACAGAATGTGTATCCAAACCCATCAGATTGAATATCTTAGCCAATTCATTGACGAAGGCAATATTAATGTCGCGCTGGGAATTTTCAATGACCTTAGCCGCTTCGGCTACCTTGATACTGGCAGCTTTAAACGTGCCTGCAACGATGATTGATTTGTAAAGATTGTCAACTACTTCTGCTACCTCTGGGGTTGAACCTGAAGTAACTTTGAGTATTTTTGTTACGGTGTGCTCTTTGTCGCCTGGATTGATTCGCTCAGGAGAATAACCACAGAAAAAATCAACGTTGTACACCAAACCGGATACCTTTTCTAAAACCGGTACGCACTCATCTTCTGTTACGCCGGGGTAAACAGTTGATTCATAAATAACTATATCACCTTTTTTAAGTACAGAGCCTACAGTATTGCTTGCTTTGTAAAGGGGGGTCAGGTCAGGACGGTTGTATTTGTCTGTGGGGGTTGGTACAGTAACGATGAATACATTGCAATCAGCGAGTTTAGACTTATCATCGGTTGGTTTCAGCCCGGCACGGAGGGCTTTGTTCAAATGCTCGTCATCCACTTCCAGGGTCGCGTCATGTCCTTCATTAAGTTGTGCAATTCTTTTTGAATTGATATCAAAGCCAATAACGGGGTATTTGAAAGCGAATTCGACAGCCAAAGGCAAACCGACATAACCAAGACCAATAACAGCTATTCGTTTATTTTGTGTAGTCATATTCAGATTCCCAAATAAGTAGTAAATGTTCAGACGTGTTTTTTTTGTAGTTCTCAAACTCAGATGGCTCAAAGATAATGTACCTTATCTTTCTTCCAATTAATGTTTCTGATTTAGCAACGAGATTGAGTAAATAATGTTTGTCAATTTCTGTCCCGATAAAAAGTAGATCTATGATGTTGGTGTCAATCCCTTTTGCAAACCCACCACACAAATAAACAGATTTCAATTTGCCAAGTTTCAAACTAATTTGCTCAATAACCCTATCTATGCCCACATATTTACGCACAATTGATTGTAAATCACTAAAGAGAGGGTGGGATACATTGGCCTTAAACAGTTTTTTGTTTCCTTCGCTGTAAGATACCAACATACCTGCTTGCTCAAACTTATTGAGTTCCAGCCTTATAGAATTGGAACTTTCTCCGAACTCATTTTCCAAACTCCGCAAATGACTGCTTAGATTCCCATTCAAAAAGAACTTAAGTAAAAGTTTGATGCGCGTTTTGGAAGTGATGAGAGTGTCTAACATTGAGCTGTTTTTTTTACTCATTATTTGAGTACAAAATTATTTCAAAAAAAGGATAATACAAAAAAACGAAACACTTTTTTTACGAATTTCAAACAAAAAGGTTTCTTCTTCATTGAAAGAATCTCTCAATTTAGAAGTTGGTGCGGGGCTTTAATGATTTTATTGTGTTAAATTTGTAATGAAAAATTGCATAAACATATTGATTATGAATCGAATAGTTTGCGTGTGGCTGTTTTTATTGTTTTGGGTTCATCCTAAAACTATTTTGGCTCAATCCGAAATTGTTTTTGAGAAAACGAGCCATAATTTTGGCAGTATCAAAGAAGAAAACGGTCCTGTAACCTATGTTTTTAAATTCAAAAACAATGGCCTTTCTCCTGTCAAACTGTTGGATGTCAAGCCCTCATGTGGTTGCACAACCCCCGAATGGTCTAAAGATGAAGTGCTACCCTCTGCCGAAGGATATATTTCAGCCACTTTTGATCCCAGAAACCGCCCGGGAAATTTTGATAAGTTCATAAGCGTCAGAACCAATGGACTGCCTGCTATCTTAAATTTACAAATTTCAGGTGAAGTCATACCAAGACCCAAAGGGCCTGAAGATTGGTATCCAAGCAAAAGCGGCAACCTGAGAATGAGCCGAGATTACATATTTTTTGGAAATATATTGCACGATCAAAAAGATACCGCTTCAAGTATTCTTTACAACCAGGGAGAAAAATCTATCACCCTTTTTTGGGATAAACTCCAGCTCCCCGGGCACTTAAAAATCAGTCCGGAAAATGGGCAACACGTTATTGAGCCCCAAAAAACGCTGAAAGTAACGTTTGAGTTTGACCCCAAACTCAAAAATGACTGGGGTTATGTATTTGATCTGGTAAATTTGGAGACCAATGACGAAGAGCAGCCACGGAAAAGATTCAGTATTTCGGCAGACATAAAAGAAAACTTTTCCCATTTGAAAGACACTGATAAAAGCCCCAAAATTGAGTTTGATAAAGTTGAACACAATTTTGGCAGTGTGCTCCAAAATACACAGACCACCACCACCTTTGTTATCAAAAACACCGGAGATGCGCCGTTGCTCATCAGAAAATGCAAAGCAAGTTGTGGGTGTACAGCAAGCCAGCCCCGAAAAACCAACTTGATGCCCGGAGAAAGCACCTCGGTAGATGTTAGTTATTCGAGTGGCAGTCAAGAAGGTAGCCAAGTTAAAACCATCACCATCATATCCAATGACCCCAAAAGTTCGGAAAATACACTTACCATAAAGGCAAATGTCTTGAAAAGCAACTCTAAGTGATGCTTGCTGTAAAAAAATAGAAACTGCTTGGGTATGCAAAAACATACCCAAGTTCCGTTATAGATGGCATGGAACATCTGTTAACTTTCGATACCATCGTCGGGTTGTTTACCTTAACCCTGATGGAAGTAGTTCTGGGCATTGATAATATAGTCTTTATGTCAATTATGGTAGGTCGGCTACCCAAAGAGCAGCACAAAAGAGCCAGCAATATTGGTTTGTTGTTGGGATTGATTCCCAGATTGGGCTTGCTGGCTTTAATCTCGGTACTCATGCACCTTAACCAACCTATTATTGAGTGGCAAACTGTTCATTTTTCTCTTAGTGCGAAAGGATTGATTTTGCTGTTGGGTGGGTTGTTTTTGATTTACAATAGCACCACAGAAATCCACTACAAGTTGGAAGGTGAAATCGAGGACAGCGAAGAGACCAAAAAAATACCTGTTCCGCCAAAGTTTAGTTACATCATGATTCAAATCATGATTTTAAACGTAGTCTTTTCGTTTGACTCGGTTTTGACGGCTGTGGGCTTGGCAAAAGACATCGAGGTTATGGTCTTTGCGGTTGTGTTTTCTGCTGGTATAATGGTTCTTTTTGCCCAAAGGATAGGCGATTTTGTAAACAATCACCCAACGGTGAAAATGTTGGCCTTATCTTTTTTACTTTTGATAGGCTTTATGTTGGTGGTAGAGGCATTTGAAATCGAAATTCCCAAAGGCTATATTTATTTTGCAATGGGCTTTTCTTTATTTGTTGAGATTCTAAATTTAGCCATGAGAAAACGCAGCAAAAGAGTGAAACTGAACACGATATACGATAAAGAATTGGGAAACAATAATCTACAAGATTTAAATTCCTAACAATTCTTAATGCGTGTCTGTTTTTCAAAACATTTAAGGCAAATTCTCTTAACTTTTGCGTAACTTTGCAAATATTATGCAAACTATGTCAAAATTAAAAGTCTTATACGTATCAAGCGAAATTTTCCCTTTCGTAAGCTACTCTTCAGTGGCAAACTATGTAAGAAAACTGCCCCAATCCATGCAAGAAAGAGGTATGGAAATCAGGATCTTAGTACCCAGATTTGGCATTATCAACGAAAGAAAAAATAGGCTTCATGAAGTGGTTAGACTTTCAGGCATCAATATTTCGATTGCAGATGAAGAAAAGCCTCTCACCATCAAAGTGGCTTCAGTACCCAATGCCAAACTTCAGGTTTATTTCATTGACAATGATGATTACTTTCATAGAAAATCTTTTTTGACAGACAGCAACGAAAACTTTTTTGCCGACAACGACGAAAGAGCCATTTTCTTTTGCAAAGGAGTCATAGAGACCGTCAAAAAATTGGGTTGGGCTCCTGACATAGTTCATTGCAACGATTGGATGACAAGTTTGATTCCTTTGTACCTGAAAACAGCTTACAAAAACGAACCCATGTTCAAAGATGTCAAAACGGTATTTACTATCTACAACACATCTTTCAACTACAAATTTGATGAGAACTTATTGAGCAAAGTCAAACTCAATGATATAGAAGATTCTATGCTTGCACCTTTGAAATCAGCTGATTTTGAAGGATTTATAGGGATAGGGGCGGCTTATTCGGACTGCGTAACCAGGGCCACACACGAAGCGGATGGAATTTGCAAGGAACTATTGGCCCACAAAAATGTCGAAACCGTAGAAATGACTGAAGATTATTCTGACAAATACTTCAATATCTATCAAGGTCTGAGAAGCTAATTGCATATTTGCAACGTAATGCAAGGGAGTTGCTTGCAATTTTGGCAACTCCCTTTTTGTTTCCATAATATGAAAAAAATACTTCTCCTTTTTTTTTGGGTCGCCCTTCTATGGGGATGCGACAACCCAAGCCTATTGGGTATTCAAGGCGACTCTTCTCTTAGTATCTTATTTACAGATACTTTCACCTTAGAAACCCACACTGTTTGGCCTGATACCACTTACTCTACCAACACTTCGCGCTCCTTAATTGGCAGGCTCAATGTACCTGACATGGTCGCAATACAGGCGCGTTCGTTTACGCAAATTGTTGGTAATGTGCAAAATGGACTCATCACCAAACCTCAAGGAGACGCGCCGCGTTTTGTGTCGGCAGAGGTAGTTTTGTACTATGACTACGTCAATGGGGACTCCACCGAGAGAGCCGATATCATCATCAATTCATTGGATTCGCCCATCTATCGTATCCGATACAACATATACCAAACGCTGGCTATAGGCAAAGAAGTAGGTCGGCTCAAAGAATATAAGTTTGGTTTCATAAACCCTTCAGATATATCTACTTACAAAGTAGCAAGAATATCTCTTGACTCATTATTTGCCGGCTCAATGTTCAGTCGGGTGTTGAGCGGAACAAGTCTTCAAGACTTCCAAAAAGAATTCAAAGGCTTGGCTCTCAGCTCAACACATCAAAATTCAATCATGGGAGCTTTGGTAAAAACAGCCGTCAGCAGCATCAGGTTTTCATACTATAAATCGGCTTCAGACACTATATTGAGCAGTTACTTTTTGGGCTTCAACGGGGGCTGGCAGTTCAACGAACTGAGGCCGGATTTTTCGGTCAATCCAAAGCTGTCTCAGTTTAAGATAGGAGATTCAATAGCCAGTGAGATGCTTGACAATCAGTTGTTTTTGCAATCGGGGCTGGGTTGGGCTGCCATGGTCAGGGTGCCTTATCTGCATCTTTGGCTTCAAGAACAAAAACCTTACATCAACAAAGCGGAGTTGGTGTTGGATCCTATTATTGACTATGACCCCGCTTTGGTTCGCCCCCCGTTAAATCTTTTCTTTTATCAAGGCGGTCCCAATCGTTTTGTGAGCCGGCAAGAAGAGACCAATTTTTACTTGGGTTTGGCTTTTGAGAGCAGTAGCACGGTCGGCCTCAATGTACCCTACAGCCAAGGTGGACGCAATTACCCTAACGCTTCTATGACGCTTTACATACAAGATTTGGTATCTAAAAGAAAAATTCATCCGGGTTTTATCATTTATCCCGACCAGTCAGGGGCTGAGGTTTCGATATTACCCTCTGTAAAACTGGCTGATTCTAAGCACCCTAAGCCTGAACTAAAAATGAAACTGCGTGTTTATTACACAATTAATCTTTAAACCAATAAAATTGTATTTTTGTATCTGAGGAATTTTTAAGCTTACTTGACAAAATATATTTATGCAGCAACTTGATATTGAGTCTATTGGCGAATACGCTATAGGATACGCAGCCAAACTCTGCACAGAGTATTTTTCCAAAGGCTACCACCTGAGTGGCGAAGACATTGTTTCGGCTTGCGAGGTTAGGCAGGTGAATATGCTCATTGTCAAGGATATATTTTTAGACTGGAAGCAACAAACCAACGCGCTGAAAAATTCTTATTTTGACTATTCTCACCCTGAAGTAGTAAAAATTTTAGAACAATTGACTTCTGAGCTTTCGAGGCATATTTTAATGCCTGTTGAAACTTATGAGTTTTTTTTGGCTAAGGCTGTGAAAGAAACGATTTATTATTGTTTAGATCCGCATAGTTACCTGTTTGAGCTTATTGAGATTTTTTCTGATCAAAATGTTGTTGATAATCAAGAAGTTTTTGACGTTTTGAAATACCTATCTCTGCACCCTGAGCTCCAACAGGCCATCGCAAAAGATATTGAACTTTGCGGAACCATGATTTTTATTCGGGACTTGATAGATATTATTGAGTTTAGGTGTTCAGACAAAAAGTTGCTTCAAAATACGGATGGGATTTTACAGCAATTCAAAGATTATTTTGATTTTGAAATTGGGAATTGGTGGATAAAATCTGCTGACGACGAACTGGTTGGGCATGCAGTCAAACCTGAAGAAGAAAGTTTTGAGCCGCTTGTCAGCCACGAGAGCCACTCGCTGCCCGAATTGGAAACAAGCGAAATAGCACCCATACAATCACCGCAAATTCCTTCGCAGCAAGCAAATGAAAGCAGGTTTGTTGATATTTTGTTTGGTTCCAACCTGCAAGATTATGAAGCGGCAATGCAAAAAATCGAAGAGTTTTCTTCTTATTCCGAAGCAGTCAATTATCTAAAGAGCACTTACGCCAAAAAATACAATTGGGAAAGCAGCAGCGTGCTAAGCGACTTTTTAGACGAGATAGATAGTCGTTTCGATTAATTCGTCAAGAAATTATGAGAGTTTCAGGCGTTCTATTTTTAAGTCTAATTTGCTTTAGTGCGTGTGGGCAAAAAAAACAATCCAATATTGATATGGAAACTAAAGAAGGTATGGAAACCGCAACACTGGGAGCAGGCTGTTTTTGGTGTGTAGAGGCTGTTTTTCAGGATCTTATAGGTGTAGCTTCAGTCAAATCAGGCTACACGGGCGGCCAAAAACCCAACCCAACTTACAAAGAAGTCTGCACAGGCAACACAGGGCACGTTGAAGTCTGCCAAATTGTCTTTGATCCCAAAGTAATCAGCTACCAAGAGATTTTAGAAGTATTTTGGACTACCCATGACCCCACCACCCCCAACCGTCAGGGAAATGATGTAGGTACACAATATAGATCGGTTATATTTTACCACACTGAAAGCCAAAAAGATGTGGCCACCAAATCACTTGAAACTGCCAATCGCGAACTTTGGGACGGCAAAATTGTTACGACCATCGAGCCGCTCAAAGAATATTATCCCGCAGAAGATTACCATCAAAACTACTTCAGTCTCAACCCTTCACAGCCTTATTGTGCCTTTGTGATTGCTCCCAAAGTCAAAAAGTTTAGGGAGAAGTTTGCTCATAAACTCAAAAAATAAATGTCAAGAATTGAGAGCCTCTTACAGATGCTTGAGGATGAGCCTGATGACTTATTTTTAAATTATGCTCTGGCCTTAGAGTATAAAGTTGTTGATCCTTTGAGAACGATAGCGATTTTGGAAAAGCTTTGCTTCACAGAGCCGACTTACTTGCCGGCTTATTACCAGTTGGCCACACTTTATTTTGAGCAAAACAATACCACAAAAGCAAGAGCGATTGCCCTTGAAGGCATAGAAAAAGCAAAACATTCAGGCCAAAAGCACACGCTTTCCGAACTACAAGATTTGCTGGCTCTCATAGAGTTAGCTGACTAAAAATCAACTGTTTGTTTTCCTGTATTAGAAATTCTTCTTGTTTAAGCAATGAGCTTTTGGCTCAACTCGAAAACCTGTTGCAATGCCTCTGCTCTTTTTCCGGCTGCCGTGGCAAAGAACTTTTGGCCTCCGCCGCCTCCTTCTATTTCTTTGGCCAAGTCTTTGATGATTTTAGAAGCATCCAAGCCTTTGGTTTCCACTATTTTATCAGATATTAACAAAGCAATATGAATTTTGCCTTCCATCTGAGCGGCCAACACACAGACCAAATCCTCAAATTGTTGTCTGAGTTGGAAGGATAAGGTTTTGAGTGAGTCGGGGTGAGGGACATCTACCTGTTGAGCCAAAAATTTGTACTCGCCCATCGGCTTGATTTTTGGCAATAGTTCGGTTTTGATGGAGGATAATTCTTTGGCTTGCAGCCTATCAACTTCTTTTTGCAGTGCCCCCCGCTCTTCATAAATATCCGCAATCGCTTTGAGGACATCTTTGGGATTTTTCAAAGATTCTCTGACGGCTTTGAGCAGGTTAAGTTGTTCATAAACAAACTCTTCAGCAGCTTTGTTTGTGATGGCTTCAATCCGTCGGACTCCAGCAGCCACCGAACTTTCGGCAATGATTTTAAAAAGGCCGATTTTAGAAGTGGAAGGCACATGAGTACCCCCGCAAAGTTCGACCGAAAAAGAGGCATCAAAGGTGATGACACGTACAAAGTCGCCATATTTTTCTCCAAAAAGAGCTGTGGCTCCGGCTTCGAGTGCCTGTTGGATGGGTATATTTCTTTGCTCCAACAAAGGAATGTTTTGGCGAATTTTTTCGTTCACAATTTTCTCAATTTCTTGAAGTTGTGTATCAGAAACTTTTTCAAAGTGAGAAAAATCGAACCTCAACAACTCCGAATTGACCAAAGAGCCTTTTTGGGCAACATGGCTTCCCAACACCTGCTTGAGTGCCGCATGGAGCAGGTGGGTAGCGGAATGGTTGTTTTCGGCAAGGCTACGTAAATCTTTGTCTATAAAGCATTTGACTTCGGCCTCCGGTTTTTTAGGCAATTTACTTGCGAAATGAACGATGAGATTATTCTCTTTTTTAGTATCAAAAATCTCTATTTTTTCTCCATCTACAACCAATATGCCCTTGTCGCCCACTTGTCCACCCCCTTCAGGGTAAAAGGGCGTGGTTTCCAAAACAATCTGATAAAATCGTTTCTTTTTCTCTTCTACTTCTCTATATTTTAGTATTCTGGTCAGAGACTCAACTTGTTGGTAGCCAATAAATTCGACTTCGTCGCCATCGTGTACTATTGTCCAATCGCCTTTGGCTGAGGCAGCGTCTTTGCGCGAACGCTCCTTTTGCTCCAACAAAGCAACTTCAAATGCCTCTTTATCAATTGTCAAGCCATTTTCCCGCGCAATCAAATCGGTCAAATCATAAGGAAAACCAAAAGTATCATAGAGTTCAAAGGCCAATTTCCCTTCAATTTGTTTTTTATCAGACTTTAGGATTTGCTCTAAGCGGGAAAGTCCATTTTCAAGAGTGGCCAAAAAAGCCTTTTCTTCTTGTTCAATTACACGTTTGATAAAATCAGTTTGCAATGCGATTTCGGGAAACTGGCCGCCCATTTCCCCAACCAATATGTCCACGAGTTTGTACAAAAAAGGCTCTTTGATACCCAAAAACGAAAATCCGTACCGCACCGCCCTGCGCAAAATTCTTCTTATGACGTAACCGGCTTTGTTGTTGGAGGGCAACTGTCCGTCTGCAATGGCAAAAGCGATGGCACGAATATGATCGGCCATGACTCGCATGGCTATATCAGATTTCGCCTCTCTGTCGTAGTTGGAAGTGTAAGGTGTTGAAGTGTAGTCTTCTATAAATTGTATTAGAGGTGTAAAAATATCGGTGTCGTAAGTTTTGGTTTTACCCTGTATGACCATAGCGAGCCTCTCAAAGCCCATGCCTGTATCTACGTGTTTGGCAGGCAAATAGACCAAAGAACGGTCTGCCTTGCGCTCAAATTCCATAAATACATTGTTCCAAATCTCCACGACCAAGGGATGGTCTTGATTGACGAGTTTTTCGCCGAGGATTTTTCCGCGCTCTTCATCGGGGCGCAAATCTATGTGTATCTCGGAGCAGGGGCCACAAGGGCCGGTATCGCCCATTTCCCAGAAGTTGTCTTTTTTATTTCCATATAATATCTGATTGTCAGGCAGGTATTTCAACCAAATTTGCTTGGCTTCTTCATCAGCGGCTAAGTTTTCACCCGTATCCCCACCAAATACCGTAGCATAGAGCCTGTCTTTGGGTAGTGCATAAACTTCGGTGAGCAGTTCCCAACTCCAAGCGATGGCTTCGGCTTTAAAATAGTCTCCAAATGACCAATTTCCCAACATCTCAAACATGGTGTGGTGGGTTCCATCCATACCTACATCCTCTAAATCATTGTGTTTGCCCGATACCCTCAGGCATTTTTGGGTGTCGGCAATTCGTCGGTGGGTTGGCAGGGCATTGCCCAAAAAATAGTCTTTGAACTGGTTCATGCCCGCATTGGTAAACATAAGAGTAGGGTCATTTTTGATGACCAGCGGTGCAGAAGGCACGATTTGATGGCCTTTTGATGCAAAGAAGTCTAAAAATTTTCTTCTAATTTCTTGCGATTTCACGGTAAAGTTTATTTTTGCGTCCAAACAATGGCTTTTGACCGATTTGCCGGGTTTTGTTACCCAGCTTGTTATTTCGCTCATTAGCCCAAATTTATGGCCAAAATTAAGTATTATTACGATACAGAAACGTGTCGCTATGAAAGAATTAAAACGACACGCTTAGAGTTCGTTCTCAACACCTTAGGCTTTTTGGTAGTTTGTGCGGTATTTGGTGTGGTGTTTGCCGGATTATACAACCGACTTTTTCCCACCCGCGAAGTGGAAAGGCTTTTGAAAGAAAAGGCTGATCTACAGTTGGCTCACGAAATTCTATCAACTGAGTTGGCCAAAACCCAACAATGGGTTACTGAATTGGAAGAAAGAGACAACGATATCTACAGGGTTCTTTTTGAAGCAGAGCCTATACCCTTGCAAGTCAGGCAGTCAGCAAGCGGCGGCACACAAAAATTTGAAGAGCTTTACAAACTCAATCTCACCAGTCATCAAATGCTCATCTCCAACCTCAAAAAATTGGAGACACTCAAAAAACGCCTGTACGCCCAGAGCAAATCTTATGATGAGATTGTGGAGTTGGCCAAGCGTAAAAATGAAATGATAGCATCCATACCTGCTATCAGACCGCTTTCTAATAAAGACCTCAAGAGTTTTGCGTCAGGTTTTGGCATGAGGATAGACCCCCACTACAAGACCCGTAGAATGCACACAGGCTGTGACTTTTCGGCCCCTAAAGGCACCCCAATTTATGCCACCGGCGATGGAAGAGTGATTACAGCAGGATGGGGAGGGGGATACGGAAAACAAGTAGAAATTGACCACGGGTTTGGTTACATTACCAAATACGCTCACATGGACAAATTCAATGTTATTGTAGGGCAGAAGGTCAAAAGGGGACAAAAAATAGGAGAAGTAGGAAATACCGGTAAATCTATCGCTCCGCACGTGCACTACGAGGTCATACACAACGGAAATAAGATTGACCCTGCTCATTATTTCTTCAGCGACATCACTCCACAAGAGTATGAAGAAATACTCAAAATATCTTCTCAAGAAAACCAAGCACTTGGCTATTAAATCCGAATCAGTAATTCAATACTTGGCAAAATAACTTAAGGCCAAAAGTTATTGCAGTTTGCTAACTAAACTATGCAACTGTGGTAGTGGTATGATTTCTAAGCATTTCTATAAGCCCCTTTAATCTTTAAACTAATCCTTTCTACACAGCTCACTAAAAAAACAGCGCATTAATTTGGATATTAATGCGCTATCAATCAGGTTAGTGTAATGGGTTAATTTATTACAGCCGTGATTTCGGCTTGGATGCGTCTGTTTGTCCTACGTCCTTCAGGTGTACTGTTGTCGGCAATTGGGCGGGTGAGTCCGTATCCTTTTGCAGTGATTCGATCGGCGGGGATTCCCTTAAATATCAACTGCTGTCTGACGGTTTGTGCCCTGCGCTCTGATAGTTTTTGATTGTATTCTGCTCCACCTACGTTGTCAGTGTGGCCACTGATTTCAATTTTGATTTGCGGATATTTTTTCATGTAGTACAACATCTCATTGATAGCGTCCTCGTTTTCGGGGTTTGGATCTATATTGGAAGAGCCTGTTGTGAAGTTGATCATAAATTTGAGGTTCAAGACGTAGCCCGGCTTAATGTTCTCAGGCGCAATGTAAATGCTGTCGTATTTGACTTTTTCCTCTTTTAGTTTTTTGGGGTCGTCGCCAATGAATTTCCCGTAAATGGCCGCTATGTCTTCGTCGTTGTGGTGAATAATGTATTCGACTAAAAATCTGTTCTCACCAAATTTCTTTTTGTCTGCATAAGTAGTACCCAACCCCGTACCTCTGATACGGTCTTCCGGTGCACCCATATTTTTGGTTTCCTCCACCAATTGCTCTGCCTTTGCCTTAGTCTCAAATATGGCCATAAGGCTGTCCGATTGCTCATCTTTTTTAGAATGGACAACGATTTCAACATTAATATCAGGGTTATTTTTTAGCATGTCCACAATCGAACCGAGGTCATTTTCAGTATCCTCCCCGATTTTGGGATTATCAAAATCGAGTGATGAGATTTCTCCGCCTTTGTAGTCCTCTATTTTTTGAAGTTCGTATTCTACGGGTATGGTGGTAGCTACGCTGACCTCTTCGGGCATGTGGAAGATTTTGGTTACAGGGACATAACCCGGGGCATTGATTTTAACGACATAATCCCCGTCCTCAGGATCCAAAAATGCTTGAAACTTTCCGGTAAAAGTGTTGGTATTGGAGAGCTGAAAAGGTTTTTTGTTCTTTTTAATCGTAATTTCTACTGTAGAGGCCAAGGCTTTGCGGGTTTCTTTGTCAAGAACTTTACCATCCAAGGTGATAACCCTCGAATCAGATTCAGGCATGGAGAGCATATAGATATCCACTTCTCCAAAGCCATCATTTCTTCGCGATGCAAAATAAGCATTGACTTTATCCGCGCTCCAAACAAAATAAATATCGTCTCCGGTCGAATTGATGGGATAACCCATATTGACGGGTTCACTCCATTTGTCGATTTTGGGGTCGTATTTTGAAGTGAATATATCAAATCCGCCCATGCTATTGGGGCCGTTGGAACTGAAATAAAGTGTAACCTCGTCAGAGTGAATAAAAGGGGCATCTTCGTCAAACTCGGTATTGATAGGAGCTCCGATGTTTTGGGATTTAGCCCATTTGCCGTCAGGCAACCTCCTAACGATATAAATGTCACGGTTGTCTCCTTGTTTGGCAGTGGCTGCGGTAGGTTCTTTACGGTTGCTGGTGAAGTAGAGGGTTTTGCGGTCTCGGTTGATACTTGCACTGGGTTCCCATTGAGGGGAGTTGATTCCATCGGGAAGTCTCTCGGGTTTTGTAAATGAGGTGTCGCGCAGGTAACTCACAAAAATATCACCATAGTAGCCTTTGCCTTCAGTTTTATAGATATAAAGTTCGCTGCCGTCAGGAGCCAATCCAATGCTGGCATCGTGGGTTTCGGTATTGACCAATTTTCCCATATTTTTTGGCTTTTTCCACTCACCGTCTCTGCCCTTGGTGGTGATGTAGAGGTCTTCAAAGTACCGCCCTCTTTCATCTTTAACATCTGAAGTACCGCCCAACTCAACAGGACGCTTGGAAGTAAAAATCAAAGTCTGTTGGTCAGCAGAGATAACAGGGCCAAAGTCAGGGTAGGGGGTGTTTATCTTGTCTCCCAAATTTTCTATTTTTATGGCGACAGGGTTTTTCATCAATTTGCGCGCCACCGAACACTGAGAAATGTAGGCTTGAGTCCATTTTTTATCTTTTTCATCCACAGCAACTTGTAGGTGCAACTTGTAGTATTTCTCAGCACTGTCTATCAGATGCTTAGTGTCTTCACCAGTCAAAAGGTGAAACACTTTTGCTTTATGCAAGTAAAATTCCTCAAAAGGTTCTTTGGCTCTTTGGGCTACGTTAAAGCATACCAAAGCCCTCTCCCACTCGTCAAGGTGGTAATAAACAATTCCCAAATAATAGTTGCCCTCAGGGTCATTTCTAACGGCACTGTCGTAAGAGAGCAAATAAGGGAGGGCTGTTTCGTAGTCTTCTACCCTGACAAACTCTTTTCCTGATTTTAAGAGGGAGGCAGCTTTTTTGTTAGAGGGTTGTGCAAAGCCTAATACAGGTGACAAACAGAAAAATACCACCCAGAGACGAAGATAGTTTTGCATCGTAGATATAGTAAATTATTGCAAATAAAATTCTTAAATTAAGAAAAAGCTAACAGTAGCTAAAAAAATAACAAACATTAAGATTCTGATTTGGCATTTGAGTGCAAAATTTCCTCTTTTTGTTTGAAATTGATATTTTTGCATGAGCAAACATATCAAAATGGATTTATCAAACATATTTGGAAAGTTTAAAGAAGTACAAGACCGAATGAAGTCTGTTCAGGACGCTTTGGCACAAATCAACCTTGAAGGTGAAGCCGGAGCCGGTATGGTAAAAGCCACTGTAAATGGGCAAAGGAAACTGCAAAAAATTGAGGTTGAAGATGCCACATACGCCGACAAAGAATTGACTTTGGATTTGATAGTCGCTGCCGTGAACAGCGCCATGGAAAAAGCCGACGAGCACGCAAAACAAGAAATCAAAAAAGGAACTGAGGGGCTATTGCCGAATATACCGGGCGTAGAGTTCAAATAATTTTCATGTCTAACCTGACAGACATTGCTGTTGTGATTTTAAACTACAACGGTTCAAAGCACTTAAAAACTTTTCTTCCCTCCGTTATTAGTTGTAGTAACGGCTGCAAAGTAATAGTAGCCGACAATGCCTCGACAGACGATTCTCTTGTCGTTTTGAGGACTCAGTTTCCTGAGGTTCAAGTTATTGAGCTGAAAGAAAATCATGGTTTTTGTGGCGGCTACAACAAGGCTTTAGCCCAAGTACAAGCCAAGTTTTATGTATTGCTTAATTCTGATGTAGAAGTTACCGAAGGCTGGCTGCATCCAATGTTGGAGCTAATGAACTCGGACACTGAGATTGCGGCCTGCCAACCCAAAGTCAAGTCTTACACCATGAAAACCCACTTTGAGTACGCGGGCGCAGCGGGAGGCTTTTTAGATAGATTTGGGTATCCTTTTTGCCGTGGCAGGTTGTTTGATACGTTGGAGGCCGATGTAGGGCAGTTTGATGACGAAGCCGAAATCTTTTGGGCGACAGGGGCTTGCATGATGATTCGCTCCGATATTTACCACCGTTTCGGTGGACTGGATGAGGCATTTTTCGCTCATATGGAGGAAATAGACCTTTGTTGGCGCATCAGAAATGAAGGTTTGAAAATATATTACTGTGGAAAAAGCACAGTTTATCATTTGGGAGGAGGCACTTTGCACTCTACCAGTCCAAGAAAGGTGTTTTACAACTTCCGCAACGGCTTGATGCTGCTTTCCAAGAACTTAAGAAGAAGGAAATGGCTCTATGTTACCTTTTTCAGGTTGGTCTTGGATGGCATTGCAGCGGTGAGGTTTTTGCTGCTTGGAGAGCCACAGTTTTCTTGGGCGGTTTTCAAAGCCCACATAGATTTCTATCGCCACATTCCTTATTTGTTGGCTTATCGCAAGCGAAGCGAGGCATCGGGACGAAGAAAAAAACACTACGAAGGCTATTATCCCCGCTCAATTGCTTTTGATTATTTTGTATTGAAAAATAGAACTTTTCACTCCATTCGGTGGACAGAAAACCGCCCAAATTCAACAAAAATCAACCCTAAATCGGAGTTGTGAGCACCAAGAATTTCCAAAAATTCTTACCTCTCTTTTTAGAAAGTAGTTTTTTTTATTAAACTTTGCAAAAAAATTGACGTGTTGTTTCCTCCAAGACTCTCTGATCGTGCTGAGGTAGCGGTTGTGGCACCTTCAGGTTATGTCAATAGGCAAGCACTCCAAAGAGGTGTAAAGATTTTGAGACTTTGCCGCTATCGTATTGAACTCATGCCCAATGTTTTTAAAAAGGAAGGCGTATTTTCAGGCTCTGATGCGGAGAGGCTTTCAGATTTGCAAAGTGCCCTGGATTCCCCCAAATATAAAGCCATCGTTTGCGCCCGTGGCGGGTACGGTATCACCAGAATTTTAGATAGCTTGAATTTTGAGGGCTTTCTCAAACACCCCAAATGGATAGCGGGATACAGTGATATTACTCCTTTGCTGTTGGCAATCAATAAATTGGGCTATGCTTCTCTCCATTCGCAAATGCTCTCAATACCCGAAGGCAACGACGGCTTTGGTATTCAGCAACTCCATCTTGTGCTAAAAACAGGGACTTTTGAAGCCCATAAAGCAAAATTTTCTCCTTTCAATATTTTGGGGCAAGCAGAAGCCGAACTCATCGGGGGCAATCTCTCGCTTTTGGTCAATGTCATCGGAACAAAGTACGAGCCTGATTACAGCGGTAAAATTCTATTTTTTGAAGATTTGGGGGAGCATCATTACCATCTGGACAGGATGATGGTGCAACTTGACAGAGCAGGAAGGCTGGCAAATCTGGCAGGGGTTGCCGTGGGGCAATTTGGCAAAATGAAGGACAAGCCCGAAGATTTTGGTAAAAAAAGTTCAGAAGAGGTTGTGTTGGATACACTCAAGAAGTACAATTATCCTGTGGCCTTTGGTATGCCTTTTGGACATATTGCCGAAAACCGCCCTTTGGTGCTGGGAGCAAGGGCTAAACTAACTGTCTCAGAGCAAGAAAGTACCTTAGAGCAAGTTCGCTTAATTCAATAGATGCTGGTATTGGCTTAAAAACCAATTTTTCAACAAGTTTCAAGCAATTTGGTATCTATATTTGTGGCAATACTCTTTGAACAATGATTGGAACTGACGTAAATACTGCAAAAAAATGGCTTGATTCGGGCGATGTGATTGCCTTCCCCACCGAAACCGTTTACGGGCTTGGAGCAAATGCTTTTGATGTTCAGGCAGTGGCAAAGATTTATCAAATCAAAAATCGGCCTCATTTCGATCCGCTTATCGTGCACCTTTCTCATGTGGACAAATTGTCGGCTGTGTGTAGGTCTTTGCCCCTAACCGCTGCAAAGCTTCTGTCTGCTTTTAGTCCGGGGCCTCTGACGGTGATTGTACCCAAAAAACCTGAACTTCCTGACTTGGTAACCAGTGGTTTAGATACCGTTGCGGTTCGCATACCTTCTCATCCGCTGGCATTGGAGTTGCTCTCTATACTCGACTATCCCTTGGCCGCACCCAGTGCCAACCCGTTTGGATACATAAGCCCCACTACTGCCCTTCACGTCGAAGAACAATTGGGCGGGCGAGTTCCCTATATTCTCAATGGTGGACAGTGTAGTGTGGGGGTTGAATCTACGATTGTGGCTTTTCCCGATGGTCATCCTACTATTTTGAGGCAAGGAGCTATTTCTCTGGAAAATATAGAGTCGCTCATTGGTCAGGTCAGGGTGGCGGACTCAGCCCAAACCATCCCCCACGCTCCCGGTATGCTCGAAAAACATTACTCACCGCTGACCCCTATCATGGTGGGTGATGTAGAAGACCTGCTTTTGAAACACGAAGGAAAAAAAATAGCTCTTTTGCTCTTTCACGACAAAGACTTACAAGCAGACTACAAGTTTGTGTTGTCACCGCATGGCGACCTGCGTGAGGCTACGTATCAGTTTTTTGCTCTTATGAGAGAGATGGACAAACTCAAAGTAGATATGATTTTGGCTGAGTGGCTGCCGGAGCGGGGCTTGGGGCGTGCCCTCAACGATAGACTCCGCCGCGCTGCCGCCCAAACCTATCACCAATAACATCATAGCCAATGTTTTACCTACTCTCAAAGACAATATCTGTTTTGGCCATGCCCCTGACTTGGGTATTTGCCATTTTGATATGGGCTTTGAGGGCAAAATCTCTCAGCAAAATTAAGAAGAGGCTTCTTGCAGGGGTTGTTTTGCTTTATCTGTGCAGTTGTCCGCTTTTGGTAAATAATTTGATGAGTGTCTGGGAGTTGCCTAATAAAGAAATTTCTGAACTCAAAGAGCAGTTTGATGTTTGTGTGGTATTGACGGGCATGCTTTATGCGGGTGTACCATCAGACCGCCCTTATTTTCAGACGGCTGCCGATAGGATTATCGCCCCGCTTTATTTGCTCAAAAGTGGCAAAATCAAACATATCATCATATCCGGAGGTTTTCCTGCTCACCTTAATTCAATCTCTGAAGCCGTAAAACTCAAAGAATTGCTGCTCACCGCCGGAGTAGCTGACAGTTTGGTTACAGTAGAACCTAATTCTTTGAATACAAATGAAAACGCCAAATTTACGGCTCAGGTTTTAAAGGAAAAATTCGCCACTTCCCGTGTGTTGCTCATTACCTCAGCTTTCCATCTAAGGCGCGCTATGGGTTGTTTTAGAGCACAAGGTATTGAGGTAGAGCCATTTGCGACAGATTTCAAATCCCTAAGAGGGCAAGTGTATCCTGCAATGGCTCTTTGGCCTTCCGAAGGGGCGTTCCAAAATTTTTATGTATTGGTTCACGAGGTCGTGGGGTATGTTACTTATTTTATTGTGGGGTATGCCAAATAAATCAGTTTTTTGAAATCAATTTTGCCACCACTTGCCCCGAAATAATTGAAGGAGGCATACCGGGGCCGGGTACGGTAAGCTGGCCGGTGTAATAGAGATTGGGAACTTTGCGGTTTTGAAGTCGAGGCTTCAGTATGGCTGTTTGCATGAGGGTGTTGGCAAGTCCGTAGGCATTGCCTTTGAAGGCGTTGTAGTCAGATATAAATTCTTTTAGGGCAAAGGTGCGCTTGTAAATGATGTGTTGCTTAATCTGTTGGCCTGTTTTTGCCTCCAATCTTTGCAATACAACATCAAGGTATTGTTCCCTAATTTGCTCATTGTCATCCGTCAATCCGGTAGCGACAGGGATGAGTATGAAGAGGTTTTCCATGCCCTGAGGCGCAACCGTGGGGTCTGTTTTGGAAGGTACGCAGGCATAGAAGAGCGGCTTAGAAGGCCACTGTGGAGTTTGGTATATTTCTACGGCATGCCGGTCAAAATCCTCGTCAAAAAAAAGGTTGTGGTGCTCAATGCCCTCAATCCTCTTGTTTACCCCCAGATAATACAACAAAGAAGAAGGGGCCATCGCTCGACTTTGCCAGTAGGCTTCGGTGTAGTTGCGATAGGGTGGCTCAAGGAGCTTTTGGTCGGTGTGCTCGTAGTCTGCCCCCGATACCACTATGTCGGCTTGCAACAATTCTCCACGTACCCACACGCCTGTGGCCTTGCCTTGTTTGACTTCTATTTTTTCAACAGGGGAGTTCGTTTTTATCTCAACCCCTTGACTTTGAGCTATTTTTACAAATGCCTCTATCACTTTGCCCATCCCGCCCAAAGGATACCAAGTTCCCAAACTCATATCAGCGTAGTTCATCATGGAGTACAAGGCGGGAGTCTGGGGTGGGGTTGCCCCTAAAAAGAGTATCGGAAACTCAAGAAGTTCGCAAATTTTTGGGTGTGAAAAAAATTTGCGTATATGGGAGCGAATGGATTTGAACATGTCAATTTTAATGGCATTGACCAGCAAACGAGGGTCTAAAAACTCCATTGCGCTTAGGCTGGGTTTCCAGACAAATTCATCCATTCCCACGCGGTATTTGTAGGCTGCTTCTTTCAAAAAAAGGCGTAACTTTTTAGCCCCTCCTTTTTCGTATTTCTCGCAAAGAGCTTCCAAATCACTCATTTGAGCAGGAATATTATCGTAGGTTCCGTTTTTCCAAAACACTTTGTAAGAGGGCGATAACCTTACCAGTTCATAAAAATCAGAGGCTTTTTTGTCAAAAAGATTGAAAAAATTTTCAAACACTTCCGGCATCCAGTACCACGAAGGCCCCATATCAAAAGTAAAACCCTCTGCTCGAAAAACCCTTGCTCGCCCTCCCGTTTCTGCATTTTTCTCAAGCAGAGTAACTCGGTGGCCTTTTTTGGCCAATACAGAAGCGCAACTCAGGCCAGCAAAACCTGAGCCTATCACTATAATTTTTTTTGGCAAATTGTCGGGCATACTAAATGTTTGATAAAAGACAAAACTATAAGTTTTGACAAAATTTTGACGAGTAAAAAGAAGTTGTACCAATAAAGATTTGACAAAGTTTTGTTTTTAGTTATCTATAACTTTGAACAAAATTTTGCATTATGAGAAAAACGCTTTTACTCATACTCTGGCCTATGTTGGCGATGGCACAACACCATCAGAGATTGGAATACACCACTTTTACACCATTGAGCCAAAACGATAGTGCCAGACAGATAGGATTAAAGTTTGGATTTGTCAATATTGACGGCAGGGCTTACTATGGACTAAGGTTTCAGACCGAATTTGCCTTCAAAAAGGTAGGTATCGGTGTGGATGTGCCCCTGCTTTTTGATGCAGAAAATGGCTCATTTAGAGCCGATGAGTATTATTACGGCATTGGTGCTTTGCGGTTGATACGCTATTTGAGGTATGGGCGCAAAAAACTCGACCCTTTCTACTTGCGTTTGGGAGACATCACGGGAACTTACTTGGGGTATGGGCTTTTGGTCAACAATTACAGCAATGCGGTGAGCTTTGAAAGGCGAAAATTTGGCATCACTTTCGATGTGCTGATTAGGCGCAAATATGGTTTGGAGGGATTTTACAGCGATTTGCACTTGGCTTCTTTTACTCTCTTGGGCTTGCGACCTTATTTTAGACCTTTGGGAGAGACCAACATTCCCATCATCAACACACTGGAGTTTGGAGTTGCATTTGTAACCGATAGAGACAAAAATCCGGTCAGGAAATTTGCTACCGGAGCCATTCCCTACCAAATGGTCAGCCAAGGCATGTCGGCATGGTCTTTTGATGTAGGTTTTGATTTGGTAAATACTTCTTTTATGCGGCTGTCGGCTTACACCCAAGCAGGGGGACTGCTCACGCCGGACACCTTACGGCAAGTACTCGAACAGCGAGGCATTGCGTACAAACAGGGCAGGGGAGCGGGCATAGGGCTGGCCACACGCATGAGAATGGTGGGAGATGATTTTATACTCGATGCAAGGGTAGAGCGGGTCTGGTTTTCGGATTTTTTTCTTCCTCAATTCTTTGATGTGGGCTACGAAATCAACAAAGACCGTAGGATTGAGCAATTGGGCAGTGTTCGAGCCCAAACAGGTGTATTCGGTGCACTCAACGGGACATTTATGAGGGCTGTGCATTTGGGAGGCAGCCTGCTTTTACCGGACAATATCGGTTTTGAGGCTCCGGGGATGTTGCAACTTCACGCCCGCTCGAATCGCCCCATTGGCGGCAAGGTTTCCATACAAGCCTACTACATCAAAAGCTCACTCAGGAGTTTGGAGAGTGCGTTTTATGTTGATGAGCGTTCGCAAATGTCTGTGTTGCTTGGCTACAACATCAGCAAATTTTTTGTGGTGGGTATGCACTACCGATGGACTTTTGCGCGTCTGGAGAACGGCGAAGTAAAGGCAACCAACATGGTTTCGCCTTACTTTGGGCTTTCTATACCGCTTGGCAGAGACCAAAACCCTCTACCCAACCTGCAAAATGGTACTTATTGAACCGTGCAAACCAAAGTTTAATATTCGTTGATGGGCAAAAACTGGCTTTGTTGCATTTGTTTGCGCAAATTGATGAGGGCATAGCGCATACGGCCAAGGGCTGTGTTGATGCTCACACCTGTAGTGTCGGCTATTTCTTGAAAACTCATCTTCATATAGTGCCTCATCATCAGCACTTCTCTTTGGGTATGAGGCAAACTGCGGATCAACTCTTTCAAACGTGCCTGATTTTCTTGACGGATTTGACGGCTTTCGTAGCTTTCTTCTTGGAAACTGAAATCAGCACCTTGGTATTCTTCTTCTACCGAAGTGGTTGGGAAGCGGCGGCTCTTTCTGAAATGATCTATTGATATATTGTGTGCAATTCTGGTTATCCAAGGCAAAAATTTACCCTCTTCGTTGTATTTGCCATTTTGGATGGTTTTTAGGGCTTTGATGAAAGTATCTTGAAGCAAATCCTCGGCTTCGCTGGGGTCTTTGACAATGACCAAAATAGTGGTGTAAACCTTGTGGCGGTATCTTGAAACCAACTCTTGAAATGCCGACTCATCTCCGGAGAGATATACAGAAATTAGTTCAGAATCTTGAAGAGATTTTAGATTTTTCATGCTTTAATTTTAGGTGTTATCGAGCTTGTTAGCCTCATTAAATTTTACTACAAAGTTTTACTAATAAAACGGCAGAAGCAAAAATTAGATGGGTTTTTAATCTAATATGCAAGAGTGTTTGCCGATGAAAAACAAGCATTTATCTAATGACTAAAAAGGCTCTCACACATTTAGGCCGATTGGGTAGTTTTGCGCATGGAAAAATGGCAAGAGTGGCTGCTAAAATTTCGCCTGTACCTCCAATTGGAGCGCGCAAGTTCGGCTCATACCATAGAAGCCTATCTTAGGGATTTGGAGCGTTTTTCCTCTTGGACGGATGTAGAACCGCAGGCGGCTACCCAACAAGACATTGAGTATTTTTTGGCGGGGCTTTATGATTTGGGGGTAGCCCCGAGCACTCAGGCGCGTATGCTTTCAAGCATCAAGACTTTTTTTAGGTTTCTTATGCTGGAATCTGCCATTTCAAAGCATCCCGCCGAACTGATTGCCAGCCCAACAATTGGCCGACAACTGCCCGAAGTGCTGTCGTTGCAAGAAATTGGAGTCATGCTTGGGGTATTGGGCAACGATTGGGCAGGCTTGAGAGGCAAAGCCATGATTGAAGTATTGTATGCTTGCGGGCTGCGGGTTTCAGAACTTATTTCACTCAAAACAGATGAGGTCAATATAAAAGAAGGCTTCGTAAAAGTTTGGGGCAAAGGACAAAAAGAGCGAATCGTACCGATAAGCAGTTCTGCACTTGAGGCGATTGAGCTGTACTTGAGCAAGTTTAGAATGCCCCAAAAGGTTCAACCTCAATTTAATAAATTTTTGTTTCTTAATGCAAAAGGCGGAAAAATCTCCCGCATATACGTATTTGAATTTATCAGGCGAACCGCCGCTTTGGCCGGAATACAAAAAAAGATAAGCCCTCATACCTTCAGGCATACTTTTGCCACCCACTTGATTGAAAACGGAGCAGATTTGCGCAGTGTGCAGGCCATGCTCGGCCACAGCAGTGTCAGCACCACACAAATTTATACCCACCTGGATATGAAATTTTTGCGGGAAACCATCGCTCGTTTTCACCCCTTGTCAGCAAATTATTGTAAACAATAATTCATATTTGCAGCTATAAACGTTTTCCCATGAAAAAAATATTTGCCATTATCTGGCTGACTGCTTTTGCTTGCTCACAAAATCCAAAAACTGTTTCTCAGGCCAATGACACGGCTGCACCTGCTGCGGCTGCTTTTCCGATAGCTTATGTCAATGTGGATTCTTTGAATCTTTACTACAAATTTTATGAAGAAAAAGCTAAAGAACTCGAAGAGCAAAGACGCAGAATCAAACTCGAGCTTGAAAACCGATTGGTAAACTGGGACAGAGACCGCCAAAACTTTGAAGCCCAAGCCAACGCCAAACTGCTCTCCGCAAAACAAGTCGAAGAAAAGCAACAAGAACTCATGCGCAAACAGCAAGAGATTCAGACTTATGAGGCTTCCGTTACACAAGGCTTGCAAGCAAAAATCGCCGAAGTGGACAAAGAACTTTACAAAAGACTCAATGATTTTTTGAAAGAATACAACAGGGAGAAACAATTTGCCTACATCATCGCCCACTCTGAGGTCGGCGGCCCTTTGCTCTACGCCTCCGAACAATACAACATAACCCAAGAGGTTATCGAAGGGCTTAACGCACTTTACGAAAATGAAAAACAGGCCGCAAAAGCAAAAAAATAGTTTCTTTAGAGACTAAATTTTGACTTCCAGTGCTCCAACTCTTCGCCTTCTTCCATGATTTGCCAGGTTCGGTCTGCCATGAGTTGGATGGTGGCGATATATGCTTTGAATTTGAAAGACCTGCCCCACTCGTGAGGGGCTACTAACGAAACAACGTCTGTTGTGTCATCTCTTTTGTAAAGATAGTAGGTTTGTCCAATGACAGGCTCGCTGGGCATTTGGGCGCGGTAGATGCGCTCCGACACGATGCGGCGGTTTTGGATGGCCTGAGCCTGAGCCAACATGAGTTCAACTTGCTTGTACACCTGAGCAAGCTGATTGTCAGTTTGTTGGTACATGGCCAACAATGATTTGCCTTTGACTTTGCCCGCATCTTCGGGCTTGATGGCAGGCGAACCCACATGGTGGGCGTAGGGCAAAAGTCCAGGATTTTCAGCTACTTTGAGTTTGAGTTGTTCCAAATCAATGTTGGATATATCTATACTCTTTGGTTGTTCTTGATTTTCCAATTGTGTTGTTTGTTTTAAATACGACAAACCGGTAGAATCCACCTTAAAGCAGTTGTTTTTAGTGCAAAACAATTAGTTTTTTTCCATGATTTTAATGTAAAATCCGATGATTTTCTCATAGTTGTCAAGCGATATGCGCTCGTTGGTGCCATGAAAACGGGAAATATCTTCTTTGTTTAGTTGCAAAGGATTAAACCGATACACATGATTGGCCAGTTTGACATAGTGCTTTGAATCGCTGCGTGCCACAAAAAGAGAAGGCGCAACAAGCACCTGCCCAAAAACCTCTTTGATGGATTGATGGATGATTTGGAAAGGCTCGCAATCCACACAAGAAATGGGGCTTGGGTTGTCAATTTCTAATGGCGGATGCAGGAAGTCCACCTTTACGCGCTCACCAGCCACCAGTTTGCTGATGTATTCTGCGGCTGAATGTTGGGTTTCTCCGGGCAGCAGCCTCAAGTCCAGTACGGCATGGGCCTTTTGCGGCAGCACATTCGATTTTTGACTGCCTTCCAAGATGGTGGGGGCTACGGTGGTGCGGATGCTGCTCATGGTTGGGGGGCGGTCGAGTTGGCTGAGCAACAAAGGCTCAAAAAGCCACATATTGGAAAACAACACATTGAAAGGCAGGCTCATCTCGGGTGCCAAAAAGCGAAACATGTCTCCGGTTGCTCCTGAGATGCCGGCAGGAAAGCCTTTTTGGTTAATTTTGACAAGAGCCTGTGAGAGTAGTGCCACCGCGTTGTCGCGGGGGGGATTGGAAGCATGCCCGCCTTCGGAGAGTGCCGTGATTTGCAAATCAACCGACCCTTTTTCGGCAATGCCCACCAAAGCCGTGGGCAACGATACGCCCGGAAAAACTCCGCTGAGTATAAAAAGACCTTCGTCGAGCACGTATTCAAGGCGAACCCGACTTTCTTGGAGGTACTGCGCAATTTTACCGTTGCCTTCCATGCCGCCTGTTTCTTCATCCTGTCCCATCGCAAAATAGATATCGCGCTGAGGCTCAAAGCCTTTTTCGATTAGGTGCTCTGAGGCTTCCAGCATGGCACAGACCAAGTTTTTTACATCCATCGCACCCCTGCCCCAAATGTAGCCTTGCTCTATGGCACCCGAAAATGGCGGGTATTCCCATGCTTGCTCGCCTTGCTCAACGGGAACTACATCAAGATGAGCCATATACAGCACAGGTGGCAAAGAAGCATTTTTACCCTTCCAACGGTAAAGTAAACTATGACCAAACCGTTTGACTTCCATATTCTTAGAAACCAATGGATAATTTGCCTCCAAAAGATTGATAAGCCGCGAAAATGTAGCTGTATCATTGTGAATTGGGTTTTCGTGATTGATGGTGGGTACTTGTATGGCTTGGGAGAGTCTTTGCGCCCAGCCTTCCTTGAGTTGCGGCTCAGAGGCGGGTGCTACATCAATTTGGTAGCTTTTGAGTGTATAGGTATTAAAAAGCAACACCGACAACAATACCACAAAAGCCAACAGCACAAAAAAGGAGATACGCTTCAGTGTTTTCATTTTCTAAATTTATGGAGTAAGATGGAAAAATAATTTTGAAAATTTGGCTCAAAAAGGTTTATGGATTCAGTTTTTTGTTTTCCAAGTGTCTTTGTGAGTCTCTTTCGGTTTTTTTTGCCAAATTCTTTTCCAAAGCCTCGCTGAGATTGACTCCTGTTTGGTTGGCCAGGCATATCAACACAAACAGCACATCAGCCATTTCATCGGCCAAATCACGGTGTTTGTCGCTTTCTTTGAAGGATTGTTCGCCGTAAGTTCTGGCAAAGAGCCTTGCCAACTCTCCCACCTCTTCCATCAAAACCGCCAGATTGGTCAGTTCATTAAAATACCTGACTCCTTTGGTTTTGATCCATTCGTCCACCATTTTTTGGGCTTGCTCTATGCTCATATATGTTTTTTGGACAAAAATACTCATCTATATTAAATCGAACTGAGCAATAGAAATTTTTTTAATCCTTAACAACTAAATAAATTACGCATTATGTCGTAGGTAATTACATGTTTGTAGCCCGGGCAAAATTGATGGGATTCGAGTCTAACGGAGTCCCAAGCATTTGTGGTACTGTTTTTCTATAAACATGCCATCCCTACGGGATGAATGCCCTGTCGATGGCCTATTCTCAACTATTTAAACCGCAAATGCTATTTTATTGCTTAATTCGGAAAATAAATTTACTTTATTTTAAATATCCATAAATTTAAAATATGAAACTAAAATAGTTGCAAGTTTGGGCTTATTAAGCAAATTGCACTTTATTTCTATTCAAATAAAAAAACAGGTACACAATACAAATTGCATTCATTGCGGCGCAAACCGAATACACCAAAGAAAAGTTTGCAGGGTTGTTGGCGTACAAGAAGCCGCTGATAAAAGCCCCCGAGCCTATCCCCAGCTCCAAAGAGATGAACATGGTCGAAACAGCGCGCCCCCTGTGGTCGGGCAAGGCCAAATCAATCGTCCAAGCCGTAACCATGGTGGCGTTGATGCCCACCCCAAAACCATACACCACCGCCGCCCACAAAATCAGCTCAGGCATACGGCTCAAAGCCAACAACAGCATGGCAATAACCACAAACAAATTGCCGGCAATAAGCAACTGAGGCCGCCCGTAACGGTCTGAGATTTTGCCCGAAATAAGCCGCATAAGGATGGAAGAAAATGTGAACACAGTCATAAAAATAGCCTTGTTGCCCCAACCAAACAGGTACTTGGGGTCTGAAAGGCCAATGTACTCAACAAAGTCAGGCGTGGTGGTCAGTACCGCCCCAAAAGCAAAAGCAGCAAAAATGATGGTGATAAAAACCGGCATGACACGAGGCTCAAAAACTTCTTCTGGCTTGATTTTCAAAAGATTGCCTTTGAATTTTTGGGGAAAAGGCAAGGTCTCCTCTATGGCCAAGAGCATCAGTAAAGACATCAGCCCCACCGCCGCTGACACCCCAAACATCACATCGAAAGAATAGGCTTTGACCAGAGTGCTACCCACAAAAGGCCCCAAAGACATGCCCACCCCCGAAGTCAGCCCCATAATCCCCGAAGCCTCACCCCTTCGGCTCACCGGAACAATATCTGCCATCACGGCATTTGTGCCCGTAGGGGCAAAGCCAACAGCAAAACCATGCAAAAAGCGCAGGGCAAAAAAACCAAAAACCCCTACCGTAAAGCCATAAAGCGAAGAGCACACAATGCCCAGCGCAAGCCCAAAAAAAATCACCGGCCTACGGCCAACTTTGTCGGCAAGTTTGCCGCTGAAAGGACGGGAAATAGCCGCCGAAATGGTAAATATCCCAATAATCAAGCCTTTGTAAGCCTCACCGCCCATCAAAGAAAGATAAGCCGGAAGTTCGGCAAGCAACATATTGAAACTGATAAAGAACAGAAAAGTGCCCGCCAATAAAACATTAAACTGTAAAGTAAAAATGCGAGGTTGCTGTAAAGAATCCAAACCTTTAAATTTGTGCAAATCTAATGCCCACAAACCAAATACCCATTCTCCTACATGTACCCGCTCAAAAATATAGCCTACTTAATGATGGCCATTGGGTTGCTTTCCACAAAACTATCCGCACAAAATCTTGTACCCAATCCGGGTTTTGAAGAGTTTGAGGGAGATTCCTTAAACCCTAATATGGATGGAGTAGCCCACTGGTTCAACCTCAACCAAACACGCAAAAAAGCCCCTTACGGCACACCCGATTTTGTTTTCCTCAAAGACCCAAAATCCAAACCCACTTATGAGCCTTACGAAGGGCATGCCATGTGCGGATTTATTACCTATTGGGCAAGGCTGTACAGCTACCGCGAATACTTGGGCGTGCAACTCATTGAGTCACTGAAAATAGGGAAAAAGTACGAATTGGTTTTTTACTTATCCAGCGGCAAAGGAACAGGCTTCTCCAGCGCGGGAACCGATGGCATAGGGGCACTGTTTACCACCTTCAAACCCGAACAAAAACGCTATGAAGTGCTTGCCTTCAAACCTCAGTTCATTTCCAAGGAAATCATCTATACCAACTTTTGGAAAAAAGTCATGGTAGTGTTTGAGGCGGATTCGGCTTATCGCTACCTGACGATAGGCTCTTTTCTAAACGACTACCAAACTTTGGTATCAACCTACAAAAGCACCGATGACCTGCAAGCCTATTATTTTATTGATAACGTAAGTCTTGAAGAACTCACAGAGAAGAAGCCTGAAGTTGAGCAGCGACCAAGTGCTCAGATAGTTGAAAATAAACCAACTGTGCAGGAAGAAAAACCTGCCCCAACCTCCAACTACATAGCTTTTGCTTTTTTGGAAGCGCCAACTGAACAGCCTGCAAATCAAAAAAATACCCCACCCGAATCACTGGGCGACAGGGCTGTTTATCGACAAGCGCGCTGGCAAACCAACGACCTGACCTTGACGGCCTACATCTGGGACAGCGAAGGCGTGGACGGCGACCGGGTTTCCCTCAAACTCAACGACGAGTGGATATGCCAAGACCAACTGCTTACCGCCAAAAAACTCAAATTCCAACTCAACCTACTACCCAACGATGCCAACTTTATCATCTTGTACGCCAATAGCTTAGGAACTTCGCCGCCTTGTACGGTTACGCTTTTGCTCAAATCAAAGAAAGAGAGCAAAAAAATCATGCTCCGCTCCGACCTCAACAAGTGCGGAGCCATCCAAGTCAACCAAGGCAAATCAGATTAGTCCATTACCAGCACCAAGTCATCTTGCGCTACCATAGCACCTTTCTCCAGCACCACTTTTGAGACCTTGCCCGGGGCTGTGGCCACTATGGTACTCTCCATTTTCATGGCTTCTATCACAAAAAGCGGTGTGTTTACGGCCACTGTATCCCCGGCTTTGACCATTACGTCAGAGAGTTTGCCCTGAAGTGGTGCGCCGATATGGGTGGGGTTGGAAAGGTCGGCTTTGAGATTGAGGACTTTTTTGGAGGCCACATTTCTATCCCTTATCGAAAGTTGGCGGGTGCTGCCGTTAAGCTCAAAGATAACGCGCCTCATGCCGTCTTCGTCGGGTTTGCCTATACTCACCAACTTGATAATTAAAACTTTACCTTCTGCTATTTTACAGATAATTTCCTCGTCTTCTTGCATACCGTAAAAGAAGGTAGGAGTAGGCAAGTACGAAACATCGGCATATTGGCGGTAAAAGGTGTAAAACTCTTCAAAAACTTTAGGATAGAATTTGTAAGAAAGAAAATCCAATTCGTCGCAGTATTTGTCAAACTTGTTTTGAAAGTCCACAAACTCAGTTTCAAAGTCTATGGGTTTGAGGTGGGCATTGGGCAAATCGGTATAGGGCTGCTCGCCTTTGAGCACGATTTGCTGCAACTTTTCAGGAAAACCGCCATAAGGCTGCCCCAAGTCGCCCCTTAGCATCCCTTTTATTGATTCGGGAAAAGAAAGCAAGTGGCCTTTTTCGAGTATGTCCTGTTCTGTCAAATCATTGGCCGTCATAAACAAAGCCAAATCTCCCACCACCTTAGAGCTGGGGGTTACTTTGACAATATCGCCGAAAAGCCTGTTGGCCACCGCATAATTTTTCTTGATTTGTTCAAACTTTTCTTCCAAGCCCAAACCACGTGCCTGAGGGCGCAAATTCGAATATTGCCCGCCGGGGATTTCGTTTTCATAGACTTCGGCGGTGCCGGCTTTTAGTTCGCTTTCAAAGGGGTAGTAGTATTCGCGTACATCTTCCCAGTAGCGCGAAAAGCCGTTGAGGGTTTCCAAGTTGACGGGGTTGTGGCGGTGGTGGTACTGCATAAAAGCCACGATAGAGTTGAAATTGGGCTGAGAGGTCAGCCCTGACATAGAGGCCAAAGCCACGTCTATCACGTCCACGCCGGCCTCGATGGCTTTGAGGTAGGTGGCCGCTTGGATGGAAGACGTGTCGTGTGTGTGCAGGTGGATGGGCATGTGGACGGTGTTTTTTAGCTCGCCTATCAACACCTCTGCTGCATAAGGTTTCAGCAGCCCCGCCATGTCTTTGATACAAAGCAGATGCGCCCCTTCGTCTTCAATCTTTTTGGCCAAATCGAGGTAGTAGTGAAGGTTGTATTTGTTTTCGCCTGTGTTCAAAATATCGCCTGTGTAGCAGATACAGGCTTCGGCCAGCGCGCCTGTGCGCTCCCTGACGGCACGGATGCTGACTTTCATGCCCTCCAGCCAGTTGAGCGAGTCGAATATCCTAAAAATATCAATCCCGTTTTCCCATGATTTTTCTATAAACCGCTCTATCAAATTGTCGGGGTAGGCGGTATAGCCCACGGCATTGGAGCCGCGTATGAGCATTTGGAGCAAAATATTTGGAATGGCTTTGCGGATACGTTGCAGCCTCTGCCAGGGGTTTTCTTTCAAAAACCTCATGCACACGTCAAAAGTAGCCCCTCCCCAAACTTCCATCGAAAAGACTTCAGGGTGGTTTTTGGCAAAACTCTCGGCCACCCGTCTGATGTCTTCGATTCTCACGCGGGTAGCCAGCAGAGACTGGTGGGCATCGCGGAAGGTCGTATCGGTGTAATGGATTCGGGTGTCGTTTTTGAGCCATTGCACAAAGGCCTCCCTGCCCATTTCGTTGAGCAGGTCTTTGGTTCCTTTGGGGTAGGACTGCATTTTGGAAAACTCGGGCACTTGGGGCGTTCTGAATGTTTTGTTTGGGTCTATGCGGCTCACATCGGGGTTGCCGTTGATGGTAACATCGGCCACATAAGCCAGCAAACGGGTAGCCCTGTCTTGGGGTTTGGTGATATTGAAAAGCTCAGGGTGGTCGGCTATAAAATTGACCCGCGCCTGTCCGCGCCTAAACACAGGGTGGGAAATGACATTGAGCAAAAAGCCTATGTTGGTCTTGACCCCCCGTATCCTGAACTCTATCAGCGAGCGGTACAGTCGGTCGCTTGCCCCCGAAAGGGTGCGCCCGCTGGCCGAAATTTTGACCAGCATCGAATCGAAAAAAGGCGAAACCGTAGCTCCTTGGTAGCAGCTTCCCTCGTCGAGCCTGATGCCAAAACCGCTGGCGTTGCGGTAGGCGATGATTTTGCCGTAGTCGGGTTGGAAATTGTTTTCGGGGTCTTCGGTGGTGATGCGGCACTGGATGGCGTAGCCGTTGCACTGGATGTCTTGCTGTCCCCAGATGTAAATCTGGTCATCGGAGAGCAAATGCCCCTCAGCAATAAGTATTTGAGAGCGAACAATATCAATCGAGGTAACGACTTCGGTGATGGTGTGCTCTACTTGGATGCGCGGATTGACTTCGATAAAATAGACCTTTTCCTCGTTGTCCACCAAAAACTCGACTGTTCCCACGTTGTTGTAGTTCACTTTGCGGCAAATGGCCAGCGCGTAGTTGAACAGCCGCTTGCGGGTCTCGGGGGTGAGCGTTACGCTGGGGGCTATTTCGACCACTTTCTGAAACCTTCTTTGTACAGAGCAATCGCGCTCGTAGAGGTGTACCATGTTGCCGTAGTTGTCGGCCATGATTTGCACTTCGATATGCTTGGGGTTTTCGATGTATTTTTCGATAAAAATAGTCCCATCCCCAAATGCGTTGAGGGCTTCTTTTTGGGCTTCGGGGAGCATTTTGGCTACCTCACTGCTGTTTTTGGCTATTCTCATGCCGCGTCCGCCGCCGCCCGCCGCCGCTTTGAGGATGACCGGAAAGCCAATCCGTTCCGCCTCCGATACCGCCACCTCTACGCCCTGCCCCAAATCAACCTGACTGTCTTCGATGACGGGCACATTGGCCGCACGGGCTATTTTTTTGGCTGTGATTTTGTCGCCCAGTTGCTCCATGACCTCGGGGCTGGGGCCTACAAAGATAATCCCTTCTTCCCGACAACGGCGGGCAAATCTCGGATTTTCAGACAAAAAACCATAGCCCGGATGGATGGCATCAACCCCATTTTTTTTGGCTATGTGGATGATTTCTTCTATATCGAGGTAGGGTTTGAGTGGCTCTTCGTATTTGCCGATGCGGTAGGCTTCGTCTGCCTTGTAGCGGTGCAAAGAGTAACGGTCTTCGTAGGTGAAAATAGCCACTGTGCTGATTTTGAGTTCAGTAGCGGCTCTCAGTATGCGGATGGCTATTTCGCCTCGGTTGGCGACCATCAGTTTTTGGATGGGGCGAAGCACTTTTTCCATGATGCGGCGTTTTTTGGCAAGTTATGAAACTCATTGTTTGCTTGCAAACGGTTGCAACGGTTTGTAATAAGCCTTTGTCAATTTTCGAAGTGTTTTTTTATTTCATCGGCTTCAAATAGTAGGAACATTTCACAAATTGCTTTTTCCGGTTTTTCCGAGTCAAACTCTCCCAAATTGGAGGAGTTTGATATAGCTGTTTTCAGAAGTGGTCTTAGTTTTATGTAAATATCATTGTCTTGTTTAGTGAAATATTTCTTAGTTTTCTCGTAGTCTTTTAAATGTTTTTTCAATTCAGATTCAGCCTTGTCACAGGTGTCAAAAAGTTTTGAGGTCTTCTCAAAATGCAGTAATAGTCAAAATTCTAAACAAGGATTATTAATGATTACAGTAACATTTTTATATTCTTTTTGAAGTTTTCCTCTAAGCTCAATTAAACTCTGCAAAGGTGTTTTCTTGCCTTTTGGAGTTTCTCTCGACTCTTTAATTATTGTGTCTAAGTCAACAATCCAAAAAACTTTTGAATACTCACGTTCTGAAAGGTCTGTTACAAGTTTATACTGCTCGTCAATGCTTTTTCTTTGAGGAAGTTTTGGCTCGATATTTATTTTCAATTGCCGTTCATTACGTTTCAACATTTGCAAATACCAAATTTCAGTTTCCCCATCCACAACAAATGAATATGTTGGATCAATCTGATTTCTTATCTTCCTTGATTGTCTCATATACTCAAATCAATGAAGTTGTCGCCCAAATTTGGTGTCGCTTTTAATTTACCGCTCTTATAGGCATTGTAAATATTTGTTGTGTTTCTTACTATTGAGCTATCAAAATCAGCTAAAGAAAACAACTCAGTAGAGCATTTTTCATTTTTATCTGTAAACCAAATAGCATCATTTCTAAAAATATCTTTATTGTCGAGGATTTCTCTGTTGTGTGTTGTTGCTATTATTTGAGATTTATCGGTATTAAGCAAAAAAGAAAGAATGAAATGCGCATACAAGTCAGGATGAAGAGATGATTCTAATTCGTCAATTGGAAATGCTGTTGAATTTTTAATTAATAACGCTAGCAATCCTGCAAAACCATAGAATCTTTTTGTGCCTTCTGATTCCATTTCAATTGGGAGTGTATATTTTGTTTGGTTTACTGTATGCTCAAACTCGATATTTACAGATGTTATTTTCCCTTTTTCTTCTAACTTTTTAACTTCATTGTCTGATGCTTTTAGTTGTTTTTTTACAAATTCAATAAAGCCATCCGGAATTTCCTTTTCTTCTTCCTGAATTACAATGTCCGAAATATGAAAATCAGCTTTTTTAAGGATATTTATTACATCGAGTTTTGATAATTCTCCCTTGTCAATTTTTGATGTTACAAATCCTTCTAATTGTGTTTTTGTGAAAATTAAAGGACGCAAGTAGTTTTTAAACCATTCAACAGCTTCTTTCAGTTCTTTTACATCAACGTTTGTTTTTAGAAATCCGCCTAAGACCGTGTTGTTCCAAAGTGTATTTGCTTCAAGGTTTTTTTCAATGGTTTTGTCGATTTTAATTTTGTTTCCAAATTTAATCTCGGTGAATTGATTGTTAATATCTGTTGTTCGCTTATACACGTTGGCTTTATTCGGATTATAAAAGTTAAGCGTCTCATTGACCACCGCTTTTCTAAAAAACTCAACTTCATAAAAGTACTTTGTGTCGTTTGCTATGAACTCAATACTAATTACAGAGTTTTGATTAGGTGTTTCAGAATCAAACAAAAATGGCTGAAAATCTAATTCATCAGTTTTTTTGGTTTCAGGCTCTAAAACTATTTTTCTAAGAAATTCAAGTGCTTTTAGAATGGTTGTCTTACCTGAGGCATTGGCTCCGTAGATTAAAGCAATTTTTAGTAATCTTAGTCCATTTGTGTGAATGATATAACTATTTTCCAAGTGGTCGGATTTGTCAGCTTCAAAGGTTAATGTTTGTTTGTCTTTAATCGAGCCGAAGTTCTTTATACTAAAGTTGATTATCATTTTATTTGTCAATTTGTAAATACCCTGCAAAAATAGAAATAAAAAAAGAATAAACTTAAATTACAGGTCTCATTTTTGAAAAGTACTTTCAAATATTGTGAAAAAACTTCAATCTGTTGGTTTTTTAGGCTTGCAGCCAACAGAAAAACATCATCAAAGAGAGGATTCAATTCTAAAAATGACATTTTGACAACATTATAGGCTCTTAAAATCAAGTAATTAAAAATAGCAGCTCAAAAAAATTACCTCTTTGCTGTCATTTTGTCTCAATTATCCATTGTATTTGCTCAAGGCAAAAGATTTGATGACATTTGAATAAATATTTCACCGATGAACTTCCAAAAATATACCCTCAAAGCCCAAGAAGCCGTGCAAAAAAGCATTGGCATAGCCCAAAGCAACCAGCAGCAAGTCATCGAGCCGGCGCACCTGCTCAAAGCACTGCTCGAACTGGACGAAAACTACCTGTCTTATTTGCTCAAAAAACTCAGCATCAATACCTCCATCTTCAAACAACGTGTGGATGAGTTGGTGGCTGCCTTGCCCAAGTCTTCGGGCGACCAGCCCTATTTTTCCAACGACACGGCGCGGGTGTTTCAGAGTGCCGAAGCCAAAACGAGCCGCATGAAAGATGAGTTTGTGGCCGTAGAGCACCTGATATTTGGCTTGTTGGCCGGCAATGAGCCGGCAGCGCGCCTGCTCAAAGAACAAGGCTTCACAGAGGCCGGCCTTGAAACACTGGTCAAAGAACTGCGCAAAGGCTCTTCGGTCAAAACCCAAAATGCCGAAAACAACTACCGCAGCCTTGAGCGTTATTCGGTAGATTTGACCGAAAAAGCCCGCAACGGAAAAATAGACCCCGTCATAGGGCGCGACGAAGAAATCCGCAGGGTGCTCCAAATACTCAGCCGCCGCACCAAAAACAACCCCATCTTGATAGGTGAGCCCGGTGTGGGTAAGACAGCCATCGTCGAAGGACTCGCCCAGCGTATCGTGGCGGGAGATGTGCCCGAAAACCTCAAAGACATTGCCATCGTAGCCTTGGACATGGGGCTTTTGGTGGCAGGAGCCAAGTACAAAGGCGAATTTGAAGAGCGACTCAAAGCCGTCATCAAAGAAGTCATAGACAGCGAAGGCAAAATCGTGCTGTTTATTGACGAAATCCATACATTGGTGGGGGCAGGCTCGGGCGGAGAGAGTGCCATTGATGCCGCCAACCTGCTCAAACCCGCCTTGGCACGCGGAGAGCTGCGCTCCATCGGAGCCACCACATTGGCAGAATACCAGAAGTATATCGAGCGCGACAAAGCCTTAGAAAGACGTTTTCAGACGGTCTATGTGGACGAGCCCGGCGTGGAGGACAGTATATCCATTTTGCGCGGTATCAAAGAGCGTTACGAAATCCATCATGGGGTCAGAATCAAAGACGATGCCATTATTGCCTCGGTAGAATTGTCCAATAGGTACATATCGGACAGGTTTTTGCCCGACAAAGCCATTGATTTGATGGACGAGGCGGCCTCCAAATTGCGCATCGAACTCGACTCGCTGCCTTTTGAGCTTGACCAACTCAACCGCGAAATCATGCGCCTGCAAATCGAGCGCGAAGCCATCAGGCGCGAAAACAACACCGAAAAAGACCGATTGCTTTCCAAAGAAATAGCCGATTTGGAAGAAAAACGCCGGTCTATCGAGAGCAAATGGCGCAGTGAAAAAGAAGTCATCGCCCAATTGCGCAAAACCAAAGAAAATATAGACGCTTGGAAAGTAGAAGCCGAGCAAGCCGAGCGCGCTGGCGACTACGGCAAAGTGGCCGAGTTGCGCTATGGCAGAATCCGCGAAGCCGAAGAGCAACTCCACGCTTTGCAAGAGCAAATCAAAAACACAGAAAACTCTTACGCCAAAGAAGAAGTAACCGCCGAAGAAATCGCTTCGGTTGTATCGAAATGGACAGGCATCCCTGTCTCCAAAATGCTGCAAAGCGAGCGCGAAAAACTGCTGCATCTCGAAGAAGAACTTGGCAAACGAGTGGCCGGACAAAGGGAAGCCATCGAAGCCGTCAGCGATGCCGTGCGCCGCAGCCGCGTCGGTTTCCAAGACCCCAAAAAACCTATCGGCTCGTTTATCTTCATGGGCACAACCGGTGTGGGCAAAACCGAACTGGCCAAGGCTTTGGCAGAGTACCTTTTCAACGATGAAAATGCGCTGGTGCGCATTGATATGTCTGAGTACCAAGAGGCACACACCGTGAGCCGCTTGATAGGAGCTCCCCCCGGATACGTGGGCTACGACGAAGGCGGACAACTCACCGAGGCCATCCGTCGCCGTCCTTATTCTGTGGTGCTATTGGACGAAATCGAAAAAGCACACCCCGACGTTTTCAACATCCTGTTGCAAGTGCTCGATGAGGGCAGGCTCACCGACAACAAAGGCCGCACAGCCAACTTCCGCAACACCATCATCATTATGACCTCCAATATCGGCTCGCAAGCCATTTTGGAAACCTTTGAAAATACGCCCAACCTCAACCAAGCCTATTTTGAGGCTAAACAAAAAGCCTTTGAAATGTTGCGCCGAAGCGTCAGACCCGAATTTTTGAACCGAATAGACGAAATTGTCATGTTTGCGCCGCTTTCAGAAAAAGATATTTACAAAGTGGTTCAAATTCAGTTCAGAGAAATATCCAAACGGTTGATGGACGAGGAAATCAAGCTCAGAGGCGACGACGAGGTATTTGAGTTTTTGGCCAAAGAAGGTTTTGACCCCCAATATGGTGCAAGACCCCTCAAGCGGCTCATACAAAGGCTCATCATCAACGAACTATCAAAAGAGATACTCTCAGGCAGAATATCCAAAGACCAAGAAGTGGGCATGATGCTCGTGGACAACAGCAGGGTGGTGTTTTTCAATATCGAAGATGTAGAAGCCAAATAGACATTTTACAAAACCGCTTTGTATTACCTTTATTTGGTTGATGAACAATCTGCGATAAAGGTAATTTTTTTATTTAGATACTTGATTTGGTTTTTATGTTTGCAATTAAAATGTATTTTCATAATTGCTTCCCCATAATACAAAAACACTAAACCAAGGATGAGCATAGCAACCCAAACGATAGAGAATTGGCCTGATTACGAACTGATTGACACAGGAGGAGGAGAAAAATTGGAGCGTTTTGGCACTTATGTATTGGCAAGACCCGAGCCGCAAGCCATCTGGAGAAAAGCCCTGTCTGAACTTTGGTTCGAAAAAGATGCTCATTTTGTTCGCCTAACCCAAGACCCCGATAGAGGGGTCTGGAGGTCTAAATCGCAGAACCGTGAACAGTGGGCAATTCAATACTTGTTGCGAGACAAAACCTTGACTTTCAGGCTCGGAATGACCAACTCCAAACACATTGGCCTTTTCCCTGAGCAAGCCATAAACTGGGAATTTATCTATCAAAAGAGCCTGTCCATACCCAACTGCAAAGTCCTGAATTTATTTGCTTATACCGGCGGGGCGACTTTGGCTGCCAGAGCCGCAGGCAGCGATGTTACCCATCTGGACTCAGTGCGCCCCGTGGTAAGTTGGGCTTCAAAAAACGAGGCACTCAGCGGGCTATCCGGCTCGCGCTGGGTGGTAGAAGACGCACTAAAATTCGTAAGAAGACAAGTAAAACGCCGTGCCATCTACAACGGCATCATACTCGATCCCCCTGCCTACGGACGAGGCCCAAACGGAGAAAGATGGATACTTGAAGACAACCTCAATGAACTCATAGAACTTTGTAGTGAGTTGTTAGACCCCAAAAATTATTTTTTTGTGCTTAACCTCTACTCAATGGGACTCTCGGCACTCATAGGGGAAACCCTTATTAAAGAGCACTTTAATATAACGCCTCATTGCAGCGAACTCTACCTCAGCGACCGCAACGAACGCAAACTACCTCTGGGTACTTGCATCAGGTTTTAGCCCTTGCGCTGCAAAACCCGCTGCACCGCCGCGACAATATCTTTGGACTTCAGCCCGTATTTTTCCATCAGCTCGTCGGGGGTTCCGCTTTCGCCAAAAGTATCATTGACAGCCACAAACTCTTGAGCAGCACGCAATTTACGCGCCAAAAGTCCCGCTATACTTTCGCCCAAGCCCCCAAAAATATTGTGCTCTTCGGCTGTTACCACACAGCGGGTTTTGGATACAGAAGCTATAATAGCTTGTTCATCAAGCGGTTTTATGGTAGCAATATCAAAAAGCTCGACACTGATGCCCATGGCAAGCAGTTGCTCTGCGGCTTCGATGGCTTGCCAGACCAAATGCCCGTTGGCAAAAATGCTCACATCGCTGCCCGAATACAATTCGATGGCCTTGCCGATAACAAACTCTTGGTTGGCAGGGGTAAAAACAGGCACAGCCGGCCTTCCAAACCGCAAGTAAACAGGGCCTTGGTGTTGGGCTATGGCCAAGGTAGCCGCTTTGGTTTGGTGGTAGTCGCAGGTTGAAATTACGGTCATACCGGGCAACATTTTCATCAAGCCGATGTCTTCGAGGATTTGGTGGGTTGCCCCGTCTTCGCCCAAGGTCAGGCCGGCATGAGAAGCGCATATTTTGACGTTTTTCTCGGAGTAGGCCACCGACTGCCTGATTTGGTCATAGACCCTGCCCGTTGAAAAGTTGGCAAAAGTACCAGTAAAGGGAATTTTGCCGGCAGTGGCCAATCCCGCAGCTATGCCTATCATATTGGCTTCGGCTATGCCCACCTGAAAAAACCTATCGGGAAACTCTTTTTCAAAAGCATCCATCTTTAGCGAGCCGGTCAAATCGGCACAAAGAGCCACGACATCGGGATGGCTGCGCCCTAACTCCAAGAGTGCATCGCCAAAACCGGAGCGGGTATCTTTTTTTTGTGTGAAACTGTATTTCATGGGCGCAAAAATTGGAAAAATCTCGGGAAACTCGCTATTTTTTTGAAATCATTCTGCCTTTGTAAGTGCAATTTAGAAACTCATTTGGCCAAATGAGAGTTTTTTACGTTCTACTTTTGCAGTATGAGAATGCTAAAAACTTCGGTCTGTGTGATAGGGGCTGGGCCGGCTGGTGCGAGTGCTTCGATTTTTTTGAGCAAATACGGGATTGAGCATATTTTGATTGACAGAGAGCAGTTCCCAAGAGATAAGTTTTGCGGAGAAGCCTTTTGGGGCAGGGCACGCTATGTGTTGGATGAGATGGGGGCGGAGGTGCAAACTGATATGATAAGTAAAAATTTGATAAAGAGAGGCATAGAAATGACCATTCGCAGCGTGCCTTCTAAAGGAGGCATCACTCTACAAAATCCTGATTTTATTCGAGCCAGACGCAAAGATTTTGACGCTTACTTGTTGGAAAGAGCCAAACAAAGCCCATTGATGCAATTTGTGCAGAGCCATATCACCCGAGTCGAAAATCTAAATGATAAAGTGTTGGTACACAGTCAGGAATACTCCATCGAAGCTCAACTGGCTCTTGTTTGCATCGGAGAAAAGCAGGCTTTACTCAAACAGTGGTTGCCCTCTTATCGCTTAGGAGGCCGCAAAGTAGTGGCCTTCAGACGTTATTACAAAGAAAGCGAAGACAAGGGCGTGCTGGTTAATTTTCAAAAACGCGCTCCCAATCCTACCTTGTTGGTCAATCCTTTGCCCCAAGGTATGACTTTGGTCGAAATGTACCTCTACCAAAGCGACTTCCAAAAGTGCGGACTCAAACATGAAATCGTTTTTGACAAACTCATCAAAGATTCAAATTTGAAAGACCGCTTTGACAGTGCAGAAATGCTGTCCGATTGGCAAGCCACTTCTATGAGCCTCAGAGATTTACAACCCAAACTCAGTGTAGGCCGCGTGTTGTTGGCGGGTGCTTCGATGGGGGCTATCCATCCCATGCTGGGGAAAGGGGTAGGACTGGCCATGCGAAGTGGGCAGATTGCGGCTTTTTGGGTTGCGCAAAGCATTATAGAGCAAAACTTTACAGCAAAATTTCTGCACAATTACGACAAAGAAATCCGTAAACGGCTGGGGCCTGATTTTACCAATGCCTATGCAGAATATGTTGCCGAGCGGGTATTTCATAAAATACCGATTTTGTCCTTTTCGCCTTCATTGTTCGCCCTGTTACTCAATCTTTTCGGCTTATCCAAACTCAAGGTTAAGGCCTTCAATACCTATACTATAAATTAAGTGGTTTTATATTTTTTTTAGAATTAAATCCTTGAAAATCAAGCGAATCAATCCTTAAAATCTTAAAAATCACTTAAATCTTGGTATAAAGTTTGACAGGCTTGTTTGCTAAAAGTTTGATGAGATAAAAAAGTTTTGAAGTCTTTGAGAAAAATCTTTCATTAGAATATTATTTTTGCTCAAAACTTTTGTTGAGTCCCCATGAAAAACTTATTTTTGTTATCTGCATTGGCAATCTTTGTTGCCTGCGGCCCCTCCGAAAAATCCAAACTCAAAGACCGTGTTGCCCAACTCGAAGAAGAACTCGCTCAAAAAGAACAACACGAAAAAGCACTCACCGCCATCACCAACTTGCTGGATTCGATAGATACCTACGAAAAAAATATCACCTTAGACCTTGAAAAAGGCATTACCAAAGAAGACTACACAGGCAGAATCAAAGGTCTCAGTTCAAAATTGAATAATACACAAAAAAAAGTCGCCGAACTGGAAGCGGCCTTGGCCAAATCAGGCAAAACTTCCAAAGATTTGGCCGCATCCATTTCTGTCTATAAAAAGAAATTGGCTGAAAAAGAAGAAGCCATCGCCAAAATGAACGAAATCATCAATAAACTTACCGCCGAAAATAGCGCGCTGATCAACATAACAGAACTCCAAAAACAAGAACTCGAAGCCCAAGAAGCCGAAATCAACCAAAGTAAAGAAGCCATTGCTAAAATGGAAGATGAAATCCGCAAACTTCAGCAAGGCAATGAAGAAGCCAAAGAGCAAGCCCGAAAAAAAGAAGCCGACCTGAATTTTATGCAGGCAGAAAAAGCCTATGAAATGGCCAAAAAAACCATTTTTGCTTCAAAGAAAAAGAAAGAATTACTCAACCAAGCCCTTGGTTTCTACAAAACATCTTTTGAAGCAGGCCGAAAAGATGCTCTGGAAAAAATTGATGCGATTGAAAAAGAATTAAACTAAGCGGAAAAATTTGCTCGCATACAAGCCAAGCATCGTAATTAAAGCATTGATTATCAAATATTCATAAGCGAATTGGTACTGTGTTTGGCTTTGTATGCTTTCTACCATAAAATAAGTAACCACAGGAGCAAGCACACAAACAAAAGGCACGGCTTTGTCCCAAACAGGTGCTCGAAAAAGTAGTCCATAAGCAAACAAGCCCAACAAAGGCCCGTAAGTGTATGCTGCTATTTTGAAAACCAAGTCAATCAAATCCTTGTAACCGAAGTACTTAAAGCCAAACATAAACAATAAGTAAACCAATGCCATACCCAAATGAACTTGCCTACGGATTTGGGTTTGCTGCTCTTTGGCCAAATTCCTTCGTTCAATGCCCAAAATGTCCAAACTAAAACAAGTGGTCAAGGAGGTAAGCGAGGAGTCTGCACTGGAATAGGCCGCCGCTATGATACCCACAAAAAAACACAGAGCCACCACAGGCCCCAAGTGGGATTTGGCCAAAACGGGAAACAGTTGGTCGCCATAGGCCTCTATACCCTTGCTTTGGGCAAACAAATACAACACCACCCCCAAGGACAAAAACAACAAATTGACCAAGCAAACCGCCACCGCATAGCTCAATAAGTTGGTCTGGGACTGGCAGAGGCTGCGGCAACTGAGGTTTTTTTGCATCATATCTTGGTCTAAGCCGGTCATGGTTATACAAACCACCACACCCGAAACAACCTGCTTAACCCAATCGCGTTTGTCGAAAATATCAAAAAACCAAACTTGGCTGTAAGAACTTTGCCTGATGGCAGCAACGCTCTGAGCCAAATTCCAATTCATGGCTTTGGCCGATGCCCAAAAGGCAAAAAAAAGTGCTGCAAGCATCACAGCCGTTTGTAAACTGTCTGTCCAGACCACCGTGCCGATGCCTGAGCGATGCGTGTAAACCCATATCAATACGAGCGACACAAAGGCAGCCAGATAAAAAGAAACCCCGATATCTTGGAGAATAAAGGTTTCCAACACCAAAATAGCCAAATAAAACCGTAGCGAGCTGCCCAAGAGCCTCGAAAGGATGAAAAAAGCCGAACCCGTCTGGTAGCTGTACACCCCAAACCGCTCATGCAAATAGCTGTAAATGCTCACCAACCTAAGCCTGTAATAAAGAGGCAATAGCACAAAAGCTATCACCAGATACCCCAGAAAAAAGCCCACCGTCATGGCCATATAGCTGAATCCGCTCTTGGCGACCCAACCCGGCACCGACACAAAAGAAACCCCTGATATGGTAGCCCCAATCATTCCGAAGGCCACTACATACCAAGGGCTTCTTCTACCCGCCAAAAAAAACTGCTCATTGTCGGCTCGCCGCGAAGTAAGCCTTGAGACAAGCCACAAAAGCAAAAAATAACCACCGGCAACTGAAAGCAATGTCCACTTATCCATGCGCAATGATAGGCAGGAAAGGGCAAAAAACTTACTTTTTGTAACGGGCTACATTTTCCCAAGGGCCGCCATTGACTACGTTGGGGATACCAGCTTTGTCCAAAATACTTTTGGCCTGTCCGCTTCTTGCACCCGAGCGACAAAAGACGATGACCCCATTTTTGTTTTTGAAGGCCTCTATTTTAGAGGGAACTTGGTCTAATGGAATATTGACAGCCCCTTTGACACTGCCCGAAGCAAACTCCCCGGCTGTGCGTACATCTACCAAAAAAGCACCCTTTGCTATCATCTCAGCCAAATCGGGCGAAGAAGGACTTTTGAAAATATTAAACATTTTGTTTCAGATTTGAGGCAAAATTATACCGAATCTTTTCGCAGATAAGCTACTTTTATCACAAAACGATGAATACTAAAATAGATTTGCGCAGCGACACACTCACCAAGCCCACCGCTGAGATGCTCGAAGCCATGAGACAAGCCCCACTGGGCGATGATGTCTATGGCGAAGACCCCACAGTCAACCTACTGCAAGAAAAACTGGCGGCAATGTTTGGACAGGAGGCGGGGCTTTTTTGCCCTTCGGGGACTATGGCCAACCAAATCGCCATCAGATGCCTGACCCAACCCACCAATGAGGTGATTTGCCACCGCCTCAGCCATGTGTACAATTACGAAACCGCCGGTATTGCTGCCAATTCCCTTTGCTCTGTACGACTGATACACAATCAAGAGGGTACTATTTCACCCCAAGACATTTTGGAAAATACCAATCCGGCAGACTCGCATTTTGCCAAAACGGCCTTAGTGGCTTTGGAAAACACCGTCAACAAAGCCGGCGGGCTTATTTTTCCCCTTGAGTTGATGAGGCAAACCTGTCAAGCGGCGCGCCAAGCCGGCTTGGCTTTGCACCTGGACGGAGCGCGTATTTTCAACGCTTTGGTAGAAACGGCAGACAGCGCGGTAGAAATTGGAAAACTATTTGACACTGTATCTGTATGTTTGTCAAAGGGTTTAGGTGCACCGGTAGGCTCTGTGCTGTTGGGCGGTCGCGCCACCATAGTTAAAGCGCACCGCTTCCGCAAACTCATGGGCGGAGGAATGAGACAAGCCGGAATCTTGGCGGCAGCGGGGATTTACGCCTTAGAAAACCATATTGAGCGGCTCAAACAAGACCACAAACGCACCCAAATACTGGCCGAAATGCTTGCCCCTAAAGTCAAACACATCATCAAGCCCCAAACCAACATCGTCATATTTGAAATAGAGAAAAAGAGCCAAGACTTTGTAAATCAAGCATCTATGCTGGGGCTGCTGTGCAGCGCATTTGGGGCGAACAAAATAAGATTTGTTACGCATTTGGACTTTGGCGATGAGGACTTGCAAAGATGCCAAACTATTTTAGATGAATTGGAGTTCTAAATACAAACAATTGAAAAACAATAAAATATATTTTTAAAATACCTGCTTGGAGCAAAAAGTGTAATAGCGGCTGCTTTTTGGTAAGGATGATAAAAAATATTATGTTTTTTTGAGGTCAAATTTTGAACTTTTCAATTCAATTTCAGTTTTTTGTGTTTGAATTAAATCCGCTGCATGGCAGAAAATAAGTATAATAGTAACAATCGCCCAAGTACTCCGGGCAGTTTTCAAAGAAACCCAAGAGGACCCTTCCGTCGTCAGGTCGAAAAAGAACCCTACAACATCAATGAGCACATTACGGCCACTCACGTAAGGGTGGTTGGGGAAAATATTGAAGTAGGTATTTATCCCATAGAGCAAGCTATCAAAATAGCCCAAGAGCAAAATCTTGATTTGGTAGAAATCTCACCCAATGCCAACCCTCCTGTTTGTAAAGTAATTGACTACCAAAAGTTTAAATACGACCAAAAGAAAAAACAGAAAGAACTCAAGGCGAAAACACAAAAAACCGCCCTCAAGGAGATACGTTTTGGCCCCAATACCGACGAGCACGATTTGAACTTCAAAATCAAACACGCCGAGAATTTTCTCAAAGAGGGCAACAAGGTCAAAGCCTATGTGCAGTTTATGGGGCGCACGATTGTGTACCAAGATAGGGGGCATCAGATACTCAAACAGTTTATGGCTGCACTTGAGGACTTTGGCAAAGTAGAGCAAGAGCCTAAACTTGAAGGCCGTAGGCTCGGTATGCTTATCGCCCCAAAACCAAAAAAATAACTTATGCTTTTTTGGGAAATTTCATGCGGTACTCGTGTTCAACGTTGCCGCGTGAAATTCTATCCAATTTTGACTTAAGTAAAGAGCGTTTCAAATGGGTAAGGTAATCTATAAACAGTTTACCTTCTATATGGTCGTATTCGTGTTGAATGACTCGGGCAGGGTATCCCTCAAATTTTTCTTCATGCAAATTCCAATCTATATCCCTGTATCTCAGCACTATGTTTGGTTTACGCATCACTTTTTCTCTGATGCCGGGCAAACTTAGACAGCCTTCTTCGTAGCTCCATTCTTTGCCATGCTCTTCCAATAGGGTGGCGTTTATAAATACTTGCTTGAAGGCGGTTTCTTTTGAATCTTCATCTTGCATGGCGGTGGTGTCCACCACAAAAAGGCGCAGAGATTTACCGATTTGGGGGGCGGCTAAACCCACACCGTTGGCTTGGTGCATGGTGGCAAACATATCTTCTGCAAGTTGCTTAATTTCAGGGAGTTCTTCTTGAAGTATTTCCCGTCCTACTTTACGTAAAACGGGATCGCCATAGGCCACAATAGGATAGATCATAGGGCAAAAATAGTTTTTTGTTTCAAAAAATTGTTTGTCAGCGTGCTTGAATGGATTTTTTCGCCATAAAATTGTCTTTGTAAGTGCAGTATTGAGTTGCCGGAGTTTGTTATTTTACGCATCTAAATAAATCGGTTATTGAAGTAATATTTTTGGGGCAGTCAAATTATGGAAGGTGCTAAGAGGGCTATTTTTAAACTTTGGATACAAACTCAAAACCACCCGTGAAAATTTAAAAATTAATTTATGAAACCATTTCTTTTCTTTTTTTTATTGAGTGTATCTATTCAAGCGCAAATAGACCCCGCTGCCTACGGATACTACCGTGATGCGTTGAGGTACAGCTACTTGCTGCCGGCAGGAAGTGCGAGGATACAGGCTTTGGGGGGAGCGGGTGTAGCTGTTGGGGGCGATTTGTCTTCTGTGTTGCTCAACCCCGCTGGTTTGGGCTATTACAACTCAAGCGAGGCAAGCGGCTCGATGGTGTTCGCCATGAACGCAGCACAAACCCAATTTCTAAACAACAAAAGCACCGCCACACGCCCGCACTTACATTTGCCCAACTTTGGTGTGGTCTTTGGAACGGATTTTGACGCAGAAAACAATGACAATCCCTTTTTGAGCGGCTCCATTGCCATTACAGGGCATCGAATCAATGATTTCCAACATAATATTTTGGCCTCAGGAATCAATAGCTTTAAAGCCAAAGACGATTTGGGCAGGCCTTACGGAAATGGCATCATAGACTATTTTTTGCAGCAAGCCAACGGAACACCTCGAAGTGTTTTTGATGGCCAAAGCGGACAAGAATACGATGTGCTCGCACTCGCTTATGCAATATACCTAATCAATCCGCTCTCTGTTGCCGGCAACGAAAGGCGTTATTCTTCTTTTGTATCTCCCGAGCCTTTCAAACAAACAGACAGCAGGCTCACCAAAGGCAGTCAGTACCAATATAACCTTTCGGGTGGAGCCAACATCGCCGACCAGTTTTATTTTGGTGCGGGGCTGGGAATTACTTCTCTCTACTACGAAAACAATCAAAAATACCGCGAAGAGGTTATATCACCAAACGAATTGTTGAACTTGGAGCTAAACGAAACCTTCTCGCAGAGTGGGGTGGGCTTCAATGCCAACGCAGGCTTTATTTGGCGACTCAGCAGGGCTTTTAGGCTGGGGGCATCCATCCAAAGCCCTACCCTGTATCGAATCTCCGACAGCTACAACGCCACGCTTAGGGTAAATTTCAACGACTTTTTGTTCAAACCTTCCGACTACATAGACGGAGACAGCGAAGTCCCGATTCGTTTGAGAAACCAACAAATCTCTCTTATTGAGCCGGTTGTGTCCAATTATACGTTAGTTACGCCTGCCAAATTGGCTATTGGAGCGGCTTGTTTTTTGGGCAAAAAGGGATTTATCAGCTTCGATGCAGAAAGAGTGAACTACGGCACGGCAAGGCTCTCTGACCCTGACATTGCGGCTCTTGATTTTTCTGCCGACAACCGCGTCGTATCGGCACTGTACCGAAGTGTTTGGAATCTGAGGGCGGGAGCAGAGTTGCGCCGAAATACGATGCGACTTCGTGCAGGATGTGCTTATTATGCACCTTCTATTGTCAACTCCACCGATAGCCGCATCATGTTTACTTCGGGCGTAGGCTACCGGAAGGACGAATGGGGCTTTGATGTGTTGCTGGCATGGGAAAAATGGCAGACTACCTTCTCACCTTACACCCTGGACAACGGAACAAATCCGATTGCAAATGCCCTGTCAACAAGATTTAGGCTGGGTTTTGGGGTGAGTTATTTTTTTGAATAGCCTCAGTTGAGGTTGATTCCCAAGCCCGCAGTAAACGAATAAAAAATGAAAGGGTTTATCTCCGGCTCTCCAAGAAAACTATTGAAGTTTTGTTGGGGATCTACATGGGGCAGATGTCCCCAGTTTATGTTGGCCTGGGCAAAAAAATTGATGGTGCGCCCGGGGAAAAATTCAATTCCCAATCCGGAAAAACCCATGAAGCTAAACTTTGAATAAGATTCCATCAGTATGCTGTTACCAAAAACATCTTGCTCTTTGCTTTCTACCAATCCATGGCTCACAATCGCAAACCCGGGGTTTAGGGTTAGATAGGGGGAGACAATCGTTTTATAGCGAACAGGATTGAAATTGAACTTCAAGGCCAATGTGGGGCTAACAATGGTGAGTTTTGAGTCCTCAAGCAGTTTGGGGTGTGTAAGAGTGAGTCGGTGCGCCTCCAGATGCGTACCAACAGAAAAAACACCTCCCAGTCGCCACTGATAGCCAAAAGAGCCGCCCACACCGCTATAAAATTGTGTGTTTCCTAAACCTTCGCTACTCAATATGCCAAACTTCATACCTGAGTCTTTGCGCTCTTTGGTGGAAGCATCCCGAATTTTGGGCTGGGCGTAACCCGACAAAGAGGTAAATAGAACAAAGACCAATACAAAAAGTAATTTATTCATGGAAAAAGAATTTCCATTTACAGACAAATCAAACCTTGCTTTTAACATAGTGTTCAGTTTGATTTTGGTCGAAGCCGCTCGAGAAGTTTTTCTAATTCCTTTTTGGCCAATCCCAACAAATAACTCGCTACGTGCCATTTAATTAGGCTCACTATGCCGATATCTCTGGGCTGCACCACAACAATATCTTGGTCTCCTTGCTTGCGTAAAATTTTGGTTTTCAGAGTCCTGTATTTTACCCGAACAAGCAAGGCATTTAAGAGCACCAAAACGGCAACCCCTCCCAATACAACCAGCCCATAATGGGTTGACTGAGAGGCGATTCTTTTCAAGAGGTGGTTGAGTGCATCCGAAAGAGCTGCCCTGCCTGTTTGTATTTGTTCTTTGAGCACATCTTTTGACAATTCCATGCACAAATCTAAGGCAAAATCACCATATCGCGGTAAGACAAAAGCTCTTGGATTTCGGCTTTTCGGGCTTGGCGTTCTAAAATTAGAAAATCAATAACGGGCTTGGGTTTGACATTTGCCAAAAAACTAAAATACAAGTATTTAATTGCATTGCTGATGGCTTTATCATCGCGATTGGCCTTAGAATATAAAAGAGTTTTGTTCAGGTAAAACAGTGAAAGCAAGCCCATTTTATTGCTTTGGTCTCCGATTTGAATGATTTTTTTTGAGTCTGATGTTTGAGTGTATCTGTTTAAAGCCTCGTCAATTCCTCTGCTATAATCGACAACAGGATTGTTTTTGTCTGTAACCTCGATGAGGACAGAATTTGAATTGATGTCAGCAAGAAGAAAAACGTGGTTGTCAGTGGCCATAATCCGATAAGCAATGCCTTGGGTATCCAATACCATGCTCATCAAAGAAACCCCCGTCAGACAGTTGAAGATGCCGGAGTCCAATGTGGCTTGCAAGGTTGAAAACTCTCTGTACTCAACCAGATAATTTTTGTGGAGATAGGCTACTGCGGTGCGTAAAGCTATTACCGTGCTTATTTTGCGGCGTGCAAATCTGTTTTTGAGTTGGGTGATTTTTTCATCCACCTCTAAGTTGGCGATGCTTTCTTGGGCTGCAAAAAAAGATTGGCTGACCAAATCTTTTGGTGCACAAGTGCTGCACGTCCCCTCAACAAGCCGCTGTTCATAAGGATTGAGACCCATCAGGTGTATGGGAAAATTGAAAGTATTTTCCTGAGCCTTAGAGCTTTTTAAGCTAAGAGGGATGAAGATAAGCAAAGCAATGAAAGGGAATTTTGGTATTTTCAGCATGGTCATTAATCATAAATAGTTAACAATTTTGTAACAATTTGTTAACATTAAAAACAATCAAACAGTTTTCTATTAAGAAAAAAAAATCTCTATGTTTGCAGGGTGAATTATCTTGAAAACATACGCGAGGCCTTTAAATCTATCAAAGAGAACACATTGCGCAGTGCTCTAACTGCGGCTATTATTGCCATCGGCATAACCGCACTGGTGGGCAGTATTACTGCAATAGAGGCTTTGAAGGTGTCGCTTGACAGTAGTTTTACAAACTTGGGGGCTAAAAATTTTGAAATATCACAAGTAGCCCTCTATGGGCGAAGAAGGGGGGCAAAGACTATATTTTATAGGTCGTTAGAGTACAACGAATTGGAAATATTCCGCAAAAACTTTCGCCACTCAGATAAAATGAGCCTGTTTACTACTGTAACCAATGTAACAGAAGCCAAAAGGCTTTCTTACAAAACCAATCCCAATATCAGTGTGATAGGCACAGATGATTTTTATTTTGAAAGCAAAGGTTTTTTATTGGAAAAGGGACGCAATTTCTCAGCATTTGAACTTCAAAAGGGCGTAAGCGTGGCCATCATTGGCTCTGAAGTGGCAGAAAAACTCTTTCCAAACGAAAACCCTATCGGTCTGACCTTCCAGACCCAAGACACCAAATTTTTGGTGGTGGGGGTTTTGGCAGATTCCAAAGGATTTGACAGAGGCAGTACCGAGCGCAGTATTTTCATCCCTCTGGCTTGTGCGCGCCAACTGGCAAGGGGAAGAGAGTTTTCGTATCAACTTATTGTATCGGTAGCCTCTATTGAAAAAATGGACTACATCATCGGAGAAGCAAGGGGGCTGATGCGTAAAATCCGCAGGGACAAGCCAGAGTCGCCCGATTCTTTTGGTATTGAGCGAAGCGACTCTGCCGAAGATCAACTCAATGGACTTATCGTTCAGTTGAGGGTTGGGAGTGTTTTGGTATCATTTTTGACTTTATTGGGTGCTTCTATTGGTTTGATGAATATTATGTTGGTGTCGGTTACGGAGCGATTCAGAGAAATTGGGGTACGCAAAGCATTGGGTGCTACTATGTTTGTGATAAAGATGCAGTTTCTCATCGAAGCCATTTTAATTTGTTTGATGGGTGGATTGGTGGGTATCGTAATGGGAATAGGATTAGGCAACGCCATTAATGGCCTATTTGAAAATAAAAATTTTATTTTCCCCCTAAGTTCTGTAATCGTTGGTCTTGTAGTGTGTGTGTTAGTTGGATTGGCATCGGGGTACTTGCCGGCTCAAAAAGCTGCAAAACTTGACCCCATAGAATCTTTGAGGTATGAATGAAACTATTATCAATATTTGACGTATCAAAAATATGAAAAACTGTATCTTAATTTTGTTGTTGACTTTGATGGTGGTTGCCTGTCAAAAACCCGAGTGCAAAACGAAGGCAGGAAAAGCAAAAGCAAAGTATTACAATAGCTTGCAGTACAAGTAAAAAGTTTTAAAAATCAGATGAGTAGAGGTATTTTTTCGTATGCAAGAAGAGCTTACGTTACCAGGTTGCTGTTGCTGTTTACGGATACATCAGCAGTATTTTTTTCTTATTTAGTGGCTTTGGCCGTCTTGGATAGTTCTGTATTTTTCAACCAAAGTATTTCTTATCTCTTTTTGAATTTCTTGACTATCCTTGTTCCACTTTGGATTTTCTTCAAAATATTTAGACCTTATTCTATAATACTGAGATTTTCCAGTGAGAAAGATTTATTCAGTATCGTTAAGTCATTGTCTGCAACATTTGCGATTCTGTTAGTAATAAACAACGTTTATCCCAATTTATTTGGTGATTCTGCCTTACAAGGTGCAATCCTATTTTTAACTTTTCTTCAGTCGGTTATATTATTGTCTTTTTCCAGATTTCTGCTTCGCAAACGCTACAAAAAACTCTACGCAGAAAAAAGTAGAGACATTAATGTGGTAATTTTTGGGGCAGGCCAAGCGGGCATGATTACCAAACGCTCAATAGAAAACGATGGCAAAAGCCGCTTCAATGTTGTGGCATTTTTAGACGATAATGAGTCTGTATCCTACAAACTTATGGATAATATAGAGATTTATCCGCCGTCGGAATTCAAAAATCTGGTTAACAAGTACAACATCAAAAAAGCCATCATAGCCATACATGCCATCAGTGCGCAAAGAAAGAAAGAGTTTGGTTATATGTGCTTGGAACATGAGGTTACCCCTCTTGTAGTGCCCCCGATAGACACTTGGATAAACGGCAACTTTTCAACCGGACAACTGCGGGAGTTCAAAGTGGAAGACCTACTCAACCGCCCTCCTATCAATATCAACAGAGACAATATCGCCCAATACGTGGAGGGCAGGGTAGTGCTGGTGTCGGGAGCAGCCGGTTCAATCGGTAGCGAAATATGCCGACAGTTGCTTCAGTTCAATCCAAAAACGTTGATTATTTTGGACAATGCGGAAACGCCCTTGGTAGATGTGGAACTTGAACTGAAAGCCCAAATTATAGAAAAGTCTAAGATTTGTACATTGATAGCCGATGTTACTTTCAAAGAAAGATGCAGGGATGTATTCAACAAATACCGCCCCGATTTGGTATTTCATGCGGCGGCCTACAAACACGTGCCCATGATGGAAAATAACCCTTGTGAAGCCGTAAGGGTCAATGTATTGGGTACAAAAAACTTAGCGGATTTGTCAGTGGAATACGGAGTCGAAAAGTTTGTGATGATTTCCACTGACAAAGCCGTCAACCCCACCAACGTCATGGGTGCATCCAAGCGAATTGCAGAGATATACACTCAGTCTTACAACTACTACTTTGAAAACAAATCAACCGCCTTTATCACCACCCGTTTTGGCAATGTATTAGGCTCTAATGGCTCGGTAGTGCCGCGCTTCAAAAAACAGTTGGAGGAGGGAGGGCCTATCACCGTAACCCATCCCGATATTACCCGCTATTTTATGACCATCCCCGAAGCCTGCCAACTGGTACTGGAAGCCGGCAGCATTGGGAAAGGCGGGGAGATATTTCTTTTTGACATGGGTAAGCCGGTCAAAATTGTGGATTTGGCCAAAAACATGATCAAACTATCCGGCAAGCAAGTAGATGTGGACATAAGAATTGAATTTACAGGCCTGCGTCCGGGTGAAAAATTGTATGAAGAACTGCTCAACAAAGCTGAGGACACAACCCCCACTCACAATTCGAGTATTACCATTGCCAACGTTAGAGAACAAGATTTTCAGGAAGTTAGCCATGAAATTGAAAAATTAATACTTTATTCTTTCACAGAACCGGAATTTGAGATAGTGGCTCAAATGAAGCGAATCGTCCCTGAGTTTATCAGCAATGCTTCGAAATTTGAAGTATTGGATAGAAAAAAGAAGTTCGCTTATGAATAAACAAAGTTATTGTAGCAATCAATGTATCGTCGTAAAAGAGCAAAACCCAATTCCACTTAAATTTTTGGCTGTTGCAGTACTCATTTTTATGTTTTCGTGTTTTGGAAGAGAAGACCGCGCGAAAGAGTTGTTCCTAAAATCCGAAATAGCCCTCAAAGAACAAAGACACCAAGATGCTTTGCGCTATCTCAACCAAGCCGTCAAACTTGATACTGTATTCAAGGAGGCCTACGCAAACTTGGGGAGTACCTTGACCGAACTTGGCGCATACCCCCAAGCCATTGAGGCTTTTGATAAGGCAATTTCCATTGACCCTAAATATTCGATTGCTTACTACAACAAAGCCAATACACTTTTTAAAATCGGCGACATCAAAGAAAGCCTCAAGTCAATAGAAAAAGCCATTGCTGTTGCACCGGATAGTGCGTCTTTTTACATCAACTACGGCACTATTTTGAGTGAACTGGGGCAATACCCACGCGCCTTGTCCGCTTTTGTAAAGGCCAAAGACCTAAAAAGTCAAGATCCAACGCTGCTGAGTAATTTGAGTTCGGCTCATTTGATGCTTTCTGACACCACAGAGGCCATTAACTATGCCAAAAGGGCTTTGGAGCAACAAGCAGCCGCCGAATTTGCCCACAACAATCTGGGGCTTATTGCACTAAATCGAAAACAAATCAATCAAGCCCTTGAAAATTTTGAAGCTGGCTTAAAAATATCGCCTTCCAACCCGGCACTGCTCAACAACCTGAGTTTTTGTAAGTTTCAACAAAAAGACACCGCCTCCGCACTTGCTTTGGTCAATAAATCTCTGTTGTATGCCCCCAGCAACCCTATGGCTTTGCGCAACAAATCCCTCTACACCCAAGACCCCAAGCAAGCACTTGAGTTGGCTCAGCGGGCACTGCAACTCAACGACAGCCTACCCGACGGCTACACGGTGCTTTCTTTGGCCTACTTGAAAAGCAGAGATAAAGATAAAGCAAAACAGGCTCTGTTTACGGCCAGGCAAAGAAGGCAAAATCTCTGGGGTTTAGAGAGGTATTTGCAATAACAGCCTGCGCTTCCTCATTGATTGGTGAACTATTTGGGCAGTTTAAATTTCCATCCTTGTCTCTTAAAAGTTGTTGTTATCTTGCGCCATTATGGATTTTGATACTCTATCAGAAAAATTTAGCCACCAGAGTGTTCTCATACTTGGCGATGTGATGCTTGATTCATACGTCTATGGCCAAGTAAACAGGATTTCCCCTGAAGCACCTGTCCCTATCGTGAGCGTAAAAACAAAAGAAGAGCGACTGGGTGGGGCTGCCAACGTAGCCCAAAATGTACTCTCGCTGGGAGCCAAGCCTTTGGTTTGTTCGGTGGTGGGCAGTGATATGGAAGGAAGAGCCTTAGAGCGAATGATGGCACACCAGGGCATGGAGACCTCCGGCATAGTGCGAAGCCCTAAGCGACCCACCACTGTCAAACATCGTATTTTGGCAGGTTCGCAGCACCTGTTGAGAGTGGACTCGGAGATTGACAGCCCTATCGGCGAAGAAGATACCGACAAACTGAAAGCCTCCATACAAAAACTGCTTTCCAAAGCCTCCGTCATAGTATTCGAGGACTATGACAAAGGAGTGCTGCACCCCGAACTCATCCAATGGGTCATACAACAAGCCCGACAAATGGGCATCCCTACAGTAGTGGATCCCAAAAAACGCAATTTCCTCTCTTATGCCCATTGCAGTCTTTTCAAACCCAACCTCAAAGAGCTCCAAGAGGGTCTTGCAATAACCATTGACCCTACGAATATGGAGAGCTTAAAACTGTCTGCCCGCACGCTCTTAGAAAAGATGCCCACTGAAAGGCTGCTGCTTACGCTCTCAGAATATGGAGTATTTATCACAGACCATCAAACCCCGCTGCATATTCCTGCCCACAAGCGCGAGATAGCCGATGTCTCGGGGGCAGGCGATACGGTGGTCAGCATCGCCGCATTGGCTTTGGCTTGTGGTGCTGAGTTGGGTTTGCTTGCCGGACTGGCCAACTTGGGCGGCGGGCTTGTCTGCGAATACCTTGGCGTTGTCCCCATTTCCAAAAACCGCCTCTTTGAGGAAGCCAAAAGACTTTTGCAGTAGAAAAAGGACATCCCTTGCAATACAAGCAATTAAATCCGAGTTAAGCAACAGTAAACAGCATTTAGGGCTTACTATTATAGGCTATTGGTATGGCATGGGGTCATTCATACCTCAGGGATGATGTGCTGATAGAAAAACGACACTTCATACAAGCACTACTCGGGCACGCAAGCCCCACAGAGGTAACCACCAAGGGCTTTGACCAAATAAAAAGGTCGTTGGATACTTTGGATAGTTGAGAAAATATTTTTGATTTTGTTTGGAGATTTAAGGTTTAATTTGTCTACTTTGTAGAAACTTGCGATGAACCCAAATGAAGGCACGGATAAAGCGGAAATAAACGCAAGTTTTGAGCAACAAACGCAAGGGTTGCGTTTATACAGATGTTAGCTGCAAGTGTAAACGACACCCCAACAAATAAAAGCTTATCGTGAAACCAGAAAAGACAGTACTTATTACAGGAGCAACATCAGGCATCGGAAAAGCTACAGCTTTCTCACTTGCTGAAATGGGTTGGACTGTAATTATTCACGGACGACAAGAAAAGGAATGTGAAAATACAGTTCAGGAGATAATCGACAGAACTAAAAACAGTTGTATTGACTTCGTAGTGGCAGACTTATCAGACTTACATTCAGTAAATCAAATGGCAAGTGCAATTATAGTAAAGCACCCAAGCCTAAATCTATTGATAAACAATGCAGGAACTTTTAGTACAACTCGGAAACTTACGAATGATGGTTTAGAACAAACTTTTGTGGTGAACTATTTATCAAGGTTTTTGCTCGTTCACAGATTATTAGAAACACTTGAAAATAATAGCCCAAGTAGGATAATCGACATTAGTGGAGCATATCATTCCAAAGGTATAATTGACTTTGATGACCTTACATTAATTAATAATTATTCGATGGAAAAAGCCAATAATCAATCAAAATTGGCAAACGTGTTATTTACTTACAAATTATCAAGAGTACTCAATGCAAAGGAAGTAACAATAAACACTTTACATCCAGGAGCCGTAAATACAGGCTCAATATTGCGAAGCAATGAATTTTCATTCTTTTTCAAATTGCTCTACCGTATTTTGAGTGTATTTTTTAAGACCCCGAAACAAGGAGCAGCAACATCAGTCTTTTTAGCTACTTCTGTAAATGTTGAAGGACTAAGCGGAAGGTATTTTGAAAATAAAAAAGAAGTAGAAAGTTCACATTTGAGTTATGATACTAATTTACAAGACAGGCTTTGGGATTTTACTTTGAATTGGCTTAAAACAAATAAATATCTCTAAAATGAAACTCAAAATACTTATAACGTCATACATCATTTTAATTTTGGTAATGTTTGGTTTGCCATTCTTCACTGCGGAAGGCTATTCAATTATTAGTCATACAACAAGCCAATTAGGTGCTCAAAAAACACCAAATTCTTGGATAATGAACTTTACTTTTGCATTAATGGGGCTGACAAGCATTTATGCAGGTTGGACACATTACAGTAAATATTGGCTTAATAAACTTTTATTAGTTTGTTTTGGAATTTCATTGGTACTAACAGCCATTTATAGCCACGCACCCATAAATCCTACTTTGACTTTCAGTATTCGTGAAGACGAACTTCACTCACTTTTTGCATCTACGACAGGTTTTAGTTTTACAATCTTAGCCATATCAACAGGCTTTACTAAGAAATCCAAATCCGAAAAGTTACTTCCAATCATAATTGGCGTTTTAGCGACTATCTTATCTCTAATGATGTTTACAATAGGGAGTTTTATGGGAGTTTGGCAAAGACTAATCTTTATCACTTCTTTTGGTTGGCTGATATTTGAATTTAGGAATAACCTTGACAACAACAAATACAATGCAAAGAACACCAGTAGCTAACATCGGTTTTGCGTTATGGGGGCTGACGTGCTTCTATGACACATCTGTGCAAGATTCAACATTTGTGCTTCGTATGAACATTTGTGCTAAAAATCCCCCACAACGCCAAGCCGCAAAACGTTAGTGGGCATTGTAAAAGACGACCTGCAAACTCATAACAGACACAAAAAAAATTGGGTATTGCTAATTTAGTATAGTTTTTTTTATTTTGCAATTTTATTACTTT
>CAZRQL010000012.1:0-93028 GCA_964602415.1 uncultured Roseobacteraceae bacterium
CAAAGTGAGCAAGCCGGCTTGGAGTACCGTGGCTGGGTGATGCTGGCAAGGTAGTAGTGGGCACAATCAAACCGGATAGAGCAACCTTCGCATTGGATTAGGGACGGCTTATCCTCAATAATTAAAGCCGTAAATGCTGCTGTTATGTTTTTTTAATGTATAATTCGGATTAAAAAAATATTGATTTTACAATAGTGGTTAGGTTACCCGTTTTTGGATTTGTTTTTACTTACTGTCAGCCAGTAAGTCAATTTGACAACCAAGGCTCGGTTTTTGGTGTAGAAATCGTTGCTGTCGTAGTTTTCGCTATACACCACAAAAAGGTCTGAAACCGGCCTAAACCTCCATTGTAGGCGCGTATTGTGGTTGAGGTTTTGGGTTTGGGTATTGAACTGAAAAAAAGAAGTCAAAAATAAATTTCTGGTGAAAGTCAAGGCAAAATTGGTGTTGACAAGCCATAGTTGTGCACTTTGGAAGCCTTCGGGCAGGGATATGTTGTTGTAGTCTATGCTGATATTTATCGAGCCAAAAGGCTGGAATCTATACGTTGCCCAAGCACTCCAAAATGCCCTGCTCCCGTTGTAAAAGCCGCCTGAGCGGTGGTTGCCGCCGTACCTGAACACGGCCTTGGGGGCATTGGCAAAAGATGCCTCAAATCCCTGAAAGCTGTACATCGAACCGGAGTCTAATTTGTTGCCCCCTGTGTTGGAGGGGTCGAAGGCGCGGTCGAAAAGCCATTCATACTGGTTGGTAACGGCCAGCGATATATTGGCTTGATTTTCAAAGGTCAGCCTGTAATAAAGCCCCGAAAAGTGGTCGGTGGCTTTCCAATCCAAATTGTAATAAGAACTGTTGTAAATCTCCCAACTCATGCGGTTGATAAACTTGTTGTTGGGGGTAAAATGGGTATAACGCAAACTGGGTTCGAGCCTCCATTGCCCCAATCTTCTCACGAAGCCTATGTCGTTGATTTGGTAGTTTTGGCCTATGTATTCATGGTTCCATGCCCAGTTCCAGTTGCGGGCTTGGTAGTTGAGGAATGAGGCATGGGCGTAGCTATCGGGTTGTGTTTTTTCTTTGAAAGCCTGATGATAGAAAAATTTGCCCCACCATTTGTTGTCGGCGGATTGGAGGTTGTAGTCCAGTCCCAATACGCGCGTGTAAGGCTCTGATGAAGCACTTACGCTTTGTCTTTGGGCAAAAATAAGCCCTAAGTTTGACCGCCCCAAGACCTGCTGCTGCATGGTCAAAACGGTATAGTCTTGGCTCAAAATACCGGCTTTGGGGTCTTTTGCGGTTCTTGTGTGGAGCAGCCCTGTGCGGGTTTTGGGGGTTATTTTGCCGCTGACTCTTGCCCCAAAAAGGATGGGATTTTGTACGGTGGTCTTGGAGACCGTATCAAAGCCGATTCCGATGCGGCGCGAAAAAAAAGGCCTGATGTTGCGAAATCCGAAACGCGCAAATAAATCACTGTTTTCGACAAAAAACTGCCTGCGCTCGGGAAAAAATATTTCAAAACGCTCCAGATTGGTTACTTGTTGGTCAACCTCAACATTAGAAAAGTCGGGGTTGATGGTCAAGTCCAGATTCAAAGAAGGAGTGAGGGGGACTTTGGCATCCAAACCCACTGCGCTTGAGGATTTTAGAGGTGTTTGGGCGGCATAATTTCGGCTAAGAAGCCCCGAACTGTACGGAATCAGTGAGAAATTTTTTACCGAAACGGGGGCTTTTTCCAAAAACGAGACCTCTTTGCAAAAGGCCATCGAAAGCACATCAAACTGCAAGGCCACAGGTTGCCAACTCGACCGCTCGTTGTGCTGCATGGAGTTGCGGATGAAGTTGATTTTCCAGCTATTGCGCCCCGAAGTGTAACGCAAAGTAGAAAGCGGAATCCGCATCTCTACGCTCCAGCCCGAATCGTTAAGCGCAACAGACGATTTCCAAGGCATGTCCCAAGAGCTGTCCAAAAAACGCCCATCACTTATCAAGGCCTCCAACTCTGCCCCAGCCGAACTCACCGAAAAAAAGAACCCATTCAGTCCATCGTGAAAAGGGTCTATCACCACACCAAAAGCATCATTTCTAAAAAAATCAAAATCCCGCCTCAACGATATATGAACGGGATTTTTTCTTGACTCAAAGCAAGTAGCGGCCAAGTAAAAATGATTCTCATCGTAAGCCAGCCACACTTTGGTAGGCCACTGAGTGCCTCTAGATTGGGGGAAATTGACCCAAAAGTCTTGAGCAGGAGGATTGTTGAGCCAAACAGACTCATCCAGCCGACCGTCTATTGAGATGGTTTGGGATGAATAAACAATTCCAAATTCAGAAATATTTTGCGCAAATATTTTATTATCAATACACAAAAAAGCCGCAACTAAAAGCCAACCAACCATAGACCTCATAAACTCAACTGGATTCATGTACAAAACTGCAAAAAAATTGCCGAACCGTCTCTTTGTGAAATTCTGTTCGTACTTGCGTAGTTTAAGCCAAGAGCAAAACCAGAAAAGCCCTGTCAGCCCAAATCCTTTTGGTTTCTAACCTCAGACTGTCTGTATTGGATAAAAAAATATAAAAACCAGAAATTAATGCGAATAGAGTATAATCCCAATTAAAGATAACTGAAACAAAAAAATACGCAAAAATTAATTTACACAATAAAAAAAGCCATTTTTTTGTTGGTTTTTCCAAAAACTCACAAAGGCATAAATTGCAAAGAACCAATAAAAAACTGTTTAAAAAAGGGATAAATAAAATATCAAAATCCCTTTTTATCCATACAATAAGCCAGCATCCGACGGAGAATATAAAAGCAATGGCTATTTCTTTGATAAAGCCAAGGTTGATTTTTTTTATTGAAAATAAGAATACATAAGCCGCCACCAACAAAACGGCTATCGCACCAAATTTCAATATTTCCACACTCACAAAACTGCAAACGCCGGCTCCCAACAACAGGGCGGCAACAATACCCGCATAAAAATACGCTCTGTTGTGTAGATGAAACAAGTGTCTTTGTTTTGGAAAGGGATCCGACTGTAAGTGGTCTAAGCTGTAAATGAGCCAAGTACACAAAGCTAAAAGCGTGTTTTCCAGCCAAAACCAGCCTGTTTTGCTCTGCTGCGCCGCCCAAAACGAAAGACAAAGCGCGGCCATGACAGCGTCAAAATTCAAATAATAAAACCACAAAGAAATTCGCTTAATCAAGCCTCTTTTTTTGAAAGCAAACCAAAACCCATCGCTCCGGCAAAAACTGAGGCTGTCAAGATTCCAAACTTAGCCTCCAACAAGAGTTCAGGGGCATCAAATGCCAAATCAGCAATAAACAAAGACATGGTAAACCCGATTCCGGCCAAAAAACCCACCCCGACCAAATGCCTTAGGGTCATCTGTGCGGGCAGTTTGGCAAAGCCCAACTTGACGGCAAGCCAGCCAAAACCTACTACGCCCGCTACTTTGCCAAGCACCAAGCTCGTTGCCACCGCCATCGAAACTTCGCCCCACAAGCCGCTGCCATCTCCAAAACTGATTCCCGCATTGCTCAGTGCAAAAATGGGCATCACCACAAAGGCTACGATTGGGTGCAAGCCGTGTTCGAGTCTTTGTAGGGGAGGGATGGCATTTTTGGAGAGCTTCCGCATGGTATTGAGAATGTAATATTGCTCTTCCGTAACCGTAGAGACCTCATTGGGCTGAATTCCTTCAAATTTTTTTAGCAGGTTTCGTGCCTTGACCAGAAAAAACTTTTCGCGTATGTTGGTAGAAGCCGGAATGGTGAAAGCAGCCAACACCGCCGCAATGGTGGCGTGTACCCCCGACATCAAAAAAGCCAACCACAGCCCTCCAATCCCAAAAAAACCATAAAAAACACTGTTTCTAATCCCGATAAGATTGCCCCCAATCATCACTGCCATCACAGCCGCGCCCACCGAAAGACTCAAAAAGTCAATTTGCGAAGAATAAAAAAAGGCTATCACCAACACCGCCCCCAAATCATCCACAATGGCCAATACGGTAAGAAAAATTTTGAGCGAGTGCGGTATCCTGTCGCCCATAAAATACAATATACCCAAAGCAAAAGCTATATCTGTGGCCATAGGAATACCCCATCCGGCGCGTGCCTCTGGCGAAGAAACAAAAAAAATGTACAACAAAGCAGGCAATACCATTCCTCCGAGAGAAGCAAGCAAGGGCATGACGACATTTTTTGGGTTGCGCAGCTCATCGGCCACCAGTTCGCGCTTCAACTCCAATCCCACCACGAAAAAAAACATAGCCATCAGCCCGTCATTGATCCAGTGGTGTAGCGATTTGTCTATTGCTTTGCCTAAAAAGCCTATCGAAAAGTGTAAGTTCCAGATTTTGTGGTAGCTGTCTTGCCACGGCGAGTTAGCCCACACCAAGGCAACTATCGTGGCTGCAAACAAAACTGCTCCGCTCGCTTTGCTGTTGTTGATAATGCGGTTGAAGGGATTAATCACCCACACATCAACGATTTCAGGCTTTTTCTGCAATTCTTCCATAAGGCTTTTTTCACAAAAATATACCAAAAGGCCACTCAAGGAAACTAATTATGGGTCTTTTGGTTAAATTTTTTAATTAAAAAAAGCCTGCCCTTTATCGGGCAGGCCAAACAAAAATCCAATGAATCAAACTTACGATACGTGGGGATTCAAATCTTGTATGTTATGGGTGTGGGCAGGCTTCATTTTGATGATTCCCAAGATGTGAAACAGCCTCATAATAGGGTGAATGGGGTCAAACTCAAACCACTTGACGGCGAAGTTGGGTTTGTTTGGATAGTGGTGGTGGTTGTTTTGGAACAACTCACCGGCCATCAAAAAGTCAACCACTAGGGTGTTTTTGGAGTTGTCCGATGAATTGAAATTGCGGTAGCCGTATTTGTGCCCTGCCCAGTTTACGATGGCTCCGTGTACAGGCCCCATCAAATAATGAATGGGCAAAAGAAGGTATAAATACCACATGGAGGCAGGCACAAAAACAAGATAAATCAACGTGTAAAAAGTGCCCCATCCGATGCGGGAAATCCATCCATTTGCAAAATTGTCAATGGCTTTCCACTCAGGCAAATCTTTAGCAAATCGCTCTTCGGGCATAACTTTGTAGCGTAAGAAATCAGTATAAACATTTTTGGTTTTCCACATCATGGAAAAAATATTTTTACTGTTAAGCGGCGAGTGCGGATCTTTTGGGGTGTCGCTGTAAGCGTGGTGCATGCGGTGCAAAATAGCATACGCACGAGGGGTCAAATAGGAACTGCCCTGAGTGATATAAGTTAGAATGTAAAAAAAACGCTCCCAAAACTTATTCATCTCGAACATTTTGTGCGCCGAATAGCGGTGCAGAAAAAAGGTTTGGCAAAAAAGTGAGATGTACCAATGGATGATAACAAAAATTACTGCGAACATAGATTGCAATTTGGCTTAAATATACGAATGCGAAAAATTTACTTTGCAAAAAAGAATAAAAATAGCACCCTACTTTTGAAATGAATGCTTTTTAAAGCATTATTATCTAAAAACTTAGACTAAGGTAGTGCTTTTGATTTTTCCAAAAATCTCTTCCAGTTTTTTAAAACGGTAGTCAAAAATCTCATCCAATTTTGACTTTACATAAACCCAATTTGCCAAGTCTCCCACCAATCCCAAAGGGACTTTGTAGTGAACAATGTCTTCCATGAGCACCCCTCCGCTTATAGGCTCAAAAAAGTGCTTGTGATGCCAAAAAGTATAAGGCCCAAAACGCTGTTCATCTACAAAAAAATGTGGCTCTTGCACGTGCGTAATCTCTGTAACCCAATTCATGGGCAGCCCCAAAATCGGACGAACAATATAAGTAATCACTTGGCCGGGGTACATTTTTTGCCCTCGAAAGCCCGAGGTAATATCAAAGCCCATGTACGGCGGTGTGATGGTTTTCAAATTGGCCGGAGAAGAAAAAAAATCCCATGCTTCGGCCAAATTGATAGGCAGTTCCTGTTTGCGGCTCAAAACGTGTAATGACATATTTTTTTGATATATGACGAGAGTCATCGGACAAGTCCTTTGCCTTGTCGGATGAGTTCCAGACTGCCGCTACAGCCGTCAAAAACCGTAGAAGGCTCGATGCCGCCCATTCCCGCGTCCACAATCAACTCCACCTCGCGTCCAAATACTTCCTGTATTTCCAAGGGGTCGGTGTAGTATTCAGTTACCTCGTCTTCGTTGGTCAGAGAGGCCGAAACCAACGGATTGCCAAGCTGTTGCACAATTTGCTGTGGTATGGGGTGGTCGGGTATTCTTACGCCCACTTCCCGCTTTTTGTAGTCGAAGATTTTGGGGACGTTGGTATTGGACTCCAAAATGAAGGTGTAAGGCCCTGGCAGCAAGCGTTTCATTTCCCTAAAAACCCCCGAAGATATGCTCTTGGTGTAATGGGTAATCTGCGCAAAATCACTACAAATAAAAGAAAGATGAAATTTTTGGGCTTTCAATTTTTTAAAACGACATACTTTATCTACCGCTTTGGAATTGAGCAAATCACAGCCCACTGCATACACGGTATCGGTAGGATAAATAATCAGGCCGCCATCTCTCAAAACTTGGACGATTTGTGCAACTTTTCTTGCATCCACACGATCGGGATGGATTTCTACCAATACAGACATAGCGGTGCAAAGGTAGTTAAATACAAGGATTTCAGTGTTTCTGATGACAAAATCTTCAATGGCAGCCAAAAGAGCCATGATTTTTTTTACAAAACAGCCTTCAAAGCAATCTTAGCTTAAATTTGGGGAATGGAATGGGCAATTTTTGGATTTTTATGCTTGGTTTTTTTGACCGGCTCTTATTTGGTGGTTTTTCACAAAAAACTTATTTACAGTATATTAGGCTTTCTGCTCATCACGCTTGTGGTTGCTGGCGCAATGGCAGCACTGGGCGCGGAGATACCAGCAGTATCACAAATTTTGATTTACAGCGGCGGACTGGTGGTACTATTGCTTTTTGCTCTTATGATATGGGCAAATACACCGGATTCCAAACCCAGATACAGAGCCGCTGCTGCTTTTTTGGCTTTATTGATGATGTGGCTCTTCGGAAATTTTGCACTTAGATTTTTAGAATTGCCACTCAATAAGCAAGATACCAACCTAAAAGAGTTTTCAGAGTATCTTTTCAGCAATTATTTTCTACCCTTTGAACTGTTGGGCGTGTTGCTCTTGCTCGTTCTGATTGGGTCTTTGTACTTGGTTTTTGACTCTAAGGATTGAGTCTTTTGTTTTCGGAGCGACCATAAAGCCAGACCCCTCCCCCAATCAATAAAGGCAGCCACCACCCCGACACGATGGTAAGAACCGCTCCCAGACCATAGCCAATCCACTGGATGTTTTCTTTGGCTACATATTTCCACTGAAAACGCATCTTTCCGGCTTCAAAAAATGGGGCTAAGGCGGCAACGCCCAATACCACCCCTCCAACTATTCGTACTGTATCTAAAAGCCAAGACATGATTTTTGAATTTTTGAAAAGCAAACATATAAAAAAAATATAAATTTGTGCATCTGACAATAAATAATGAGACAAACTACCAGAGAAGTCAATTTGACACAAGGTGCTACATGGACTTTAGACATTGAAAACAAAGACAATGAGGAGATTTGTATTGGTCTGAATTGGGGTGCTATCAAACACAAGACTTTCTTTGGGTTGTTCTCAAAGAGTGAGGATGTAGATTTAGACGCTTCCTTTTCTATTTATGACCAGAGCAAAAAACATTTAGATACAGTTTATTACGGCAATCTCACTTCTTTCGATGGTGCGGTGAGGCACAGTGGCGACGACCGCAAGGGAGACTCTTCAGCAGGCAGTCTGGCCGACAACGAGGTCATAGAATTGGATTTAAAGAAAATATCTCCTGAGGTTCAATCTATTTACATATACCTCAATTCATACTCAGGAAAAGATTTTTCTGAAATACCCTATGTGAGAATAAAGGTGTACCAGGGCTTAACACCTTCAATTAGAAAGTCTCTGGTCACTTACACGGTCCCTGCTCATGCCAATCACCGCTTCAAAACCTGTATGATGATGATGGAAATCAGCAGGCAATCAGGCGGATGGACTTTCAAAGCCATCGGCCAGAGTCACGCTTCGAAAAAAATCAAAGACATTCTTGATGTTATCGAGGACGAATACCTCTAAACCCTTACCCCCAAAACCAGCACATCATCAATTTGCTGGTTTTCACCTTTCCACTCCTCAAATACGGTTTCTAACCTCTCCTTTTGTTGGTTCATATCTTCTATCAGGCAGATTTGTGAGAGCAATTCTCTGAGTCGGCGGCTGTAAAATTTGGAATTATTTGCCCCGCCGAACTGGTCTTGATAACCATCTGAAAATAAGTAAAAAGTAGTGGGTGTATTGAGATAGATGGTGTGTTGGTCAAAGTTGGGGATTGTCTCGAAAAATGCACCGCCCAATGAGCTTCTGTTGGCCGGTATTTGAGTCATGTTCTCGTTTTGCCAGTACAAAAGTGGATGTTGGGCACCGGCATAAAGCATTTGTGGGTTTGTATTTTCCAAGTCCAACACGCAGATGCCCATAGCCATACCGTCTTTGCTGTCGGTGCTTCGCTGGTTGAGGGAATCTACAATTCCTTCGTGGACTTTTTTGAGAACTTTTGCCGGAGCAATTTCTTTGTCGTGAAGCACAATAGAGTCCAGTAAGTCATTGCCTATTAGGCTCATAAAGGCTCCCGGCACGCCGTGCCCCGTGCAATCTACCGATGCCAAGACGATAAACTTCCGACCTTCTTTGACTACTTGGCCAAACCAATAAAAATCTCCACTCACTACATCCCTGGGCTTGAAAAGCACAAAAAAATTGGGCAACACCATCTTTATGCTTTCTATGGGAGGCAGCATAGCTTGTTGAATTCTAAGGGCGTAAGATATACTGGATTTGATTTTGAGATAGGCGGTTTCGAGTTCTGTTTTTTGGGCTTGGATTTCATCGGTTTTCTGGCTGAGCAGTTCGAGTGTTTGGCTGAGTTCTTCATTTTTTTCGATGATACTCCGATTTTGCATCTGTATCTCAGCTTGTTGCTTTTGGAGTGATTCTGCCATAGAGTTAAACGATGAAGCCAGTTTGCCGATTTCGTCTCTCTGGGATACATCTACACGCACCGAAAGTTGGCCTTTGGCCACCCATCGAGTGGCTTCAAGTATTTTGCGGATAGGGGCGGTAATACTCCCTGAAATGAATGAGGCTGCTAAAATAATGGCAATCATCAAGATAACTACCGAAGTAATGGTGCGGCGTCGCAAGGCTTCTACCGACTCAAAGGCTTCTTGGGTCTCTATCTCCGCCACGATAGCCCACTGCAAATCATATATCTTTAGAGGTTCGACAGTTCTGATTACCTCTCGCTTGCGGTAGTTTACCCCTATGCCTATGCTGCCCACAGAGTCTTTGAAGGCTTTTTCTATCTCAGGATTTTTGACATGCTGATACAAAATACTTGTTTTTTGTCTTTCAATTTCTTTTATTTGACTGGAAGTGTCTTCGATTTGTTTTATCTCATCAAGATATGTTTCAAAATCTTCTTCTATGGCACGCACGTCAGAGCGCATTTTATAGTCAGCCCCCACCAAGTAGCTCTCACCTGTTTTTCCCAACCCATCTTCGACCCAATTGTTTGCGCCGGCTGTTATCATGTTGATGTCTTCGCTGGGAACGGTCATAATCAACACCGCCAACAACTCATCTTTTTCCACGATTGGGGCGGCCACCATCAAAACGGGCTTGTTGAGTGCAGGTATAAATGACTCTAAATCAGCAAATCTTACCGTCAGTTCGCTGCCTTCAAACCGCATTTCTTTAAATAGGTTTCCCATTACGCTCTCTGAGTAGGGGCCGATGAGTAGGTTGCTGCCAAATTCTTCGGTTTTGATGCCACTATAAACCACATAACCCGTTTGGGCATCAACAATATTGATATTGGTGTAGCTAAATCTGTGCAGAAACTCAATCAAGTCTTCATGGAAAAGGTCATGCACTTTGTCGTAAGCCGATTTTGGGCTTTGGTTGCGGTTGCTGATGTAGCGGTGTTGAAGGTAGATGGTACGGAAGTCGGAAGGGCTGACCGCTCCTGCATTGATGGGGTAGGTGGCCAGACTATTGTAACGGGTCAGAAATACATCTTGGTAATAGTTATTTACTTCCCGGTACATTTTCTCGCTTACCTGCGACTCTTCTATTTCCAACACAGCTTGGGTAAGCTCTTTGGCGGCGGCGATAGTGGAGCGATTTTTAGCCAAATAGACCATTTCCTCTCTTACAAAATTCAGGTATTCAACCAGTTGCCTTGCTCTGATGGCTCGCACACTTTTTAGGTGTTCCACTGTGGCGGTTCTGATGGTGTGGGCGGCCTCTTGGTACTCAATCAACATAGCCAACAACAGAGGCACGACCCCAAAAATCAAGAAGAAAAAGGTCAGCCGACCGTGGATGGTTTTGAATCTTATCACCGCTTTGGGCTTTTTCAAGCCTAAAGGTACACAATCTTTTGTTTAGATAAGAATTTGTGAAACATTTTAAAATATAAAAATTGAAGATTTTTACATCAAAAAAAATAAACTTTTCTTGTAAGCATAAGTGATTGATTTTTAAAATGATTCCAATTATAAAATAAAAAATCTTTTCAAATACCTGTTAATCAAGGGGGGTAAATTTATTTTTGTTTTGATTCGCTTCAATGGCTTTGAGGTGTTATGTTTGCAGCCCCAAATTTTAAAGCGATGATACTTTCGGACAAGCAAATTCTCGAAGAAATGGAAAAAAAACACATTTTGATTGAGCCATTTGACCCCAAATGCTTGGGAACCAACTCATACGATGTGCATTTGGGTAAGTATTTGGGCGTGTACGTGGATGAGGTTTTGGACTCGAGAAAACACAATAAAATAGATATTTTTGAAATTCCCGAAGAGGGCTTCGTGCTGCAACCCGGTAAGTTGTATTTGGGCGTAACGATTGAATACACAGAGACTTTGGCACATGTTCCGTTTTTGGAAGGCAAATCGAGCGTGGGCAGGCTTGGCATAGACATACATGCCACCGCCGGAAAGGGCGACGTAGGCTTTTGCAACACCTGGACGCTTGAAATATCGGCTACCCACAAAGTTAGGATTTATTACGGCATGCCCATCGGCCAGTTGATTTACTTCAAAGTCGAAGGAGAAATCGAAAAATATTACAACTACAAGATTGGGGCAAAATACAACAACCGAACCGTCAAGCCCGTAGAGTCTATGCTTTGGCAAAGTGAATTTTGGCCATTCAATGGTAAATAGCATTTTTGTCTCATGGAAGCAAATTTGCACTACGCCCAAAGCCTTGACCAACAAGATACTCTGGCACATTTTAGAGATAAATTTTACATCCCTGAGCACCAAGGCAAACCGGTGGCTTACTTTTGCGGCAACTCGCTGGGTTTGCAGCCCAAGACAGCCGCTGCGGCTGTAACCAAAGAACTGGAGAGCTGGGCATTAAATGGAGTAGAAGGCCATTTTTTGGGCGATATGCCGTGGATGCACTACCATAAGTTTTTGCAGCAAGGGGCTTGTTTTGTGGCGGGTGCTCAAGAGGACGAGGTGGTCGTGATGAACAGCCTCACTGTCAATTTGCATTTGATGATGGTGAGTTTTTATAGGCCTGACCCTCAAAGATTTAAGATTATCATGGAGGCGGGGGCTTTTCCATCTGATCAATATGCGGTAGAATCGCAAGTTCGCTTTCACGGCCTTGACCCCCAACAGGCCATCATCGAACTCGAACCCCGCAGCGGCGAATACAGCCTCAGAACCGAAGACATACTCAAGTCCATAGAACAAGCAGGCAACCAACTGGCACTGGTTTTGTTGGGAGGTGTAAACTATTACACAGGGCAACTTTTTGATATAGAAGCTATTACGAAGGCTTCCCATGCTGTGGGGGCTTATGCCGGTTTTGATTTGGCTCACGCTGCCGGCAATGTGCAACTCTTTTTGCATGATTGGGGCGTAGATTTTGCCGTTTGGTGCTCCTACAAATACCTCAACTCAGGGCCGGGAGGTACTTCGGGGGTTTTTGTACATCAAAGGCACGCCAACGCAAATCTTCAGCGCTTTGCAGGGTGGTGGGGACACAAAGAAGAGGTGCGATTTGAGATGCAAAAAGGATTTATTCCTATGAGCGGGGCACAAGGTTGGCAACTAAGCAATGCGCAAATTTTGCCTATGGCTGTCCACAAAGCCTCTTTGGATATTTTCGTGGAGGCAGGCTGGCAGCGGCTGACACAAAAAAGATTGCTGATGACGGCTTTTTTGGAGTTTTTGATCCAAGAGCACAACCAAAGCCCGACCGATTTCAAAATAACAGTCATCACTCCAGCCTCCAGAGGTTGCCAACTTTCGCTCATAGTCGAAGGCGGCAAAACGGTACACCAACGCTTGTCAGAGGCGGGAATCGTTACCGATTGGCGGGAACCGGATGTCATTAGGGTTGCCCCCGTGCCACTTTACAATAGCTTTCAAGACATTTGGCGGCTCTATGAGGTCTTGCAGTCTTTGTAAGCTGCCAACCGCTCTTTAGTCGAGGAAGTCAATGAGTTTTTGATAGGCAGATTGGGGGTTGTTGGCTATGTATTTGACCCCGTCCTTGGGGTAAAAACGCAATATTTCTTCTACATCAAGCACATTGTCTTCTTTTACGGAAAGTACGACTGATTTGGGAATAGAGCGTTTGTATCCCAATCCTTGCGATTTGAGAATGTCTTGTAGCTTGGAAACCAACCAAGTGCGTTTGGCGGAGTTGTAGCAGATAAGTGCGACTTTACAATCTTTTAGATATTTGCGGTGCAGGATCTGGCGGGCTTGTCCTTTGGTGCTTTCAGGCAATACCAACACCGAAAATCCTTTTTCTTGTAAAAACGAACTCAACGAAAAACTCAAGTCCTCATCCCGCACATCGGACATGATATAAATGAATTCACTGCCAAATTTTGAGCTGCTATTGTCAATATCAGTTGGTTTTATGGCCAATTTCTGCATCAAAAGCATCCTAAAATCTTCGATGCGGCATTGAATCACCTCTACCGGATTTTCGGATCGGGCTTCCCGCTTGATGTGCTCCAACAACGCACCTTGCCGGCCTCTCAAGTCCTCTGCCAAAGGCGAAACCCACACCAAACGTTCAAATTTGTGGTCTTTCAATTGGTTGAGGGTGTTTTGGTAGTGGGAACAAATATTGTTTTCCAATTCAACGATTGAAATATTGGAGTCGGGCATCACTTCGCCGTACTCTTTGCCGATTAGGTGGATAGAATACAAACACCCTTCCAATGCCTGCTTAATCTCAAATTCGTTTTGGGGGACGAAGTTGGGGATAACTTCATAGCCGTATCGCTGCAACTCGCTCTTTACCAGTATGCGTTCAATCGAGGTATCCGGAGTGGTTTGCGCCAAATACACTTTTCCCTTATTGGGCGTATCTATTTCCAAACCCTTCTTTTTGAGTAAGGCATCCCTGACATCATAGCTTAAATCAATGAGCGTCAGCCAAAAACTGCTTGATTCACTTTGCCCATTGGCATAAAATTCATCAAATGGTTCCACACCTGTTGGGTTGGCTTTTTTTGAGAAAAACGAATACACATATATTCCTGCTAAAGAATCAGGTAAGGATAAGGGGCTTTGCGAGATGAAAAAATCACTTTTTGATGATTTATCAAAACAAACCGGATCTTTGAGGAAATTTTCTGTCAAAAAATTGATTTTGATAGCCGAACTCTCACTATTTTGGGACAAGTCGGTGAAAATCGGCTCAAAACCCAACATCTCGATTATTACTTTCCCAAAGTATTCCCTAAATACCTGAATCCAACTACTATTTTTGCTATCCTTAGGATAGGTGTCTGATTTTGAATAATTTAGAAAAATATCAAATTCAAAATTTTTTTTCGACATAGACCAACTCTTTTTATGCGTAAAACTACCCAATATGTAAATAAATTAAGTGATATTTTTTTAAAGCAAAATATTTCCTTCAAAAAAGTAAAACTAACGGGAATTTTCACTTAACTTTTAATAAAGTTACTTTTTAAAGTACCATTTATGCGGCATCTTAAAAATACACAATTACTGATTTTGTCTTGTTGGCACTTTACGCTTTCTGCTCAATCTTTTTTACATACGCCGATTGAGGGTAAGTATGGAAGAGATTTTATCATAGTCAATTACGTAGATTGGGGAAAAGACCAAATCCTTGACCACCATTGCGGTAGCAAAACCTACTCAGGCCACCAAGGAACCGATTTTGTCATCAGAAATTTCAAAGCGATGGACTCAGGTGTGTACGTCTTGGCGACTGCCAAAGGAGTGGTTACAGCGGTAGAGGACAAACTTTTTGATAGAGAGAAAGTAGCCGACAAAAGCAAAGGTTTGGGCAACTACCTCGCCATCAAGCACGACAACGGTTACTTTTCTTATTATGCCCACTTGAAGAAAAACAGTGCCACCGTTAAAGTGGGCGATAGGGTGGTGGAAGGCCAAAAAATAGCGGCGGTGGGTAGCAGCGGCAACAGCTCTGACCCTCATTTGCACTTTGAACTTTGGTGGGATTCTCTTTTTGTCGTTGATCCTTTTGCCGGCCACTGTGGCAACCCTCGGTCACTGTGGATAGCTCCTTTGCCCTATGACGACAAGTTTGGGGTTTGGACTTCAGGCTTGTGCAATTTTGTGCCTTACCTGGACACGCTTAGGGAAGAGCCGCCAAGAATTAAGCGATTTTCTTCTATGGATAAGGCCATTGGTTATTGGGCTATTTTGTTTGGCATCAGGGCAGCAGACGAACTCAAAGTCAAGTGGTACGACCCACAAGGCAAAGAGTGGTTTGAATTTGAGTATATTGTGCCCTATCATGCTTGGTATTTCTATTTTTGGACGTACATAGATATGCCTAACACAGGTAAATTTGGCCAGTGGTCGGCACGTTTGTTTAGGAATGGCGAAGAAATAGAAACAGTTGATTTTGTGGTTGATGAGATTTCAAAAATAGAAGATGTCGGTTTTTACCCTGCATTACTTTATCCCAATCCTTGCAGTGATTTTGTTCAAATAAAAGATGCAGATGAGCATTCGGGGTACACGGTTTTGGATGCCATTGGTCAAGTAGCGGTGCGGGGAAAAGGTTCAAAAATTGACGTATCAGGTTTGCCGCGAGGGCTTTATTTTGTTCAGATTGGCGACAAAACGCTGAAATTAATCAAGCAATAGAGTTAACAAAACAACAAAGCCAAAAGTTTTCACCTTTGGCTGTGCCGAAACAAGACAATGCTATTATTCAAATTACCATATTCCACCCAAAAACGTCCTCTATTTTTCCGCGTTTGAGTGCATCTATGTAAGCGAACATTTTTTGGTTGATGCTTTCAGGGGTGTAGGCAGGGATATTGAGGTCTTCGCCGTCGCAGTGTATGGTAGCGATAGGAGCGACCACGGCTGCCGTTCCGCATCCAAAAGCCTCTGTTACAGCACCTGATTTGATGCCCGCCACGATTTCATCTACTTCGATGGGTCGCTCTTGCACTTGGATACCAAAAATTTCTTTGGCGATTTTGAGCATACTTTTACGGGTGATGCCATCTAAAATCGTATCCCCGACGGGTGGGGTAGTCAGTACGCCATTGATGACAAACATGATGTTCATAGTGCCTGACTCTTCGATAAATCGGTGTTCTTTGGCATCAGTCCAGATAAGTTGTCTGTATCCTTGCTGTTGTGCCAATCGGGCAGGGTATAGAGCCGCTCCATAGTTGCCGGCGCATTTGGCAAAGCCTGTTCCTCCCTGTGCCGCTCGCGTGTAGTGTCTTTCTACCTTTACTTTGACTGATTCTCCATAATAGTGCCCTGAGGGTGAGCCAATTATCAAAAAGCGATAAGTCTCCGACACAGACACACCTACGTATTCGTCGGTAGCCATCATAAAGGGGCGGATGTAGAAAGATGGGCCGTCAATATTGGGCACCCAATTTCTATCCATTGAAAGCCAGATTCTTAGCCCATCCAAAAACACTTCTTTGGGCACTTCGGGCATGGCCATACGTGCAGCCGAGCGGTTGAGTCGTTTCCAGTTTTCTTCCGGTCTGAAAACCAGCACTTCTCCGTTGGTTTTGCGGTAAGCCTTCATGCCTTCAAACAAAAGCTGCCCGTAGTGAAAAGCCATCATGCTTGGCGCGCAAGAAATATTGGCGTAGGGTACGATTTTGGGTTGTAGCCAGTTACCGTCCTTGTAATCGCAAAGCACCATGTGGTCGGAGAAAATCCTGCCAAAAGGCAAACTACTAAAATCGAGTCCCGCCAAGCGACTTTTGAGAGTGGGTTCAATTGCAAACAGACTTGTGTCTATGTTCATGTGCCTGATTTAAATTAAAAAAAGTTAATAAATAAATGCAAAATAAAATCGAAAATTGAAGGGTAAAAGTAAGTAAGTTTTTGATAAATAGAAACTTACTGATTTAATTGAAAGTATAAAAAGTTAACAAATCTACTTCTCTTTTGTATTTAGACGCAAATTTTTAATAAAACTTCAAAAAATAACTGTCTTAAAGTCAAGGCTTCATATTGATTCCCCTGCCTTTTTTGCGTTTGGAAGCCAATCTTTTAATCAAACTGGCACTGATAGACACAAAGTCACTTTCTGTAATGACCCCAACGAGTTTTCGATTGGAGACCACCGGCAGGCATCCGATTCCCTTGGTTTGCATCATCTCAATTGCGTCCAATAGCGAGGCTTCAGGCCCAATGGTAACAGGCTCGCGGATCATAATTTCTTGGATGGATTGGGGTTCTTTGAATTCGTTTTTGTAAAGCGAAGCGAAATAGCGCAGCAGCCTTCGAGAACTTATCAACCCCACCAACTCCCCTGTACTGCTTTCGATGGGTATGTAGCGCAAATGCTGCCAGTCCATCATATCGGCACAAAACTCAGGGATTTCATGTTCGCCAATAGTAAAAATATCGGTGGTCATAAACTCCTCCACCAACAAAGTGGTTGGCTCCCAGTCTGCTATTTCTTCCAGAGTAGCCAGCGGCCATGTGTGTGCAGGCAAGCCGGTTTGTTGGTGTCTTGCCATGGCGGCCACCACAGCAATAGAGGCCTCATCGCGGGTGGTCTCCCTGAGCAAGCGTGAATAGGACTCGGTGAGCCACACAGCCCCTGTGCGCCCCGTATGGTTGCGCTCTTCTATGATTCCCAAATATTTATCTATGTCCGACTGCGAAACTCCACGTGAAACCAAACCATGTCTGGCCAAAGGCAACAATTCTTTGGCTATCAGTTCTGTATCGGCTATAGACTTTCCGCCTACCCAAGTAAAGCGCGAACCCAGCCCGTTTTTGGCGGCGCGGAAGAAGTTGCTCTTGGCATCTTGGAAATCCATGACCCTGCTTACATCGGGGTAGGCATCTTTGGCTCCCACCATCATACCAAACCAAAAAGCCGAATTGGCGATTTCATCATCCACGGTAGGGCCTGCCGGCAGTGCCCGCTGCTCGATGCGCAGGTGAGGCTTGCCGTTGCTGCTGATACCATAACAGGGTCTGTTCCAGCGGTAAACAGTAGAGTTATGAATCGAAAGAGCACGCAGAGCCGGAGTGCCGCCTTCGTTGAGGGTTTTGAATACATCTTCTTCTATATCGCACATCAAAAGCACCCTGAAACGACTAATTCCTTCTTTGTATAGTTCTGCAATAGAGCCTTTTAGCCAAGATTCGCCGAAGTTTACCCTTGGGCTGGTGTAGCGCAGGTGCTCTCCCGCCAGTCTGGTGTCCACCGACTGCTGAAACAGTGCAATTCGGGTTTCAGACCAAAGCCTTTTGCCAAAAAGCATCGGGGAGTTTGTGCCTATGGCCACCAGCGGGGCCGTAATGGCCTGTGCCCAGTTGTAGGAGCGCACAAAATCATCAGGGTCTATTTGCAAATGAATTTGGAAACTGGTGTTACAAGCCTCAATCAAAGCCGAAGAATGTCTTATGTTAAGCTCGTCTGCCCCTTCGATTTTGAGTTCGAGGTTCTGTCCGCGCATGATATTAATGGCCTCTATCAGAGCGTAGTACCGGTCTATGGGTGTCAGGTTCTCCAATTCCACATCAAACTTGCGAATCGTGGGCAAAATACCGGTCAAAATCGGCATCGCTTCATAAGATACAGACAAGTCAAGAAGTGTTTGTAGCTTGGTTTTCAGTGTATTGGCAAACTGAGTCAGGCAATCACCCTTTAGTTCTAAAGGATCAAGGTTCATTTCGAGGTTGAACTTGGCAATCTCTGTGGTAAACATCGGATCGTTGATGGCCGACAAAATCTCAACAGCCTTTGGAGCAGGCTTGCCGTGGTCGTCTATGAGGCAAATTTCTTGTTCGGCACCAATGCGCGTGATGCCTGTCTCAAACATATCATAACGCAACATGCGCTCCAAAGCCTGAACATCTTTGAGCAAAAATTTTACAAAATCATTGAGTTCGGATTGTGATTTGGCAACTCGTACGCCTTTGGCTCCCATAATTTGAATTTTTTGGGAAATAAAAGTGAATAAATTGGGAAATCAAAATGAACCCAAAAAGAAATTTTACGCTCTTTTTTTGTCGCTTACAGACAGATTTTATCGACTCTTCGTTGGTGTCTTCCCCCTTCAAAAGGTTCATTGATAAATGTATGTACCATTTCAATAGCCAAGTCCACATCTACAAAACGCGCCGGAATACAGATGATGTTGGCATTGTTGTGCTGACGGGCCAATCGCGCAATCTCGACCGTCCAACACAAAGCTGCCCTTACGCGGGCGTGTTTATTGGCTGCCATACAAACACCGTTGCCACTGCCACAGAGCAAAATACCACATCCAAAAGCCTCTGAATCAATCGCTTGGGCAACTTTATGGGCGTAATCGGGGTAATCAACAGACTCTGAGCTTTCGGGGCCAACATCTTCAATATCAAAAGATTGTTTCAATGCTTGGACTATTGACTGTTTGTACTCAAATCCGGCGTGGTCTGAACCGATAACAATTTTCATAAATTAGAGCAATTGTGAGATGATTTTTTCGGTGGTCATGCCTTGGGCTTCGGCTTTAAAGTTCCTTACGATTCTGTGCCGCAATATGGGAGTAGCTACCGCTTTAACATCCTCTATATCAGGGGAATACTTACCTACGGTCAGAGCATGACACTTGGCCCCCAAAATCAGGTATTGTGAGGCGCGAGGCCCCGCTCCCCACTCCAGAAATTCATTGGTTTGCGGGGCTGCCATTGGTTTTCCGGGGCGTGTTTTGGATACCAGTTTCACTGCATACTCCACTACATTGTCAGGGACAGGTACACGGCGCACAAGTGACTGAAAATAAAGGATTTCTTCTTTTGACAGGATGGTTTCAGCCCGAGGATTCAGAGCGGTGGTTGTGTTTTTGACAATATCTACTTCAGCCTCAAAATCAGGATAATCCAAGACAATATTGAACATAAACCTATCCAACTGCGCCTCAGGCAAAGGATAAGTACCTTCTTGCTCAATAGGGTTTTGGGTTGCTAGTACGAAAAAAGGCTTATCAAGTTGATACTGAACCCCTGCCACAGTTACACAATATTCTTGCATGGCTTCCAACAAAGCCGCTTGGGTTTTGGGGGGGGTGCGGTTGATTTCATCTGCCAAAATAATATTGGAAAATATCGGCCCTTTGATGAAGCGAAAATTACGCTCTTTGTCCATTGTCTCCGAACCCAAAATATCAGAGGGCATCAAATCGGGAGTAAATTGTATTCGGTTGAAATTGAGGTTTAAAACTGATGCGACCGTCTGAATAAGCAGTGTTTTGGCCAATCCGGGCACACCCACCAGCAAGCAGTGCCCTTGGCAAAATATACTTGTCAGGGTAAGTTCCACGGTTTCTTTTTGGCCTACGATGACTTTGCCAATTTCTTGGGTAAGTTGGCCAAATTTTTCGTGCAGTGCATCTGCACCGGTTTTGTCTGAGGTGTACATTATCTGGGTGAGTTGTTTTGTTTATTTTTATTTTTTCTGCGCTTTTTGCGGCGGTTGCGGTTTTCAGATTCAGTAGCAGGGTAGGGCACTCCAAAACTTGCACTTCCCAGCAGGTTGGGGTTTTCTGACACCTCTGCTCTGATGTCAAGAGTGCCTTTGGATAGGTCAAAAATCGTATCTGCGATGGCTGAAGAGCTAAGGTCTTTTATCCAAGACGAATAAAATGTTTTCATCGTTTTGGCTATGTACAATGTCGTATCTTTTCGCAAACTCTCATCGCTGATTTTACAGGTAGAGGCAATCATTCTTTCCAAATTGCGTCCGAAGTGCTTGTACTTGGGGCTGCCATGGGGATAGGGCAGCGGTTTGGGCTTTTGAGCCAATTCCTCCGGCTTGGGGACTTCAAAGGGCGAATCAATGTCAATATCGTAACCCGCCATCATAAACAATTGATCCCAAGCTCTTTGTTGGTTTTCAGCAGAATCTCTCACCGGATTGATAAGGCGCATGATATGAACCAGTTGTGAGGCAAGCTCATTTCTTTGCTTCTTATCCGTTATGGTTTTTAGGTGATTAATAAGATTTTGAATGTTTCGCCCGTATTCTTTCAGAATAACAGGCTCTCTTTGGGTATCATATTGCATTAGGGAGAGAAAAATATATCTTATTTAAGACGCAAGTAAATAAAAAAATGTCATCTGACAATATCAAATTTGGTATAAGCCAAACAGCAACTTTATCTATTGCGAAAGGTCTGTTCAAAAACAATCCTTTGAAAACCTCGTTAAAGTAGAAGCTCGTTGAATATGTTAGGCAATAATGACATCTTTGCAAAAAGTAAGACAATAAAATTAAAAAAAAATAAAATTTAATACACAAATCCTTTGTATAGATTGCTTAAAAACGGGCATCAAAATTGTACTATCGTATAAGATAGCCAAATAATTTTATGATAACTATGTCTGCTAAGTTTTATTTTTTATTGTTGATTCAAATTTCTACTTATAGTGTTGATAATTTGCAAGTTAGCCCTGTGCTTCAGCAAATAGCCGAGGCCTTCAAAAACAACGAGCCTGACAAAATTGCTTCATTTTTCAATACTCAAATAGAACTCAATTTCGACGATGATAAAGCCAGTTACGGAAAAAATCAGGCGGAAATCTTGCTTAAAGAATTTATGAAGAAAAACCCCCCAAAAGGGTTTGAATACCTCCACCAAGGTACGGCAAAGGAAGGGCGTTTGTATGCCATCAGCAAATACAAAACCCAACAACATAGTTTCAATATCTATATCTTATTGAAGCAGGTATCCGGAGTTTACAAAATAGACACCCTTGACTTTTCTTCTGAAAATTAGAAAGCCAGTTCTTCTTTGATTTTCGTGCCGACATTGTTTTGAGGCTCTTGGTCTTTGACATCATGGGTTACAAGGATGGTGAACTGATTTGGGGACGACTGCTTGATTTCAGAGACAAAACTTGGCTTTCCCTCAAAGAGCAAATGGCTGCGTCTAATAAATCCCCCATAGTCCAAATCTAACAACAAAGAGCGGTAAAAAGGTTTGACAGGAAAGACCCTTGATTGTTTGTTGTCTGTATAATCTAAAAAATTCGCAAAGATGTAAGCCCCGTTTGGATGAAGAAAAAAACCACATATATTCCCTTTGACAGAGAACACATTTTGGAAAATAATTTCACCTTTTAGATTGATTTTCAAATACCTATACTTTTCCAATTCTTTGCTTTTTGTAGCCTCTTTGCTACCTACCAACAAAGCCAGTTCGTTGTGGCTCATGAGCCGGATATCTTGGATGATGCCATTATTTATCACTTCTTGGCTTAGTACGATTTGGCCTTCAATGTCCAATACAACCAGCTTTGATTCATATTCATCTGATCTTCGCGCCAAAATTGACAGAGCAATCACGCCACTCTGGCTTACCGTTAGGCAAGTTACTTTGTCATCGCTGGGCAGTTTGTCCAAGTACATACTAAATTTCCTTATCCAATGGACTTTTGCGAGGCTACTCGCCGTTGAGTCGCTGCTATTTTCTACCGAACACACAAACGCGTCCAATGTACCGGTTTGTGGATTTAAAAAATACCCTCCAACGATATACCTGTTTTCGTTGAGTTTTGCCGCGTGAGTGGCTGAGTAAAAACCTTCCTTGCGCAAGGAGGTGTCGGTTGCAAAATGTATGACCCCGTTCAACTCAAAGGTTTCGTTTCTGTAAAACCCTCTAAAAGTCTGTGCTTTATCAACCTGATAGTAGCGGGCCGCACGGTTTTGAAGCAAGATCAATTCGCCTTCCAACAACTCATAAAATCTTGACAAACTGCCAAATATGTTTTCCAACAAGGGTTCGTAACTCACCATTCGATTTCTCAACTGTATAAGGCTATCCAACCGGGTCAAGGTCAGGTTGCTTTGGAAAGCCAAGATTTCCATCAGTCGGCTTCGATAGCTTTCTTCTGTTCTTGGGTCAATAGCCAAAGAATAAAAGTCATTGTGATAGGCCAACAGCTCAATTTTATCGCGTCGGTAGTAGAGGTACGAAACCAAGGGAGCTTGGATATCAATGGCCAAAAAGTCTTGACAAAGACCGTTAAATGTATCGTCCTCTACCGTTGATTGAATGACTTTGCCTACTTCAAGGCTGTCGGTGATGGCATCGAATCGTTTGATGATAGTCTGGAGGTCTCTTTGCCAAGAGGGAATCTTTGCCAATAGCCTTTTGATTTGTTTAGCCCAGCTCCCAAAATCGTAGAGCAGTACGTTTTTACCGGCAAATTGCTCTTCTAAGCCTCTGATGAGTTCCGGTTTGTCAATGCCCACCAACTTAAAACTCTGTTTGTAAGGGCTATTGGCTGCTTTGTGGTATTTGTCAATTTGAGTCTGGAGTTCTTGGCCTAAAGCAATAAGTTCTTCGAGGACAACTCTGTCCGGTTCCTCAAAAGAAAATAAAAAATCTGAAAGTAATGTATTTGCTTTCAATAAGTTGTTGAAAATATCTGCTTGATTGCCAACAATAGTTTTGATTTGTTGGGATAGGTTGGTCAGTTCCCTTTGCAGCGACTGCTCTTTTTGCTTTTCGGCTTGTCGGACGGAGATGTATTTTTTACATTCTTCGATAGAAGGCTGTTTTATTTGTAGCTCTCTGGCAAAGTAACCTGAAAACTTTTTGAAGTCTGATTTGGTTAAGTATTTGATAGACAAAGCATAGTACTGGATAGCGGAGTCCATTAACACTTGGTAAAGACTCGGGTTCTCATACACCACCCTCTCGGCAGCTTGCTCGTAGATTTTGGCGAGCTGCAAGTAAGGAAAAGACCTACCTTTTTTTTGTACAAAGGCTTTGAGTTCGCCAATGGCAGCTTGGGTTTCTTGATTTTGAACCAACAAATCAATTTGCTCGTAGTGCTTTTGTTGGGCGCGGGCACTCAGGGCAATCATAAAAAGGCAAAAAAGCAAATATGGCTTGTAATACATTGTTTGTTAGCGGATTATTTTTTCTAAAACAAAAATCATTCTGTCGGAATTGCTTTCAAAGTCTTCAAGTTGATACGAGCCGAACACCTGCTTGCAAGCAAGATTGCAAGCCATGAAGTAGTCCATAAATTCATCGTATTGGATGGCTTTTACTTTTTCGTAGAAAGTATGAACCTCATTGGTATCTCGTATTTCTATGGTTTTCAATATAAACCCGGATTCTAACTTTCTGGTAATAAAAAATTCGACTCCCTCAATTTTTTTGATTTCTTGCTCTTTGAGGTTTTTTATGACTTTGTCAGGGTTAAAAAAATCCAATACAAATTTTCCGTTGGGCAGCAAGGCTTGGCTGCATTGGGCGATTACTTGTTGGTTATCTTCATGATTTTCAAAATATCCTATACTGGTAAAGAGGTTGCAAACCCAATCGAATTGCCCCAACAGATAGGGATGGCGCATGTCCCTAACATAAAAGTTTATGTTGTTGAGGTTTTCCAGTTTGACTTGCTCATTGGCTGCATAGATGTTGTTGGGGGCAATATCAATTCCTACTACATTGAAACCCAGTTTGTTGAGATAGATGGCATGTCTTCCTTTTCCGCAGGCTACATCCAAGACAGAAGCAGGTGGCTCAATTTTCAGGTATGCGACGAGATTATCTAAAAATTGAGAGGCTTCTTTTTCGTCTCGATTTTGGTACAAAATATGATAATAAGGCGTATTAAACCAGCTCTCAAACCAATTGCTCATCATGTTGATTTTGCGCAAAGCTATGCTTTTGTCATTATTGAGCCATATTGGTTAATAATCATTTGCAAATGAATCTGAAAAACCTGTTTCTGTCCGTTGTCTCACTTTAAGATGTAGTATTGAGCAGATTTTTATGATGAGAAAACTCTGGATATGGATTTTGTTGTTTGATTATCAAGTTTATGCACAGAAATTTGAACCCAAGCGCGAATTTAGAGCCGTATGGATAGCTACCGTAAACAACATCGATTGGCCATCAAGAGCAGGACTTTCTCCCGATTTGCAGCGCACCGAATTTATTTCCCTTCTTGACAGGTACAAAAAATTGGGTTTCAATGCAGTAATTGTACAAATACGCCCCAGTTGTGATGCCTTTTATCGGAGCGACTATGAGCCTTGGAGTCAATGGCTTACCGGCAAACAAGCCAATCCACCATCGCCGTATTATGACCCTTTGGAGTTTATGATAGCTGAGGCCAAAAAAAGACAGATGGAGTTCCACGCTTGGATCAATCCCTTGAGGGTGATGAGTTATTCAAAGTATTGGGAGGCGCACAAGACTCACATTTCGTACACCCGTCCCGAGTGGATACTCTCTTACGGAAACCTCAAAATTCTCGATCCGGGCTTGCCTGTTGTTCGTCAGTATATTTCAAAAATCGTGGGTGATATTGTTCGCCGCTATGATGTTGCGGGTATCCATTTTGATGATTATTTTTATCCTTATCCCGATGGTGAGTCCAAACTCAACGATGAAAAGAGTTTTAAGAGCTACAAAGGCAGTTTTACCAAAAAAAACGAGTGGCGCATAGAAAATATGAATTTGCTGATAAAAGAGGTCTCAGACAGCATCAAAAAAAACAAGCCCTATGTCAAATTTGGAATTAGCCCCTACAGCACTTGGCGCAACATATCCACCACACCGCTGGGTTCTGCCACCAATTCGGGCTACACATGCTACGACCACTTGTTTGCAGATGTGCGTAAGTGGCTGCAAATGGGTTGGATAGATTATGTTGCACCGCAACTCTACCAGCACAGCCAGCACCGCAACAGCCCTTTTAAGGTATTGGCTCAGTGGTGGGCACGCAATACATTTGGCAGGCATTTGTATGTAGGGCTTGCGTCTTATCGCTATTTGGTGGACGAAGGGGCTTGGCGCGACCGCAAAGAGTTGCCCGGTCAAATCCGTTTTGCACGGGTTCAGCCCCAAATACAAGGAGCGATTTTTTACAGTTCAAAATCCATCATATCCAACCAAGGCTCGATTGCAGATACTTTGAGGCAAAATCTTTACAACCATATCGCGCTTGTGCCGCCTATGCGCTGGCTGGATTCGATACCCCCCTCTCAGCCCGAGCAACTCAGGGTCAGCATAACCAATGGGTCTGTCGAGCTTTCTTGGGCTGACTCAAACAAAACCCAAGATACAGCCGGCTACTATGCCATTTATCGCTTTGAAAAAAAACGGCGGCGGTACTTCGACAACCCCAAAAACCTAATAGCACTCACCAATCAAAGGTGGTATAGGGATGAATTTACGGCAGATACCTCTTATTTTGAGTACTTTGTATCGGCTTTTGACAAACTTCACAACGAAAGTTTACCCTGCGGAGTGATGACAACACCCGATGCCATCATCGAAAACCAGGTATTTGAGGCGAAGGAGAAATCAATTGCAGCCAAAGAAGCGGGGTATTTCTACAAACTCATGAGCGAAAACATGAGAACCTATTTTAGGCTTCGTCAGTGAGCACCGCGCGAATTTTATCCAATTCTTCGGAGGTCAAAGGCTTGGTTATGAATTTGATGATGTGCTCATTGGCAAGCATCTGATCCATATCTCTTTTATTGTCCGAACTGGTCAGTACGGCGATTTTTACCCTGTCCTTTAGCTCTTGAGGAAAACTCTCCAGTTCGTACATAAACACAAAACCATCCACTATCGGCATATTGATGTCAAGCAGAACCAAATCAGGGAGGCTGTCTAAATCGTCGAACTTAGACTCGAAATACTCCAAAGCACTTTTTCCCGAATTTCTGACTTCTACTTCCTGAGCGAACTTTGTCAATTCAATGATTCTTCGATTGATAAAATTATCTGTATCGTTATCATCAACCAGTAAAACCTTTTTGACAGCATATTTTTTTTCGCTCATGACGTTTCTCTAATTTTTTTCAGCAAAAATACAAAAAAAACGATAACAAGAACCTAATTAGCATGATTTTACAATTGTTCACAAAAAGCGATAAGATTTTTTGCAAAATTTTGCCAGCTAAGTTCTCGCTGTGCCCGCATGATTTGGTCTTGATAAGAGCGGGGATAAGCGAAAAATCTCACGATAGCATTTCTGATTTCCTCAACTTCAGGCTTTTCAACCACTACGCCTGTTTCAAAATCTTCTACCAGCGTGGCCAAACTACCCACGCGGGTAACCAGCATTGGGATTTCAAAATGCAGAGAAATGGCCATTACCCCACTTTGGGTAGCTGTTTTGTAGGGCAGCGCACAAATATCAGCGGCACAAAAGTACTCCGCTACTTGGCTGTCCGGTATGTAGTTGGGATGAAAAAGAAACCTTTCCTGTGGAAGTTTTTTGAGTAAGCCCTCGTAAAAACCCACTTCTTCATAAGGTTCTCCGGCAATAAGCAAAAAATAATCCGAATCCAATTTTTCAAAGGCTTCTATGAGTAAATCCAACCCTTTGTAGCGTCGGATGAGTCCAAAAAAAAGCACCACCTTTTTATCTGCGCCAATCCCGAGTTTTTCTCTGGCTTCTTGTTTTGGGGTTTTTACCCCAAAATGATTGTAAAGCGGGTGGGGGATTTCGATGACTCGGGCATGGGGCTTTAGATACAGCAGGTCGGCTTTCACAGTGGGAGACATCACCACAAAGCCGTCGTGATTTTTTAGGAAATACCGGCTCAGTTGTTTGTCGCCCAACCGCCTTTCGTGAGGTATCATATTGTCCACAAGGGCGATGGTTTTGATTCCTTTGCGCCTCACACGAGCCGATACTGTTCCCAGCGAAGGGGCAAAAAATGGCATCCAATAACGGGTAAGCAAAAAATCGGGCGAATCAGCAATAATTTTTCGCGCTGTGCTGTAATAGGTCCAGGGGTTGATGGTGTCCAGTACGCGGTGCGCCTGCGGCATCTGTTGCTTGGCTTGTGCAAACTGGCTCTTGCCGGGAAATAAAAAATCAGGGTACTGTCTGGTGAACGTAAATGCCTTTACATCAATATTTTGCTCTTTAAGAGCCGCCATTAAATTTGTGTTGAATTGGGCAATGCCTCCTCTGTAAGGATAAAAGGTAGAAAGAATGGCAAGACGGCGCAACATGGCGCAAAATTAACTTTCTTGACAATATTGTTCATAGGCTTCCAAAATTTCGTTGATTGCCCATTCATTGAGAGATTTGCCGCTCTTTTTCGCTTCTTCCAGTATGTGTCCTCTTTTATCGGGAATTTCGGGGTTGTATCTTTCCAACACAAAAGCAATGTCTTTATTGGTAATGATCATTTTTGCCTGTCTGCCCAACATAGCAAAAGTACTTTGGATAACTTGTTGATTCATAATTGTTACTTTTACAAAATGACGAAAATTAAGCCCAAAAAGTTCTTTTGCTCATGCGAGTCTATGTTCTTTATGAGGTGATTGTTTGGTAGCAAAAGGGGTTTGTTTTTTCGTTTTTTCTACATATAAGAGAGCTATAATGTAGAAGCAAACCTTTATACAATTTTACTCTTGTTTAAATTTGTTAAGAAAAATGTTTTCAATTAGACTCTTATAGACAAAAATTTGAGTGCAACTTGTTTTAGGATTTTTTGAAACATATAATTTTCCAACGTTTTAACATTATTTATCTATTTGAGTTTTAAGATTTACAAATATTTAACTTTATTTTCAATCTTATTGGGCATTGATGTAAACAAGGATTCTGTATTTGGATGCCCAAGATAGGTTGCTGCAATTAGGCAGAAAGTTTTTAGTATATTTGCCACCATTTTTTAGAGTATGCTTGACAAATTAGAAAAGATAAAAGAGCGTTTTGACGAGGTGAGTGAGCAAATCAATTTGCCTGAGACCATGGCTGACATGAAACTCTTTGCCAAACTCAACAAAGAGTACAAAGAACTGGAAAAGATTATTAAACCTTATTTTTCATACAAAAACACGCTCGATAATATCAAGAGTACCAAAGAGCTATTGGCTGAAGAGAAAGACCCTGAGTTTAGGCAGATTGCCAAAGAAGAACTTGAACAGCTTTTGAGCCAAAAAGAAGAGCAAGAACTGCTTCTCAAAGAGCTACTCATTCCCAAAGACCCCAATGACAGCAAAAACGTTATTTTGGAGATACGCAGCGGCACGGGTGGCGATGAGGCAGCTATTTTTGCAGGTGATTTGTTCCGTATGTACCAAAGGTTTGCCGAAAGAATGAACTGGAAAATCAGTTTGATAGATGCCACAGAGGGCACCTCCGGCGGCTATAAAGAGATTATTGCCCAAGTTTCGGGCGAGGATGTGTATGGAAAGCTCAAGTACGAATCCGGGGTTCATCGGGTTCAGCGCGTACCCGCCACCGAAACCCAAGGAAGAATCCACACATCTGCCGGATCGGTGGCGGTATTGCCTGAGATGGATGATGTTGAGGTTGAGCTTAATATGAACGACATACGCAAAGACACTTTTTGCTCTTCGGGACCGGGCGGTCAATCTGTAAACACCACCTATTCTGCCATTCGGCTTACCCATATTCCTACCGGTATCGTGGCGCAGTGTCAGGATGAAAAATCTCAAATCAAAAACTTTGAGAAAGCCTTGAGCGTGTTGCGGTCGAGACTGTATGAACTTGAGGTTCAAAAACATAATGACCAAGTGGGAGCGGCTCGCAAGTCTATGGTGGGAAGCGGCGATCGCTCCGATAAAATACGCACCTACAACTACCCACAGAGCCGCGTAACCGACCACCGTATTGGTTTGACGGTTTACAACTTGCAGGCCGTTATGGATGGTGATATTGAAGAATTTATCGAAAAACTTCGTATTGCCGAAAATGCCGAAAGACTCCAAGAGGGAAAGCTCATTGAAGAGTCCGTCAAATAGCTATGAACCGAGAAATTTATTTGTATGCTTTTTTGCTGGCTATTGTTTATGCAGTAGGAGTCTTTGGTTTTTTGCTTGACACAACCGGTTTTTTTGTCAGGCTCACGCCCCTAAACTTATTGTTTACAACTTATGTGTTACTGAAAAAAGCCGACTTCAGTTCTTGGCTCAAAACTTGGCTGCTTTCAGTGGCTGTTATCGGTTTTTTAGCTGAAATGCTTGGAGTCAATACCGGATGGATTTTTGGTAGTTATTCTTATCAATACGCTTTGGGATACAAACTGGCCAACACGCCTATCGTCATAGGGTTAAATTGGGCAATAGTGGTATATGCTTCTTGTGCAACTGTGGATGTTTTTTTTCCTAAAGAATTTAAAATGACCTTTTTTCAGTCTAAAGCCTTTTGGGTGGGAAAAATGGCACTATTGGCGGCGATTTTGGCCACGGGGCTTGACTATGTTATAGAACCTGTGGCAACGCGGTATTATTTTTGGACTTGGCAAGGAGAACAAATCCCGATTTACAATTTTGTTTGCTGGTTTGTGTTGGCATTTTTATTTTCAGTGGTCTATTTTTTTCTTAAACCATTAGAGAAAAACCGGTTAGCTCCTTTTGTTTTACTCATACAGTTCCTCTTTTTTGCAATTTTGAATTTGTTCTAAATACCAGACAAACTTATCATTTATTAATTTGTTGTTATCTTTGTAAAGATATTTTAATTAAATGGTTACATCTGTTCCTAAAGTAAAATTTATTCCTGTTCAGAAAGATAGGAATCAATTTTTTTCTGTTCTCAAAAGTCGTGTAGATGAATATTTTGAGAACAATAGTTTGTCTCGTAATGCAAACAAAGCTATGGTATTCAAGACAATAGCTATGTTTGCGATGTTTTTTGTTCCTTATGGTTTGATTATTTCCGGCTATGTAGGCTATCCATTGGCTATTTTGATGTATTTGATTATGGGTATTGGCACTGCTGGCATAGGCTTTTCTGTTATGCACGACTCTGTGCATGGCTCTTACTCTTCAAATCCCACCATCAACAAAATCATGGGATTGAGTATGAATATCATCGGAGGCTCGGCTTTTACTTGGAAGATTCAACACAACTTGTTGCACCACACCTACACCAATATTTCAGGCTTGGATGAGGATATTTCTTATCGCCATCTTTTGCGCTTTTCTCCCAATGATCCGGTTAAAAAAATCCATCGTTTTCAATATTTATATGCCCTGCCTTTATACGGACTGATGACTTTTGGTTGGATTCTTTTACAGGACTACACCCAAATGATACGTTATTACCGCGCCGGTTTGGTTGAACGAGTGAAAGGCAACTATGTCAAAGAGTGGCTTAGTTTATTGTTTTTCAAAAACTTTTACATATTTTATGTGGTGATTTTGCCTATTTTGGTTACAGATTTGCTCTGGTGGCAAGTGCTGTTGGGTTTGGTAGTCATGCACTATGTGGCCGGCTTAATTATGGCGGGTGTTTTCCAGTTGGCTCACGTAGTCGAAGAAACCCATTTCCCTCTCCCTAATGATGAAAATATTGTAGAAAATGCTTGGGCAATACACCAAGTAGAAACCACAATGGATTTTGCACCTACCAATAAGCTGATTACTTGGTTTGTTGGCGGCTTAAATTTCCAAGTAGAGCACCATCTTTTTCCCAATATTTGTCATGTGCATTACCCTGCCTTAGCGCGCATCACGCAACAAACCGCAGAAGAGTTTGGTATTCAATACAACGTGCAAAAAACATTTAGGGGAGCAATAAAGTCTCACCTAAAAATGCTGTACAATCTGGGCAATCCTGCAATTGCTTAATGTTCTTAAAAGTAAAAAAAATCCCTTTAATAAGGGATTTTTTTTTATGCTCCTCGCAAAGCTTTTAGTTGGGTTTTGAGTACATCCAAACGCTCGCGAGAGCTATTGATTTTGGTTTGAAACTCACTGCGAAGTTTATCGGCTGTTTTGGAGTTGGAAAAGAAACTGAGGTTGTTTTCCCAAAGAGCAATGTCATTTTCAATGGCTGCAATCTTCCTGCGTATAATTTGCTCTTTCTCTTGTACTTTCTTGGCGGCTACGGGGAATTTTTCTGAAAGTTCTTTTTGAATTTGAACCCAGACCTTTTCTTTTTCGGCGGTAGTACATTTTCCCTTTTCAAAAAAATCATCAACTGCGGCCACAAATTGGTCTATGATGGCGTTTTTGTTTTTGTTGGGTACAAATCCCACTGCAAAAAACTGTTCTTTCAAGCTAATAAATTCCTGTAAGGTGTCTCCTTCTTTGGCAGTGAGTTCTTTGATGGCAGTTATGATCTGTTGCTTTTTGATGAGGTTATCGTCAAATTCTTTGTCTTTTTCATTTCGACGGTTTCTTTTTCTCTCAAAGAAAGCATCTATTGCAGATTTGAATCGGTTGTAGATACTGTCTCTTTCTTTTTCAGGTACGGGGCCTATTGTTTTCCATTCTTCTTGGATTTTTTTCATTTCTTCGGCTGTGGCTTCCCAGTTACTGCTTTGGGACAACTCCTCAACTTTGATACAAAGCTGTTCTTTGAGTTTAAGGTTTTCGGCTCTGGAAGATTCGACCTGCTCAAAGAACTTGGCTTTATTGGCAAAAAAGGTCTTAAAGTTGAACCAAAACTGCTTATTGATGTCTTTAGAAACCTCTTTTGGGATGGCACCTACTGCATTCCACTTGTCTTGAATGGCCAAAATTTCTTTTGTTTTGGCATTCCAGTCTTTGATTCTATCAGATTCAAAACCAACATATTGTTCAATTTCCAAGCAAAGTTGCTGTTTTACGAGCATGTTTTCTTGCAACTGCTTTTTAAACAGCTCAGTGGCTTCTCTTTTTTTGTCGTAAACTTTATCTGAGGCTATTTTGAAGCGATTCCAGATGTTTTCCCGCTCTTCTTTTGGGATAGGGCCGATTTCTTTAAACTCTTCATGTATTTTATTGAGGATGTTGACGGCCTGATTGAGGTTTTCCATTTCAAGCAATGCCTCAACTTTTTCACAAAGTTTTATTTTTTCTTCTAAATTTTTTCTGCGGTCAAGTTCTTTGAGTTCATTTTCTTGGTCTTTGAGGTCAAAAAATCTGTCCATCAAAGCCCTGTAGGTCATGTTAAGTTCTTCTCGTTCGTTGTAAGGAACGTTACCGACTTCTTTCCATTTTTTTTGTAGTTCTTTAAGTCTTTCGAGGCTGCCCGGCTGGTTGTCCATATTTTCGGTTAGCGACTTGATTTCCTCGATAACCTGCTTTTTGATGGTCAAATTTTCCAGCTGCTCTTTTTGCTGGCGTTGTTTTGCTCTGGTTTTATTTTCACGATGCTTTTGCAAATTTCCGTAAAACAGCAAAGCATGCGGGGTTTTTAAATAGTTAAAGTCTGCTTCAGTAGAATCGGGGTTTTCTTTTAAAAAGGCAGCCAGCAATTCTTCGCGGTGTCGGCGGTCGTGTTCGTCAAAAATATCTTTGGCGATTTTGAAAAAATGGTCTGCCGCCGCTGAGATTTCTTCGACAAAGGAGTTACTTCGAGCGGCTAATTCCTCGATACTAAGATTGTGGTACTCAGTTTCTTTTTGAACCTCATCAAATTCAGTGGCCTCGCCTGCGATAGGTTCATCTTCATCAACAGCCAACTCAACTTCAGCATTGTCAGCAGGCTCTACCTTAATTGTAGTTTCCTCAGCTACTTGATTGTCAATAGTTTCAGGGGTTTCGCCAAGTTCAGTGCTTGGGGAAGTGGAGGCATCCACAGGAAGGGAATTTTCAACAGCAGAAGTTGGAACTTCGGGTTGAACAGGAGAATCGTTCATTTCTGACATAAAAAATGGATAGGGCTTCTACGCTACACTAATATTTATAGAACACAAAGTTACTGCAATAATAACAAATGCAATACTAAAATCATCTTAATAAACCAATTGTAACCCTTTTTGGTTTTTTTCTTTAAAATAAATATAGCGTCAATTGAATTTTGGGTCTATCGGAAACTTTGCAAACAGCTTGTATTTTCCTCCCAGTTCGTTCAGAATACTTTGCCACATGGAGTCCGGCTGGCAGTCGAAAAGTAAGGACGTATCAAAATCCCTAACAATAATCCAAGAGTCGCTTTTCAACTCATCTTCGAGCTGTCCTGAAGACCATCCGCTGTATCCCAATAAAAACTTAAAATCATTGATTTTGAGTTGGTTGAATTTATATTTAAGCAGCAGGTCTTCTACATCCCCCCCCCAATAGAGGTCTAATTTTACGTGCTGACTTTGTGTCAAGTTTTCGACTCGATGAAGCAAAAAGAGCTTGTCTTGGCCAACCGGCCCTCCATAATACACGGGGAGTTTTAAAGAGACATTTTCAATCAAATCGTCGATATTTATTGGTGTGGGCTTATTTAGTACAAAACCAAAACTACCATTTTCAACGCTATGTTCGCAAATTAACACAACACTGCGTCTGAAATTGGCATCCCCCAGCATAGGCTCTGAAAGTATCAAATCGCCTGATTTTATGCTTAGGCTATCGTTTAGTTTTAGATCAAGCATTTAACCGCAATATAGTTGCAGTGAGCAACCAACCAAATTTAATTACGCATAATTTTCGGGAAAGATATTTTTTCAGACATAATTTTAAAAAAGCCGCTAAAAAATTCATCACAAGGCTATCTCATCACACACCAACGGCTTAATTTTACGGCATGAACGTGTTGATACTTGGTTCCGGTGGGCGAGAGCACGCCTTTGCTTGGAAACTTGCGCAAAGCCCGCTATTGGGACAGCTTTTTGTTGCTCCGGGAAATGCCGGAACTGCTCAATGGAATACCTCTGAGTTGGTGGCAGAAGATTTTGAGTCCGTGGCAACATTTTGCCAAAGTCAAGAAATAGACTTACTTCTTGTGGGTCAGGAAGTTTACTTGGTGGAGGGGATTGCAGACTTTTTTGCCGACAGGTTGCCTTCTGTTGCGGTGGTAGGGCCAAAGCGTGCCGGAGCCATGCTTGAAGGCAGTAAACAATTTGCTAAAGACTTCATGATCAGATACAACATACCCACCGCGCGGTATTTTTCCGTTCATGCCCGCAACATAGAGCAGGGGATTGATTTTTTGAAAAAACTTTCGCCGCCTTTTGTGCTCAAAGCGGATGGACTGGCGGCGGGCAAAGGGGTGCTCATAGAGCACGATAGAGACAAAGCCATTGGCTTGCTCAAAGATATGATTGAAAACCAATCTTTTGGAAAAGCAAGTGCCACTGTGGTCGTAGAAGAATTTTTGAGTGGCGTGGAGCTTTCTGTTTTTGTGCTTACCGATGGTCGGCACTACCGCCTTTTGCCTACTGCCAAGGACTACAAACGCATCGGTGAAGCAGACACAGGTCTCAACACAGGCGGCATGGGTGCAGTATCCCCCGTACCATTTGCAAATGAGGAGTTTATGCGGCAAATCGAAACCCAAATCATACAGCCCACCATCAAAGGAATGGCAGAAGAAAGTATCCCTTATTGCGGTTTTTTGTATTTTGGGTTGATGAATGTAGAGGGCAATCCTTACGTTATAGAATACAACTGTCGCATGGGAGACCCTGAAACCCAAGCTGTTATTCCCCGCATAGAAAGCGATTTGCTCGAAGCACTTCGGCTATTGACCCAAGGCAATCTGCATAAAGTCAGTTTGTCCTTTACAAACCAAGCGTCTTGCACAGTGGTGTTGGCCTCCGAAGGCTATCCGGGCAAGGTGCAGGTCGGGTATCCAATATCGGGCATTGACGAGGTAGAAAGCCTTGTTTTTCAAGCCGGTACAAAGGGCAATTTACTCACTTCAGGCGGCAGGGTGTTGGCGGTAACAGCCCTTGCCGATTCACTGAGGCAAGCCCGAGAAAAAGCCCTTGCAGACTGTGAAAAAATTGGTTTTCAAGGAAAATATTTCAGACGCGATATAGGGCTTGATTTGCTAAATAGCTGAATTGCGCGGTTTTAGCAGGTAAGAAACCCCAAAAGCCAAAGAGCCTGTTGCCCAAGCCATAACCACTTGAGAAGTATGAAGCAGCAAAGCAAATTCTTTTGCGGGGCCTTCCGCGACAGCGTACAATATAAGGGCTTGGGTCATAAAATAATGATAACTACCTGCTCCGGCGGGGGTCGGGAAAGCCATACCTATGCCCCCCATCGCAACCATGGTCAAACCCGCTACTGCTGGCAAGTGTTCGGTCTCACTCATGGCAAAAATTAAAATGTAGGCCATTCCGTAATACATAGCCCAAATAAAAAGACTGTGTGCCAAATAAATAGCCAAGCCTCGCTTTGAAAGTTTAGAAAGCCCCAGTACCCCTTGTTTGAGTGAAATAAGGACGCTGATGATTTTTTGGATTAGTTTGTTGCGCAGCAAAATCCCTTTGAATCTGTACGCCAGAGCCATACCTACAAGCACTAAAAGGCCCAAAGTCAATAAAATAAGAAATTTGTTCTCCAAACTTGAGCCGCTTTGGTCGTACAAACCGCCCAAAAAATTAATCAGTCTATTGTATTCCAGTAAGATAGCCAACGTGGTGATAGAAAAAAGCATCACCAAATCCACCACGCGCTCCGCAATCACCGCCCCCAAACTTATGCTCACAGGGACTTGCTCCGTTTTGGCAAAAAGCCAACACCGCGCAAATTCTCCCAATCTTGGCACCGGTAAGCTATTGACAAAGTACCCGAAAAGTACAGCCAAAAAAGCCCTTGCAACAGAGGCTTTGTACCCCAATGGTCTGATGGCCAAACACCACCGCGCTGCCCTACTCAAATGACTCGCTAAGGCCATAAGCATAGAGTAAAGCACCCAAACAGGATTGATAGACAATAGCTTGCGGGCTATTTCTGTCAAGTCTTCACCGCCATACAGATACCTGAAGAATAAAACAGCAATGACACTAAAAATCAAAAATTGGAGGACTTGTAAAAGAAACTTGCGCTTCATAAAGCAAAATTGAGCCGCAATTTAGCCGGTGGCTTTGATATTGGCGGATTTGTGCTTTTTTTTGCGTTCAAATACAGAGTTTTGAAACTTGCGGCCATAGACATAGGTTCAAACGCCATTCGCTGTCAAATCACAGAAGCCATCCATGCCAAATCCCAGCTCATATTCAAAAAGTTGGAATACATAAGGTTTCCGCTTAGGCTGGGGGATGATGTTTTTACGCACGAAAAAATCAGCAAAAAGACAGAAGATACATTTGTCAGGCTTATGGCAACGTTCAAAAACTTTATTGATTTGTACGAAGTAGATGACTACATAGCCTGTGGAACTTCTGCCATGCGCGAAGCCTTAAACGGACAAGATATTTGCCAGCGTGTTTATTACAGTTGCGGACTCAAGATTCACATTATAGACGGCGACAAAGAGGCAGAGCTGATCAACAGCGTCATACATGACCACCTCGATGATTGCCCCTGTGTCCATATTGATGTGGGGGGCGGCAGCACGGAGATAAATATTTACCACAAAAAAAAGAAAATCGCTGCCAAGTCTTTTAAAATCGGTTCGGTGAGAATCCTAAAATCCCCCGACCTGCAAGATGAATTTGACGATATTAAAAATTGGACAGAGAAATACAAAAAGCAGATGCCCAATGAATCTTTTTTGGCACTGGGTACGGGAGGCAATATATCAAAATTGCTCGAAATAGCCAATAGCCGCCGTGAAATAACCATTTCTAAGCAATTGGTTGAAGAAACCAAAGGCTTTATTGCCTCTTTTGATTACTTGGACAGAATCATAAAGCTCAAGATGAACAAGGATAGGGCGGATGTGATTTTGCCGGCCATTGATATTTATTTGCTGGTGATGGATTGCACCGGTGCAGAAAATATAAGGATTCCCGATGTAGGGTTGAAGGATGGGCTTATATCTTATCTTTACAAACAATATAGCTCAAAACCTAAAAGTGAATAAGTTTTGAGCTATAGTGATTAACAAATAGGATTAGAATTTTGCAACACGGATTCAATCCCTATAAATTTCTACTTATTGATAGCAGCCAACACCTCATTGTCGAAAGGATTCACGCCCGAAGCCCAGAAATTGGTTAGCTCGCCTTCTTCATTGACCAAGTACTTACAAAAATTCCAATTGGGGGCTTTGTCATTCCATCCATTTTTGGACTTGTCTGAAAGCCACTGATATAGTGGGTGCATGTCAGAACCTTTCACAGAAATTTTTTCAAATAGTTGGAAAGTAACGCCGTAGTTTTTTTGGCAGAAAGAGGCTATCTCTCCGTTTGAGCCGGGCTCTTGGCCGCCGAAGTTGTTGGCTGGAAAGCCCAACAGCACTACTTTGTCGCCCATTTGCTCATGCAATTTTTGCAAATCGGCGTACTGTGGCGTGTAGCCGCACTTAGAGGCTACATTGATGAGCATGACTTTTTTGCCTTTGTAGGTAGAAAAATCTATCTCTTTGCCGTCTATTGCCTTGAGTTTGAAATCGTAAAAACTTGTTTGCATTGTATTTTGATTCATATTTTCGGGACGAGAGTTTCTGGCTTTCAAGCCGCAACCAAGCAAAGCCAACAGTGTTGAGAACATGAGGATGTATTTCATTAATGTTTTAATTTTACAATAAATAGGATTGTTTTTTGTGGCCTAACCCTTACAATCTTGGTATTTATACGATTGGGGCAAAAACTATTAAACTACACCCAAAATTGGTTTGAGTTATCTGTTTGCGCGTAATGGATGGTTAAAAAACACTCTAAGTTTTTTGTGATTGGTATAGATTTGTAAAAATTTTCCAGATGCCTCAATCTATCCAATACCAGTACCATCCGGAGCACTTGTCCAATTCAGAGCCTCTTTATTTCGACCCCAAAAAGTTGAAAAAGGAGGAGATGATTCTCAATATCGGCCCTCAACATCCTTCTACGCATGGGGTGTTGAGGTTGGAGGTTCTTACGGATGGTGAGGTAGTGTCGGATGTTGTGCCTCATATCGGCTACCTGCACCGATGCTTTGAGAAACATGCAGAATCACTTAGTTATCAGCAAATTATCCCTTATGTGGATAGGATGGATTATCTGGCTTCGATGAATTCGGAGCATGCCTACGTAATGGGGGTTGAGAAGATATTGGGTCTGACCGACAAAATCCCCCCGCGTACCGAGTACATCCGTGTGTTGGTGGCCGAATTGAATCGGATAGCTTCTCATTTTGTGGCGATCGGGACGTATTCCCTTGATATTGGTGCTTTTACGCCTTTTCTTTGGATGATGCGCGACCGTGAGCATATACAGAGAATGCTGGAATGGACTTGTGGCGCAAGGATGCTCTACAACTATATCTGGATTGGGGGCTTGTACTACGACTTGCCGGTTGGCTTTTTGGACAGATGCCAAGAATTTATTGATTATTTGATGCCCAAATTGGATGAGTTGGATACTATTTTGGTCAATAACCCCATTTTTTTGGGACGTACCCGTGGGGTTGGTTGTTTGCCGTTGACTACGGCCATCAATGCGGGTGCGAGTGGCCCCATTTTGAGAGCCAGTGGCTTGCGGTTTGACTTGCGGCGGGTGGATGGGTATTCGGTGTACCCGGAGTTGGACTTTGAGATACCGATTGGTCAAAACGGGGATTGTTGGGACAGAACCTACGTTCGTGCGCAAGAGTGCCGCGAGTCTGCCAAAATTATATCGCAGTGCATATCCAAATTGCGCGGCATGCCCGCTAAGGACTTTGACCCCCAAAAGCTCGTTCCCAAACGGGTTTTGCCGATGGAGGATACAGAATTTTATTTTCGTGCCGAAAATCCCAAAGGCGAACTGGGCTTTTACTTTCAGACCCAAGCCCGCAAGGAAATTCCTCTCAGGGTCAAAGCCCGTGCCCCTTCTTTTGTGAATCTGTCTATTTTGCCTCTATTGTCCAGAGGGGTTTTGATATCGGACTTAGTGGCCATAGTAGGCTCTTTGGATTTGGTGATGGGTGAAGTGGATAGGTAGGTTTATCCGAAACGCTGCTTGAGGACAGGATGCAGAAAGATAGTCCCCAGAATAATTACGGCCCCCACATAAAATCCCGATGTCATCTTTTCGGCACTGCCATAGATGAGTAAAGCCAACACAATCCCATAGACAGGCTCCAAATTGACCACCAAATTCATGGTAAAAACAGAGAAAATATGAAGAAGCCTGACACTTTCGTAAAAAGCAAAAACAGTACACAGTAGGGCAAGTGGCAGAATATACACCCAATCCAAAGCCATAGGTATCCAAACCGTGGTCGGGTCAAACAGTGCAACCACTATTGAAAACAAAAACGCCCCAATCATTTCGTAGAAAGTGATGGTCAGCGGGTCTGATTGGTGGATGAGCAGGGCATTGAGTCCCGAAAACAAAGCCCCAAACAAAGCTGCCAACAATGCAAAAAACAACCCCCAGAAGTGTCCAAACTCAAAATTGAAAATCACATAAAGCCCCAAAAAAATCACCAACCCCAGCACAATTTCGTAGCCTTTGATGTTGGTTCCCTTGAGCCAAGGCTCTATAAAGGCGGTAAAAAGTGAAACTGTGGAGATTCCTGCCAAACAAATGCTGACGGTGGAGATTTTGGCCGAGTAAAAAAAACTAAACCAATGTGCCCCTACCAAAAAACCAACTCCCAGCAGACGAATCAAAAGCTTAGGGGACACCCAAAGATGTTGTTTTTTGATAAATACCACCAAAATCATGATGGACAAAGCGGAGACGGCTGTGCGATAAACGACAACCATTTCGGCGGATAGGGATATCTCTTTGCCCAAAATCGAAGTGAAGCCCCACAAGAAAACAATGAAGTGAAGGCGAAGGTATGAACTCATCTAAGAAACGTGGGTTATGACCAAATAGGCCATGTAAGAAAGGTACAAAAGTAACAATAATAAGCCTTCCCAACGTTCCAGCACGTGTCTTTTGCCCAAAAACATAAATGTAAACAAAAGCAGGCTGGCTAAAATATTAACACCCAGATCTATAAGATTGCTTGACAAAAAAGGAAGTGGATTTACCACTGCACTGGCTCCCAAAATCCAAAAAACATTGAATATATTAGAACCCACTACATTGCCAATGGCTATATCGCTCTCTTTTTTAATGGCTGCTGTTGCTGAAGTGGCCAATTCAGGAAGAGAAGTGCCTATTGCTACAACAGTAATACCGATGAGTGATTCGGATAGATTGAACATTCTGGCTATTTCCACCGCGCTGTCCACAATCCACTTTCCACCTACCACCAGTCCGGTAAGCCCCAAGATTAGATAACCCACAGAAGCAATCGGGCTAAGCATTTTTTTGAGTTCGGCATCTATGGGGGGTACATCTGCCTCAGATTTAGAAATTCCGAAGACATAGTATAAAAATATAATAAAAAAGCATAGCAAGATAAGTCCATCTGCACGCCCCAAAGATGAAGTTTGTTCGCCGTCTATGAGTGCATCGTTGGCCAAAAAGGCTACCACAAAAGCCGCTAAAAGACTGAAAGGTATCTCTTTGAGAACAGTGTTTCTATTCGCTGAGATGGGGTAGATAACAGCAGTTACTCCCAAAATCAATAAAAAATTTGCAATATTGCTACCCAAAATATTGCCGATGGCGATATCAGTATTTTTTTGGTAGGAGGCCAGTACGCTGACTACAAATTCGGGCATAGAAGTGCCAAATGCCACAATCGTAAGGCCGATAACTATATTCGATATATGAAACCGTCTTGCCAGTGAGGCAGCACCCTGTACCAAGAAGTCTGCTCCTTTTATCAGGAATAAAAACCCCGCAAACAAAAAAACATATGTCATAATATCTTTTGAGTTCTTTAACGAAATATTTTGATAAAATTGTTATTTGTAGCAAATAAAACTCTTTCAGATGGATTTCGACTTGGTGTAACCCAATTTGACTAAAAAACTTAGAATTTTTTCTTTGCACTCACCTTGTATAATGATTTGGCCATCTTTAAAACTCCCGCCTGTTCCGCAGTGGGCTTTTAGTTTTTTGGCCAAATTTTCAAGCTCTGCCGAAGTGCCCTCAAAACCGTTTACCAGCGTAACCACTTTTCCTGCTCTGCCACTTTTATCTGTTTTGATGCGAAGGTTTTGTTTATCTGGTTCGGGAGTTGATACGCTCGGCTCAGGTTCTTGTGATTTGAGCCAATCGGGGTCAGTGGAATAAACCACCCCATCTGCTGTGTTTTTTTTCTTCATAATCAAAAATCTTCGTTTGTGGGTATAGACTCGTCTTCTTGGAGTATTTCTTTGATTTTGTGTCCATAGCGTCCCATAGTTACCTCCACACGAAGTTGGGAAGTGATTTTTTCTTTTCTTGTGCGCGTGATGTCTATGGCCTTAAAAATAGCATGGCGCATTGAAGACTCATCTGCTATTCCTTTGCCTGCTATGCTGTAAGCCGTACCGTGGTCGGGAGATGTTCTGACAATAGGCAGTCCGGCGGTAAAATTTACCCCTGTTTCAAAACCGATATATTTGAAAGGGATCAGCCCTTGGTCGTGGTACATGGCTAAGATGCCATCGTAACCGCTGTGTAAGCGCATTCCAAAAAATCCGTCTGCAGGAAAAGGCCCAAATACCAGATGGCCTTGCGCTTTGAATTCCTCAACCACAGGGGCAATGACTTCCATCTCTTCTTTGCCCAAAAGGCCGGATTCTCCCGCATGTGGGTTCAGTCCTAAGACTGCAATTTTGGGTTTGCCAATGCCAAAGTCTTCTACGAGACTTTTGAGCAGCAGATTCAATTTGGTTTTCAGCAAATCGGGCTTTATCAAAGAACTCACCTGGGCAAGCGGGACATGCCCCGTAACCAAAGCCACCCTTAAATCATCTGCACAAAGCATCATAAGACTTTGATTTAGGCCAAACTCCGAGGTAAAAAACTCGGTGTGTCCGGGAAAACTAAACGATTCACTTTGAATGTTGTGCTTGTTGATGGGGGCAGTAACCACCGCGTCTATAAATCCTGACTTTAAGTCTTCGACAGCTTTTTTTAGACAAGCCAAAGATGCCAATCCGGCTTGTTGGGTTACTTTTCCCGGTTCAACCTCAAAGTTGTCCGAGATGCAGTTTATCAGATTGGGTCTTTTTTCGTTGAGATGGTTTTGAAAAACTAAAGGATTAAAATCATTGATATTCAATATTTTGCGATAACGAGAGAAGACTTTATTTGACCCATAGATAACCGGCGTACAAAGTGAGTTCATACGAAGTTCCGAAAAAACTTTCATAATAATTTCCGCTCCGATGCCATTGGGGTCTCCTAAGGTGATGCCTATTCTGGGTTTGCGCTCTGATTCCATATTTGCAAAAGTAGATTTTTTGGTCAAAACAATCTTATTAAGTCTCACAAATAATAATTTGTATTCAGTTATGAAATTAATTTTAATTTTCAATCTGAGCGATCAGAACCGTTTCTCCAACTTCCTACCGCAAGCCTCCAATAAGCCAACATTTTGCTATCGCGGTTGTGCAAAACATAGTGATTGTCACTAAAGGGGGTTTCTACTTTTGTAAAAGTAAAGGCAAAACGTCTTTGCAAACTGGCCGAAAAATAAGTCCAAGTCAATTGTCCAAACACCTCACTGACTTCGAGCGGTTCGCCAAATACCATGTAAATCATGCCCCTGTCTGTGCGCCAACCCTCTCTGATGCTGGTAAAATTTTTATTGGCATAAGTAACCCTTCGATAATAAGAGGCGATGATTTTGAGTGTGTTGTTTTGTGTGCCACCAAAACTGAGCCATTGCTCATCCATGAGTTTCTTTTTGTAATTGGATTTTTTTATCTTTTCAAACTCTTCATTGTCAGATATATACACCATAGCCTCTGCTAAGTGGTTGACCACTTTTAATTTGGGATAATCTTTGGAAACCACTGTGATGGCTTGGCCTTCTTGGTTGGTGGTATCGGTTTGCACAAAATAGAGTGCTTTTTTATTGAGAACAAAAGGCTCATTGGCTTTAATTACGGCAAGGCTGTCCACTTCCATTTCCATAGGGATATTGACCTTTGTGAGGAAAGGCGGCAAGGCAAACAAGAGTGTCTCTCTAAAGCGGTAAATAAACACTTGTTCTCTATTGGTTTGGATTGATATTGTATCTCCAAGCCTAAAAAATTGGTCTTTTTTGTTAGACAGCAACGTAAAATCTCGTTCTTTTCCTTTTTGCACACCGGCTTGTGCGGTGCTTTTTGTTCCGATTCTTTTGTCAGTCAACACCAAATCAAATTCTACCTCCGAAACGACAATTTTTTGAATCTCAAAATTTATCCAAAACTCTTCGCCCACTTTTCGGTGGCTTTCAGAGGCTAAATTCAAGTTTTTTTGTTGTATTATTGAGCCATCGGAATTGCGCCTCATCGTAATTTCAAGACTAAGGTCTTCAGGAGAAATTGCGCTTTTGTGTCTGGCACTAAACACTTTGACCTCAAAGCGGTATAAAGATTTGTCCTCTTGGACAACAGCAGAAATTCTTTGTTGTGCCCAAAGACAGGAAATTGAACACAAACAACTGCACAGTAGTAATAATCTTTTCATGCAAGATATTAAGGATTTGTTAGAACAAAAATATTGGCAATATAACAGAGTAGAGTTTATCGAAAACGACCCCATCTCTGTGCCTTATCGTTTTGATAAGCTGCAGGACAAAGAAATAGCGGGTTTTTTTGCTGCTATTCTCTCTTGGGGGCTACGCAAAACAATCATTACCAAATCTTTAGAATTGATGAGTCGCATGGACAACAAACCCCATGAATTCATCCTTTACCACAGTGAACAGGACTTGAAGCAACTGTTGAACTTCAAACACCGCACCTTCAACCAAACCGATTTACTTTATTTTGTTTTTTTCCTCCAACAGCATTACCTGAGCCATCCCAGTTTGGAAGAGGCTTTTTTACCCCAACCCAATGAGTCCACGGTTGAAGGTGCATTGGTTAGGCTGAGGCGAAAATTTGAAGATCAAGAATTTTGCCCCCAACGCAGCCTCAAGCACTTGAGTTCCCCCGAGACCGGATCGGCTTGTAAACGGTTGAACATGTTTTTGCGATGGATGGTCAGACAGGAAGGTGTTGATTTTGGACTGTGGAAAAGAATTGGTACTCAAAGGCTTGTATGTCCTCTCGATGTCCATGTAAACAATGTAGCCACCCAACTGGGGCTTTTACAGGGACAAAAAGGCTGGAAGGCTGCCCTTGCACTCACCGAAACACTTCGCCGGTTTGACCCTCAAGACCCCGTAAAGTATGATTTTGCTCTTTTTGGCATGGGAGCCATGCGATAGGACGAACTTTGTGTCATTATTGCAGGCAAATTGACGGCGTGATGTCGAAAAAAATAATTCTTAGCGACTTAGAAATTACAACTTTAGGGGCTGAAGCAGCCGGTATTGGCAGGTGGGAGCAGATGGTAGTCTTTGTCAAGGGAGCTTTGCCGGGTGATGTGGTAGATGTTGAGATTTTCAAAAAAAAGGCTTCCTACGCCCAAGCCAACTTATTGAAAATTAAGAGTCCTTCTCCTTATCGGGTTGAGCCGTTTTGCGAGCATTTTGGTATTTGCGGGGGATGTTCGCTTCAAAACCTTGTTTATGAGCAACAACTTGTTCACAAACAGCAGCAAGTCGAAGAGGCATTGCACAGAATAGCCAAAGTTCCGGTCTCATCTTTGGCATCAATTTTACCCTCTGACCAAACCGTCTTTTATCGCAATAAACTTGAGTTTTCTTTTAGTGAGAGAAGGTGGCTCACAGATAAGGAAATGGCTTCAGGTCAGACTTTTGACAAGCGTGCTGCCGGTTTTCATATTCCGCAAGGCTATGACAAGGTTTTTCAGGTCAATCGCTGCTACCTCCAGCCCGACTACCACAACTCAATCAGAAACGGCCTGTATGAGTTTGCGCTCTCTCAAGGCTTTGATTTCTATCACATTAAACAAAAATATGGTTTTTTGAGGTGTTTGACTTTGCGCTGCAACCAAAAAGGCGAGTGGATGGCTATTGTGCAGTTTTTTGAAGACAGGCAAGAGGCTATCACACAGACAATGAATTTTTTGCAAGTCAATTTCCCTGACATTAAATCGCTATTCTACACCATCAACCCCAAAGGCAACGACACAATCTATGATTTGGAACTCCATCTTTGGAGTGGGCAGGAATTTTTATTGGAGAGTTTGGAAAATCTTGTTTTTAAGATTGGGCCTAAATCTTTTTTTCAAGTCAATGTTGGTCAGACTCTTAAAATGTACAACACCATCAAGGCATTGGCCGAGCTTACCGGACAAGAGTTGGTCTATGACCTCTACACCGGAACGGGCACGATTGCTTTATTTTTGGCAGCCCATGCCAAAAAAGTAGTTGGCGTTGAACTCATTGCGCAAGCTATCGAGGATGCAGTACAAAACGCAGCCCTCAACCATATCACCAATGCGAGTTTTTATGCGGGCGATATCAGACAAGTGCTGACCCCTGCTTTTGTGTCTCAACATGGATCGCCCGATGTGCTGGTGGTGGATCCGCCTCGCTCGGGTATAGAAGAGAAAGTGCTCCCTGTAATCTTGGAACTTGCAGCCAAAAAAATTATTTACGTGTCTTGCAATCCCGCTACACAAGCCAGAGATGTTGCGTATCTTTCTCAAAAATACAACGTTACAAAAATGCAGCCTTTAGATATGTTTCCCCATACCCACCATGTAGAAAATATCTTGGTATTGGATATGAAATTTTAGCTACTTTTAGAACCGGTAAGGGTAAAAAATGAGACTTAACAGCCTTAAAGCCAAATTATTGTTATCATTTCTGCTAAGTTTGGCAGTTGTTACGCTTATTGTGGTAACATTCATTTGGTTTGATAAAAGCGTACAAGAACTGGCTGAAATCAATATCAATCTCACCGAAATTGAACTCGAAACAAAAGAAGTATCAATTCTGGAAAAAGATTTTTTTGCTTACGACATTGCAGAAGAAAACTTTTACAGAGATGGCACCAGCCGCCTGCTTGAAATAAGAAAAGAGCGAATCAATCAGTTGAAAGAATCTTTGAAAAAACTCAGTGAAAATGATGAGTTGGATGCCATTCATATCAAACAGGACGTAAGTCAGTTACTGGAAAAAATCGAGCACTTTGACATCATGTTTTACTTGCTTGTAGATGAATTGCTCAAGCGCGGCTTTAAAGACTATGGATTGGAAGGGCAATTGCGCAACAATATTCATGCCTTGGAAAATGCTCCCGAGCTTACTGATAAAGGCAAGATACTGGTCATTAGAAAGCATGAAAAAGACTATTTCCTACGCAAGGAATTGAGATACATTACTTTGGCTGAAGAAGCCATCAAAGAACTCAAAAAGGAAATCAACAGCAAGGTCAAAAATAAAATTCAGCGTGAAGCCTATCTTGAGCACGCAGATAATTACATGGACTACCTACTCCAAATAGTTGATATAGAGGAGAGAATAGGAGTACAAACCCAGGGCGGCCTCAAAACTGAAATACTTTCGTTTTGGCACACCATCGAGGACGACCTCAATCAAATAGAAAGTGCTGTTTTAGAGGAAGTTGGTAAAATTCGCGATGAGGTCGAATATACGATTGGCGGTCTTTTGATGGTTTTCTTATTGTTTTTGGGGTTTTTGCTTCATCTTTTGATTCAGCAATTGGGTCGCCCGATACGCAAACTTTCTCAGTCAATCAACAATATCGTAATCAATAATTTTGAAGAAGGAAAAGTAGAAGCTCCCAACACCAACGATGAAATCGGGCAACTTGGCCGTGATATAAAACTTATGGTTGATAAGGTGCGGCATAACACTTCCCAAATCACAAGCCAGAATAAGAAAATAGAGATGGCTTTTAGGAATTTGGAAGTCATTAGCCAAAAAGGGCGAGAAATTACAGCTTCCTTAGACCTTGAGCAAATCACCTCATCCACAGAGTCTTGTATCAAGGCACTGATTGCCTCTGACCTGGTGGGAATCGGCCTATACAATGCAGAGACGCACACCATTGATTTTGTGGTCAACTTTGAAGGCCAATCAACCATAGTCAGAGACTCAATCGACGATAGAACAAGGCTTTCCGTTGTTTGTTTTAAGACGGGACAGGTTATTTCTATGTCCGACGTAGCCAATGAATACAGGCGAATTTTGCCGAATGCAACATGGAAATTGTCCGGTCAAAAAGAGCCTAAGTCTTTGATATACCTGCCGTTGGTGGCCAAAAAAGAAACTATGGGAGTCCTTACCGTCCAAAGTTTCAAGAAAAATGCTTTTGCGGATTATCACCTCAATATCTTGCAGGCTTTGGGAACTTATGTTTCAATAGCCTTAGAAAATTCATCTGTTTTTCAAGAGCTTGAAAAAAAGAATGCCCAACTGTTGGCATCGGAAGAAGAACTCAAAATGAATGCGGAGGAGTTGCGCTCTGTAAACGAGCAACTTGCGGCCTCAAATCAACTCATGCAACTCACCAATGAGCAACAAAAAAAAAAAAAAATTCTGATAGAGAAGAAAAATACTGATATTCAAGCAAGTATAAATTATGCACAACGAATCCAAGAAGCTGTTTTGCCTGAAATGGACTTTGTGATGGAAAAACTGCCGGAGAGTTTTGTGTTTTTCAAGCCTCGTGATGTAGTCAGCGGAGATTTTTTCTGGGTCAATACAATCAAAGATAAGACTGTTATTGTGGTGGCAGATTGTACGGGGCACGGAGTACCCGGTGCTTTTATGTCTCTGATAGGCAACAATTTGCTAAATCAAATTGTGTTGCAAAATGAAATCACTTCGCCGGACGAAATACTCAACCAACTTCATATCAAAGTACGTCAGGTACTCAAACAAGAAGAAACCCTCAACCGAGATGGAATGGATGTGTCTGTTGCTGTTTTGCAAGAAACACAAGATAAATTGCTCATTGAGTTTGCAGGGGCAAAATCAAACCTGTATTTGGCTCGAAAAAGCGAATTAGAGGTGATTAAGGGCGATATTAACTCCATAGGTGGAGAGCAAAAAGAAAATGTCAGACTTTTCTCTCTCCATAGAATTGAAATCCAAGAACCTGTAACTTTTTATCTTTCTTCAGACGGATACCACCATCAGTTTGGAGGCCCCGAAAACCGCAAGTTTATGCTCAGTAGGTTTAGGGAACTATTGTTTTCGATAAAGGATCTGCCGCCCACCCAACAGTTTGAAGAGTTGGAAAGAACTTTTGTAGAGTGGAAAGGCGATGAGGCTCAAATAGATGATATTCTGATACTTGGAGCAAAAGTTTATCCTAAAAATAAATAATTTACGAAAAATAATTGTTATTTTATACTTTTACAAAAACTTAGTTTCTTACTAAATTTGCATTAAATCTACAAAACTATGTCATCCGTAAGAATTTGGACTATTGTTCTCTTTGTGCTTTCCGGTGTCTTGGCTTACGCGCTTGCTGAGAGTATTTTGGGTACAGTTCGCTACAACCAACAAGTCAAAGACTCAGAAATGGCGGTTATTGAGCAACTTAAAGCCATACGCGAGGCTCAAAAATTGTTTTTACTCAGCAAAGGATATTATGCCCCCAGTTGGGAAGAATTGATTAAGTACGTCAAAGAAGATTCTTTTTATGTAGTCCAAAGAACAGAGACCATCATACCCAGAGAGCGCGGAGATAAAGAGTACTTCAAAGGTGATATTGTGAAAGTTAGGTTCGACACCACCCAAAGGCTGTTGGTCAAAGATTACCTTTTTCCTGTGCAGGATTATCCCTCGCTCAATATAGATAGGCTGGGGCAAATTCCGGGCTATGACAATGAGTATTTCCAGCTTAAAACCCGCCTTGATACCTTGAAAGGCAGGGTAGCTTACGTAGAGGTGGTGGATGTAAAGCCCTTCGACAAGACCCGAAGCGATGAAAACGACAATATCAGAAGGCGATTGATTAGGTTTGGTTCGCTCGATGCAGTAACTTTATCAGGAAATTGGGAATAAAATTTTTTTCTATTGGAAACTTCAATTGGATACCAAACATATTTTACCGTCAAAGACACACATTTCGATGTCGAATTGATACCTCACTATCACCTGCAAATTATTTTAGGTAGTAGAGATATAGTAGTCAATGTTTTGGATGTTGAAAAAGAAAAAATTGTTTTTTTTGAACTCATACAACTCCCGCCTTACCAAGATTCCGAGCAGTTTGTGGGGCTTCTCCAAGAAGTCTGGCAGTCGCATCCTTACTTGTTGGCCGGTTTTTGGGGTAAAGTAAAGCTATCTCTCTTTAGCACCCAGTTCAGTCTGCTGCCTGAAAAATTTCACAACAAAAATGCCGTAGAACAGTACTACACTATTGGTAATAGCTTTGAACCAAACAGCCAAGAGTTACATTTTGCTGAGGTTTCAAAAAGGAAAGTTTATATCTACTTTGCAGTTGACAATTATCTGATAGCGTGGATCAAAAACATCTATCAAAATTCTTCCATAGCAATTACCCATTACAACTCAAACTTACTGCTGTCGGCTTCAAATTTGTCTCAATATGGCGAATATGTTGTCATTTATGCCATGAGGGGTCGTTTTAGTATTTTGAGACTATCCGAAGGTACAGCATTGTATATCAATACTTTTGATTACGATTCGGTAGATGACTTTGTGTATTATGTCTTGTTTGCGCTTACACAATTAGATCTGATCCCCTCACAAGTCGAGATCAATGTATGGGGTACACTTTCCAGCCACTCCGGCGAACTGAAAAAACTTGCTGCTTATGTGGCCAAAGTCGAAATGGGGAGAAGAGTCTGCGAGGCTAAGTTAAGTTACCATTTTGATGAATTGCCTGAAAGTTTATTTTTGGGACTTCAAACCGCTTGATAGTTGGAGAGAATTGCAGTTTTTCCCGGACATTTTGATCCTTTCACAAAAGGGCACGAAGATATTGCCATAAGGGCATCAAAGATTTTTGACAAACTCATCATAGCTGTTGGTCACAATACTCGAAAATCTCGTTATTTTTCTATACAGTTCACTTACGAACAAATTAAAAAGTTGTTTGTCAATCATCCTAATATAGAGGTTTTCGTTTTTGATGAATTAACGGCTGTTTTTGCCAAAAAGCACGGAGCCAACTATGTGCTCAGAGGTGTAAGGAATACTACAGATTTTGAGTACGAGGATTCTATCGCTCAAGCCAATAAGAGCATCAATCCCGAATTAGAAACTATTTTTTTAATCACCTCTCCTCAGTTTGCTCATATTTCTTCCACTATTATAAGAGAACTGCACCGATACGGCACAAAGGATTTGAGCAAATTTGTCTCCTATGAATTGCCTGACTATCAAAGCTAATGATTCACTTCGAGGAGTCATATTTTATTCCCATAGCATTTGTTAAATGGACGATTATGAAAAAAGCATATATTTTCTCTGGACAGGGTGCACAATTTCCCGGTATGGGCAAAGAGTTGTATCACAACTCGGCGAATGCCCGCCAACTGTTTGATTCTGCTTGCGAGATTCTGGGCTTTGATATCAAAGGAATCATGTTTGAAGGCAGTGCCCAAGACCTGATGCAAACCAAAGTAACCCAACCCGCCGTTTTTCTCCACTCCGTGGCTGCGGCTCTGTCAAAAGAAGACTTTGCACCCGACATGGTAGCCGGCCATTCTCTGGGTGAATTTTCGGCCTTGGTGGCTGCTCAGGCTCTAAGTTTTGAAGACGGTCTGCGCTTGGTATCGGTACGCGCCCAAGCCATGCAAGAAGCCTGTGAGCAAAACCCTTCGACCATGGCCGCTGTGTTGGGTATGGACGACAAAAAAGTCGAACAAATATGTGCAGAAATTGATGCTATTGTTGTACCGGCCAACTACAATTCTCCCGGGCAACTTGTCATTTCAGGCACTAAAGAAGGCATCGAAATAGCAATAACGCGGCTTAAAGAGGCCGGAGCCAAGCGGGCTTTGCCTTTGCAAGTAGGAGGGGCTTTTCATTCGCCTCTCATGGCACCTGCGCGTCAAAAACTTGCTGCCGCTATTGAGGCTACTGTGTTTTCTGTTCCTCGTTGCCCTATTTATCAAAATGTTGATGCCAAGCCACATACAGATGTAGAGCGGATTAAATCTAACTTGATTGCTCAATTGACAGCACCAGTTCTTTGGTCTCAGAGTGTAACCAACATGGTGGCAGACGGTGCACAGGAGTTTTGGGAGTGCGGACCAGGCAGTGTGCTAACCGGATTGGTCAAAAAAATAACCCCTCAAGTCTTTGTCGGGGCAGTTGTGTGAGGTGACTCAATGCCCGTCGCTCATTTTGCTCAATTTTTTTTCTGAATGTTTTCCTCAATGTAGGATTTGAGACCTGCTTTTAATATGGATATTATGTCTTTTTGGTCCTATGGGTTCAAGGCGCGTATAATTCACGTAACTTTGTTCGCCCTGGATACGTAAGTATCTCGGTACTTTAAAAAGTTTTTTATCACTTGATTTTCTAAAAACTAAATCTTCAATTTTTTTTTTTTTTTTTAAATTACAACTTATTGAGTTCATCCAGACCTTTACTTTTAAAAGGTCTATTCTGTGTTTCTGTACACAGGCTGAAGCTCCCCATTTTGTTGCTTTTTGCTGCATTAAGCCAAGGCTTTGCGCAAGTGCCCACCCTAAGTTCTATGCCTGCTGTAAGTCAGGTAAGAAGCTACACCGCTGTTGCCTCAGGTGAGGTTTTGACAGGTACTTCCCTCTCCGAGGTGGGGTTTGTTTGGAGTACGGTAAACGCTTTGCCTACCACTTCTGACAACAAAGTTGTAGTTTCCGGACTTGTTTCGACAGGAACCTACCAAGTACTTTTGAGTAATTTGCCTGCCAACAGCACGATTTATCTGCGCTCTTATGCTACCAATGGAGACGGCACAGGTTATTCTTCTGCCGCTGCATCATTCACGACGCGCATAAATATCTCGTATGATATTGACCAAAACGCTATCAATGTCGTCGGTCAGCCTGATTTTACCTCTTCAACGAGTGGGCTATCATCACAAAATTTTAATGCTTCCGAAGACGTAGCTATTGACTTACTCAATGGCAAGATGTATGTGGCAGACAAGCTCAACAACCGCGTATTGAGGTTTACTTACCCTATTATAAGCGACAACCCTGTTGCTGAGGCTGTATTTGGCCAAACTGATTTTGTTTCCAATACCGCAGCAACTTCTGCTACCGGCTTGGATGCTCCTACGGGTGTTTTTGTTGACAATGCTGGACGTTTGTGGGTTGCAGACAATGGCAATAGGCGTGTGGTTTGGTATAACAATGCCTACACAGCCAACAATGGTGCTGCTGCTGATGGGGTACTTGGCCAGCCGGATTTTGTTACCAAATCAGCATCGACCTCTCAAAATAAATTCAGGGGAGCAACTCGTGTGATTGTAGATGAAGATGGCAGACTTTGGGTTGCAGAGCGTGGGTCACACAGAGTGTTAAGATTTGACAATGCAGCTTTAAAGGCTAATGGTGCCAATGCAGACGGCGTGCTCGGGCAAACTAATTTTACTGATAGAACCTCAGGCCTTTCATCAAGTTCTTTCAATTCTCCTTGGGGTATATCTGTTCATGGAGGTACACTTTGGGTAGCTGATGTGAACAATAACAGGGTTTTACGATTTGACAATGCCGCATCTAAAGCAAATGGCTCCCCTGCTGACGGTGTTTTGGGTCAGAGTGATTTTGTTTCAAACAGTGCCGCATTATCTCAAAGTGGAATGAATAGACCTACGACTTGTACGGTTGATCCGAATGGAACGCTTTGGGTGGCTGATAGACAAAACAGAAGAATTACAGGTTTTGCAAATGCTCAGTCAAAATCCGATGGAGCCGATGCCGATTACCTGATTGGAGCACCCAATTTTACAACCAGTGTCTCCAATGTTACGGCAGAAAATAGAGTAAGAAGTCCGTTTGGTTTAGCTATTGACCCTTCTAATATGTTATTGGCAACAGCTATTCAAACTGATAACAGAGTAACGATATTCAATCTTGCATCTCTAAACATATCTACCCCTGTTGCAAACAACATCAAGGCTTTTTCAGCTAATTTGGGGGCTACCCTCAGCAGCGGCTATCCTGTTTCAGAGGTTGGGATTGTTTGGTCAGCGACCAATTCGACACCTACAGTGGCTGATAATAAGGTCATTTCCACAGGTAATACAGCACCGGGCATCTATTCGGTTTTTGTTGCAAATTTACCTGCGGCCACAACCATATATTACAGAGGTTATGTCATTAGCGGTTCTTCAACAGAATATACTAATGTGGATAATTTCACAACTTCCTCTTCTCCAGCATTTACCTTTACCAATGGTCAGTCTGCGGTGCACGTATTGGGACAACCAAACTTTAACTCCTCGGCTTCCGGCACATCATCGCAAGATTTCAACGTATCACGCGGAATTGCCATCGATCAACTGAATAATAAAGTGTATGTCTCAGATGCTGAAAACAACCGCGTATTGAGATTTTCATATCCCATCTCAAACTATGCAACAGCTGAAGCTGTTTTTGGACAAAGTAATTTTACCTCTTCTGCTTCAGGTACGAGTGCCACCTCTATGAATCGTCCTTTTGGTATTGCCGTTGACAACACAGGTCGCTTATGGGTTTGTGAATCAGACAACAACCGTGTTATTTGGTTTGATAATGCTCATTTGGCGGTTTCAGGTACTGCAGCAAATGGTGTCCTTGGCCAGCCTGATTTTACCTCGAACACACCCGGAACTTCTGCGACTACCATGAATACCCCTCGCGATATAGCTATTGATAGACTTGGGAATCTTTATGTTGTTGATTATCTCAATAACAGAATACTTAGGTATGACAATGCTTCTTCTAAGTCCAATGGTGCTTCGGCAGATGGAGTATTAGGTCAAAGTGATTTTGTTTCTTCCGGTACTGGTACTACTGCTTCTACACTAAACAAACCCAGTGGTATTTGTGTATCAGATCTTAATATTTGGGTTGCAGACTATTCTAACAACCGTGTACTCAGGTACGACAATGCGGCCTCTAAACCTGATGGCGGCAGCGCAGATGTCGTGTTGGGACAAGTGGATTTCACAACTGCAACAAGTGGATTGTCAAATACCAAATTCAATTTGCCGATGGATTGTGATGTTGACGGATTTGGCAACCTTTGGGTAGTGGATAGAAACAACAACAGAATACTGGGCTTTGCCAATCAAAACACAATAACCAACGGAGTAGCCGCTACTTATGTATGTGGGCAAGCAGGGTTTTCTACCAAGACTTCAGGTGCTACTTCGTCATCTCTTAATTCACCAAGAAGTATAGCCGTTAATAATGCAGGTTATTCTTTCCTTGTTGCTGATGCAGCTAACAACCGCATTTTAGAATTTTCTTTGAATTCCAATCTGCTTCCTACTGTTAGTAGCCCAACATCTACCGGAATTGACAGCTATTGTGCAATTTTGGGTGGCGATGTAACCACGGGTATCAATCTTGCAGAGGTTGGAATAGTCTGGAGTACAACGAATTCTATGCCAACTGTTGCGAATTCAAATAAGGTTGTTGCTTCTGGTGTGAAAACTACTGGTGTATTCAGTGCTTTCGTATGCGATCTCACACCCGGACAAAAGATTTATTTCAGAGCTTATGCCACCAATTTTGCAGGGACAGGTTATTCTGTTGTTGATTCTTTCACTACTGCTTCAGCAATAGCTTATCAAAAAGAGGACAGTGCAAAATTTGTAGTTGGTCAGACTGACTTTTTAACAACGAGCAGCACTGTTACAAGCAAAACATTTGCTGCCGGCAGAGGTGTAGCTATTGATGCAAGAAACGGTAAACTTTACGTCGCTGATTTTACAGGGAACAGAATTTTACGCTTTGCTTATCCTGTTGTTAGTAATTTTCCTGAGGCTGAAATTGTATTTGGCCAAGATGATTTTACAAGTAGTGAAGAAAGTAGCGAAGACGGCGGACTCAATAAGCCTTATGGCCTGTTTGTTGATAATACCGGAAGACTTTGGGTGTCAGAGGTAGGTAACAACCGCGTTACATGGTTCAATAACGCACACCTCATTAGTAGCAATAAACCAACTCCAAATGGACTACTTGGTCAACCCAACTTTGCGACTACCAATGGCGGAACCACTGGATCTAAACTTAAATCACCAAGAGATATTATTATTGATGACTCTGGTAATCTATGGGTTGCTGATGCGGCCAATAATAGAGTGGTTATGTATGTTGCCCCGGTATCAAAACCTGCCGGTGCCAGTGCAGACAAGGTATTAGGCCAGTCCACGTTCACATCATCTACATCAGGCTCAACTGCCACCACCATGTCGTCTCCTATGGGGCTTGCATATTACAACGGTACACTTTGGGTAAGTGACAGAAACAATAACAGGGTACTCAGATTTGACAATGCTGCTTCTAAAGCCAATGGCTCAAGTGCTGATGGTGTTTTGGGTCAAAGTGACTTCACCTCAACGTCTGCAAACCTTACCGCTTCTGGAATGAATCAGCCATTAGATTGTACTATTGACCCTAAGGGCACTCTTTGGGTTGCGGATTCCAAGCACAGAAGGGCAATAGGTTTCGAAAATGCTCAGGGTAAAGCCAATGGAGCTGTAGCAGACCACGTAATCGGTCAAGCTAACTTTACTTCCGTTGGATTTTCTTTAAGGCCTAATAGGCAGAGAGAAGCAACCGCACTTGCTTTTGATCCGCTTGCGTTTGACTTGGCTGTTTCTGATGGAGATGGCAGTGGGAACAGGGTTTTGATCTTTGACCTTAACGACCCATTCGGTACCCGCCAAGAAGCCAATGTAGATGCTCAAGGCATGAGAACTTTGGTTGCCTATCCTAATCCAAGTGCTGGATATGTTAAGTTTGACTTCAAAACCACTGAAGATGAAGTTGTAACAATGGCAATTTACGATTTGACCGGCAAGCAGATTGCCACTTTGACTGGTGTAGAAGACCTCAATAGAGGAATCCAAATCCAAGCCAAGGGTATCTACTTTGCTAAGTTAATGACCAATTCGGGCATAAGCCAAACTGTTAAGTTTGTCATTGAGTAGTAACAGTTCAGTTTTTTGGATATAACAAAAACCCTCACTTTTTAAAGTGGGGGTTTTTATTTGACTTTGACAAATTTTAATTAGAGTAACTTATTCCAATTTATCTCGAATTACGCAATAGAAATTTTTCTAACGCCGTATCCGCATAAATACTCCCGATGCCGTGGGCATCATATCTTTACAGCCACGCATATATTGACGAGATTCCCCTCCGATGGGTTCGCACGCATTCGTGGATGCCTTTTCCTACAAACATGCCATCGCTATAGGATGAATGCCTTAATATCATAGCGGGCAGGCTATTCTCAAAGCTTGAAGCCGTAAATGCTATTTTTACTTATCTCTAATAATCAGGGTTCAAGCAAAAAAAAACCGCCTTTCGGCGGTTTGGTCAAACTTTGATTTCCACATCTACACCACTGGGAAGTTCGAGTTTCATCAGCGCATCTACGGTTTTGGAGCTATTTGAATAAATGTCAATTAGTCTTTTGTAGGTGCAAAGCTGAAACTGCTCACGTGATTTTTTGTTTACGTGAGGGGAACGCAAAACAGTAAAGATTTCCTTTTCAGTAGGCAAAGGAATGGGGCCTGAAACAATTGCGCCGGTAGGTTTTACTGCTCGGACGATTTTTTCTGCTGACTTATCTACCAGATTGTGGTCGTAGGATTTCAGCTTGATTCTAATTTTTTGGTTCATCTTGACCGTCTGTCAATTTGTGTAACAACTTTACTTTATCGAAAAAGCGGGCGATAGCCGCCCGCCTAAAAACTATTTTCCTGATTTAGATTTGGCAATTACTTCTTCTGCAATGTTTCGAGGCACTTCGGCGTAGTGTGAGAATGTAAGACTTGCCGCCGCACGACCTGAAGTAATGGTACGCAATGAGGTAACATAGCCAAACAATTCCGAAAGTGGTACATCGGCTTTGATAATCACCGCACCTGCTTTCATATCTTGTCCTTTTGGCATACCACGGCGTTTGTTCAAATCACCGATTACACCACCCGTGTATTCGTCAGGACACACAATTTCTACCGCCATGATAGGCTCAAGCAAAACGGGGCGGGCTTTGCGTCCGGCTTCTTTAAAGCCGATTCTTGCAGCCATCTCAAATGAGAGTGAGTCAGAGTCAACATCGTGGTAAGATCCGAAGAACAAACGCACTTTCATACCGTCAACAGGAAAACCGGCCAATACGCCATTGGACATAGCTTCATCAAAACCTTTTTTGATGGCAGGAATGAATTCTTTAGGAATGACACCGCCTTTGATTTCGTCCAAAAATTCAAGGCCTATTTTTCCTTCGTCGGCAGGCATAAGTTCAAACTGAATATCTGCAAATTTACCACGGCCACCGGTTTGCTTCTTGTAAACTTCGCGGTGCTCGACATTGGATGTAAAGGCTTCCTTGTAGGCAACTTGGGGAGCACCTTGGTTGATTTCTACGTTAAATTCGCGTTTGAGGCGGTCAATGATAATCTCCAAGTGAAGTTCTCCCATACCGCGCAAAATGGTTTGACCGGTTTCTTGGTCTGTAAATACGGTGAGAGTAGGGTCTTCTTCAAGCAATTTGGATAACCCATTGGACAACTTATCTACATCAGCTTGTTTTTTGGCTTCGATTGCGTAACCAATTACAGGCTCAGGGAAGGACATTTTTTCAAGTACAATAGGCTTATCTTCTTGAACTAAGGTATCACCTGTTTTGATGTCCTTAAAGCCCACACCTGCACAAATATCGCCAGCTTCTACCAAATCAATAGGATTTTGTTTGTTGGCGTGCATCTGTACAAGGCGAGATATGCGTTCTTTTTTGCCATTGCGCATATTGATAACATAAGAACCGGATGCCAATTGCCCCGAATAAACGCGCATAAAGGCCAACCTGCCCACAAAGGGGTCGGTCGCAATTTTGAAGGCCAGTGCTGCAAAAGGCTCTGTAATGTCCGGTCTGCGGATCTCTTCTGCTCCCGTGTCTGGATTGCTCCCTACGACAGGGGGCAGATCAAGAGGCGAGGGGAGATAAGCAGCCACCGCATCAAGTACGGCTTGAACGCCTTTATTTTTGAAGGCTGAGCCGCAAAGAACGGGGAATATTTCCATGGCGATAACTCCTTTGCGGAGAGCAGCGCGGATTTCGTCGGCTGTTATGCTGTCGGGATTGTCAAAAAACCGCTCCATCAGGGATTCATCGTACTCGGCTACTGACTCCAGCAATTTGCCCCTCCACTCTTCTACAACCGGGACCAAATCAGCGGGAGTAGGGATAACTTCATAGGTCATACCTTGGTCGTGCTCATTCCAGATGATGGCTTCTTTGGTGATGAGATCTACCACACCACGAAATTTTTCTTCTTCACCGATAGGTACTTGGATGGGCACCGCATTGGCACCGAGTCTCTCTTTAATTTCTTTGACGACATTAAAAAAGTCTGCGCCTGCGCGATCCATTTTGTTTACAAAGCAAAGACGGGGTACGTTGTACTTGTTGGCTTGTCTCCAAACAGTCTCTGATTGAGGTTCAACACCCGAAACGGCACAAAACAATCCCACAGCACCATCAAGAACACGCAGCGAACGCTCTACCTCAACGGTAAAATCCACGTGTCCGGGGGTATCAATAACATTGACGGTGTAAGTCTTTGAATGTTCGTTGGGTGTGCCTTTTACCGTAGGGTACTTCCATGAAGTAGCGGTAGCGGCAGCGGTGATGGTAATACCGCGCTCTTGTTCTTGCTCCATCCAATCCATGGTAGCAGCACCATCATGAACTTCGCCAATTTTATGGCTCACACCTGTATAATACAGGATTCGCTCAGTGGTAGTTGTTTTACCGGCATCAATGTGCGCCATGATACCGATGTTTCTGTGTAAAAGGAGATTTTTCTTGGCCACGACTTTTATGGATTAAAATCTGAAATGCGAGAAAGCTTTGTTGGCTTCGGCCATACGGTGTGTATCGTCTTTTTTCTTGACGGCTGCACCCTCACCTTTGGAGGCAGCGATGATTTCGGCAGCCAATTTGTCCACCATGCTTTTTTCGTTGCGAGAGCGGGCATACTTGATAAGCCACTTCATGCTCAATGTAATACGTCGCTCAGGGCGAACTTCGGTAGGCACTTGGAAAGTAGCACCTCCTACGCGGCGACTTTTTACTTCCACCATAGGCGTTACGTTGGCGATGGCTCGTTTCCAGACATCTATTCCTGCTTGCTTTTCCTCGGTGTTTTTGTTTACTTTATCTTCAATAATCTCAAGGGCATCATAAAAAATATTGTAGGCAATGCCTTTTTTTCCGTCATACATCAAATTATTGACAAAACGGGTAACCATCGTATCGCCAAATTTAGGGTCAGGCAGAAGGTATCTCTTTTTTGGTTTTGCTTTTCTCATTGTTTTCTAAGGGGTTAACTGGTTATTTTTTCTTAGCGGATCCTCCTTTGCCTGGTGCTCCTTTACCTGCTGCGGCTGCTTGGCCTGGTTTAGGACGTTTGGCCCCGTACTTGGAGCGAGACTGTTTCCTGCCGTTTACTCCGGCTGTATCCAATGCTCCTCTGACAATGTGATAACGTACCCCGGGCAAATCCTTGACACGACCACCACGCACCAACACAATAGAGTGCTCTAGCAAATTGTGGCCTTCGCCGGGTATGTAAGCGTTCACCTCTTTTTGATTGGAGAGACGAACACGGGCTACTTTGCGCATGGCTGAATTGGGCTTTTTGGGCGTAGTCGTATAGACACGCGTGCACACCCCCCTGCGCTGGGGGCATGAATCCAAGGAGGGAGATTTTGACTTGTAAGTCACTTTCTCGCGGCCCTTCCTGACTAATTGCTGAATAGAAGGCATTTAGCTAAAAAAATTTGATAATCTACTTTTAAGAGGCGCAAAGTTATGCTATAATTCTTGTCCACCAAAACTTTTATCCAAAAAATATTTGTATTGAATGCCGAAAACTGTGTCTCAATAGTACCGAAGTGCTTAAAGTTTTAAATGAAGCGCATTAATCATTTTGTGAAAAAAGGCGAATCAGATTTTCTATTTTTTTTCGTATGAAATTGAATTTGAATAAAATCCAAACAGCAAATGCCAAATAAGCAACCGCGACAATCAAAAAGCCCGCCCAAATCCCCAAAAACGTACCTAAAACAACAGCCAACGCAATATTGACAAAAAGCAGTGCCAACCCAAACATGGCAATTATCAGAAAACCACCCAAGAGCGCAGCAACAGCGTGAGAAGCCCCTGCCATCAACTCATGACGAAGTAGCGATACGTAGGCTTCTGCCAACCTGCCCAAAGCCTCAATAACCCGCGCAGTAGATGATGATTCGTTTTGCATGCAACAAAATTAATAAAAACAATTGGTATATTGATTCTGAACTGAACTTATTTACAGTTTCAAATGGCTGTAAAACAATATTTTAAAAAACTTAATCTCTTCGAGCATGTCCATATATTATTTGATGGAAAACTTGACCACAAAGGCATCTTTAAATCCTTTCTTTTTGACTTCTTCGCAAAGTTTGTCAATCAGTGACTTATCGTATTCACGGCCAACAGTATAGATGTATTTGTAAACCCTTTCTTCTACAATATGCTCATCAATTCGCGCAGGAGAGATTTTTTTGAAGTCGGGGTGCGTCAAAGCGACTGGTTTGGGAGAGGCCAGCACTTGCACTTTGTAGTAAAATTCGCGTCCTTCGGGCGGTAAGGGCTTGGCTACAAAGCGTTTGACGGCTCGGTAAATGGCAGTGGCTATTTCTGACTGTCCTTTGGTGCTGTTGGCGTATTTTTCTTCTTCGGGATTGCTCAAAAACGCACATTCCACCAAAACCGACGGCATATCAGTGTATTGGACAACTTGAAGGTTGTATCCTCTTTGGGTGGCATCAAGTACCCCATTGGAGACCCGCTTAATTCTGACAAACTCTTCCTGTATCATATTGGCAAGCAATACACTGGCCGGCTGCTTGTGGCTGTAAATATGACAATAAGAGCCTTTGATGGCCGAAGATAGGTTGGAGTTGAAATGAATGGATATAAAAAAATCGGCCAAACTATCATTGGCCATCCTAACGCGATCGTCCAACGTTACAAAGACATCCGTTTTTCTTGTGTACCTCACATCAACGGATTTGACTTTTTTTTCGATTAGTTCACCCAGTTTGAGCGAGACCGAAAGAGCCAAATCTTTTTCGTGAAGCAATTTGGGACTCCCTCGCGGTTTACCGGGGTCTTTGCCACCGTGTCCGGGGTCTATAAACAACAGGTACTTTGCTCCCGCGTGAGGGACAATATTTTGGGATGGCTCAGTGAGCAGGGTAGTGTCGGTTTGAGCGTAGTTCTCAAAACAGAAAAGCAGAACTAATACGAAATTAATTGTTGTCTTTAATCCTTTTATCTTCACTGCTTTGAAGCCAAAACCCGACAGCACCAGCAACAGCCATAATTATTACATAGAAGACGATCAATTCCGTGCTCATAGTTTGATGTTTTTGTTTTAATGCAAAAGTAATAAAGAAATTGAATGGCTAAAAAAATTTAAGACTTCTTTCTTATATTTTCTTGATTTTCAAACCCAAATAAGCAACCAAAATGGTCATCAGTGGACTTATCCAATTAAAAAAACAAAAGGGTGCGTAAGTTAAGGTTGCAATGTGCAAAACCCCTGCTTGGGTGGCCCCGCAAGTATTCCAAGGCACCAACACAGAAGTAACCGTGCCCGCATCTTCGAGTGTGCGGCTTAGGTTTTCCGGTGCCAAGCCCCGGGACTGAAATCCCTGAGCAAACATACGCCCCGGTACCACAATAGAAAGGTATTGGTCTGATGCCGTGATGTTTAGAAAAATACTGGTGGCCGCCGTAGAAGAGACCAATTGCGTATTTGAATGCACGGATGCCAAAATGGTCTCTGTGATTTTAGAGAGAAGGCCACTTCGCTCCATAGTGCCACCAAAAGCCATAGCACAGATAATCAGCCAGATAGTATTCAGCATGCCGGCCATTCCACGGCTACTGAGCAAGCTGTCAACCGCCGGATTGCCCGTATGCAGCGAAACAGACCCCGAAATGGCCTTCATCAAGCCCACATAAGAAAAAGAAGCGTAGTGCTCTTGTAAGTGTCTGAAATCCAGTTTTAAGTTCGCGACTTCTCTCAGTATGTCTTGTTGAAAAAGCCCCGCAAACAAAGCCCCCAAAAGAGTGGCTGTCAGCAAGGCGGGAATCGGAGCAACCCCCCTCAAAATCATCACAAAAAGCAGCGCAGGCACTAAAAAAAGCTCGGGTGAAATATAAAACTTGCTGTCAATGGCCTTGGCTATCTCCTCTACGTTGATGGCGGCTGGCTGGTCAACAGCAAAAAAACCCATGAATAAAAAAATTATCAAAGTAATTGAAAATGAGGGTATGGTAGTGATAAGCATGTACTTGATATGAGTAAATAGGTCAGTACCCGAAACGGCAGGGGCTAAGTTGGTGGTGTCTGAAAGTGGGGATATTTTGTCGCCAAAATAGGCTCCCGAAATAATGGCTCCCGCCACCCATCCTTCGCTGATTCCCAAGGCTTTGCCAATCCCCACTAAGGCAATCCCTACTGTGGCCACCGTTGTCCAAGAACTCCCCGAAGCAGTGGCTACGACTGCGCATATCAAACAGGCCGCCACCAAAAAGAAAGTCGGGTTCAGTATCTGCAAACCATAATATATCATGGCAGGAACAATACCCGATACCAGCCAAGTACCTGATAATGACCCAATTAATAACAAAATCAAAATAGCCGGAACGGCAGAACTGATGCTGTTGACCATGCCTTCGCGTAGGGCTTTCCATTTGACTCCCAACCGAATGGCTATCAAACAAGCCAATGCCGCCGCCAAAATCAATATCATCTGATTGGAGCCATTAAGTCCTTGGTCTTGAAACACCAACACATTGAAAAAAAGGGCTACAATCAAAAATACAATGGGCACAAAGGCTTCCCAAAGTTTGGGCTTGCGAGCAATTGGAGACATAATTTTGTAAGTTAAATTGTTGGAAAGCCAAATTATTGGATGTGGTTTTTGGCGTAAATTTGAATGAGCTTCAGCACAGCCCCTATACCGTTGGAGCGTTGAGTCCCAATCAAAGAATTCAGACCTATTTTTTCGGGGAAATACACTTTTAGATTGAGAATCTCTTGAGGGGTCAGATGAGAATAAACCCCTGTAAACAAATACAATAAGCCCTTAACAATCGCTGTGTTGCTGTCTGCCAAAAAGACAAGCCTCTCTCCATCGTATTTGGGGACGAGCCATGCTTTCGATTGACAGCCCTTTATGGCAAAATCATCTATTTTGAAAGATTCGTCAAGCGGATTGAGTTTTTCGGCCAAATCCATGATGTAAAATATGGCACTTTCGCGGTCATCTCCAAAAAGAGAAAACTCTTCAATAATCTGTTCTTGAGTAAGTTGAGTCGTCATTTATTTTTAGCACTTGTGTCAAAATTAGTTAAGTTCTATCAATATAGGTAGTCAAATTTTGAACATTGTTCGCAAAGAACAATTTTCATTGTTACTCTTTTAGTTTGTTCGTTGATTATGAAATATTTAACTTGTTCATTATTAATTTATTTTAGCTTGTTAAAATGTTTTTTTACTCAATAAACAATATTTTATGGTTGAATTTTGAGATTTGAAAACACAGGTTTTACTTTTGGGAACTCAAAATTTAAACATGGGTCACATCTTAGTTCCAACGGATTTTTCGCCCAACGCATCGCAGGCTCTTGATTTTGCGCTCCAATTGGCTCAATATAACCAAGATGAGGTTACTGTTTTTCATGCTTTTAGATCGAAAACAGACCTTCTTGAGGTTGATTTTGAAGTAGAAAGCCCTCGCGCACACATGGATGAGTTGCTTAAAAGCCATCGAGGCGGTAAAGTTTTTGGCTTGATCAAAGAGGGTGATGTATTGGATGCCATTGCTGAACTGACGGCCAGCGGGCTGTACTCTATGGTGGTCATGGGCGCAAAAGGAGCAGGCAGTATTTCAGAGCGTCTTTTTGGGAGCATAACTACCCAAGTGCTTGAAAAGATAGAACTTCCTCTGTTGGTAGTGCCTGAAAAATCTCATTTTAAGCCGATTAAGAAAGTAGCACTTGCTTTGTCTTTTTCTACCGAAGACATGCAAGCCATCGAAGTGGTCAAAAATTTTGCTTTTCAGTGGGATGCTTGCTTGGTTTGTTTTCATGTGGCTTTTGATGCCGGCGATCAGGTAGAAGCCGAAGCCAAGATGACACAAATTCAAGAGAATTTTTGGGAAACCCCCATAGACAAACTGAGTTTTGAGGTGGTGGTCAATGAAGACATCCAAGACGGAATCAATGAATTTGTGAAAAATTACTCAGTTGATGTGTTGGCGGTTGTGCCTTTGAAGCATGGCTTCTGGAGTTCCTTTTTTCAAAGCAGTGTATCTCAGAAACTGGCTTTGCGAAGCCAGATTCCCCTACTCATCGTTAAAGTTTAGTCATGTTGCTTTGTATAGAAACCTCATTGTCAAAGAGTTCTATTGCCCTGTCGCAGAGCAACGAAGTATTTGCGTTCAAAGAGTTGCAAGGCACAGAGGGGCTTGCCGCGGAGGTTGAGTTGCTTTTGATGCAGCACGCTGTGGCCGCCCAAGACCTTGCGGGGGTGGCGGTTTCTGCCGGCCCCGGCTCTTACACCGGTTTGCGCATAGGCGCGGCATTGGGCAAAGGCTTGGCTTTTGCGCTCGACATTCCGCTCTATGCAGTTGATACGCTCAAACTTATGGCAAAAAGCATTGACACGCCCTTGCCCAAATGCCCCATGATAGACGCAAGGCGAATGGAGGTGTACACCGCTTTGTTGGATGATGAACTCAACTACCTCATTGAGCCAGTTTCTTGGGTGGCGGGAGAAGCAAATTTTGTGCCCGACAGCCCTGTGGCTTTTTTTGGCGACGGTGCTCCTAAGTGCAAAGAACTGCTCAAAGAACCCAACTGGGTATTTGTACAGGGCGGCCTGCCTTCTGCCAAGTGGATGCCCGAACTCGCCCAACAAGTAGATGTTGCTTATTTTGAGCCTTTTTATCTCAAAGAGTACAACGCCAACATTTCAAAAAATCCTCTGGAAGCCCTGCAACATTTTAAAAAAAGTATGCCCAATTTATGAGCACCCAAACTGTTTTTTTGGAAGGTCTGAAATTTTATGCCCATCACGGGGTGTTGGCGCATGAGAGCCAACTGGGAAACAATTTTGAGGTAGATGTGCATATCGAATTTGACAATTGTCAGGCCAAAACCACTGACAACTTGGCAAATACGCTCGATTACGTCAAAGTGTACGAAGTCATCAAAAAGCATTTCCAAGTACCTTGCCGGCTATTGGAACACTTGGGTAATAAAATTATGGAAGACCTTGCCGGTTTGGACGGTTCAATTCGGTTTATTGCACTAAAAATCAAAAAGCTCAACCCGCCTTTGGGTGGGCCTTGTGGTTCATCAGGAATTGTTTTGGAGTACAAACCCGCCGATTATGGAGACAAGTAGGATTAAATCGAGGTTGTTTTGGGCATTTTTTGCCTATACCATACTTATTTTTATTTTCGCATTTATAATTTTTCTTTTTTTCAAAAGGATAGAAAATTTTGAGAAAGTGGCTTTTCTTTCTCATAAGCTCCAAAAAACTACCAGTGATGCCATAATTTGTGGATACGAATTTTATCTCTACGAAACGACTAACGAAAGTTTTTGGAAAACGCAAAGAAGTGCCACTTTGGAAAAAAGCCGCCTCAAACTCCACGAGATGCGAACGGTTGCTTCTTTGCTTGCCCGCTCCGGTTGGGTGGCGGACAAACCCCGCCTTCAGATTCTTTTAGACAGCCTTACTCTTACAGCCATGAGCTATGGCAAAGTTTATGAGCAAACCTTCCAACTCACTTGGGATAGGGGCTTTAGAGACTATGGGCTTATGGGCAGGTTTAGAGCAAAAGCGCACGAAATTGAGCGTATGCCTGATGCCGACATCACCATGTTGCTGCAAATGCGCCGCCACGAAAAAGACTATATGCTCAGAGGAGATTCTTCATACATAGAAAAGTTTTTTCTGCGGCAACAAGTTTACCGCAATTCTATATTGAAAACCAATAAGATATCTTTTGCCGAAAAGGAAAGATTGGTCGAACTATTGAATCAGTATGCGGCGGGCTTCGATAGCTTGGTTAAACTTGACCAACGTCTGGGACATCTCAAACCGAGTGGTTTACAGGGGCAACTCCAAAATTTATCAAATCGGATGTTATTTCTTACTCAAGAAATAGAAAGCCAAATTGAACAAGAAAAAAAGCGAATTTTTACAGCAGCAAGGTACGCTACCATTTCTGTTATCACCATTTCAGTGATTCTGGTGTTGATGCTCATGGTTTCTTTTCAATTTGTGTTTACCAAGAAAATCTCTACCTAAAAGCTATACTTCTCATCGAAGGATTTTTTGACAATTTTTTTATCCAACCAAATCAAGTTTAGGTTTGGCCATAAAGTGAAGTTGATTGTATGTTTTGGAAGCAAGTTTTGGCTCTGTTGCAAAAAGATGCTCTTATAGAATGGCGCAACCGCACTTCTATCAACGGCCTTTTGCTTTATATGTCTGCCACTATTTTTGTGAGTTATTTGGCACTGCAAACCAAAAATGGCCTCATCGTGCCTGCCACATGGAACGCTATTTATTGGATTATTTTGACCTCTTTATCGGTGAACACATCATTGAAAAGTTTTGCCACTGAGCCTCAAGAGAGAAATTTTACTTATTTTTTTCTGTTTTCTGCCCAATCCATCATCTCAGCCAAAATTATTTACAATGCTGCTTTGGTGGGCTTCGTATCTGTGTTGGGTTTGTTTATTTATTTTTTTGTTATGGGCAATCCGGTGGTAGATGTGTGGCTTTTTATTGTGGTGGTGGTGGTGGGGGCAATGGGCATGGCGGTTGCTATGACACTAACGGCGGCCATATCAGTGCAAGCCTCTCAAAACCAATCGCTCATGCCGGTTCTTTCGATGCCTGTCTCCATTCCGACCATGCTTTTGTCCATCAAAGCCTCCCAAAATGCAATGGAAGGGATGCTTTATTCTCAGACTTACAATTATTTGATGGCAATTGGGGCGATGGCAGTAATTTCGGCTGTGCTGTCTTATATCCTTTTTCCTATACTTTGGAGAGAATAATCAGTTCATTTCGCCAGCTAAGTTTTTGGATAGCAGGTATTTGACTTCTTCGGGCTTTTGGATGCGTCCCAATACATGCATCAGTTTGGTGATGGCTGCCTCCACGGTCATATCGCCGCCGCTCACAATACCAAGCTCATCAAGCAGCATGTTGTTGGCGTAGTCTCCATACAAGACCCTTCCTCCCAAACACTGTGAGACATTCAACAAATAGATCCCTTTTTGGGCTATTTTTGCAAAAATACTTAAAAGCCATTCCCAAGAAGGCAGATTGCCTGCTCCATAAGTTTCTATCACTATGCCGCGCAAAGCGTTGATGCTAAGAAAGCCCTCCATGTATTGAGGTGTAATGCCCGGGAAAACTCTCAAAATGGCCACATTTGTATCAAATTCATAATGCACACAAAGCGAGCCTTCCGGTTTGGCTCTAAAAACCCCACGGTTGTAGGCTATGCGGGTGCCGGCTTTGGCAAGAGGCAGGTAGTTCCAAGAGGCGAATGCAGAAAGTTCAAAACTTTCTACTTTTTTGGAGCGGTTGCCTCTCAGTAGCAGCCCGCTGAAGTAGATACACACTTCGCTGACTTGCTGGTCGGCTGCTATCTCTATGGCAGACAACAAGTTGGCGCGGGCATCATTTCTTGGCACGCCTATGGGCATCTGAGCACCCGTCAGCACTACGGGTTTGGCGAGGTTTTCGAGCATAAAACTCAAAGCGGAGGCTGTATAAGCCATCGTATCTGTGCCGTGCAGGATAACAAAGCCGTCGTATTCAAAGTATTTATCTTCAATCAGACCTGCCAGTGCCTTCCAAAGTTCGGGCGTGGCATCGGAGGAGTCTATCGGTTCGTATGCGGAACACATATCCAACATCACCCCCAAAGAATCCAACTCCGGCAGCCGGTCTTTAATCTTTAAAAAATTGAATGGGGTATAGGCTCCTTTTGCATTTTTGACCATGCCAATGGTTCCACCGGTGTAGATAACCATCACCTTGGCCCTGGCATGTTGGGGACGTGCCAGATTAATCAACTCACTGTCAAGGGCAACTTGCCAGTTCATCTCTTTTTGAGTATAGCAAAAATTTCACCAATAAACCCAATCATCACCACAATAGGCCCAAGGGTAAGCCCCATAAAACCAAATCCAAAAGGCTCGCTGTCCATTGCCATAATCAAAAAACCTCCCACTATCAAGGCCAAAAAAAACAGCATCAACTTGTAATTGACCGCTCCAAAGGGCATATCTTCTTTTCTGTTTTCCATTCTTTTTTTTGCAAGATTAACAAAGACCGCTATCTTTTTCAAAAAAGTCTGCTCTGCTACGGTTATGGTGCTCCAATTTTTTACTTACTTTTATGCAAATGTTTCAATATTATATCATAGACAAAGTTTTGATAATCAAAATTGAAGGTGACCTTTTGGGAAAAGGAATTGAGAACCAAATTCTGCATCTTGTCCTGACAATGTGTCCAAAAATTTGTGAAAGTGTGGTGGTGGATTTATTGCAACTCAACCATATCAACAGTATGGGACTCAACTTATTGCTAAAAATCCTCACCAAATTTAGAAGTGAAGGCGGCGAAATGCTTTTGGTCAAGCCTCAAGAGAAAGTAACTCGTCTTTTGGCCACCACCAAACTGGACAAAATTTTCAAAATGAGGGGTTCACTCAGCCAAGCGGTCAGTGAGTTGAACAATAGGAAGCGCGCCCGAGTGCCGGAGGCTATCGCTCTCAATATTTAATTGTTCAGGCTTCCTTTATTTACCCAGGCCGTGATTTTGGCTATTTCGCAGGCAGGTATTTTGGCTTGTCCTTTGGGCATGGGTCGGTTGGATGTCTGGTTGATGGCGGGTAAGAGCTTGCCGTTGAGAGCCATAGCCTGAAAGGCTGTGAAGTTTGTAAACTCGTAAATCGGGTCGCCAAAGCCTTGATGACAAGCAAAGCACCTGCGAGCCAATATAGGCTGTATGTCTTTTGAAAATGTAACCGATGCAGTATCGCACACAAAAGCATCTGCGGGGGCAATGTCTTGCACACTCTCCCAAGAGCATGCCCAAACCACCCAAACCATTGCTACAAACAATCCCCCTCTCCGCATGACAATAAATATTTAGCTTTGCAAAGTTAAACAGTTATTTTGAATTTTATTTAATTACCAAACGGCGAAATTTTTTGAATTTTACTGTCTTTATTAACGAATTATGATACATTTTACTTGGTTATGTTGGGTTGTATTGCTCCAAGCAAACGCAACTTTTGTTACAGAAAAGGGCAAAATCAGTTTTTTGTCAAACGCACCGCTTGAGGTCATCAGGGCTTCTTCGGACAAATTGCAAGGAGCCATAGATGCAGAGAAAAGAACTTTTGTTTTCAAAATTGCCATCAAATCTTTCAAAGGCTTCAATAGCGCACTTCAGAAAACACATTTCAACGAAAACTACATGGAATCTGATAAGTTTCCTGAGGCGATTTTCAAAGGTAAAATCATCGAAAACATAGATTTGATGCAAGAAGGCACCCACGAGGTCAGAGCCAAAGGGAAGTTAAATATTCACGGCGTAGAACAAGAGCGCATCATCAAAGCCAATCTGTTGAGCCAAAATGGCAAAATTAAGGTAACCTCAGAATTTACTGTTCCGCTCGCCGACCACGATATTACCATCCCCAAACTCGTCTATCAAAAAATAGCCACAGAAATAGAAGTGTCTATGGAGGCTACATTTGAATTGCTGAATAATTAAGTATGAACTGGAACCACCTGAACTCAATGGACGACTTAGAGCGCGCTGTTGAGATGTCTAAAAGACAAAAAGTTATGCTGTTTAAACACAGCACCCGCTGCTCAATTAGTGCCGCTGCCCTAAATAGGGTTGAGCGAAACTGGAAAAAAGAAGATAGCGAAAAAGTAGTGCCTTTTTTTCTAGACTTAATCAAAAACAGGGATATTTCCAATGCCATTGCTGCACGGTTTGGGATTGAGCACCAGTCGCCGCAAGTGTTGGTTATTGAAAATCAAACATGTATCTATCAAGCCTCACATCAGGCAATCAATTATCAAGAAATCCTCAACCGATAAAGGCCCTTGCTTTGGCTTGTTAAATCTTCATGAAAATAGGAATTGTTTGTTACCCAACCTACGGGGGCAGTGGCGTGGTGGCTACTGAACTGGGTAAGTCTATGGCTGCTATTGGGCACGAGGTGCATTTTATTACTTACCAGACCCCTACAAGGCTGGAATTTTTGGCAGAAAATATTTCTTTTCATCCGGTCAGTGTTCCTGAGTACCCTCTCTTTGAGCACCGTCCTTATGAGATAGCTTTGGCCAGCCGGATTGTAGATGTTAGTTTGGCCGAGAAATTGGACATACTCCATGTACATTATGCCATACCGCATGCCTCAGCGGCTTTTATGGCTCAAAAGATTCTAAAAGAAAAGAAGTTTTACCTGCCTTTTATCACCACCTTACACGGAACTGATATTACTCTGGTGGGAAAAGACGAGTCTTTTGCGCCTGTTGTGGAATACTGCATCAACCATAGCGACGGGGTTACGGCAGTATCCGATAGCCTCAAGCGAGATACAATTGGGCATTTTGATATTAGCCGCGAGATTGAGGTAATACACAACTTCATTGACCTTGAGCGGTTTAAAAAATTGCCCCGCGAGCACTTCCGCCGCGCCATTTGCCAGGGCAACTCTAAGATACTCATACATATATCCAACTTTCGCAAAGTCAAGCGCATAGACGATGTGATTCGCATTTTTGCAGAAGTGAGAAAAAAAATATCCTCTAAACTGCTGCTCATTGGCGATGGTCCGGAGAGGCGGAAGGCAGAAATTTTGTGTGCAGATTTGGGGATTTCGGAAGAAGTAAGGTTTATGGGAAAACTGGAAGCCGTCGAAGAAATCCTATCCATAGCAGACTTGTTTTTGATGCCCTCTGACAAAGAGAGTTTTGGTTTGGCGGCTTTGGAGGCTATGGCCTGCGAAGTGCCGGTGGTGTCCAGCAACGCAGGAGGGCTGCCCGAACTGGTCGAGCACGGCAAATCAGGGTTTTTGGCAGATGTGGGTGACTATCACCAAATGGCAAGGTACGCAATGCACGTATTGGACGATGCCCACTTGCCTCAGTTCAAAGCAGATGCCCTATTGAGAGCCAAACAGTTTGACATCAACTATATACGTCCAAAATACGAAAGCCTGTATCAAAGAGTAATTGACGAGCATCAAGTCAAAGTATAGATGAACTTTTCAACAAAAGTGTTGTTGTGCCGATAGATAGTTTTGAAAAGTATGTTTTTTGTTGGATGCAAAAAAAAAATTGATTATGTTTGTAGGTCTATAAACCATTAGGTTTTGAAAAGGATTAGCAACATTCGCTTTGCTCGCGTTAAAGAAGCCATGTCTTACCTTGGCTTATTGTTGGCTGTATTGTTGTCTTTTTCTTTCAATTGTGTGCACAATCTTGATTTTCAGTCTTTTGACCTAACTTCTGAAAATAAGAAAGAAGAGAGAAAAACGGAAGATTCACAAGAAGAGGAAATATCGGGGCATCAACTTCTAAAAAAGACCAAAAAAGGCAAGAAAAATTTTTATGTCCAATTGCTTGGATATTCGCCTGATTTGGCGATTGCAACACTTAAGGTTTATTATAGACCTATTGTCAGGTATTCTCTTGCTTGTGTAGGGCGACCTTATGCTAACCTTTTCAATGGCTTGCCTCGGTACTTAGCCTTTCATTGTTTGGTTTTCTATCAGATTTAAAAATACCCAAACCCAATCGGCGTTTGGACATTCTATTTTTATCCGATGATTCACAAGATCTCATCATCGGGTTATTCCTATTTTTCCAATTAAATTTTTAGCAATTAAAAATCATGAAATATTTTTTGTACTTTGCCCTGTTTGCAGCTATTTTATTGGTTGCGGGGTGCAAGCACCGCTCGCACGAGCACAAAGAGGCTATTTTTTTGGCTACTCAGCCCATACGAAAAGACACGATTATATTCAAAGAATACGTTTGTCAGATTCGCTCTTTTCAGCATATAGAAATCAGGGCACTGGAAAAAGGCTATTTGCAAAATACCTACGTGGACGAAGGACGTTTTGTCAGCAAAGGGCAGTTGATGTTTAAAATCATGCCCCTCATCTATCAAGCCGAAGTCCAAAAAGCAGAGGCAGAGGTAAAGTTTGTGGAAGTTGAGTACCTCAACACCAAGCAGTTGGCAGAAAAAGGCATTGTTTCGCTGAGTGAGGTGGCACTGGCTCAGGCCAAACTGGATAGAGCCAAAGCCGAGCTTTCTTTGGCACAAACCCATTTGGGCTTTACCGAAATTCGCGCGCCCTTTGCCGGAATTATGGGGCGTTTTCAGGTGCGTTTGGGGAGTCTGTTGGATGAAGGCGAACTGCTGACGACCCTTTCCGACAACAGCAAAGTTTGGGTTTATTTCAATGTACCCGAAACAGAGTACCTCAATTTTGCGAGCACCCCGAAAAAAGAAAACCAATCAAAGGTGCAACTTCAAATGGCTAATGGACAAATATTTGATCAAGAGGGAGTTGTAGAAACTATCGAAGCCGATTTTGATAACGAAACCGGCAATATTGCATTTAGGGCTACTTTTCCCAATCCCCAAAAATTGCTCAGACACGGCGAAACAGGCAATATATTGATGCCTTTGCCATTGAAAAATGCGCTGCTCATTCCTCAGAAGGCTACCTTTGAAGTATTAGGCAAACGGTATGTCTTTGTGATAGGCCAAGATGGTACAGCCACTACCCGCGAGATAGTTACCGACGTAGAAATGCCGCATATCTTTGTGATAAGCAGTGGTTTGCGAGAAGGCGATAAAATATTGATTGAAGGATTGAGAAAAGTAAAAAATGGCGATAAAGTCAAATACAATTTCATAAGCATGGAGCAAGCAATTAGCGAACTGAAAAACCTTCACGCCGAATAAACCCAAAAGCTATGTTTTCAAGATTTATTCATAGACCCGTTTTGGCGATTTCGCTCTCCATCGCCATTGTCTTTTTGGGGCTGTTGGCCATGAGCAGACTGCCTGTCTCTCAGTTTCCTGAGATAGCTCCGCCGAGGGTAAACGTCTTTATAGACTATCCGGGCGCAAGCGCCGACGTGCTGGTTCAGTCCACACTGATTCCTCTGGAAAGAGCCATCAACGGCGTGCAAAACATGCAGTACATCATCTCAGATGCCACCAGTGCAGGTGAGGCCACCATCCAAGTGGTCTTTGAACCGGGCACCGACCCCAACGCCGCCGTGGTAAACGTAAAAACCCGTGTGGATCAGGTGATGAACAACCTGCCGCCTTTGGTGCAACGCGAGGGGGTCATCATCACGCCCATCCAGCCCAGTATGCTCATGTACGTCAATTTGTTCAGCACCGACAAAAACGCCGACGAGAAGTTTTTGTTCAACTACGCCTACGTCAATGTACTGCCCGAAGTACAAAGGATTAAGGGGATGGGGCGTGCTCAGATATTGGGCAGCCGTCAGTTTGCCATGCGCATTTGGCTCAAACCCGACCGCATGAGGGCTTACAATGTTTCCACAGAGGAAGTGATGAAAGCCTTGGAGGAGCAGAGCGTAATAGGCCGTCCCGGGCGTTTGGGACAGAGTTCGGGCAAAGTGCCCCAATCGTTGGAGTACGTGCTGGTCTATAAAGGCCGATTCAACAAGCCCGAAGAGTACGAAGACATCATAGTCAGAGCCACTCCCGAAGGCGAAATACTCAAACTCAAAGATGTTGCCGATGCTGAGTTGGGTAGTGAGTTTGTCAATATCTACTCCAACAAAGACGGCTATCCTTCGGCTTCCATTGTTTTGAAACAAAATATTGGCAGCAACGCCCAAGAGGTTATTGCCCAAGTAAAAGAAAAATTGGAGGAGTTGAAGCGGGATTTTCCTCCGGGTATGCAGTACGAGATTAGTTACGATGTTTCCAAGTTTGTAGAGGCTTCCATTGACAAAGTGCTGCACACGTTGGTAGAGGCTTTTGTGTTGGTGGCTTTGGTGGTGTTTTTGTTTTTGGGAGATTTTCGCTCCACGCTCATACCCATTATTGCCGTGCCTGTATCGCTGATAGGTGCATTTTTGTTTATGCAGGCTTTTGGGCTTACCATCAACCTAATTACTCTTTTTGCCTTGGTATTGGCCATTGGGATTGTGGTGGACGATGCGATTGTGGTGGTGGAGGCGGTTCACGAAAAAATGGAATCTGAGCACTTGTCGCCCTACAGGGCAGTACAAAAGGTCTTGGGGGAAATCAGCGGGGCTATTATCGCCATCACCATGGTCATGGTTTCTGTCTTTGTGCCGATTGCTTTTATGTCGGGGCCTGTGGGGGTTTTTTACCGCCAGTTTTCTATTACTATGGCCAGTTCAATTGTGATTTCGGGCATCGTTGCGCTCACGCTCACTCCGGTACTTTCGGCTATGATTCTCAAAAATACACACGACAGGTTCAAGAAAAAGACCCCCATCAATTGGCTTTTAGAGGGTTTTTCACGTAATTTTGAAAAGATAACAGGCAAATACACCCGCTTTTTGACCCTTATCGTCAATCGTCGGTTGATAACCTTCGGAATTTTGCTGGCTTTTTGTGCGGGTATCTACTCGGTCAATGAGGTGTTGCCGGCGGGTTTTATCCCCAACGAAGACCAAGGCATGATCTATGCCATCATCCAAACCCCCCCGGGTTCTACGCTGGAGCGCACGAATGAGGTCTCTCAACAACTCCAAAAAATAGCCGAAGACATAGAAGGCATCGAATCGGTAACTTCTTTGGCAGGCTATGAAGTGCTGACCGAGGGGCGTGGCTCCAATGCCGGTACTTGCCTGATCAACCTCAAAGATTGGGAGCACCGCAAGCACTCCGTCAAAGAAATCATCGAGGAATTGGAGGAAGAAACCCAAAATTTGGGGGCTGTGATAGAGTATTTTGAGCCGCCTGCTGTGCCCGGGTACGGCTCTTCGGATGGTTTTTCTTTGCGCATGATAGACAAAAACCCTACCGTAGATTACCAAGAGTTTGATGCGGTGAACATCAAATTTATGGAGGCTTTGCGCAAACGCAAAGAACTCACGGGGCTGTTTACCTTTTACGCCGCCAACTACCCTCAGTTTGAACTGGTGATAGACAACCAAGCCGCCATGCAAAAAGGCGTGTCCATCGGCAAAGCCATGGAAAACCTGGACATTATGATAGGCAGCACCTACGAGCAAGGCTTTACCCGTTTCAACAACTTTTTCAAAGTCTATACCCAGTCCGCACCCGAATACAGGCGCATGCCTTCCGATATTCTCAACCTATTCATCAAAAGCGAGCACGGTGATATGGTTCCCTATTCTGCTTTTATGAAGCTCAAAAAGACCCAAGGCCCCAACGAAATTACCCGCTTCAATCTGTACATATCTTCGTCTATCAGGGGCGTGCCCGCCTACGGCTATACCAGTGGCGATGCCATCAAAGCCATAGAAGAGGTCGCCAAAGAGACTTTGCCGCAAGGCTACGACATTGCTTGGGAGGGCTTGTCTTACGACGAAGCCCGAAGAGGCAACGAGGCCATTTACATTTTTGCCGTGGTGTTGGTGTTTGTGTATTTGGTGCTTTCGGCTCAGTACGAGAGCTTTATCATTCCTTTGGCGGTGCTGATTTCTTTGCCGCCGGGTATTTTTGGCTCTTTTTTATTGCTCAAGCTCATGGGCTTGGCCAATGATATCTACGCCCAAATCGGCCTGATTATGCTCATAGGACTTTTGGGAAAAAATGCTGTGTTGATAGTTGAGTTTGCCGTGCAACGAAACCAGCAAGGGCTGAGCGTGAGAGAGGCAGCCATCGAGGGGGCAAAAATGCGGTTTAGACCCATTTTGATGACTTCTTTTGCATTTATTGCGGGCTTAATTCCTTTGGTACGTGCCACAGGTGCGGGAGCTGTTGGCAACCAAACCATTGGCGCATCTGCTATGGGCGGCATGCTATTGGGGACTATTTTTGGAGTCATTATTGTGCCGGGCTTGTACTATGTTTTTGGCAGGCTTGCCGAAGGCAGAAGGCTCATTCGCGATGAAGACGAAAACCCACTCACAGAAGAACTGGTAGAAAACCGACCAAAAGTTTCTCTGTTTTCAAAAGCCAAGTACAAAAATCCATTCAAAAAATTACTAAAAAGAGATGAAAATCAAGATAACCAATAGCTTAGTGGTAATGGTTTTGTTGTTGGCATCTTGTGTGCCCGCGCTCAAAACCGCTACCAACCCAATCGCTTCTCTGCCCCAAGATTTTGGCGCACCGCAAAGCGACACCTTGAGCCTTGCCCAAATCCAATGGAAAAACTACTTCAAAGACCCCAACCTCAACGCACTTATCGAAGAAGCCCTGCAAAACAACCAAGAACTCAATATTGTGTTGCAAGAAATACAAATGAGCCAAAACGAGGTCAAAGCCCGCAAAGGGGAGTATTTGCCTTTTGTGGGGCTTAGGGCAGGTGCGGCGGTGGATAGGGTGGGGCAGTACACCCGACTCGGGGCGGTGGAAGAAAATTTGAATATCATGGAAGACAAGCCCTTCCCCAAACCTTTCAGCGACTACATGGCCGGCGCAGTTGCCTCATGGGAGTTGGACGTGTGGAAAAAACTGCGCAATGCCAAAAAAGCCGCCGTATTGAGATACCTTGCCACCATAGAAGGCAAAAACTTATTGATAACCAATTTGGTAGCGGAAATAGCTTCATCCTACTACGAGTTGTTGGCTTTTGACAATCTACTGGAAATCATCAAGCAAAATATAGAAATCCAAGCCAATGCGCTGGAGATTGTCAGGCAAGAAAAAGAAAGCGCGAAAGTTACCCAACTGGCCGTCAATCGCTTTGAGGCTCAACTGCTCAACACCCAAAACTTACAGTACCAAATACAACAGCAGATTGTAGAGACCCAAAACCGCATCAACTTTTTGGTGGGTCGCTACCCCCAACCGGTTGTCAGGGATGCCCAAGTTTTTTTTCGGACTTTGCTGGATAGTATGCAGTTGGGCTTGCCTTCGCAGTTGCTTGCCAATCGGGCAGACGTGCGTCAAGCTGAGATGGAATTGCAAGCTGCCCGTGTGGATGTGCAGGTGGCCAAAGCCAATTTTTTCCCTTCTTTTCGCTTGACGGCGGAGGCGGGCTTTCAGGCTTTTAGCCCCGCATACTTGCTCAATCCCCACTCTGTCCTCTACAACTTGGCAGGCGATGTCCTAAGCCCTTTGGTCAATAGAAACGCCCTCAAAGCCATGTACGCCAACGCCAATGCCCGGCAGATACAGGCTCTGTACAGCTATCACCAGACCCTAATCAATGCCTACAAAGATGTACTCAACGAACTGGCCAAGGCAACCAACTACTCGAACAGCTACCAAACCAAAAGTCGTGAAGTGGATATTTTGTATCAGTCTGTGGGGATTGCCTCTGACTTGTACCGCTACGCCCGCGCCGACTATATGGAAGTGCTGCTCATCCAACGCGAAGCCCTCAACGAAAAATTAGAACTGGTGGAAGTCAAAAGCAGGGTCTTGCAAGCCAAGGTAGGCTTGTACAGGGCTTTGGGAGGCGGCTGGCGGTAAATAATAGCCAAGGGTTTAGACTCGTGGCAATCTATCGCGATGTCTGCTCTACTTGGCGAAGTTGCGAAACAATACAGCTTGTGAAAAAACCACTGTTTCGTACAAAAAATCGTTGAAATTTGGCTAAAAAAACATTTTTTGTCAAAAACCGAGTTTTTTTATAGGCTGTCGTTAGCGGTCAGGCTATAAAACAACAGGTAAAAAAATAAGAAATGAAGACTACAGTAAAAATCTCAACAATTTTCAATTGCTCGTTGGAAAGAGCCTTTAAAACCCCAATGCTTTGTGACGTAACAAAAGTCCACACAGGGCTTGGGATTATGCCAAAAGTAACCCACACCACAGATGACGAAAACTGGGGCAAAGTAGGTTCAAGCAAAAAAGTCTTCGTGGCTAAATCATTGACCCATAAAGGCGGTTTTGGCTCGGTGGACAACGTGGTAGAACGGATTGAGAACAAATACTGGAAAATTGAGATAAATCAATTTCAGGCTTGGATGCTGGGCTTTTACAAATTCATAGGGGAATGGCAGACAACAGAACTTGAAAAGGACAAAATTTTGATAGAATATACTTATACTCTTTATTCCAACAATATTTTACTATATCCTATTAACTGGATTTTTGCCAAGACATTTTGGCGAAAATATATGAAACAGGCAATGGAAAACGTAAGACAACTTACCATTAACGAAGAACCTTATCAATTTGAATAAAAAAGCCCGAATCTAAGACTCAAGTAACGCTTATTGAACGTGCGACAAACTCACCTCCAATTCATCGCTTAGTACCCAACTGCTGCCCCCTACTTTGTAGTCCAAACGATTGATTTTGAAAGTTGAAGTAAATTTGGTCTTGCCTGATGCCTCTTGAGAAACCAACACTTCTATGTTGATGGACTTGGTGGTGTTTTTGATGGTTAGATTGCCTTTGACTTTTAGCTTTTCTGCTGACAGGACGGCAATTTCAGTGGATTGAAACGTCATTTTTGGATATTTTTCGGCATCGAAGTACTCACTTTTTTTCAGGTGGTTGTCGCGTGCTTTGATACCGGTATTGATAGACTCTATTTCCACCCAACCCGAAAAAGAACTTTTTCCGGGATCGAGTTTGTTGTAGTCAATTTCAAAATTAAAGGAACTGAATTTGCCTTCTACGGTCAAACCTGTATTTTTGATTCGAAAGGTTACGCTTTGTTGGGCAAAAACCGAAAAAGGAATCAACCAGAGCCACGCCACAATCAATTTTTTCATTCTCAACGATTAAATATAAATTCGCTTTCTTTAAATTTTTATTTGATATTGTAAGAAACAGCGACAAAAAATGCCATTGCTTTGTGTCTGAAGCGGTCGTTGTTTTGGGTGAGTTTTTGGATGGTTGTATATTCTGAAAAAGTCATGTCAAGGCCGCCGCGGAGCCATATTTTTTCGTTTGGTGCATAGCCGATATAAAACTCTGAACGCAAATGCCCAAGGTCATTATCTCCCACCAACAGCAAATTGAAAGCCGTTGGCTTGGCTTGTGGCTTGGAGGGAAGCGAACCAATATCAGAAGAAGTGAATTCGGTCTCACTTTTTGATCCAAAACCCAATCCCAGCGCGTCTATATTGAAGCCTACTTTGAATTTGCTGTTGAATTGATATTCGGCATATATGGCTGCATTGAGTCCCATAGTTAAGGCTGAAGCCACCATCAGGGTGTCGCGTTTGGCCTCGTTTTGGGAGAGTTCAGGCGGGGCAGAAGTGTAGCGCAGGTCGCTGCCTCGCAGACCCGAAAGCCTGATTCCATAGCCCAAACGCAGTTTTTTGGAGGCAAACAAACCATGAGTGCGATAGGCTCCAATCGCTCCGCTAAACAAGCCACTGCCTGCTCCCAAGGATAGATCGGCGGCCAGCACAGAGGGGGCAATATCCTGCCCAAAAGCAAAAATTGGACACATAAGCAGTGTGATGCCAAGGCTTAGAAAAAGGTTTTTCATTGAAATACAAATTTTTTATTCTTAGTCGCTGTAAAGGCTACATCCTGACTTTTTTTTCAATAAAAAAATAATTTTTGAAGCTATTCCTTTGAAAGCAAACTATTTTGCCAAAAGAGGAAAACCCTCACTCACTAAGCCAATCAATACTCGGACTTAGTGCTTGGCTAAATATTTTTCTCACAAATCAGTTTCGGTTTGTCTGTCTAACGCTTTTAGGATGCGTTCTTTGGCTTGCGGGGAGAGAGTCTCGGCAGTTTGGTCGCTCAATTTTTGTGAGAATAATTTATCCAAACTTTTTTCAATGATAGCTGACTGCTGTTTGTACACACGACAGGGCTTACAAACAGCAAAGTGAAACCTTAGGCTTATTTGTTCCATAGGGCTAAGACCCACCAAACGAGATTTTTCTAACAGTTCTGTAGCTTTTTTACAGGTGTACAGCATCAGTTAAGCGTTAAAATATTTCACTTCTAAACATTTTCGGAGCAAAAGTTTGGTACGATGCAGCACCTGCCAATAATTAGAGGCAGAAAGCGAAAGTTCCTGACAAATTTCATCATGCTTTTTGTTTTCGATATACTTTGCCAATACAACCGCACGTGATTTTTCCGAAAGCTCCTCCAAGCAAGATTGCAGAGCATTTAGGAAACTATCTTGGTCTAACAATTCACCTTCAGCAGGCCATGTGTATGGATATTGTGTTTGGTTCCAATACCCTTTTGTATCAAAAAAAGTTGCATTCTCTGCTGTATAATTAAACTGAGGTTTGTTTGTGTTTTGCCTGAAGTAATCCATAACTTTGCGCTTCAAGATAGCCGTAAGCCATGTTTTGGGTAAGCTCTTATTCTCAAATTGGTAATAAGCTTTCAATGCAGCCAAAAAAGTCTCTTGCACCAAATCTTCACAGACTTCTCTGTTTTTAATCCGACTATAAGCCCAGTTGAATAAGTAATCACTGTACTGATAAACCCAAGCCGAAATATTTTCTTTGGCTATTTCTGTGTTCATGATAATTTTTATTATTCAGAGTACCCAAAGAATTTTATGCAAAGCGGTATGTCTTAAACCTTAAAATGTGCCAATCGCACAAATTCCTGCACCCTTTCATTGATTTCGGATTGGGTAAGGCTTTCGATGCGGGCTGTGCCAAATCGCTCTACACAAAAAGAAGCCATAGCCGAGCCGTAAATCACCGCTGTTCTCAGGTTGTCGAAAGAGGTGTCTGCTGTTTTGGCCACGTAACCCATGACACCCGCCGCAAAAGTGTCGCCCGCACCCGTAGGGTCAAAGACCTCGGCTATTGGCAAACCGGGTGCCGAAAATACCTGTCCCTCTTCCCCAAAAAGCAAGGCTCCGTGCTCGCCTTTTTTGATGATGACAATCCTTGGCCCCATAGCCCTGATGGTTTGCGCGGCCTTGACCAATGAATACTGGCCGCTCAACTGTCGGGCTTCGCCGTCATTGACACAGATGGCATCTACTTTGCTTAGCACATTTACCAACTCATCATAGGCTATATCCATCCAAAAATTCATCGTGTCCATGAGCACAAACTTGGGCTTTTGGTGCATTCTTTCCAGCACCAAACTCTGAACCGATGGGGCTAAGTTGCCCAGCATCAAATAAGGACTGCGGGCAAAAGACTCAGGTATGACAGGGTCAAAATCCCCCAACACATTGAGTTCCGTAACCAAAGAGTCCCGCGTATTGAGGTCTTGGTGATACCTGCCATGCCAAAAAAAAGACTTCTGCCCCTTTTTGATTTGGAGTCCTTCGATATCTACACCGCGCGACCTGAAATCTTCCAACGCCGAAATAGGAAAATCCTCCCCTACTACCGAAACCAAATTGACATTGGTAAAAAATGATGCCCCTATGGCGGCATAAGAACCTGATCCTCCGACGATTTTGTCAGATTTACCAAAAGGAGTCTCTATGGCATCGAAAGCCACCGAACCCACAACCAATAAACTCATTGCAAAAAAATTTGTCCCAAAAGTAAACAATCTACCCAAAACAAAATCGGTCTGCCGCTAAACAAGTCCGCGATAATAGCTTGACAGTTAGGGAAACTGTTTAGCTTTGCGAAAAAAAAATCAATGTCCGAAAGACCTGTTCGGGTGCGTTTTGCCCCTTCTCCTACCGGCCCGCTGCACATTGGCGGCGTGCGCACGGCTCTTTTCAACTATTTGTTTGCCAAAAAGTTAGGCGGCACTTTTATTTTGCGCATTGAGGATACCGACCAAACCCGCTTTGTGCCCGGTGCCGAAGAATACATCCGCGAGTCCTTGGAGTGGTGCGGGATAGCACCGCAAGAAAGCCCTTGGCAGTCGGGGCCTTACGCGCCTTACCGCCAGTCCGAGCGCAAGGAAATCTACGCCCAATACGCCATGCAACTCATCGAGAGCGGCCATGCCTACTACGCCTTTGATACGGCTGAGGAGCTCGAACAAATGCGCAAGCGTTTGGAAGCCGCCCGCGTGGTCTCTCCCCAATACAACGCCATTTCAAGGATGCAAATGAAAAACTCGCTCACCTTACCCGCTGACGAAGTGCAAAGTAGGCTCGAAAACGGTGAGCCTTACGTGATTAGGCTCAAAGTGCCCCGAAAAGAAGAAATCAGACTCAACGATATGATACGCGGCTGGGTCGTGGTCAACAGCAGCACCATAGACGATAAAGTATTGATGAAATCCGACGGGATGCCCACCTACCACTTAGCCAATGTAGTGGATGATTATTTGATGAAGATATCCCATGTCATCAGGGGGGAAGAATGGCTGCCCTCTGCGCCTTTGCATGTACTTCTTTATAGGTATTTGAGTTGGGAAGAGATGATGCCTCAATTTGCGCATTTGCCCTTGATACTCAGACCCGACGGCGAAGGAAAACTCAGCAAACGCGACGGCGATAAGTACGGATTTTCGGTTTTCCCTCTCCGATGGACAACTGAAAACGGAGAAGTGTACAGCGGCTTTAGAGAAGATGGATTTTTGAGTGAGGCTCTGGTCAATTTTTTGGCCTTTTTGGGCTGGAATCCCGGCACACACCAAGAGATTTTCAGCCTCAGCGAATTGGAAAAAGCATTTTCTATTGAGCGCGTAGGCAAATCAGGCACTAAATTCGATATAGAAAAAGCCCGCTGGTACAACCAACAATACCTCAAAACGCGCCCCGCACAAGAGCTTGTCCCTTACCTGCAACAAGGACTCGAAGAGTTGGGAGTGGAGCAATACGACCAAAGCAAACTTACGCAAGTCATTGAGGCATTGAGGGATAGAGTGGTTTTTGCAAAAGATTTTGCCAAAGAAGGGTTTTACTTTTTTGTGGCTCCTACCCACTACGACCAAGAGGTACTGGCCAAAAAGTGGGACAGTCAAGTCGCACAGGTTTTGAGTTTATTTTTAGAAAAAATCTCATCGCAAACCCAAATCACCGCTGCCTCGGCCAAGGAACTGCTGCAAAGTTGTGCCGAAACCGTTGGGGTCAAAGTAGGCAAGGTGCAACAGCCTCTCCGTGTGGCACTTACGGGAGTGGGAGCAGGTGCAGATTTGATGCAGATTATCGAAATATTGGGCAAACAAGAAGTGGAATCTCGTTTGCAGAAAGCTCTTTCCCAAATTGAGGTCAAGGCTTGAATATGAAGAAAATAGGGATTTTGGGAGGTGGGCAACTGGGTTTGATGAGTTACCAAGCCGGCTTGGATTTAAACTTTGGGCTTGGATTTTTAGACCCCGACCCTTTGTCGCCTTGCTCTTGGCTACCCAATTTTGAAGTTGGGGACTTACAAGACGAGCAGAGGGTTGTTGAGTTTGGGCGTAATTTTGATATAGTTACCATAGAAATAGAAAAGGTGAGCGTTTCCGGTTTGCAGAAATTGGTCGAAATGGGCACAAAAGTCTATCCCTCGCCTTCTTGCATTGCTGTCATCCAAGACAAAATCCGGCAAAAGCAGTTCTTCGCACAACACGCTTTTGAGACTGCGCCTTTTGTTGTAACTCAAAATACAACTCATTTACAGCAATTTGAAGATTGGTTTCCTGCCGTCCACAAACTGGCACGCGATGGCTACGACGGACGGGGGGTTAGGATTTTGCACAACTGGGAACAGGGCTTCGATGCACCGGCGGTCTTGGAGCAAAAAGTGGATATAGACAAAGAGTTGTCGGTGATTGTGGCACGCAATCCCGAAGGACAGATGCGCAGTTTTCCTGTCGTGGAGCAGGTTTTTCATGGTGAGGGGCACATGCTCGATTATTTGCTTGCGCCTGCGCAAATTGATGCCCTTGTTGCCCTACAAGCCCAACAAACCGCCGAGCGGCTTACCGCCGAGTTGGGGGTGGTTGGACTCTTGGCCGTTGAGTTTTTTTATACCCGACAAGGCCAGCTTTGGGTCAATGAAGTAGCCCCGCGCCCGCACAACAGCGGCCACCATACCATAGAAGCCAACTATACCTCTCAGTTTCAACAGTTTTTGAGAGCAGTAGCCGACTTGCCGCCGGGTAGCACGGACATGAAAGTCCCTTTTGCGGCGGTGGTCAATTTGTTGGGTGAACAAGGACAAAGCGGAAAGGTGCACTACCAAGGATTAGAGAAAATTTTGGCGATGGATGGTGTTTTCCCGCATTTGTATGGGAAAGTTGAAACCAAACCCCTTCGCAAAATGGGACACACCACCATTTTGGCTCATAGCCACAGCGAACTCATTGACAAAATCGAAAGGGTCAAAAGAACCTTCAAAGCCCTAACTCTTTGATTTTCAGCTCTCTAAAATATAAAAACAAGGGGCAGCTAAACGCAAAAGCAACCCCGAAGGCCAACACAACATAAAGCCATAACCTTTTCATTTTCAGACGATAGCCTTCTATCATCATCCAAGCCATCACCGCCGTTGAGCCGATGAGCAAATCGGTGGATATGGAAGCCGCGTAAAAATTGGCAAAACAAGCCTGCAAAAGTCCGTCTAAGGTAAAACTCTCAGCAGTAGCCATTTGCAGCGCGTTGTAGTACCAAGGAACAAGTGCCCCCAAAACAGCGCACGCAAAGAAAAACACCGAAGCCCCATTGGGAAAATATTTCATAAACCTACTGATTCTAACCCAATATAATACTTTGGCGGGTACAAACAAAAATAATCAAATGCAGGTGATTTGGCGAAATGGGCGTAATTAAAACCCTTACTCAGATGATTATGCAACAATCAATCTGTAAATGAGAATTTTGTAGTAGTAACGGTATGATTGCAAAATCCATCCGACGGACTACCTGCACAACTACATCCTATTATATCACCAAAGATAATATTTCGTTTGAATTTACAATAATCACAAGGGCTTCCCGAACAGGCATGCGTTTCTTTGGCTTGTTGGGATAAAAATACAATCTTACCCCCTTGATTGTCAGGTATAAAAACTAACTTTATGGCAAGGCTCACAGAACGATTGGATGCCAATTCATTCCCTTCCAAAATCAGATAGGGTAGCAGACCATTATTAGTATTAAATCCCGAAATATATGCTTTCGATAAAAATACGCTTTTATTGTTTAATTTTTTGACAAATTGCCTATAAGAAGAGTCCAAAACCGATAAAGATAAACTTAATATCGTATCGCCATTTACTATTTTAGCAACTTGTATCCTGTCAAAAGATGAGTACGCTTTATGATTAGACTGCGCATGGTGAATAAAAAATACAGCAAACATTAGAAAAAATAAAAATATGCTATTTTTTTTCATACAATTTAAATTAATAAAGAAAACAAATTAAATGAGATTTAAATTCATCTTTAAAAATAACTCCATTTATCACCGCCGGATACACAGAAGACTATTTACAAAAAAAGAGACTAAAGATTAGTCCCTAAACCACAATATAATTGACCCTATCAAAAAAGAGAGAAACTGCTTACTGTTTTGCTGCATTTACCGCCGTTGCCACATGCACTACAGTAGCCTAAACTGCTTCCATTATCATACCGGGGTATGCAACCCGTTGTTTCGCCCAAACAATCCTGTGTGGTACAGCTTACAGTTACAAGGGCTTGTATACTATAAATTAAGTGGTTTTATATTTTTTTTTTAGAATTAAATCCTTGAAAATCAAGCGAATAAATCCTTAAAATCTTAAAAATCACTTAAATCTTGGTATAAAGTTGCGCCATCAACCAATCTGACATACAAACTGGATTTGTACACGCTGCCGATAAACACAAGGCTATATTCTTGATTGGGCAATAACTCAATCCTAACATCGGTAAAATTTCCGTTGATGCCTGACGCTTGAAAAAGTTTGGCATTGTAATCTTTGAGGGTTTGAGCCTTATTTAACGTAAGGTTGGGGATGCCGTTTACCAAATTTCCTACTGTTTTCCACTGATTTTGAGCAAGAGCGTACTGAGTACATCCTACTCCAAACATGAGTACCATCGCCACATAACTTGCAAAACGATTAAAATTGATTTTCATAAAATTAAAAAGTTTAGATAAAAAAATGATTAAGAAAAACATAACAGTCCCCAACCAAAAGCCGGCGCAAATTCATCTGCAAAAACACTCAAACAGTCCCTGCCGGATGCCTGCGGCTTATCGGGAGTCTTTGGGGCATCTGTTTTTGCCATCAATTTGATAAAATAAATATAAAACAATAAATTGAAAATTGAAAATTGAATTTTACCTTAAAAATCAAATATTTACACAATTTATGCGACAAAAATATAATATTAGATTACTAAATTTAATATTAGATTAATAATAATGTAACAATTTTTTGATAAAACCAAATGCTTGATTGTGAGATGTTTAAGTTTTATTGTTGTGTATCTTCTCAAAAAATATTCGCACGAAACAGCCTTCTTTTTGCAATAGGGCAATCCAATCTAAACCGGGTGCGCGAGCTGACATACCAAATTCTTATCTTGTAGTTTTGCCCTCTTTAGTAGGCAGTTTTCTGCAAATGGGCTGTATATTTGCGCCCCCATGAAAGAGCCGGTTATTTATTCCTTCAGCAATGGACTCAGATTTGTTTATCAACAAGTTAGCCATACAAAAATTTTTCATTGCGGCTATACGCTGGATATAGGCAGCAGAGACGAACCCGCTGATTGGCATGGAATTGCGCATTTTTGGGAGCATTTGGCTTTTAAGGGAACGGCCAACCGGACGGCTTTTGAGGTCATCAACAGTTTGGACAGTTTGGGCGGCGAACTCAATGCCTACACCACCAAAGAAAAAATTTGCTTTCACGCCTCTGTTCCCGTAAACGCCAGCCGCAAAGCCGTTGAGGTGCTCAGCGACATTGTGTTTTTTTCTATCTTCCCTCAGTCGGAAATAGAAAAAGAACGGCGGGTGATACTCGAAGAGATGAGCATGTACGAAGAAGACCCTGCCGATATGATTGGGGATGAGTTTGAGGGGCTTATATTCAAAGATAACGGCTTAGAACACAATATCATGGGCAGTCGAGACTCGGTGGCTTCTCTAAAGCGAGCTGATTTTTTTGATTTTTTGGCTCAAAACATGGACGGCCATAAGATTATACTTTCTGCGATTGGTTCTCAACCCTTTGAGCGGGTTTTGGAAAAAATCGTGATGCCCTGCTTAGAAAAACTACCCCTGCTGAAAGCCTCAAAAAATGGGAGGTTATCGCCTGACAAACAGCCACAATTCAAAATTGTTAAAAATAAAGACATTCTCCAAGCCCACTGCGTGATAGGGGGTAGAGCGTACAGTTTTGCAGACCCCAAAAGCATACCTTTTTCTTTGCTTACCAATCTTTTAGGCGGGCCAAGCATGAACTCAAGACTCAATTTGCAGATGAGAGAAGAGCACGGCTTGGTTTACTCCGTTGAAGCCCAGCATAATACATACAGCAATACCGGCAATTTTATGATACAGTTTGCCTGTGAACCCGCCAATTTGGAGGCTTGTCAAAATATTGTATATCAAGAACTTGATAGGCTTGTCTGTGTGCCACTGAGCCGAACGGAACTCAAAGCCGCCAAAACCCAACTTAAAGGGCAATTGCTTATGTCTTCAGAAGCCCATTTGAATGCCATGCAGTTTTTGGGTAAATCTATGCTGGACATGGGCAAAATCGAAACCATACGCGAAGTATTTGCCCAAATTGACTCAATAAGCAGCGCGGAAATACAAACAATAGCAGAGGAGGTTTTTGCACAAGAAAACCTAAGCCAATTGGTTTATTTACCCGAGTGAAAACAATAAAACCAAGAAAATGCAATGACTCTGCGGAGTCTTTGATTTTCAGCGTAATCTATTCTTTAGCAACGTGTAAAGCCTTCTTTTTTCTTCTGTATATTTCTTACTCTGTTTGTACCAAAGGTACGCCACCAGCCCAATCAGGATGTAAGGCATGACAAACAAATACAGGATGCCCGCATTGAGGCCAGCCCCAAAATTGCGGGATTGGCCTTCTATGAGGGCTTTTTCTACTGTGGTGCGGCACATGGCGCACTGCGCAATCCCCTCCAAAGAAAACCCTAACAGTATAACAATGACAATCAAAAAAATTTTTTTCATAACTTATTGATAATAAGGGCTAATCATCATATAAACTACCACACCTGTAACGGCTACGTACAGCCAAACCGGAAAAGTAAAGCGATTGAGTTTCTTATGTTTTTCAAATTGCTGACTGTAAGCAAAATAAATAGAAAAAAGTACCAATGGAACAACAGCTACCGCCAACAAAATATGTGAAATTAAAATAATATAGTAAGCGGCTTTGACCCAACCCTCCCCTCCGAAAACGGTGTGGGGGGTAGTGGCGTGATACACCACGTAAGACACTAAAAAAACAGACGAAAGAGCAAAGGCGGTCATCATAAAATTCCGGTGCAACTTTCTTTTTTTCAATTTTATAGCTATAAATCCACCCATCAAACACAAAGATGTGGCACTGTTGAGCATAGCGTTCAGATGGGGCAAAAAGCGGGTGTTGATATCACCAAAAAGCTCTGCCAAAGGCACAAAAAGCAAAATGGCTACTGCAACCGGTATCAATACCGAAACTATACCTATTATTCTAATAATTAAGGTATTACGATTTTGTTGACTTGGATTGGATTCACTTTTTAAGATAGTTTGCATATCGTTTTTATTGATGACGCAAAAATAAAGTGTATCAACTTAATTGCAGACTTTAATCTTGAGAACTTAGATGTGAGATTTATTTTCAAAATAAGTCATTTATTTTTTGAAGAATCATTTTTTTTCATCAACTTTGTGGCCATTTTTAAAAAGATATGGCAAACGTAAATTATTTAACACCTGAGAAAAAACAAGCTATATTTGCTCAATACGGTCACTCAAAATCACAAACCGACACAGGTTCCGCTGAGTCTCAGATAGCTCTTTTGAGCGTAAGAATCACCCGCTTGACAGAACACCTCAAGACCGCACACAAAGACAACTCAAGCCGTGCAGGTCTTTTGAAATTGGTTGGCCAACGCCGCAGGCTATTAGACTACCTGTACGCAAAAGACATTATGCGCTACCGATCAATTATTAAGGAATTGGGCTTACGCAAATAGTTTATTTTCAATAAAATATTATTTTTAGAGGGGAATTGCCAATGCAATTTCCCTTTTTTTGTTTGATTTCAAGTCTAAATTGCCTTAATTGCGGTTTAATCTATCGGGCTAAGCCCCAATTTATGAATATGACAATTCCAGAACCCAAGCGCAAAGATATACTGCTGCCCGATGGCAGAGTTATGACTCTGGAAACGGGTAAGTTGGCCAGACAGGCCAATGGTTCAGTAGTGCTAAAAATGGGCAAGGCCATGTTGCTTGCCACTGTTGTTGCCGATCCTAAGGTTAGAGAAGGGATAGACTTTTTGCCCTTGTCGGTTGATTATCAAGAGAAATTTGCTTCTGCCGGAAGGATTCCGGGCAGTTTTCAGAAGCGAGAGGGCAGACTAAGCGACTATGAGATACTAATCTCTCGTCTGGTGGATAGGGCTATCCGTCCCATGTTTCCCGATGATTATCACCTTGATACCCAAATCAATATCTATCTACTCTCTGCGGATGAGAACCTACTGCCTGACTGCTTGACCGGTTTGGCGGCTTCTGCTGCTTTGGCGGTGAGTGACATACCTTTCCCCGAACCGATTTCTGAGGTCAGGGTAGCCAAGTTGGGCGATCAGTACCTCATCAACCCGACCATTGAGCAAACTAAAAATTCTGATTTAGAGCTTATTGTTGCGGCAACTTACGACAACATCCTCATGGTGGAAGGCGAAGCCAACCAAGTCAGTGAAGCAGAAATGCTCGAAGCCCTCAAAGTCGCTCATCAGGCCATCAAAACCCACTGTTTGGCTTTGAAAGAGTGGAGGCAAGAAGTGGGTAAGCCCTTTTTTGAATACACTGGAGACCTTGAAGATGAGCAACTTAAATCACAAGTTTACGAGGCATGCTACCAAAAATTTTATGATATAGCCAAAAAAGGTCTCACCGTTAAATCTGAAAGGTCGCTTCAATTTGGGGCTGTCAAGGATGAGTTTATTGCATCGCTTCCCCAAGACCATACTTACCCATCAGATTTGATTAAAAGGTACTTAAAATCCTGTGAAAAGAAAGCTGTGCGCGATATGGTTCTCACTGAAAGGGTACGACTTGACGGGCGCAAACTCGACGAAATCAGGCCAATATGGTGCGAAGTGGACTATTTGCCCTCGGCGCATGGCTCGGCTGTCTTTACCAGAGGCGAGACCCAATCCCTTACTTCCGTTACCATCGGCACCAAACTCGATGAACAAATCATCGACAACGCCATGGAACTGACTACCAAGCGGTTCTTGCTTCATTACAATTTTCCTGCTTTTTCGACCGGAGAGGTCAAACCCAATCGCGGCCCCGGTCGGCGTGAAATCGGGCACGGAAACTTGGCTTTCAGGGCTTTGGCTAAAGTCATGCCCAACGTCCAAGAAAGCCCTTACACCATACGGGTTGTTTCTGATATTTTGGAATCAAACGGCTCATCTTCAATGGCCACCGTGTGTGCGGGTTCTTTGGCGCTCATGGATGCGGGGGTTCAAATCTCTGCCGCTGTTTCCGGTATCGCTATGGGTATGATATCTGATGGCGGCAAATATGCCATCCTATCCGATATTTTGGGAGATGAAGACCATTTGGGGGATATGGACTTCAAAGTAACAGGCACTGAAAAAGGCATCACCGCCTGCCAGATGGATTTGAAAGTGGATGGTCTGACTTATGAGGTACTTGAAGAAGCCCTCCTGCAAGCCAAAGCAGGCAGGATGCACATTTTGGAGATTATGAACAAAGTCATTGCACAGCCCAACCCTGACTTCAAACCCACTGCTCCGCGCGTGCATGTCATCTTGATTGACAAAGACCAAATTGGGGCTGTTATAGGGCCGGGCGGCAAAATAGTGCAAGAAATACAACGAGAAACCAACACCACCATCTCAATAGAAGAAAGTGCCACCAATGGAGTGGTTTCTATTTTCAGCAACAACCAAACCAATCTTGAAAACGCCATTGCCCGCGTAAAAGCCATCGTTGCCGAGCCGGAGGTCGGTACGGTGTACAACGGCATCGTCAAATCTTTGCAGCCTTACGGGGCTTTTGTTGAAATATTGAAGGGCAAAGAAGGGCTGCTGCACATCTCGGAGGTAGCTTGGGAAAGACTCGAAACACTTGACGGCATTTTAAAAGAAGGGCAAGAGATAGAAGTCAAACTGTTGGATGTTGACAAAAAAACAGGCAAATACAAGCTATCCCGCAAAGTGTTGCTCGAAAAACCCGAAAACTACGTGGAAAGACCACCCCGCGAAGACCGAGGAGACAGACCGCGTGACGAGCGCAGAGGCAAACCCAATTTTTCAAAGCGTTAAAAATATTCTTTATCATTAAGTTGCCCCACGAGGGCAATTTTTTTTGATTCACTTAGAGGGCTTCACAACTAAAAAGCTACCCTGCAAATCGGTTTCAAAAACTAATTTTCTGAGTGAATAACCATAACGTATTTTTTGGCTTAGCTGAAAAATAATTTCACTAAAATTTTTTAGATATTATACAACACTCTTATCTCAAATTTGGTTTTACACTAAGGCATTATTCTTGCTATTATGAATTTAAAAATAAATGTATGAAAAAAATAGCTTTCGTTTTGTTGCTTGCCGGTTTATCCGGCTGGGTTTGTGCTCAGGATCAGGCACGCGCTTCACTTACCGCACCGAAGCTCACATTTACCCAAACCAGTTACAATTTTGGGGTGATTCGTTCGGGTGATAAAGTGAGCCATACATTTGAGTTTGAGAACACCGGCGAAGAGCCTCTTGTACTCACCAAAGTAGAAACTACCTGCGGATGCACCGCCACTCAATGGACGAGAGAGCCTTTGCAAGCAGGTCAAAAAGGACAAATCACGGTTACTTTTGACTCAACAGGCAAAACCGGAAGCCAACTCAAAGTGGTTACAGTGTATTCCAATGCCCTGACACCTATCGAGCGCATTAAGTTTTCCGCACAAATTGATTCAAACTGAACTTTTTACCTCCCGTATTTTAAAGTCCCTCGAAAGAGGGATTTTTTGTTTTGTGGCAGGCGGCAACAATCAGGCGGTTAATTCAATTAAACTTTATTATGAAAGGGGGCTTGAGAATTGATGAGTCACCTACTCGAAAGCGGCACCAACCTACTTTATGCTACATACAAGCACTACTCGG
>CAZRQL010000013.1:0-84563 GCA_964602415.1 uncultured Roseobacteraceae bacterium
AAACTTTACTTTCGGGCCTGATATTGCTGCTCCTCGGTTTACTTACACACCTTTGTTCGATACTACTTCTGTGTCAAACCGCAATTTGTCTGTTACCATTACCGACCAAGGTACAGGTGTACCAACCACCGGCACCAATCGTCCAAAAATTTGGTTCCGCAAGCAAGGCTCAGGATCTTGGGTAAGCAACTACGGCACTCTTTCGAGTGGAAACGGCAACAACGGGGTCTGGACTTTTGTCATAGACTATTCTCTGTTGAGTCTTACGCCTGCCGTGGGGGATGTGTTTGAATACTATATAGTTGCTCAGGATCAAGCCTCTCCTGTCAATGTCAACTACGATCCTTACAGAGATACCGACCACAGTGATGTCAATACTCAAGTGACAGTTCCTGCTTCACCGAGAAATTACGCCATTCAAGGTACAATCTCCGGTTTGAAAACGGTGTGTCCTACCGGTTGCGACTACCCCAACTTGACAGGAACTAATGGGGTATTCAATGCCTTGAACCGCAATATAGTAAACGCGAATACCACATTTAGAATTGACGGTGATTTGAGTGAGCCGGGAACAGTCAGGTTAGACACCATCAACTACTCAGCTTCCGGTTTGACGGTTACTATCACAGCGGGCACTGGAGCAGCAAAGTTGATTTCTAACAACGGCGACCTGTCTGACCGTATGATTGAGATCATCCGCGCTAAAAACCTCACTATTGACGGCGGCGCAGATCGCAAGTTGATTTTCAGAAACACACACTCCAATCCTTCGGCTTGTCGCAACACTTTTATTGTATTTGCGGGTGCGCAGGTGAAGTTTAGAGGATGTAAAATAGAGAATAATGCTGTTTTAAACACCTTGGGGGCTGCCACATTTTGGGTTGTCAACACAGCATATCCTGTGCCTATCTTGGTAGATATGGACAACTGCGTGGTTGGGGGAACTTCTGAGTCCACCATACAAACGGCATCCATTCCTATATATGTGGACAACGCTCAGTGTGAGTTCAAGTTCAGAAATTCAGAAGTAGCCAATTACACCCTTCAAGGTTTGACAGTTGTTAATTCTGCCGACAATGTGTTGGTAGAAGGAAACAGTTTTTATGCTGAACAATCCAATTCGCTTGCTGCCGCCGGCATGCTTATCAACACCGACAGAAATGTAAAAATTCTCAACAATTTCATAGGAGGTACAGCCAAAAACTTAGGCGGCAACCTCTGGGAACAGTCAGGCACTACTTCCTTCATCGGCATTGCAATGAATGGTGTTTTGAGTGCAGGCCGCACTTACGAAGTAAGAGGCAATAAGATAGCCAAAATAAACCGCTCTTCAACTACCACTCTTATAAGGGGTATATCACGAGGAAGTAGCAGCAATGCCGGAAACCTGATTATTTCAGGAAACACAATCGGCGGACTCAGTCAGGCAGACTCTATTTCTTCGCTTGCCAACTCTTCTTTTGAGGGCATCTATTTGGTTACTTCTACATTGAGCACTGGCAAAATCAATGTGGACAGCAATATCGTCTCAAATATTTATTTTAGAGGTACAGGTGCTAGCATCAACATGCAGGGTATAGAGTTCAGTGGCACTCCTTCCAATCTTGCCGAGTGGAGGGTCAAAGGCAACACCATCTCTAATTTCCTGACCAATTCTACTTCTACGGTTACAGGCAGTACGGCATCCATTATTGGGATTATTTTCAACTGTGCGGCAACAGGCCCGGGCTTTCAGGAAATCACAGAAAACACCATACACAATTTGAGCAATGCCAATACTTCTTTGGTCAGTGCGCATGTGTTGGGCATCTACCTATCTGGAAGTACAGGTGCAAATAGAGGCAGAATATTGAACAATAGAATTTATGATTTGCGCAATAGTGTTACTGGTACTGCAGCAGCCATCAAAGGGGTGTATCTATTCAATGCCTCTTGGCAAATCAGCAACAACCAAATTGCACTTAGCAATCAGGGCAATTCTAATGGTATATTTATAGCCGGTATTGATGAAGATGCCGTTGCTGCTTCATTTATGGATTATTTTCATAACACCATTTATGTAGGTGGTACGGCATCCTCGGGGGCGCGTTACAGCTATGGTATGTATTTCAGGGTAAATATGACCCCCAATTTGAAGAATAATTTTATCTACAACGCCAGAAGTGGGGGCGCAGGTAGGCACATGGCTATGGGCAATATCAGCAGCACCATCTCAAACTGGGCAACCGGTGCAAGCGACTATAATGTGTATGTACTGAGAAACACAAGTGACTTCGGTGAGTGGCCTGCGGGTACATTTACCAATTTTACAACATGGAAGAACAATTTTAAAGGAGATGCTAATTCTTCTCTTTTTGCTGCTACACAGTTTCCGATTTCTGAAGTGTTTCCAAACCTTTCCAACAACGATTTGACCTCAAACAGTTGTATTCTTTACCAAAATGGTACCCCGATTACTCAAGTTACTATCGACTTCAACAATGCCCCCCGTAGTACCACCGCTCCAAGCGTGGGTGCATTTGAAATAATCAGCACTACTGGCTTGACTGCAATTACTACTCAGCCCTCAGACGTTGAAGTTTGCGAGCAAAGCAGTGTAACCATCTCTATGGTATCTCAAGGTGCCAACAAGACTGTTCAGTGGCAGCGTTTTGACGGAACTAATTTCGTAAACTTGACCAATGGAGGTATTTATTCGGGCGTTACTACTGACAATTTGGTTATTTCGGATGCTACAGGCTTGGGCACACAACAGTACCGAGCCATCGTGAGTGGAGACTGCAAACCGAACTCAGTGACCTCCGACACGGTTACACTTACCGAAAAATTGATAGCCACCATCACTGATGAGCCTGTGGATAGATTGCTTTGCGATGGCCAAGCTACTTCTTTTGAAATTGCGGCAGTAGGTAGCGATTTGACTTATCGTTGGCAGCAGTCTATCTCAAACGGGCCTTTCTCTGATGTACCCAATGCGGCTCCTTTCTCTGGAGTAACCAACAATAAACTTGACATATCAAGCATCACAGGCTTAGATGGTCGTCGTTACCGCTGCATAGTTTCAGGATTCTGCAACAATGATACTTCCTATGCCGCCAAACTGGACGTATTGCTCAATTTGACAATCAGTACTCAACCTGCGTCTCAATCTATTTGTACAGGCTCTGCGGCCTCATTCACTGTACAAGCCAACGGTTCGGGCCTTACTTATCAGTGGAAAGAAGATGGGGTAGATTTAACCAATACAGGGGTTTACAGCGGTGTCAATACCAATACATTGACTATAAGCAATGTAGCCGGCCTCAACGGAAAACAATACACTTGTGAACTGGCAAGTCCTTGCGTTGCCAATCCTGTGCTGTCCAATCAGGCAACTCTAACTGTTCTTACCCTGCCCTCTATCACGACTCAGCCTGTTTCGGTAGAGGCTTGTTCGGACCAAGGTGCAAGTATGAGTGTTGTGGCCACCGGCAGTGGAATCACTTACCAATGGCAGTTTTTCAATACATCTTTAAGCACTTTTGCCAATATAGTTAACGGAGGAGTGATAAGCGGTGCTCAATCGCCTACTCTCAGTGTATCAAGTGTCAATGGTTTGGGTAATTTGACCATTCGTTGCGTTGTGTCGGGTACTTGTACACCAGCGGCCATTTCCAATGAGGTTACTCTTACGGAGTTGAAACTTCCTGCTGTGGTTACTCAGCCTGCTTCGGTTCAGGTTTGCTCAAATCAAGGAACTTCTTTTACAGTTTCTGCTACCGGACACTTGCTTACTTACCAGTGGAAAGAAGACGGCAATAATTTAAGTGATGGCGGTATTTACAGCGGTGTGAATACTGCAACCCTTTCTATTTCTTCAGTCAATGGATTGGGTACTAAAACATATACTTGTGAAGTAAATGGATTCTGTGGCAGCCCTGTTACCACCAATGCCGCAGTGCTGACCGAGTTGTTTTTACCGACTATCACCACCGAGCCGATAGATAGATTCGTTTGCCAAGATTCGGCCACCAGTTTTGAAGTGGCTGCTACCGGCACCGCTTTGACCTATCGCTGGGAAACATTCACAGGTGCTGTATGGGTGCCTGTCCCTGAAGCAGGTGTTTTTTCGGGAACGACGACAACAAATCTCAGAATTGCCAATGTAAACGGACTTAATGGCAGAGGTTTTAGAGCCATTGTATCAGGATCTTGTACCCCTCCTGACACCAGTGCTACTGCAGTGCTTAACGTTCAGTTACGCCCTGTGATTACGCGCACCACTAGAGACACCACTGTGTGTATTGATCAGTCTGCTACTTTCTTTGTTGAAGCAACCGGTTCGAACCTCACTTATCAATGGCAGTCGAGCTCAAATGGTGCAGATTGGGAAAACCTCAGCAACAACGGAGTGTACTCAGATGTGAATACTGGCGCACTCAAGCTATCATCTGTAACAGGCCTCGATAGCGTCAGATACCGTTGTTTGATAGGCGGCTCTTGCCCTCCCGACTTGATTTCTACACCTATGCAACTCACTGTAAAACCTCGTCCTGCTTTGCCTTCGGCGCGCATTATAGGCGATAGCTACATAGGCAGAGGGGCTAATTCAGTTCCTTACAGCTATCCGGGAGTTATTGAGGGGGCAGAGTCTTTGGTGTGGGAGTACAGCGGTACAGGAGCTTTTATAGTCGGAAATTCAAATAATATATTTATTTCCTTTGCCCCTGATGCCACTTCCGGTGAACTTACCGTAAGAGGCATTAATATTTGCGGACAAGGCCCTGTGTCTGCTTCTTTGTTCATCAATACAATGGACACTACTATTTGGAACGGCTCTTCATGGTCAAACGGGCTTCCTGCCCGCAATCGAGTGGCAGTCGTAGCCGGCAATTACAGCGGCAGCGGTTTTGAAGTCGGTGATTTGATAGTGGAGGCAGATCAAACCTTTGCGCTGTCTTCAGGCGAAAAATTGGATATTTTCAGTGATGTTTACGTGAGAGAAGGCGGTAAAATTATAGATAACAATAACTTATCGAGCACAATTTCTTCTTCGTTTGCTGCTGCTGAAGGGGATCAAAGAGTTGTGGGTAAAAACATCACTTTTACCAATTTAACCATAAACAAAAACTTTGGTGATATCTACATGTTTGGGGACTCATCAGACGTATCTGTCAAACGCACATTGACGATGAATTCCGGTAAAATCATTGTTCGTCGTGATACCGTTCAATACAGTGAACAGATTATTTCTGGCAACAATGATGCTCAGGAGTGGCTGGTGCGTGCGGGACAAAGAAGACCTGCTGGCGAAGTCAGCACTCAGCAAACTGAACTTGCTTTGGGCAATGAGTTTCCGGGGCTTAACCCTACAATGGTAGGCTTGAGATTTACCAACCTCAATATCCCTAAAGATGCCAATATCTTACGTGCTTACCTTGAAGTTACGGTTGACTCTTCGCGCTCCGGCACATTTAAAGCCTTTGACAATGCAGAAGAGTGGCTCAGCGACGCAGACAGTGGTTTGGTGGGTAGATTGGACAAAACGGTTAGGACAGGAATGCTGCTGGGTCAAAATAACGACACCATAGCTGACGGTTCGAAACTTACAGCCATCCGATTTACTAACATCGCTATTCCGCGAGGGGCCACAATTGCTGAGGCTTACATCCAGTTTACGGTTGACTCGGTAAACCAAAACCAAGACCCTTGTGATTTGACGATTAGGGGCTTCAACTTGGATAACGTCGGACAATTTGGAGTTTTGGATAGTGCCGATATTTCTTCACGGCCTTTTACAACCCAAAGTGTTGCATGGAACGTCAGAGGAGCAACATGGCAGGTGCCCGGCTCTTCGGAGTTCGACCAACGCACCCCCGACCTCAAATCTATCGTTCAAGCCATTGTAAACCGTACAGGCTGGAATCCCGGCCAAACACTTGGTTTTGCTATCAGAGGCAACGGGACAAGGATTGTATCAAATGCCCAATCTCAAGGTGCACCCGTGTTGTTCATTAAATACTTATCGACCAATGCTCAGCCCGCTACCTTAGCGATTAGGGTAGAAAACAATGCCAATTCAACTGAATTTAGCAATGCTGTATTGAACCTTTCCAACAGAAGCCTGTCATTGGATTCGGTCATTTGGAATGCCACAGGGGCCACATGGCAGGTTATTGGCAGAAAACAACAAACACCGGACATCTCTGCTTTGGTGCAAAAAGTTGTTTCTCGCAGAGATTGGAATCCGGGCAATGCAATGAGTTTCTATATCACCGGCACAGGAAGCCGCGTGATTGAATCCTCGGACAATGGCAACCCTAACGCGCCTTCCCTTGTGCTTGAATTTGAGACAGGGTTCAGAACTGTTACATTCAAATCCTCACCTGACGGCACGGCTATGTATTTCCAAAACAACGACAACTCCTTTATAGATGGGGATTATGTACGCTATGAAAGGTATATCACCCCTCTTTCCGGTTTTGGAAATCTGGTTACTCCTGCTCAGGGTGTTGGCTTGCGTCTGTTGGCCTCGCCGCTCACAGGAAGAAATCACACAGCCGGAAATATCAAAGGAATTACACCTAACTACTTTGATGCCAACCAGTTCAACAACAACTGGAATTCTATCAACTACCGCAATAGGTTCACTTACCCCAATGTCTTGTCGTACTCTACCCGTCGCATCAGCCGCAATGATTCACTCAACGGCGGCGATCAGGCTCGTGGTAGCTTTATGAGAGGCTGGGTGGCCGCCGCCAATGACGATGATTTGTTGCCACGCGGTATAGGTATTCAAGTGGGTGTCAAGCCCACCGACGTGGTCAGCTTCCTTGGCCGTTTGGATAAAGTTGCAGATACGGTTGTTGGTGGTTTGAGCCGTGAAGCCTTTACGGCCTCCGGTTGGACTTTGGTAGGCAACCCCTATCCTTCGCCGATGTTCTTTGAGCGTGACGGAGCTAACAACGATTTCCTTGACTTCAATCCGGGTGTGGACAAAGCATTCTATACGTTCTTGCCGACCTCTCACTCTCAAGGCCGTTGGGTAGCTTTGGTCAATGGTGTTTCTTCGCCAAAATTTGAAGGTTTTACCGGTGAGATACCTACCATGCAGTCGTTTTTGGTCAGAAAAACTGAGGTGGGCGTATCGAATTTGGTGTTCAACAATGCCATGCGTCAGACAGCCTTTACCAATCCTCGTTTGAATCGGGAGCAGGCTGTCGTGAGTGCTCTGGTTCGCCTCAATGTCAGAAATGCCGCCGGCAACAACGATGAAATGGTAACTTATTTCTCTCCTGATGCTTCCAATGGATTTGATGTTGATTTAGATGCCTACAAAGTATTGCCAATTTTGCCCGAAGTAACCACTGTCTTTGCTGAGGTTAATAAGAATGCTTTGGCTATCAATGCGCTGCCAACTTCTGAACTGCAAAAAGCAGCTTCTTCTACTGGTTTGACGTTGCCTATTTCAGTTGTGGCCGATAGGGCAGGAGTGGTTACTTTCTCTATCTCAGAAAGGGTCGGGCTTTCAGACACGCTTTCGGTTTATCTCAGAGACAATGTTTTGGGAGTTGAGCGTGAGATAGCAGGCGGCAAGTCTTATTCTACCGCATTGCAGCCGGGACTTTACGATGAAAGGTTCTCAATATGGGTAGTGGGTCGTCAAACAGGGCTTGACGATAAACTCGCCAAAGCCGGAATCAATATCTATTCTTTTGAGTCTTCTGCCTTCGTTGAATTTACTGATCCCAAGATGGCCAATTCTACTATTACCATCTTTGATTTGCAAGGCAGAGAAGTCGCACGCCGCGCCAATCGTGATGCCAAAGTTGAGATACCGCTTTCGGTTTCAACAGGCATTTATATCGTAAAAGTGACCAATGAGCACGGTACTTTCGCAAGAAAGGTTTACATTGAATAAATTCGGTTTATCCGTTTTCTTTTATAGCAGCAGCCCCTCTTGGGGCTGTTGTTTTTTTATCTCCCTAACTTATTAAGCAATCCTCTCAAATAAATCCGCCCCATGCCGTAGGCATTACGTATTTGTAGCCCTCGCATACGTTGATGAGGTTCGACCCCGATGTCGCACTCATTTTAGATGCCGTTTTTCTACAAAAATGTTATCCCTACGGGATGAATAATGCCTCCATTCTATAAGAAATAAATTTAAACAGCAAATGCTGTTTCTGCCGATTGTTTAATCCGCGTTTATCAATCAATCTGCTCATATTTGCAAAAAAACTTATGACTTACGACAGACAAGCGTTGAGCGATTCTCAGTTACTTGAACTTTATACAGCGATTAAAAAACCCCGTCTCATTGAGGAAAAAATGTTGGTTTTGCTTCGTCAGGGGCGTATTTCCAAATGGTTTTCGGGAATAGGTCAAGAGGCCATAGCCGTTGGGGTGGGTCAGGCACTTGATAGCGATGAGTATATTATGCCTTTGCACCGCAATTTGGGGGTATTTACGAGCCGCCAATTGCCCCTTTGGCAACTCATAGCCCAGTGGCAGGGCAAAAAAGAGGGGTTTTCCAAAGGTAGGGAACGCTCTTTTCACTTTGGTACCAACGAGCACCACATCGTAGGGATGATTTCCCATCTGGGGCCGCAACTTGCCTTGGCAGCAGGGGTGGCCTTGGCCAACAAACTGGAGGCAAACGGCAAAGTATCGCTGGCTTTTTCGGGAGATGGCGGCACTTCGGAAGGGGATTTCCATGAGGCTCTAAACGTAGCGGCTGTGTGGCAGTTGCCCGTCATATTTTTGGTTGAAAACAACGGTTATGGCCTTTCCACCCCCACCAATGAACAATACCGCTGCAAGGATATTGCCTGCAAAGGCGAAGGATACGGCATGAGAGCTTTGCAGATAGATGGCAATAACTTTTTGGAGGTGTACCACACCATCAAACAACTCAAAGCTGAGATGGCAGAAAATCCGCATCCCGTGCTCTTGGAGGCGATGACTTTCAGAATGCGGGGGCATGAGGAGGCTTCCGGTGTGAAGTATGTACCCAAAGAGCTTTTTGAAATATGGAAACAAAAAGACCCTGTTGACAATTATGAGCAGTTTCTTCTTGCCGAAGGCGTTTTGTCCCACGAACAAAAAGAACAAATAGAGGCCGAACTCAAAGACCAGTTAAACCAAGCCATTGACAAAGCCTTTGCGCTGCCCGACCCTGTGCCTCAGACCCAAGAAGAACTCAACGATGTGTATTGCCCTTATCATTTTCAGCCCACGTTGCCCCAAAACAACAAAACCAGCCCCAAACGGCTCATAGATGCTGTTTCTGATGGTTTGCGGCAAGCCATGCAAAAACACAACAATCTGATTTTGATGGGTCAAGACATAGCCGAATATGGTGGAGTTTTCAAAGTTACGGAAGGATTTTTGGACGAGTTTGGCAAAGAGCGGGTACGCAACACACCTCTTTGTGAGTCGGCCATAGTGGGTATTGCGCTGGGTTTGTCCATTAAGGGTTACAAGGCCATGGTCGAGATGCAGTTTGCCGATTTTGTAACTTGTGGATTCAATCAGATAGTCAATAATTTAGCGAAAATACACTACCGCTGGGGACAACATGCCGACGTGGTCATCAGGATGCCAACCGGTGCAGGGGTAGGGGCAGGGCCTTTTCATTCCCAAAGCAACGAGGCTTGGTTTTTTCACACCCCCGGCCTCAAAGTGGTCTATCCTTCAAATCCTTACGATGCTAAGGGTTTGCTGACTGCCTCCTTTGAAGAACCCAATCCGGTCATGTTCTTTGAACATAAAGCCTTGTACCGTGCCTTTGAGCAGGAAGTTCCCGACGAATATTATACGCTTGCCATTGGAAAAGCCAAAGTAGTCAGACAGGGAAGCCGTGCGACGGTGGTTTGCTACGGAGCGGCGGTACATTGGGCACTCAGGGCTATTGATGAGTTGGGGGCTGATGTTGAGGTGGTGGATTTGTGTACCTTGCTGCCTTGGGACAAAGAGACCGTTGCCGTTTCGGTACGCAAGACCAACCGTGTTTTGGTTTGTCATGAGGACTGTCTTACGGGTGGAATTGCTGCGGAGGTAGCTGCATGGGTGAGCGAAAATTTATTCGACCACTTGGATGCTCCTGTTGTTAGGGAAGGCGCACTTGATACTCCTGTACCTTTTGCCATTGCACTGGAAGAAAATTTCTTGCCCAAAAAGCGAATCAAAGAGAGGCTTCAATGGCTGTTGGCTTATTAATTATAAAAACCTGTCTTTATAGAAAATGTTTAGATGTACAAATTAATCATTTATCTTACTGTTTTTTGGTTTGCTATGGCAACGGGCTATACCCAACTAAAGTGCGTGTCCGGCGACTGCGAAAATGGGGTGGGTGTGTTGCAAGACACGCTTGGGCGCAAATGGGAAGGTAAATTTGTGGGTGGAAAGCTACAAGGGATTGTCAATCTGACAACCCGAGCCGGATTTAGGGCTTCGGTTCAATATGAGCAAGGTGAGATTGTAGCCGGCGTTTACAAAGCAACCCACGCCAATGGAGACATGTTTGAAGGCTCGTTTTCAGAGGGCGATAGGGCAAAAGGCAAACTAATAAAGAAAAACGGCGAAATGTTTGAAGGTGATTTTCAAGGAGATGAGATATTGAAAGGGACTTATACCTACTCTGATGGGCGCAAGTATAGCGGTGATTTTGTCAGTGGCAAGCCTCAAGGCAACGGCAATTTGACACTGCCCAATTCAGATACCTATTCAGGGGCTTTTATGACGGGTTTTTTTGAAGGACAAGGGGTTTATACGTGGAAGGAAGGCGGCAAGTACAGCGGCGCATGGAAACAAGGCCGCATGGAAGGCCAAGGCACTATGGAGTACAAAAACGGCGACAAGTACGTAGGCGCATGGAAAGCAGGCCTTAGGCACGGAACAGGCAGTTTGATCATAAAAAAAGAGGGAGAAGACACCAAACTGAATGGAGAGTGGTACTGGGGGGAGTTTTATGGCAAAAAGCCTGCACCAACCGATAAAGAAAACCGGATTGCAGCTCGGCAAAAGAAACGCAAAGAAAAATCTGAAAAAGCGCAAGCACCTAAGACCGCCCCGGGGCCACAGGGTCAAAAACAGCCTCCTATTCAGCCTCAGCCCTCTCAAAGTCCTGATTTTTCTCCCTTTGGTAAGCCTGAGAGAGATAAAGATTGAAATTTGTCCAATTGCTTGGTGTAAGAAGACTTTTCGATAGATTTTTAAGTGTTTTGAAGATAATTTCTACTTTTGTCAAAAAACTTCATCATGTCAAAAAGTTACGTTACGGCTGTTACCAAATGGGAACATATAGGCTACTCAAGAGCGGTAAGAGCGGGCAATCTCATTGAGGTATCGGGAACAGTCTCTCTCGACGGCCACCACGTTGTGGGTTTGGGAGACCCTTACAGCCAAGCTATTTTTGTGCTCAAAAAGATAGAAAAAGCCATCGTTGAGTTGGGTGGGAGTCTTTCTGACGTGATTAGGACAAGGATTTATCTGACTGATTTGAAGGATTGGGAAGAAGTCGGCAAAGCCCATGGAGAGGTTTTTTCTGCCATCAAGCCCGCCGCCACGTTGGTAATCGTCAAATCATTGATAGCTCCTGAGTATTTGGTTGAAATTGAGGCTACTGCAGTGATTCAGCAATGACATACAAAAGCAACCGCAATATTTTTTTGTTGGGTGCGGTAATCAGTTGGGCGTTATTTTCGGCATTGTCTTTTTGGAAACATGAGCTTTACGGTCATGTACTCTTACCTGTCAAAGGGCTGACAGTCAATACGTTTTTGGTCTGTTTGTTCCTCTATTACTACATAGACTTCAAAAAACGTTTTGAAGAGCGATTCGACGAACTGCTAAAGACCTTGAGCAACAAAGTTCTCATAGACACTGGTATTTTTTTACCTCTGTTTTTAGCCGTTGAGACCCAATCCATAGATTTTTATTGGCTTGACAACAAGCAAGTTGAATCGCTTTTTTTCTTTATTATTGTAGGGTTTGGACTTGATTTGTTGTTAGCTCTATATGCAGGCTGGCGGTTGTTGCTTTTTTATGAGGTTTATGACACCATAAAATGGATATTTTGGGTATTTGAGGCTGCCTTAGTTTTGTCTTTGGTGGCGCATCTTTTTGACAATCTGAAAACTGAGAGCCAATTTTTCAACGTCTTGCAAGGTGCTTTTCTCATTATCATATTGGCTTTTTGTTTGACTATCCGCTGGATAGCCCAACTGAATTTGTCCCAAAAGCGCATTGTTTTACTCTATCTTGTTGTTGTGTTGTTGGGGCTTGCGTTTTTTTATTGGCTTATAGAGATTGAGATGCAGGAATTTGAGGGGAAATTTATCCAAGTCTCCTCAAGTTTGACCATCAGAACTATGTCGTTTTTTGTGATCTTTTATGGGCTGGCTTCTTTGTTGATGACTGTTTTCAACTTGCCCACGGCTACTCTGTTTGAACGCAAAATATTGGAAATCCAGCTTTTCAATCAAACAGATGATACTTTGCAGGCCGCCCAAAGCGAGCCACAGTTTTTGGTTAGTTTCCTTGAGAGGGCTATGAAGACCACCCATGCAGAAGTCGGATGGGTAAAGGCTTCCAACGGGCAAATTTGGGCAGAGCATAATAGCAGCCCCGCGCTTATACAAGAGGTTGAACAATATTTAGACCAACGAGGCATCGTACTAAATAAAGAGCAGATTTTAGATAGGGGGGGGCTTTTGGGGCTTGCTTATGAAAAATTCAACTCCATTATGCTGGTTCCCATCAAATCCTACAAAGGTCAAATTGCGTTGGCTGTTTTGCTCAAGCGGCAGTCCCAAGGGTTTTATTTTGCGAATTTGAATACGGTAAGTGCTTATGCCCAACAAATTGGCCTTATTATCGAGAACTCAAGGACGCTCAAGCAAGTGGTAGAAAACGAAAGACTCAAAGACCAAATCTTGATTGCCAAACAAATACAAAATAATTTATTGCCCCAAAAAATTGACTCAAAAGGCTATTTTGAGATTGCGGCCATTTCAGTACCGGCAAGAGAGATGGGGGGCGATTACTACGATTTTGTTGATTTGGGGCAAGGCAGGTTTGCGCTTATTGTGGCAGATGTGTCGGGCAATGGACTTTCTGCCGCTTTTGGAATGGCTATCTTAAAGGGAATTTTTAGGGCTACTATTGCCACCTGCCACTCTGCGGCTTCTTTTTTGTGCACCGCCAATTCTGTACTGGCCAGTTGTTTGGACAAAAAAACCTTCATAACCGCTACCGTGCTGCTCATTGATGCCCCAAAGCAACAAATCAATCTGGCCTGTGCCGGCCATTGTACCACCATATACTCTTTTGAGGACAATATTCAGCCTGCCCATGAACACCAGGGCATCGGTCTGGCAATTGCCAGAGACGAGCGGTTTGCTAAATTTATTGTTGATGAAAAGGTGGCTTTTCAAAATGGCAGTTTGCTTCTTTTGTACACCGATGGGATTGTGGAGTCTTATGATCCCGCCAATGACGAGCAGTTTGGTGTAGGCCGGATTTATGAGTTTTTGCAAGCCCATTCGCAACTCCCCGCTGAAAAACTTGTCCACGAACTTATGGAGTGCTCAACCCGCTTTGGGGGAGCTGATTTTGTGGACGACGATTCGACAGTGGTCTGTATTAGATTCTAATCCACAACCGACAAGATGTTCATTCCGTTACATACAAACGTTGAAGCATAACCACCATTGCCAAATTAATGCACCCCAAACATCGTTTTTCTTTTTTGATTGTTCTTTATTTACTTACCTCTCAATCACTTTCAGCGGGCTGTTGTATCCAAGTCCTTTTTTTAGGGCGACCTGTTGCGGGGGCACTGGTTTTGATTGACGACAAGCAGGTAGTCAGCGATTCTATGGGTATGGCGTGTTTTCAGTTGGAGACGGCACGCTACCAAGTCAGTGTCTCACACATGAATTTTCTCCGTTGGCAAGGGCTTTGGAATGGCACAGACAGCCTTAGAGTAGAACTTGAGGAGGTGGAAACGACTTTGTCCGATGTAAATATTTATTCTTTGGAGGGCGAATCATTGGAGTTGCGCTCGCCCCAAAGCGTCCAGAAAGTGAACAACTACCTCATAGCCAACACAAACGTATTCAACTTTACCCAGTTTCTCGACAAATTGCCCGCTACTACCGTCTCAGATGGACAAATCAACCTAAGAGGCAGCGGCTTTATGCTCAATGCAGCCAGCAGGGTGATGGTACTGGTGGATGGCACGCCTTTTTTGACCACAGACTACAACGACGTGCGCTGGGCTACCATACCCACCGAACTGGTTGAGTACGCCACCGTTCTCAAAGGTGCTTCTTCGGTGATGTATGGCTCAAATTCTCTTTATGGTGTGTTGGATATCAGGACTTTATGGCCTGATACGGTCGCCTCAACCCAACTGGTAGGTTTTTACCAGACCTACGGCAGACCTCCGGGCGGAAGGGCTTGGTGGACAGCCGACAACGCCCCTTTTCAGCAAGGGTTTAGCTTCAGGCATTTGAACCCAATTACCAAAAAACTTCAGTTGGCTTTGGGTATCAATCACTTGAGAAACCAAAGTTTTTTGAAAACGGTGTACAATGAGCACACCCGTTTGAGTGTAAAATTGAGGTATAATTTCTCGTCCCGTTCTAATCTGGGAATGGATTTTCATGGCGGTAAACTATATGACGCTGAGTTTTTGATTTGGAACAATACAGGCGAAGGGCTTTTCAAGCCCTATGCCCGTGCCGACTCGCTGGGGGCTATTTCCATCCCCAATTTTATCAGAGACCAGTTCAATGCCCATCTGTATTACAACTTCAAAACTTCTCAATTCCAACACACCCTCAGGATGAGGTTATTAGACCTGAAAACCCTCAACTTTAAATTCAATGTCAATACCAGCGTTTTGGGGGCAGAATACCACGTGCAGACCTCTTTAGGCGGCATCAAAATCAAAGGCGGCACGTTGTTGCAGCATTTTTTTTACAGGCGGCAGCGCACTGTGCTTGAGGCCTCTTCTTTTGCTGGCTACGCGCTGGCGCAGTGGCAAAAAAACAGGTTCAACTTCAACCTTGGGACTCGGTTTGAAGCCTACCGCAGCGAGGCTTTCAGTGGGGGCTTTCCTATTTTCTCTGCCGGAGTGAACTATTGGCTGGGGAAATGGATTTTGAGGTCTAACTTTGGGCAAGGTTTTAGGATACCTTCTTTTGGCGAAAGGCTCATATCGCTTCAAAACGCTTCGCTGCCCATATACGCCAATCCCGACCTCAAGCCCGAAAACGGCTATACCTTTGAGTTGGGTATCAAGCGGACGCTCGACTGGGGCAACTGGCAAGGTTATCTGGATGCGGCACTTTTTATGAACTATTTTGACAACTACATCGAGCTTATACCCGGCGTGTACTCCGATAGCTTGACCCCGCCTTACACCTTAGAACAAATTGAAAAAAACTTTGGCTTTAAGTACTTTAATATCAATAAAGTGCGAAACGGGGGGATAGATTTTACCTTTCAGGGACTGGGCAAAGTCGGACTTTGTCAAATCAGGATTTTAGGCGGGTATCTTTACAGCTATTCTGTTGATGCAGAAAGACTTGCACCGTTGAGTTTTGCAGGGAGTATTTTTGAGAGTATGTGGAAAGGTGGTCGTTTTATCACCGACCCCGTTTTGTTTGGCAGGCAGCGGGGCTTGAGCAAACTCGATGTTGAATTTGGGCGGAAACGATGGACGCTGGGCTTAGATATCAGGCATTATGGGGCTATCGAAAAACTGCAAGAGATTTACGAGGTGATGATACCGGGTTTGCAGCGGTACCGAAGACAAGATGCTCTTGGGAAGTTGGTTTTTGGGCTTAGGTTGGGCTATGATGCGGGCAAACTGGGTAGGCTGATGCTTATAGGCAGCAATTTGACCAACCGGATTTACAGCATACGCCCTGCGCGAGCCGAAGCCCCCATCAATTTGACACTTCAATACAAATTGGATTTTTGAAATCTCAATGAGGGTATGACCCGAATAAGTAGAAAGACGCGGTTTGTATCCGAAAATTGGTTGGTTCTCGGCTATGTCAACAAGAGTGCATTGACATTGTTATCAGGTGGATTTAGAGACTTATTGGCGAAAATAACGGCTTTTGACTTAGCTCTTGCGATAACTCCGCTCTTGGGTGTTATACCTCCTATTGCAAGTTTTAAAATTTTAAAGCAATCAAAGTTTTCAACGGCTTAGGGTAGCAAAGTCAAAACTTTCATCAACGCCTTGCTAAGTTGTGCTTATTCATTTCTCAGTATATTTTACTTGATATCATGCGAAAACTTTGTAACATCCAACACGGAATAGGTAGAAGTAATGTTTAGGGCTTACATTGTTGAGAATCGGCTTATCGCCAATTGCCAATCTAAAATTCTGTACATAAAAAAAAGCCGCCCTTTTTGAGCAGCTTTTTTTGAAAAAAAACAAATGGTTATTCCGATTTTTTCATATCGCTTTTCAATTGCGATAAAATCTCAAGGTCTCCCAAAGTGGCTTTGTTGCTGGCGTTGTCGCGGTTGATTTCATCGGCTGATTTTGTGCCGATTGATATGATTTCATCTTCAAGAGCCAAGGTCTTCTTGCCTTTCTTTTCGGTTTTTTGCGGGGTATCGTCTTTGAAGGTATGTGTGTGTGAAAGGGTGATTTTCTTTTCGTCTTTCAAAAACTCAAGTACCACGAAATCAAGCGTTTCACCTACATCGGCTTTGCTGCCGTCTGCTTTGGCCAAGTATTTAGATTGGCAGGTTCCTTCGATGCCGTAAGGCAACTCAAGCATGACACCTTTGTCGTACTTGGAGACTATCGTGCAGCGGTGTACAGATTTTGGGGTAAAGATGCTCTCGAAAGTATCCCATGGATTTTCTTCCAATTGCTTGTGTCCCAGTGCCAAGCGTCTGTTCTCTACATCAAGTTCCAATACTTGAACTTCCAGTTCGCTTCCTACTTTGACAAACTCGGATGGATGTTTGATTTTGCGAGTCCAAGAAAGGTCTGAAATGTGCACTAGCCCGTCTATACCCTCTTCGAGTTCGAGGAACAAACCAAAGTTGGTCAAATTGCGAACGATGCCTTTGTGTTTTGTGCCAACGGCATACTTGGCGAGCAATTCCGGTTTTGTCCAAGGATCGGTGGTGAGTTGTTTGATGCCCAAGGACATTTTGCGCTCGGCGCGGTCAATAGACAGCACCACGGCTTCTACCGTATCGCCTACGGTCAAAAACTCAGTTGGGTTTCTAAGGTGCTGAGACCAAGACATTTCTGAAACGTGTATCAGACCCTCTACGCCCGGAACCAATTCCAGAAAAGCACCGTAATCGGCGACATTGACGATTTTGCCCGAAACTTTGCTGCCATTTTCGATTGAAGGATCAAGGGAATCCCAAGGATGAGCCGTCAATTGCTTCATACCCAGTGATATACGTTTTTTATCCTCGTCAAAATCAAGCACAACGACATTGACTTTTTCGTCGAGCTTGAGGGCTTCTTCGGGGTGGTTGATGCGTCCCCAAGATATATCGGTTATGTGTAGCAAACCATCTACTCCCCCCAAATCTATAAACACGCCGAAGTTGGTCATGTTTTTGATGACACCTTCCAATACTTGGCCGCGCTCTAAGTTGTTGAGTATTTCTACTTTTTGTTTTTCGAGGTCTTTTTCGATGAGCACTTTATGAGAAACAACTACGTTGTCGTTTGAGTAGTTGATTTTCACTACTTTAAGCTCCATTTTTTTGCCTACGAAAACATCGTAATCTCTGATAGGCTTTACATCAATCTGTGAGCCGGGCAAAAATGACTCAATCCCAAAAACATCCACTATCAGCCCGCCTTTGGTGCGACGTTTGACGATTCCTTCGATGATTTCATCGTTGTCCAAAGCCTGCTGTATTCTTTCCCACGCCCCAACAATTTTGGCTTTGCGGCGGGAGAGTTGAAGCTGCCCGGTCGCGTCTTCGCGTTTTTCGATATAGACTTCTACCTCATCGCCAAGTTTGAGGGTGTCCATGTCCCTAAACTCAGAAAGTGGAACCATACCGTCGGATTTGAAACCAATGTTTACGATTACTTCGCGATCGGTTACGCTGACGACTGTGCCTTTGATGACAGTGCGTTCTTGGAGTTCCAAGATGCTATCTGAGTAGCTTTGGATGAGTTGCTCTTGCTCAGAGGAACTCTTGACCGAGTGGTCATCTATGTCTGACCAGTTGGCGGATTCTTCAATAAAGTTTTTTACCATACAATTTTTTGACACTTGTAAAGCCTTTACTCTTAGTGTCTTTGGGAATAAAGGAATGTTAAAAAAAGCAATTAGGGCTGCAAATTTACTCTTGTTTGTTTGTGCAACAAATTTTTTTCATAAATTTTTATTGGCAAACGATCTTTTAAAGACCAACCGCTTGAGCAGGTCTTCCCCAATTAAAGCAGGCATCTGAGTGATTTTGTTACACAAATTCACTGATTTGTTTCACAAATTCATCTATGAACTGCCTGTAAGGCACTCCTCCGGTTTCTCCTTCTCCTTTTTTGCGTACGGATACAGTTTGTTCGGCTTCTTCTTTCTCCCCTACGATGAGCATGTAGGGTATTTTGGCCACTTCGGCATCGCGTATTTTTTTACCGATTTTTTCGTCCCTGTGGTCAACTTGGGCGCGTATGTCTGCCATAATCAGTTCAGAATGGATATGGTCGGCATAGGAGCGGTATTTCTCCGATATGGGCAACACGATGACTTGTTCGGGTGAGAGCCAAAGCGGGAAGTTGCCGGCACAGTGCTCAATCAAAACGGCCATAAAACGCTCCAAAGACCCAAAAGGTGCGCGGTGTATCATCACAGGTCGGTGCTTTTGGTTGTCTGCGCCTATGTATTCAAGCTCAAATCGGTTAGGCAACTGATAATCCACTTGTATGGTGCCCAGTTGCCAACGCCTTCCCAGCGCGTCTTTGACCATGAAGTCCAGTTTGGGTCCGTAAAAAGCGGCTTCACCGTATTCTATTGTTGTTTTCAAACCTCTTTCGCTGGCGGCTTCTTGGATTTCTCTTTCCGCCCTGTCCCATTGCTCTTCGCTGCCGATGTATTTGCTGCGGTCTTCTTTGTCGCGTAGCGAAACTTGCGCCGTATAATCTTCAAAGCCCAAACACTTGAACACATGAAGCACCAAATCAATGACTTTGACAAATTCCTCTTTGACTTGGTCAGGGCGACAAAAAATATGGGCATCGTCTTGGGTGAATCCCCGCACTCTGGTAAGTCCATGCAACTCACCATGCTGCTCGTAGCGATATACTGTCCCAAACTCGGCCAGTCTAATCGGCAAGTCTCTGTAAGAGCGGGGCTTAGAGGCATATATTTCGCAGTGGTGGGGACAGTTCATGGGTTTGAGCAAAAACTGCTCTCCTTCGTGGGGTGTAAAAATGGGTTGGAAGCTGTCTTTTCCGTATTTTTCCCAGTGTCCTGAGGTTTCGTAGAGCTTTTTTGAGCCTATATGCGGGGTAACGACGGGGGTATATCCTGCCCGTTTTTGGGCTTTGCGCATAAATGCTTCAAGTTTTTCGCGCACCGCAGTGCCTTTTGGCAACCAAAGAGGCAGCCCCATACCCACTTTTTCAGAAAAGGTAAAGAGTTCCATTTCTTTGCCGATTTTGCGGTGGTCGCGCTTTTTGGCTTCCTCCAACAGGGTCAGGTATTCTTTGAGTTCGGAGGCTTTGGGAAAACTCACGGCATAGACGCGGGTGAGCATTTTGCGTTTTTCATCGCCCCTCCAATAAGCACCCGCCACGTTGAGGATTTTTACGGCTTTGATGTGGCCTGTTGCGGGTATGTGCGGGCCACGGCACAAGTCCACAAAATTGCCTTGCTGGTAAAAAGTGATTTTGCCGTCTTCGAGTCCTTCGATGAGTTCGAGTTTGTAGGGGTCGCCTTTTTGGGTGAAGTATTCGATGGCTTCTTGTTTGGAGACGCTGCGGCGTATGTAGGGGTTGTTTTGTTTGGCCAGTTCTGTCATCTTGGCTTCTACGCGCTCAAAGTCCTCGGGGCCAAATTTATGGTCTCCAAAATCAATGTCGTAATAGAACCCCGTTTCTATGGCCGGCCCTATGCCAAACTTAGCACCCGGAAACAAGGCCTCAATCGCCTCTGCCAGCAAATGCGCCGAAGAATGCCAAAAAGTGGCTTTTCCTTGCGGGTCGTTCCAAGTGTTGAGCCGCAGGGGCGTGTCCCCGGTCAGCGGCAGGGTCGCATCGAGGGTTTGGCCTTCGACATCGGCAGAGAGCACATTACGGGCAAGCCCCTCTGAGATGGAACGGGCTACTTCAAGCCCAGTGGTGCCTATGGGATACTCACGAACGTTCCCATCGGGCAAAGTGATTTTGATTTGTTGCATAATAAAAATTGAAAAAATCGGGATACAAACCCCGATTATAGATTCATCACAAATGTAGCAGGCTTTTTGGTTTTGGGCGACAATGTATTTGTTTTTTTATGCAAAATTCCACAAATGCTTTAAAGACTTATGGAATTTTTATTTGATAGTCAAATATTTAAAAAAAACTTCACCTCACCAGCCTGAGCACGCCGCTGGTTTTTCCGTTGTAGCTCACAGGTAATCCCGAGGTAAAAGTCCCCCTAATCTGCCACATGTAAACCCCTGCCGGTTGCTCCCCTCCATCCCAGCCTTTGGTGCTGGCTTCAGGGAAATTGTCGGCGCGATAGACCTGATTGCCAAATCGGTCGAAAATCAGGATTTCAAAGGTCAAAACCGCAGTGCCGCGCACTTGAAACACATCATTGGCACCGTCCGCATTGGGAGAAAAGAGTTCGGGTATAAAAAGCTCACCTTTTGCGCATCCGCTGTCGTCTTTTCTTAAAACCTCTGTGGTATCGGCTATGGTCGAAGTGCAGCCTTTTTGGTCGGTGAGTGTGTAGGTGATGATGTATTTTCCGGCGGGCAGTTGTCCGGGGTCAAAAAAACTGTTGGCAGTGCCATTGATGGTAAAATTGCCGCCGTTGGGTCTTCCTTGTAGGCCAAACTTGGCTTCATCAGGGCAATATGACTTTTTCAAATCCACGATTTGCAGTTGGGGTTTGCGGTTTACTTTTACTTTGATGCTGTCTCTGACCGTACAATCGTCTTGTTTGATTTCCACCCAATACAGCCCCGAGTCCGAAACAACGATTTGTTGGGTGCTTGCACCCGTTGACCATAGGTAGCTGTCCCGCCCTGCCCCCGCGTTGAGGGTGCGGCTCTCACCCTCGCAAAACTCAAGGTCTGCCCCCAGATTGAGGTTTACATTTTTAATTTTTATTTCTATCGTGTCAATGGCTTCGCAACCGCTCTCTGTTATTTTTGCCCAGTACTTGCCGGATTGGGTTACTTGTATGGTTCTTGTGTTTGCGCCTGTTGACCATAGGTAGCTGGCGCGTCCGGGGCCGGCATCCAGCACGATAGGGTTTTGGTCGCAGGTGGTAATGTCTTGGCCTAAGTTCAAACTCAAATCGGCGTAATTGGAAAAGAAAGCATAACTCGAGCCTACATTATTGTTGGCGTTGTTTTTGTAAGAAGAAAGCACACCCAAATGAAAACTGCCCAACGAGTTGACAATACTGTGATTTTCATTGACTGCCAATACGGAGTTGGGAAAGTTTTTTCGGGCAAAAACCCAAGCCCCATTGGAGCCTACCACGTCGTTGAAGTCAGAGGCCATCAATAAATTCGGATTGTCGTTGATTTTGAATGAGCCTTCCAAGCCTTTGCGGGCAATGACGAATATAGAAAAATCATCTTTTGAGTTTTTGAACAAACTCAACGAAGTAACCCCCGAGCAGCCCAAAGGAGGCAGCACAGAAGCACTGCTTTCTATGGCTTTGGTGTTAGAGCCTTGTTGGTGGCCGCTCAGATGCAGCACGCTCACAGGCTTACCGGTTTTGATGTAGAGCGAGGCAGTGATAAGATTTTTGACTTCGTAAGTAGCAAAGGCGTTGATGGTGGCTACTATCGAGCCGTTGATGCTGATTTGGGTGTTGTTTTCGACGGCCAGTATAAAAACGTGGTCTTGTTCGGGGGCATCCAATCCTCTGACCACCACGTACTCTGTACCCAGTTTGTCGTTAGGCAGCAACTGGTCGCCGATTAGGTCTATGGAGCCGTCTCGGTGCATGGAGTCGTCAGACCAGGTTACGGCGATGGGTTTGTTGGCACTAATGCGCGTGCCTCTGATGGCAAAATTTTCGTTGCCAGTGACGGCGCGTAAAGAGTAGGTCTGCCCTCGGTTGAGTGTGATGGTGTGGTTTTGGTTGGGTTGGAGGTTGCCGCTTAGCTGTACGGAGGGCGTGATGGTGATGGTCGTATTGTTTTCGGTAGCCACAATATCCAAGCCTTCCAAAGCCTGAAAACTATTGTAATAATATTGTTGTCCGGGCAATACGAAGTTTGTACCCAGTGCATTTTTGCCTTTCAGCCCAAAGACTTCAGGGTTGAGCGGGAAACCTTGGTTGTTGTTGGGGTCGCCCAATGCCAGCACTTCGTAATAAGCACTGATGGGCTGTGTAGCACTGATAAGGATGCCTTTGTTGAGCACTTGGTTGGTGGGGCGGTTCTCGATTTCATCAATTAGGTTGGTCAATTCCACCGAACGGATGCTATCGGCGGGAATATCCACTACAATCGGCAAAAAATTGCTGTTGGCGGGTTGGGATATGGTTACTCTGGCGGCGGCAGAGGCGGCCAGTCGCAAAAAGATGGGACGATCGGCGTGGCCTTGCTGAATACTGATCACATCTGGGGCAACAAACCAAAATTCCGTGTCTATTTGTGCATGCGCTGCCCACCCATAACATACCATGAAAAGGATTGCGAAAACGTTTTTGACGTACATTTTTCTCATAATTTTTTTGGAATAATACAAAAAAATCATAATCAGCACAATAGCTAAAGATTTCATACAGGGTTTGTTTTGCCGTTTTTTCAAAAAAATTGGTTGAAGCCAGATTACGCAATAAAATTTAACCCCGAACAAATGCACCCGATGGCGTAGGCATCAGATGTTTGTAGCCCGCGCATGCGTTGGTGGGATTCGACTCCGATAGAGCCGCACACCTGGGGCAATACCGTTTTTCTACAAATATGTCATCGCTACGGGATGAATGCCCCCACACCATACCCATTCTCAACAATTGAAGCCGTATATGCGAGATTCTGCCTATTGCTTAATCCGGGTTTATCGGCGAGATGAACAAAAACTACACGTAGCTGATGAACACAACTTTATTGATTTTGAAAAATCAAGTTCTTAGGTTTTAAATCAAGGCAGTCGGCTTTGAATTTGTTTGAATACGGCTTCTTTCAAGCTCTCCACGCTATGGTTTTGTGGATACACAGGAGGGTGAAAAATGACGATTTGGCGGGCAGGTCTGAGCATAAACTCCTCTCCTGCAAGCATATAGTAAGACCCAAGAATCGTTACCGGAACAATAGGCGTTTGGGTTTGGATGGCAAGTTTGAACGCTCCCTCTTTGAAAGGGGTCATCTGATCGGGGTCTTGTGTGAAGATGCCGCCTTCAGGAAAAATCAACACCCCTATCCCCGCTTGGATGGATTCGAGACTTTTTTGGTAGGCATACAGCCTGCCCTTGCCCGTGCTTCGATCAACAGGAATGTGCAACTTTTTGAAATACCAGCCAAAAATCGGTATTTTGCCCAGAGCGGCTATACCCACAAACCGCACAAAGTCAGGCAAACAGTGGGTCATCAGAGGGGTATCCATGTAGCTGGTATGGTTGGGGCAGACAATGTAGGTCTTCAGGCCTTTTAGGTGCTGCTTGCCGTGTATTTTGACTCTTGTGCCGCTCAACGCATAAAACCAAACGCCCCATAGGCGATTGGGTACAATAGCCCACTTGTGCCAAGCGAGTTTTTGCCAACACAAAAAATAAAGTGGCAAAACAGCAAAAAAACCAGTTAAAAGCAATAAAGCGCAATAAGCCGTGTACCCGTAATAAAGGAACTTTCTCCAAAAAGGCAATTCCTTTTTAAAGACGAAGTTGGCTTTCATGGCTTCATCAAATCAGCAAATTGCTCAAAGAGGTAGCGCGAGTCGTGGGGGCCGGGCGAGGCTTCAGGGTGGTATTGTACCGAAAAGACAGGCTTGTTTTTTAGCCTTAAGCCCGCAATGGTACCATCGTTGAGATGCACATGAGTAATTTCGATTTCGTGTTGGGCATCTGGGGTTTGAGCAGCAACTGCAAAGCCATGGTTTTGAGAGGTGATTTCACTTTTTCCCGTCAATAAATTTTTGATGGGGTGGTTGAGACCTCTGTGTCCGTGGTGCATTTTGAAGGTGCTCAATCCGCAGGCCAGCGCAATAATCTGATGCCCCAGACAAATCCCAAAGACAGGTTTTCCACTCTCAATCATGGCTTGGGCGGTTTGTATGGCATAGGTCATGGCGGCAGGGTCTCCCGGCCCATTTGACAAAAAGAAACCATCGGCAGGGTAGCTCATCAGCCCCTCAATAGGTGTTTTGGCCGGAAAAACCCTTCCCTGACAGCCTTGTAACTCCATGTTTTTCAGGATACTTCGTTTGATACCCAAATCCAACACCGCCACACGGTAGGGAGCATTTGAGTCGCCAAAATCATAAGGCTCAACTGTTGTTACTCTTGAGGAAAGCTCTAAGCCGTTCATTTCAGGGGCTTGCCCTAAAAGGCTGGCTGCCAACTCTTTGTTTGGGGCTATGGCGGCATTCATGGCGCCTTCGCGCCTGATGTGCCTCACCAAAGCGCGGGTATCTATGCCGCTGATTCCTACCAAATTTTGGTCTTTGAGGTACTGTTGCAAATCGGTTTGGCTGCGGTAGCGAGAGAATGTAGCAGAAAAGTCTTTGACAACCAAGCCGCTAATCATAGTTTGTTCGGCTTCCTGCTCTTGGGGCAATGTGCCGTAGTTGCCGATGTGAGGAAAGGTATTGACCACAATTTGCCCAAAATATGATGGGTCGGTATAAATTTCTTGGTAGCCCGTCATTCCGGTATTGAAGCAAATCTCTCCCCATGTAGAGCCTTGTTTTCCAATGGAATAGCCCCAAAATTCACTTCCGTCTTTTAGCAGCAAAACAGCAATTTGGCTTTGAGTTGTTTTCATTAAACCGCAAAGAAAACATAAAACATCATTTACCGACAAAAAACCAATCCACCTTCAGGCATTAAAATAGCAAACCGGGCAACACAAACAACACAAATAAAGCACCTCCAACAAAGTACACCAAAACCAACTCCTTGGTATTGAGCACAGTCATGGGGCTTTGTGAGTTGTTGTTTATCCAAAGATGGTATGGTATTTTCAACAAGTACGCCCAAGAAAGCGGCAAACTCAACAGAGCCGCCACCACCGCCCAGTCAAAGCCTTGGTTCCAATAATTGCTTAAAACCAAAAACTTAGCTGTAAATCCCGCTGTTAGGGGCAGCCCGGCCAACGCCGCTGCACAAATGGTGGCACTCAAAGCCAAACCCTTGTTTTTCAGTGTATTTATATCTTTGATAAAAGGTGCAGAATTGTTTTTTTCCAATGCCATAGGCAAACTAAAAATTCCTATACCCATGAGCACGCTTACAAAAAGATAAAAACTCAGCACCTGCCTCGAAACCGCCACAGCCAGCAGTAGAAATCCCGTTTGGGCAATGGCAGAGTAGGCCAGCATGGTTTTGAGCTTTTGTTCTCTGAGTGCCAGCAGGTTGCCAACGTAAAGAGTAGCTACGGCCAAACTTGCCAACACCAGGCCAAAAATCGGCTCTTTGTCAGGCAGCAGGTTTTGTAAAGCCACAGCCGCACCAATTTTTGGCAGGACCGCCACAAAAGCCGCCACAAAGACCGGAGACTCTTCCACAACATCAGCCATCCACTGCTGCAAAGGAAAAGCGGCCAGTTTGAATACCAGCGTCAGCATCACCAAGCCCAAAAGCGAGGCAACCTCCATGCGCGAACTTTGTTCCAAAACGGTCTCTATCTTCAAACTGCCACAAAATCCAAAAATCCAACTGCTCGCATAAAAAGCAATAGCCGAAACCACCGCTCCAAATAGCAAGTACTTTATCGGTGAAGCGGGATTGCGGCTGTGCAAACCCACTAAGGCATAGCTGCAAAAAGAGGCACACTCCACCCCCACCAGCAGCATAATCAAATGCGAAGCCCTTGTCATAAAAACCAGCCCCAGCAAAGTTCCCAGCATCAGGGCATAGCTTTCTGTCTGAGCTTTAGGGGGTCTTTGCAAAAACCCACAAAGCAAAGCACCCAACACAAATATATGTATCCATGGATTTGCGCTGCCTTCCAGCATCCCGACGTTTTTTTCGATGGCTTGGCAAGGCACAAACAACAAGCCCAAAAGCCCTGCAATGTAAAGCCGCTCAATCCATTTTTTGCCCACTCCGACTAAATCTGCCCCCAAAAGCAGCAGAATAAGTGCCGTCAGGTACAGCTCAACTAAAAAGAATTCTAAACCCCAAAACTGCATTACACAAATGTAGATAGATTTTCACCGTAGTACCGCACAAAATTTCTTTCTGTTTCGTGCAGTTCAATGCAATGCAGGCTCACTTCGGGGGCAAGTTGGCGCAATTCCGACTCCAAAATCTTCCAAAATTCAACCACTATTACCTCACAACTGGTCATTTTGCCTCGCAAAAATTCCACGTCAAGGTTGAGGTTTTTGTGGTCTACCTTTTCGATGATTTTTTCTTTGATGATGCGACTCAGCAACTTGAGGTCAATGACAAATCCGGTATCGGGATTGGGCATGCCTTTGATTGTTACGATGATATGAAAATTGTGCCCGTGCCAGTTTTCGTTGGCGCAAGGGCCAAATACAGCCTCGTTTTGTTCTTTGCTCCATTGGGGGTTGTATAGCTTATGAGCGGCGTTAAAGTGCTCTTTTCTACAGATATAAACCATATTTGAGTTCTAAATGAGCGCAAAAATAACCTTATTGCCTTGATTAGAGATGGGCTATGGTATATTTGAACCAAAATCGGATGATGGAGAAAAAAATTATCGTCAGTGGCGCAATTTTAGCGGCTTTGGCGGTGGGTCTGGGTGCTTTTGGGGCGCACGCGCTAAAAGACTTTTTGCAGCAAACCGGACGTTTTGAGGTGTTCCAAACGGCCACTCAATACCAATTTTACCATGCTTTGGGGCTTTTGGCCATCTCTCGATTAAACCCGAGCAAATGGGTTTGGATGTTGTTGTTGGTTGGGACGTTGATTTTTTCGGGCAGCCTATACCTGCTTTGTCTGACACAAGTGAAAATTTTTGGGGCTATCACCCCCATCGGAGGATCTATGTTGATAGCAGGATGGATGGTTTTTGCTTTTCAAAAAATTAAATACTTATAGATCAGTGATTTATGGTTGAAATTAAAGTTATCAATCGCAGCGGCTACGATTTACCGACTTATCAAACCCCTTTATCGGCAGGCATGGACCTACGAGTTTGTTTGGACAAAGAGTTGATTTTGAACTCTCTGGATAGGGCATTGGTGGGTACGGGGCTTTTTATAGAGCTTCCCGAAGGTTATGAGGCCCAAATTCGGCCTCGAAGCGGCTTGGCTCTCAAACACGGCCTGACAATTCTGAACGCTCCGGGCACCATAGACGCAGACTACAGGGGTGAAATCAAAGTACTGTTGGTCAATCTCTCCCCGACTCCCGTCAGTGTATCGCCCGGGGAGCGGATAGCCCAGATGGTGGTATCGCGCCACGAAAAAGTGGAATGGCAGGTGGCGGAGTCCCTTAGCGAGACCCTTCGAGGCCAAGGTGGCTATGGCAGTACAGGCAAATAATTTAATTCTTACTGTAATTAATTAAATATACAGGATAGTGTATCTTTGTATTCAAAAATTGCATAATGAGTAGCGAAAGCCTTAGTATTAAGGCGTTTAAAGGAATTCTGTGGAATATTTTTGGTAGTACTACCAGCCAAATTATTGGCTTGACTATGGGGGTGATTCTTGCTCGTTTGATTGCTCCTGAGTCTTATGGGTTGATTGCCATGGCTTCGGTAGTTATTGGTATTACTTCGGTTTTTGTTGATGCAGGGTTTTCAACGGCTTTAATCCAAAAAACAGAGGTTTCCCAAAATGATTTCAGTACGGTTTTTTGGTTTAACCTGCTGGTTTCTTTTGTGGTGTACGGAGTAATTTTTGTAATAGCCCCCTGGGTGGAATTGTATTTTAAAACCGATGGGCTCACAGAAGTAATTCGTTGGCTCTCTATATCAATTATTATCAATGGCCTTATTATTGTCCAACGCCAACAATTGTCGAAAAAATTAAAATTTAAGGTAATTAATTTGCTCAATACCCTGGCTGGTTTGGTTTCGGGGGCCTTAGGTATTAGCCTTGCATTGCTCGATTACGGGGTATGGGCACTGGTGGCTCAACATTTATCAGTGGCTTTTTTTAGCGGTTTATTTATTTTTACGTATAACAGGTGGCTACCTTCATGGGTTTTTGACCGCCAATCGTTTCTTTTTATGTGGGGCTATGGGAGTAAACTCTTTGCCAGCGGGATTATCATCGCTATTTTTGAAAATATTTATCCTATCATCGTGGGACGATTTTTCTCTGCGGCCAGTCTGGCTTATTACAGCCGTGCCGAATACTACCAACAAATGATTTCTCGAAACCTGACAATTGTAGTTCGTAGTGTTTCATTTCTCAGCACTGCTCAAATTCAAGATGACCACCAACGAATGAAAAACGCCTATCGCAAAATGATTAGTATGGTGATAATGTTTAATGCTCCGGCTATGCTTGGTTTGTCAGTGATAGCCCATTCGTTGATTATAGTTTTGATTACTGATAAATGGCTACCTACTGTACCTTACCTTCAATGGTTGTGTTTTTCGGGATTGTTGTATCCTTTGCAAGCGATTAATCTAAATATTGTTTTGGTAAAGGGAAGATCTGATATTTTTCTTAGATTAGAAATAATAAAAAAAATTATGATTGTATTATCTATTTTTATCGGATTACCATGGGGAGTAATGGGTTTGGTAATCGGTATTGTAATAGTGAGTTTTCTATCTTATTTAATAGATACAACATATTCGATTTATCTAATAGGATATCGCTTTGAGGAACAAATAAGAGATATTTTACCCTACATAGGTTTGGCTGTTTTTATGGCAATTGTAGTAAGTAGTGTAAATTATTTTATAGTATGGCCATTAACTTGGCAACTTTTATTACAGTTGGGAGTAGGAGTCATCATTTATTTTGGAGGTTGCCATTTTTTTCGCTTAGAGGCATGGAAAGTTTTTAAGGAAATGATATTCAATGTTTCGAGAAAATAAATACTTATTGCATTACAATAAAAAATCATGGTATATTATGCCTGTTACTTTTGTATATTAAATCCATAATTATTAAATAAATAACTTTCGGTAAAATAGTTTTTATTTCTTGTAAGTAAAAAAAACACAATGATTCGTAATTATTTAAACAGGATTTTAAAATTTTCTTCATCTGAAATTTATAATATTTTAAAATATTCCATTGGAAATATTTTGATAAATTCAGTACCAAAGTCAGTTGTCTCCACGTATGAAATTTTGAAAGAGTTAGAAAAAAGTGGAATTTACACAGAAAAAATAGGAGATTATTTATTGGTTCATTATCCGATTCAGTTAAAAGAATATAAATATATCTTAAAAGACATTCATCAGACTGTAAGGTTTTTGAACAAATTTTGCTTAAAAAAGAATACTATTCAATTATAAAATTGTTTGAAAAATTAAAAATAGAACCACAAGTTATGATTGATGCGGGTGCAAATATTGGCTTGACATCAATGTATTTTTCAGCGCACTATCCAAACTGTAAAATTATCGCCTTAGAACCTGTTCAGTCAACTTTCATTCGTTTGAAACATAATATAGTTGAAAATAAGTTAAATAATTTTATACTTCTTGAAAAAGGTTTATGGAAAACAACAACTAAACTTAGCTTAGATACAAATTTCAGAGATAAACTCGATTGGTCTTTTAGACTTACTGAAAATCAATCTGCTTCTTCGAGTATGATTGATTCTGTATCTATAAATGATATAATTAAAGATTTTAATATTAATTTAATTGATTTTCTTAAAATTGATATTGAAGGCGGAGAAGTTGAAGTCTTTGCTGATAATGCTGATACTGAATGGCTTGAAAAAGTAAAGATTATTGCTATTGAGATACATGACGAGTTTGATTGTAGGGAGCAGATAGAAGATATCCTAAAATCAAAAAAATTTCACCTTATGTATAGTGGAGAACTAACTATTGCTATAAATAATAAATTAACAAATGAAAATAGAGAAATTTAAAAACCTTGACAGTATTAGAACAATAGCTTTTTTTTCTACATTTTTGGCTCATAGTTTTGATACAAACTCTTACGAAGTAAAAATTACAAATTTTTATAAGTTTGTCGAATCTTTAAGAGCTGTATTTAGTTTTGGAGTACCAATATTTTTTGTCCTAAGCGGTTTTTTAATCACTTATTTGATTATTGCTGAGTATGAGCAAAAATCATTTTTTAGTATAAAGAATTTCTATATCAGAAGAGTCTTACGTATTTGGCCGCCTTATTACTTGGTTCTTATCATTGGTTTTGTATTTTTTCCTATTTTCAGAAGTATTTTTTTAAAATTACCTTATTCTGAAACTGCCAACCCTTGGATGTATCTCTTTTTTCTCGGAAATTTTGATCAAATAATAAAAAACACCTTGCCAATAGGTGTTGGTCTTGGCGTTACTTGGTCTATTTCGGTAGAAGAGCAATTCTATCTCTTTTGGCCTTTAATTTTCTTATTTTTAAAAGGGAAAAGATTTATTTATGGAATAACTATTTTGTTTATTATATCTGTTATTCTTACATTTATCTTCTATTTTCCTGCCAAACATACCATATTTTGTGTCATATATTTATCTACGGGCGGAATGCTTGCATACTTACATGCCTATTATAGCGAGCTAAGTAAAAAACTTACATCTATTAATGGAGTTATTTTTTTATCTGTCTTATTGATTTGTTTCTTTATTATGAGGTATCATAAGTCAATTCCATATAGCATTTCACCTCTTGCATATATAGTCATTTCTTTCCTTGTAGGTTATATTATTTTATTCCAGATACAATGCAAAAATACTTATAATATAAGCAATATACCCGGACTTGAATATTGGGGTAAATATACCTACGGCCTTTATCTGTATCATACCATCTGCAATTTTATAATATTTACGATTGTAAAATATTTAAATATCTATGAATTAGTCGGTTTTTTTTGGGGGGATATGTTGTTAAGACCTATATCAAGTTTTATTCTTTCATTCATTTTAAGTTATTATTCATATCAGTATTTCGAATTATTTTTTCTAAAATTAAAAAATAATTTTAAATAATTTATGCTTAAAATAATTATATTTATTCCTTATTTTGGTCGTTGGCCTGAATGGATTGATCTTTTTTTCGATTCTGCACAACGAAATCCTACTATTGACTTTTTAATCTATACGGATTGCGATACTGAGAAATTTTCTTTCCCGAATGTTTTTTTTCGTAAAATATCTTTTTCCTCATACATTCAGGAAGTAAATCAAAAATTGGACTTCAGTTTTAATCCCCCGAATGCTTATAAGATTTGCGACCTTAGACCCTTGTTTGGTTATCTTCATCAAGAAGAATTTAGAGGATATGATTTTTATGGCTGGTGTGATATAGATTTAGTTTTTGGTGATATTCGTAAATTTTATACTAATGAAATGTTGCTAAAATATGATGTATTATCAACTCATAATGATAGAATATCAGGACATTTTGCTTTATTTCGCAATATAAATAAAAACCGAATGATATTCAAAAAAATATACCATTGGAGAGAGTCTTTGCAAAATCCCAAATTTGTAGGTATTGATGAATATGGAATAACCCGTGCATACACGGATACCATTTTTGACAAAATAAATGATAAATTTAAGTTGTCAATTAATAATATTTTTATCGATAGATTAAAGAAAAGAAAAATAAGAAAGATTCTTTTCAAAGAGCAATATACAACACCATTTTTGCCCAAACCATGGATAGATGGTACATTGAATAGCCAGCAGCCAGATGTTTGGTACTATGAAAGGGGTGTAATTACTAACAACAGAGATTTGCGACGAAATTTTATTTATTTACATTTTATGAATTTTAAATCGAGTCAATGGAGGCACGATGGTACTCAAGCTCCTTGGGAAAGCCTATCTAAAATTTATTATCTCAATCATGAAGATTTAGAAAAAAAAATCATTATTTCACCTAAAGGAATATACACAGAATAATGAAAGAAGAAAGTAAAGATATTACCCTATCGTTGGGCGATGTGTCTTGGAAAATGCAACTTGATAAGTATTATATTGACATGCGCCCCTCTTTAGTTCACTACCATAACAATATTTATGACGGAAAATTTGATGAAAACGGTGTACCAATGATTGGATTAGGTAATGGTCAATATAATTATTTCCCAATTAATGTTGCACAATATGGGTTTATGATTCATGCTGACTATATAGACAAAAAAGATGAAAAACTGTTGCTTTTATTAAAAAACTGCCTTGCAGTGTTGGAAAACCTAAAAATAGAAGATAAAAATACAGCGGTATGGTGGCATCAACATTATGAAATAAAATATAAAATTGAGCCTCCATGGGCTTCTGCTATGGCTCAAGGAGAGGTGATATCGTTTTATCTGAGAATGTATCAAATCTTAAACGATAAAAATTTATTGGATACAGCGCAAAAGGCATACCGTTTTATGCAAGATGCAAAATCGCCAAAATCTGTAAGGATATATGACGAAAAAGGAGATTTATGGTTTGAAGAGTACCCCTCTAAGCCACCTTCTTATGTTTTAAATGGTTTTATCTATGCTCTTTGGGGATTGATAGACTTGTATCGAGTAACCAACGATGAAACGATTAAAAAAGACATAGATGCTTGTGTTAAAACTTTGAAAAACAATCTACATAAATTCGACTCCGGTTATTGGTCATATTACGATTTACAAAAAAAAGAATTGGTTCGTTATTATTATCAAAAAAACGTTCATGTTCCACAATTGGAAGTACTTCACATACTTTTTAGTGATGAACTATTTAAAAAGTATTTAATTCGTTGGAAAAATTATGTCAATCCTGTAAATTATGTTTTTGTGCAATTGATGTATCGTATCAAGCCACGTTTGAAAAAAATTTACAAATGGATAAATTAAGAATTTTATTTTTAATAACCGATCTTGGAAAAGGAGGTGCTGAACGTTATTTGGTTGATTTATGCAACTATTTATTGAAAAAAGATGATATTGAATTTGTTATTGGTTCTTTATATGATAATAATCAATATAAGAATGAAACAGCTTCTTTCAATATTGTCAATTTGAACTATCAAACTTTCTCATTTTTTAAGAAAAATGAAAGCATACCACTTAAAAAACTAATTAATCAGTTTGAGCCACATATTATTCACACGCATCGTTTTTTGGGAGAATTTTTATCTTCGCTGGAAATCAGAAAAAATATCTTGTACGTCTGCCATGGACACGATAATATGGAGCAACTTGCTAATTTTCGGTTCAGTTATTTATTCTCCAAAAAAAAAATCGTTCAATGGGCTGAAAAACAATATTTGATACTTCGCAAATATTCAAAAGTTAGTACTCATATAATAGCCAATTCAAAGCACACATACGACTTTTACATAAGAAATCTTTCAAGAAAGCCATTGAAAACTAAAATCCATTTAGTTTATTATGGATTTAATTTTGAAAAATTTAAATTTCAACAACACCAAAGATTAAACACACCTTTGCGTCTTATCAATGTAGGGAGCTTTCAAACTAAAAAGAACCAGCAGTTTTTGATAGATGTAGGTGTTGAACTTCAAAAGCGTAAAATCCCTTTTATTATGGAATTAGCAGGTCATGGTGAATTGTACGAAAAAGTGAAAAATAAAGTAATTGAGCACAAACTGGAAAATCAGATTTTTATGCCCGGTATCATTCATGATATTCAAGATAAATATAAAGAAAGTGATATTTATATTCATAGTGCTCGATATGAACCATTTGGATTGGTCTTTTTAGAAGCGATGGCATCCGGCTTACCTGTTGTTTCGCTTAACGGTAAAGGCAACGAATGTATAATAGAAAATGGGAAAAACGGGTTTATGATTGATAATGAAGATGCAGTATTATTTGTTGATAAAATAGAATTATTAATAAATAACCCATCTCTATACAGTTCAATAAGTCAATACTGTATTGATTATGCTTCAAGTTTTACTATGGAAAATCATTTCAATAAATTAAAAGAAATTTATGGTTTGGCTAAACGCTAATTTTACAATAAAAGCCATTTTGCACAAAAATCATTGTAATTTTTATCTGCATCATATAAATCCCTCCATGTAAGATAGGCTTTGTCTCTCTTCTTTAAATAAATTTTTTGTTTAAATATCTCAAAAATAATCTCTGCCAATTCTTCAGCAGAAAATCCAGACTTTAATAACCAGCCGTTTTCATTATTTACAATTTCGGGAATACCGCCTACTGATGGTGCTATTACAGGTATTCCCAGACTCATCGCCTCCATGATAGAAACAGGGATTCCCTCGCTCAGGCTGGCGTTGATAAAAATATGTGGTGTGTATTTGCGGTAAACTGTTATTACTTCTTGATTGGAAATATTACCGGTGAGAATAACAGTAGTCGTTGGAGTGAGTGAAGAAATGAATTCTTCAACCTTGTTTTTTTCTTTTCCATCACCAATATGAACCCACCGAATGGGAATTTTGCCGTCTAATAATTTCACAACTTGGGCAATAATATCTACTCTTTTGAGAGGTATTAAAGAGGAACAACTTGCAATAGTAAAAATGGAATTTTTAGTATAATCTAAAGGATATTGCTTTTGGACACCTAATCGGCTTAGAAAAAAGTTAGATGTATTAACTTTCCATGTTTGCTGAGCGTATTCGATACCTGCTTGTGAAATAGAAAATACGGCATCCAAAGAATGACTGATTAAGTGGCGATAAGGCAGGTAATTGAAAGCACTACGCTCGAAAAAAACATCCCATCCATGAATTCTACAAATACATTTCAAAGAGGGTTTTTCTCTTTTTATTAAACTCAAGGCAATAGCAGCGTCATCGCACCAATAGCTGTACAAAATTGTGTTTTCCTCTTCTTGCGTGGGAATAGCGGTTTCTATTTTCGATTTCATCTTTAGGGCATGTTGCAATGAAATTAAAAGGGTGGTTATTATTCCTCTTGTGATAGGTTTTTGATATATCTTTTGAATTATTTGTATTTCTTTCCGGCATAAGAGATGAAAGATTCGCAATAAGGAGTACAATTTATTCCATTTGGATAGTGTACGCGGTAGTTGATAAACTTCACAATTGGGAGGTAATTGGCGAATGTTTTGTGTCTCAGTTGCATTTGAAAAGATAATAATTTTTTCTATCTGTTTTGCTAAATAAATAATTTCTGTTTCTAAAAAAGGTTCACCTTTTCCATACGGAAACTCCGCAGTGATAAGAATGAGATTTTTGTATTTCATTTTTTATTTAAAAAACGGTTTTCAGTTTAGTGTTACAACAAAGACATAGCTACTCTGCCCCATTGCTGCGTTTGACATCATTGACTTTCAATTTTCCGGCACTCCAAGTCCCTTTTACTGATTTCCCATTGGGGCTGATGATTTCGCCGCTGCCGTCCATTAGGTCATCTTTCCAGTTTCCTTTATACACTTCTCCTGAATGGTAGTAATAAACCCCATATCCATTTCTCAAATCGTTTTCAAAGTATCCTTCATAAACAGACCCGTCCTTATAAATATGTTTCCCCATACCAGAGCGAAGATTTCCTTTCCACTCTCCAACATAATACCCTTTGCCCTCATAAAGTCCTACGCCAAAACCACTTGGAATTTTATTAGATACCCTGCCGTAAAAGAATATTTTATTCCCTTTAGGTGAAATAAGAGTTAAAGAATCTATGGCATTATCTGCTAAATCTACTTTAACTTTTCCTAATTCAATTAATATGGAATCTAATTTGTTTGTTTGAATTTCCTTATCTGTCTCTAAAATCTGAAGTTTGGTCTCGTAAACAATTTCTTTTACTTTGAGATTTTCTATATTGCTTGCAAATTCTTTTATTTGATCTTTTTGACTTATAGTTTGCTTTTTAAGATTATTATTTTCTGTTAAATATGATTGCAGTAAGTTTTCTACAGTAGAAGATAAACTTTTATTTTCATTAAAAATAGAAATACTGCTGTCATATTTGCTTAATACTTTTATCAATTCACTTTCCAGTTTTTGATATCTATTCAATAAAAGACTGTCAGCAACAAGCTTTTCCTTTTTTAAGGTAAATTCCTTTTTTATTGATTTTAAACCTTGTAATTGATTAAAAAGATAAGATGTTATACCCGACAATATTAGAGTTAATAAGACCAGTACTATTGCAGCCGTATTTTTATATTTATTCATTAGTAACCCAAGTTTAATTGTGGCAATTTCTTTTCGATACTTCTAAAGTCTAAACCTATAAACACATTGAATCGGAGTATATGGCTGGTTCTGTATTCAAAACCACTACTCTTTTGACCCAGTGTCCACATGTGACCAACAAAGAAAGTAATATGAGGATTGTACACATATCCTATCCCGTTGTAAGTTCTAAAATCTTCAAATGGATTGTATGCTATTGATTTGCCTGATTGTAAAAATATTTCTGCACTTGGCCCCAAGAAAAGTGTCTTGACCTCAATGGTTTTCTTATTTATTGGCACATACGCGAAAAATTTATACCGGTATCTATTGGTGTAATCAAACTCTGACCCGACTAAATTTGTCCTTTTCCATCTGTGCTCAAACCTAAACTGGTGATAAATTTTAAAACGTCCCATTTTGGGCATCATAAAAAGCCATTGATGCCATATTCTCGGCTCATAAACGATTTTTTCAAAGTTTGGATTATTGCGATCGGGAGTATAATTGAGTACCAATGTCGGGCCTATAACCCCTTCAAAGTACTCATTGAAGAAAAAGTTTATACCGGCTCGGTTGTACAACTGTCTTGTTCTGCCCACAAATGAGTTGATATTATCGGCTCTGTTGCGTACACGATAGTGATGTTCGCCGTAGTATCCAATTTTACTTGTTATCCTGAATTTGATATAAACACCGTTCCAAATTCCTGTTTCTTCCAGTTTTACAGAAGCATTTTGTCCAAAAACAGCAAAAAATGTAACTGATAAATATACGCTAATAGACAATTTAATAATATTCTGACTCATCAAATCCTATATTTGAAATTTTTTTGAGTAACACATTCTATTTTAACGACAAATTTAGGGATTTTTTCGTTGAAAAGAGTCAGTTTTTAATTTATTTGATATATTGAGTGGAATCAAAATATCATTAAAATCATCTTACCAGCCTTTAAGAAAATAGCCTGACTTTTAAAACGCATATCCAAAAAATATTTATATTAGCATAGATATTTGTTATTATTTTTTATGACTAATTGATTTTTAAATTAATACAAATTATTTTGATAAAACGTCTTTTAATTTTAGCAGTAGTTATTTTTTTGATTTACGATGCAATGGTCATAGGTATGCTTTTTGAACGAGAGTATTTTACTTCTTGGAGATTAGCTACTGAAAAACCCAAAAACGAGGAGAGCACTGCTTCAGCACAACACTTTGATAGTCTGTTTCTTGTGGCTACAACCAAGATTAAGACAGGTTTGGGCACAAAATCGTTGGTTAGCGATGGTAAATCAGTTTTTGTGCTCAATTTGGAAGCCATGAATATTGATGTTTTTGATGTGAAGACCAAAAAACACACAGCCAGACTGAGTTTTGTGCCAACTCCTGCGGTAGGGTACGATTACACTCATAAGCAGCCGATTCACTCCTATGCAGAAAAACCTGTGGAGGCCGCTTTTTCGCACGGAGGGCGTTTTGTTTGGATTTCTCTCCATAATGCCGGAGGTGTGGTGGTTTGGGATAGAGCCGACTTAAACCTTTGCGCGGACAGTCTGCCCAATAAAAAGGCTGTTTTACAGACCGATAGCGGAAAATTTGAAATACGACTGCCTTTTTTTAAAACGGGAGAGACCCCAAAATACGTAGTTGCAGATAAAGACTTAGTTTTTGTATCCAACTGGCACTCTCATACGGTCAGTGCCATATACACGCCCACAGACTCTATCTGTAAGTGGAAAAAAATAAAAGATATCGCTGTGGGCAGAGTCCCCAGAGGCATGGCCATTTGGCAAGACACCCTTTGGGTGGGCAATATGGGACAAGATTACCTCAGCGGAATCACGTTGGACTCGCTCAAGGTGGTGGCAAAACAAACGGTTGGGTTTACACCCCGCCATTTGTTGGTGGTAGATACTGCGATGTACGTGTCTCTAAGCTCACCGGAGCAAATCGTGCGGCTAAGCCCAAGCCAAAAACACTGGGTTAAAACCTGCGATGACCCCCGCACTTTGATACAGAAAGCAGGGGTTGTGTTTGTGGCTTGTTACGGCAGCGGACAGATAGAGGCTTTTGATATGAGCTTAGGCAAATTGGGCAATTGGAAAGTTTCTGATTTTCCGGTTGGTTTAGAGGCATTTACAAATGAAGATGTACTTGAGTTGTGGGTGTCTCATTACAAAACGGGTTATTTGACGGTGCTTACCTTACAAAATCACTCCCCATTCTATCGTCAAAACGAACCCTATAGCGCGAAGGTTGGAAAAGATGGAAATTGATGCTGAAGCCCAAATGAAACACATGCCCGCCATTGCGACCCAAAACAGGCAGGTATGAAAATTGGATTGAAGAATTGGGGCGTAAAAAATAATTGACGCGCAAAATAGGACTCACTGTATTGCGCTCTATCCGCCGCACAGTAACAAAAGTTTTGGTAGCTGTTGAAGTGTCGCGTTTTTCAAGGTGAAAGCGGGTTTGGTGCAAAGACAAGCCCAAACCCACCGACAAACGCCGAGTGATTTGTCGGGAAAAAACGGTATTCAACTGTCTGAAATTCAGGCGAAAAACACGACTTGTATCTGTAATGTCCACAGAATTGCTTCTTGTGTCTCCGCCCAAAAAAATTCCGGTCTCTGCGCTCAGCATGTATTTGTCTGATACAAAGTGCTCCATGCCGCCGTATATGCCAAAAGGACCTACAACGTCGTAGTTTTCCTCTGCACCCTTCATCAACACGCTGTTGTAAACAGTAAAACCGGTGTGCAACCGTGTCCATCCGCTGCGCTTGCGAGGCCAAAGGGATATTGGCTTTTTGCGATCCGAGACATCTACATACAACCTATCGGGATAGGTGTAAGCCAGACCTTTAGGCTCCTGATAGGCCATATAATAGCCGTAAGCCAGTGTCCAAGGGAAAAAAGACAGTGATTCCCAATACAAAATATCTTTGAGACGGCGTTTGTGGCTTATGTAAAAAGTGTCCCGAGGCTCATCGCGATAAACCGCCTTAAACTCAATTTTTGGCTCTTTCATCTGCACCAACAAAGTAAAGGGAGATGAACTGAGGGCTTGTTTTTGAGCGGTAATGAGTTCCAAGGAATCATTTTCTATAAATACCTTAATTTCTTTTGATTTTTTACCCAATAGAAACGTACAAGAAAAACTTATCCATATTAAAACAAAAAACAACAAATATCTGAACATAAAGAGTTGAGTGCTTTCAGAATATTGAAAATGAATTTTTACGCTCTTATCAACAAATACAACTTACAGCCGCAAACTTTAGTTTTGATATTCGATGGCTTACTGTCAAAATATCAATTCTTAGGCGGATTCAGTAGCCATTCGCCTGACAGTCAATATCAAACAAGCATCATCATTGGCGACTCGAGGAGTTGTTTGAAAGTCTGTAAAAATGCCGCTCCCACAGCACCATCCACTGCACGGTGGTCACAAGAGAGGGTAACTTTCATCAAGTTTCCAATTGTAATTTGCCCGTTTTCTACCACAGGGGTCTGCTTGATAGAGCCTACCGCCATGATACAAGAGTCGGGTGGGTTGATGATGGCCGTAAATTCCTCAATCCCAAACATGCCTAAGTTGCTGATGGTAAAGGTACTGCCTTCCCAGTCTGAGGGCTGGAGTTTGCGATCTTTGGCACGCTGACCCAAGGACTTGATTTCGGATGAAATGGCAGACAAGGTTTTGGTATCGGCATCCCTGACCACTGGAACAACCAGCCCGTCTTCGATGGCCACCGCCACACCAATATTAACTTGATGGTAATAGCGCATTTTGTCTCCCAACCAAGAGGCATTGACTTTGGGGTGCTGTTTGAGTGCCAAAGAAGCTGCTTTGACCACCATATCGTTGAAAGAGATTTTCGAGCTACTGTATTGATTGAGTTCTTCTCTGATTTTGATGGCTTTGCCCATATTTATCTCCATGGTAAGATAAAAATGAGGGGCTGTAAACTTACTCTCAGCAAGCCTGCGGGCTATGGTTTTACGCATTTGGCTCAGCGGCTCGTCGGTGTAGGCAAGGGAACTTGCTACCTGCGGAGTGGCGGTTGGCGCGGAGGCAGTCGGTTGGATTTTTGAAGCGGGCTTGAAAGCCTCGATATCGCGCTTGACGATTCTCCCGCCTTCTCCACTGCCCTCAACTTGTTGCAAATCAATACCTTTATCAGAAGCCATTTTTCTGGCAAGCGGCGAAACTTTGAGCCTGTCTGAATGAGAGACAACTGTCTGAGCGGCAGAGGAAGCGGGCGAATGTTCAGGTTGTTGAGAAGGGGCAGTTTGAGCGGCAAGCGGTTTAGAATCTTGTTTATCGTTGGTCAGTAGGGAGCTAAAATCAGTGCCTTCTTTGCCTACGATGGCCATAATCCCATTGACAGGTACAGTCCCGCCTGCTTCGACAGCCAGATAAAGCACCGTTCCTGAAAAGTAATTTTCTACTTCCATAGTGGCTTTGTCGGTTTCTACCTCGGCGATGATGTCGCCGGGCTTGACTTTGTCCCCGACCTTCACCAGCCAAGAAGCAATCCGCCCTTCGGTCATGGTATCGCTCAACTTGGGCATATTAAAAACTTCTGCCTCAACAGATTTGCTACCAGATTTGCTGCTTTGGGTTGTTGCTTTGGGGTTTGATGGGGCAGCAGAGGGCTGTGTGGCCGGAGGGCTATTAGGACTCAAAAGGCTTTGGTAGTCTTCGCCTTCTTTGCCTACTATGGCTATGATACCGTCAATAGGTACGGCTTGTTTGGCCTCAACGGCTAAATATAATATAGTGCCTGCAACATAATTTTCCAATTCCATGGTGGCTTTATCGGTTTCGACTTCGGCCAAAATATCGCCCGACTTTACTTTGTCGCCTACTTTCACGAGCCAAGCAGCTATCACCCCTTCGGTCATGGTGTCGCTGAGTTTGGGCATTCTGATTGCTTCTGCCATCTTAGTTTGTTTTCGCCTCAAAGTTAAAGAAAAACACCCGAAAAACATTTTTATGACCAAATTTTGACTACCAACCCAAGGCATAAATAAAATATTGAAGATTTCTTGCAACTCCGAAACAAAGTCATCCGGCAAAAAAATAGCCGCCAATTCAAATTGGCGGCTATTCATGTGAAAACAATCCTCAGGTTACTTAATTTCTATTCCGCGAGCACCTTTGCGTTTGGCTTCCTCTTTTTTGGGCAGGGTCAAAGTAAGCAGGCCATCTGTGTAACTGGCGGCAATTGCGTCTGTATCAACACTGTTGGGGAGTGTAAAGCTTCTTACAAAAGAAGAGTAACTAAACTCGCGGCGGTGGTACTTGCCTTGCGTTTCTTCGCTTTTGTTCTCCTTTTGAGCAGAAATTTTCAAAACATTGTGCTCCAGCTCGATTTTGAAGTCTTCCCGTTTGAGGCCGGGGGCAGCCAACTCGATGCTAAATTCAGACTCATTTTCTTGGATATTGACCGAAGGAACGGTCTCACCGCTGCCTGAATTGAAATCCAACAAATCACGTCCGAAAAAATCGGTGAAACTTGGAAAAAGGAATCCGCGAGAGGGATTGTGCTTGATGAGTGTCATAGGTTTTTGTTTTTAAGTTTTGATTTGTCTTATCCAAATGACGTACCAAACCAACCTAACCCTCTAACAATGACATAATTGCATATTTTTAAAATCGAAATATGACAAAATGGCTTGTTTTTATGGTTTTTCGGGAAAAGCACAAGCCAACTTGTCACGTTTCAGAGCTTACTTATTGATAATCAAATATAAATATTTATGCTGTAAACAACTTTCCTGAGCTTGAAAATGTTTTTGGTGTTTGCCCCGTAAGTTTTTTAAAAGTGCGTATAAAGTAGTTTGGTGAGCTAAAGCCACACTGGTAGGCCACTTCGCTCACTGTATAGTTTGCGGTAGTGAGCATTTGTTGTGCTTTTTTGATTCTACACTTGAGAATAAACTCTACCGGTGTCATACCAAACTGATTTTTGAAGGTGCGGAAAAAAGTCGGCACGCTCATACATGCTTTTTTACTTAGCTGCTCTACGGTGATATTTTCGTGCAAGTTGTTGTGAATGTATTGAGAAACATGTGCAAAAGGATGACTTGAAGTCTGCTGTCTGTAATCCCTGAGCAAAGTTGCACGGGCTTCAGTTTGTAAAATCAAGATAATGAGCTGTTTTAGTTGTAAATCAAACAAGACATCTTTGGCAGAATTATGACTCAAAAAAGTCTCTATCAAAGTGTGAATGCTCTGCTGCAATGCCTTGTTTTTCAAAATATTGGTTGGTTGAGACTCCATTTTCCAATTCTGATAAACGGGCATATTTTTATTGACCAAAAAAATTGTTTCGTTGATAAGCTCTTGCGAAAGGCTCAACGCAATGCAGCGGGTAGGGGATTCCATATTTGCCTCTGGAAAATCTATCTTCATGGCCGTGCGCGGGGGCAGAATTAGGGTCTCATCGGGTACAAATCCAAAGGGTGATTCATCGTCAAAGTGCATGACTTTTTTACCCGTTACCATGCTCACCAATACAGGGTTTTCAAATTGTAAAGGCACAGAAAAAGCCTGCTCGAAGGTCTCAAACATACTCAACTCAGCGCGTTCACAACTATAATTTACGCGATTTTCTACCAGACAATCAGGTACTTGCCCGGCTGGTGTCCAGCTTTTTGGTGATGAATGAAGCATTTTACAAACTTTTTGTAGAACAGATACACTAAGGTATCTTGCATGAAGATATAGCCAATCCAAAATGACAAAAATCACCTCTTAGACTTCATACTTGGGAAATGCAACCACAAAACGGCTGCCTTTGTCCGGCTGGCTCTCTACCCAGATTTTTCCATCATTTTTCTGGGCAAATTCTTTGCAAAGCAACAAGCCCAAGCCCGCTCCTTTTTCATCAAGCGTGCCATAAGTTTTGAAGTGTGTATGCAAATCAAAGAGTTTGGGCAGGTCTTCGTCTCTGATTCCAACGCCTGTGTCTTTGATGCTGATTTCCCAGTGCCCCGCTTTGTCAATGGCCTCAAAACTTACTTTGCCATTGGGGGGTGTAAACTTTATGGCATTGTCTATCAAGTTTTTGAATAAAATAAAAACATGGTAGCGGTCAGCCCAAATGACAGCGTCCGTAGGCACTTCGATAGAGAGCTGGATACCTTTTTTGCGGGCTTTTTGGCCAAACCAAGCCGACAGCTCTGCAAAAATGGGCAACAATGGCACAGCCGTTTTGTCGGGCAACGTAGAGGGATTCATTGCATTTGACCACAAGAATATATTGCTAAATGCCTCATTGAGAACAGAAAAATCTTTGCGTAGGTTCTTCATAAGCATCACGGTCTCTTCTTGGCTCAACATACCGGCTTCAAAGAGGTTGATAACCCCACCCAAAGAACTCAGAGGGCCTTTGAGCTCGTGAGACATAATAAAAAAGAGCCTGTCTTTCAAATCATTAAGCTGATTTAGGTGCTCGGCTTGCGCAAAAATTTCTTCTTTTTGCTGGTTTATTTCTTGGTTGCGCAACTCAAGTTGGCGGTTGATCTCTATGATGGCAGTTTTTTGGGCTTTAAGCCTGAGGTTTTTCTGTCTCACGTCTCTATTGTGCCACAACAAAAGCGCAATCGCTACCGCCAACACAAAACCCAAAGCGATGGCAAGAATAAGAAAGTTGCGTTCCCTTTGCAGTTGGGCTTCTTCTTCGGCCAACAGTTTTTCTTTACTGGCTATCAATAAGTTGGCCTCCATCTCTTTGAGACTGTTTTTGTTGCGCTCTCTTTCCAGTTCCACTTCAAAATAATAAGCCTGAACGCTCAAATTGTCTTGTCGAATGGAGTCCGAAAGTTGGCTATAACGAAGCTGCCACTGGTAGGCAGACCGCCAATTGGAAGAGGCGGAGTCTATCAAAGATGCCAATAGATAGGCTTGGGAGAGTTCTCTGCGCAAATTGGTCTTTTGACCTGCCTGCACCGCCCTGAGCACATAGTTTTTGGCTTCTGTTCGGTTTCCTCGTGATAGCGCATTTTTGGCAAGTCCCTGAAGGGTGTAGCATAGCAGTCGTAGATCGTAAAACTGGTCTTGGTTCATCACCAGGCTGGTTTGTAGCTTTTGCTTGGCAGAGTCGTAAAGATGCAACTCATTGTAAAGCAGACCAAAGTTGTTAAGCATCAAGACCTGAGCAAACTTGTCTCCGACCTCGTGAGCCGCTTTAAAAGCAGAATCATAGTACAGCAAGGCTTGGGCGTAGTCGCGGTGATAGAAGTGGGTGATCCCTATGTTGTTGTAAACGTCATTCAGAATGTTTGGGTGTTGTTGAGCCAACTCTCTGGCTTTTAGGTGGGTTTTAAGTGCCAGTTCATGATTGTCTTCCAATCGGTACACATTGCCGATGGCAAGCAAAATTTGAATTCTTATCTCTATGTTTTGAAAATTTTCTGCCATTTGCAGGGCAGGAAAAAGTTCCCGTGAAGCATTGCGATAAAGGGCTAAAAATGTGAAGTTGCGCGCGTTGATATAAATACAACGCAATAGTGTAAGTGTATCCGAAACAGAGGCAGCGATTTTTTTGCCGGTCAGGCAATAGTCGATAGAGGTTTTGTAGTCGCCCCTGCGCTGGTTGCTTAAGGCCAATAGGTAGTAGGCAATGCCTTGAGCCTTGATGTCATTGGTATTGATGGCTTGCTGTAAAGTGCTCCAAGCCAAATTGTTAGCTTTTTGATACCTTCCGACTTTGAGTAAAGAATCGCATTTACGAAATAAACTATCTATGTTTTGTCCCCAAAGCAAAGACTTCGATGGCCACAACAAACAAAGCCCAACAACAATTATTCTAAGCATCTAAATTTTCAGTGTTTCAAAAATAATGACAGTCAGGGAATGTTTCGAAGAGCTGCAAAAACTTAATGTTGAAGTAATTTTAACCACTAAAATATTTAATTTGTATAATAAAAAATCTTCACTTATCTTTGTGGGTTAGAATTTATGATAAATGAAAAATAACAGACTTAGCAACATACCTAATACTTTGGTAACCAGAGACTTAGCTGTACTTAGCAGCAAAAGTGGCAATATTTATGAAGCCGTTGCGGTCATAGCGGAACGATCTAAGCAAATTTCCAACCAGATTAAAGAGGAAATTACCAATAGGCTTTCTGAGTTTGTAGTGGTCAATGACAGTTTGGAAGAGGTCTTTGAAAACCGCGAGCAGATTGAGGTTTCGAGGATGTATGAGCGCATGCCCAAACCCACTACTATCGCCACCGAAGAATTTCTTCAAGGCCAATTCACTTACAAGGTACCGCCTGAAAATCCCTTAGACTAAAAATTCATTTTTGGGAGAAGGTACTTCAAACTAAGCTGGCTTTATTAATCGGTTCACACAAGTTTTACTATTTTTGCCAAAATTTATTTAAATGGCAAAATACGATGTATTGGTGATAGGCAGCGGGCCTGGTGGCTATGTAGCTGCCATAAGAGCTTCCCAACTTGGATTTAAAGTAGGTGTGGTTGAAAAAGAGGATTTGGGGGGCATCTGCCTAAACTGGGGTTGTATCCCTACCAAAGCCTTGCTCAAAAGTGCTCAGGTTTTTGAGTACATCGCCCACGCAAAAGATTACGGCGTTGAAGTAGCTGACTTCAAAGTGAATTTTGGTGATATGATCAAACGCAGCCGAGGCGTTGCGGGAGGCATGAGCAAAGGGATAGAATTCCTGTTCAGAAAAAACAAAATAGATAAAATAATGGGCTTCGGCAAACTTGCCGGAAAAGGGAAAGTGGAGGTTACAGCCGCTGATGGCAAAAAAGAAACCCACGAGGCCACTCATATCATTTTGGCTACGGGAGGACGGAGCCGCGAGTTGCCGGGCATAAAAATTGACAATGAAAAAATCATTGGATACCGCAAGGCGATGGTCTTGGAAAATCAACCCAAATCCATGCTTATTATTGGTTCGGGAGCTATCGGGGTGGAGTTTGCTTATTTCTACAATACCATTGGCACAAAGGTAACCCTTGTGGAATACATGCCTCAGATTGTCCCCGTCGAAGACCATGAAATTTCTCAGGCCTTAGAGAAAAATTTCAAAAAAGCAGGTATTGAGGTGCTGACCGAATCGGCTGTAGAAAGTGTGGATACCAGCGGACAAGGCTGCAAAGTCAAAATCAAAACTAAAGGTACGGAGCGCATAGTAGAGTGCGACATTGTACTTTCGGCTGCAGGCGTGGTTACCAACCTCGAAGGGCTTGGACTCGAAGAGATGGGCGTTAAGACCGAAAATGGAAAAGTAATAGTTGATGACTACTACCGCACCAATGTGCCCAACGTGTATGCTATTGGTGATATAGTCAAAGGCCCCGCTTTGGCGCACGTAGCTTCGGCAGAGGGTATTGTGTGCGTTGAAAAAATTGCTGGACACCATCCAGAGCCCATCAATTACAACAATATCCCCGGCTGTACGTATTGCAGCCCCGAAATCGCTTCTGTAGGACTTACAGAAAAGAAAGCCAAAGAAATGGGTTATGACATCAAAGTCGGTAAGTTTCCTTTTTCAGCTTCTGGAAAAGCCTCTGCCGCAGGTGCAAAAGAAGGGTTCATCAAAGTCATTTTTGACGCCAAATATGGAGAGTGGCTTGGAGCCCACATGATAGGAGCCAACGTAACCGAGATGATTGCAGAAGTGGTGGTGGCTCGAAAACTCGAAACCACCGGACACGAAATCATCAAATCCATACACCCACACCCCACCATGTCTGAGGCCATCATGGAAGCCACAGCAGCGGCTTATGGTGAGGTGATACACATTTAAATAGCAAAGTGGCCACGGGATTGAACCTGTGGCCGCTGTTTGCAATGGAAATACCTTGCTTTTAGCTGATTTTTTGCTTTATGATATGTTGGTGGCAAGCGTAACAGAAAACAAAAGTCAAAAAACAGTAACTTTGTAACAAGATAGAAATAGAAAAAAATATTTTGAAAACAAATTTACTAACGCTCAAAGAAGCCGCCGAGTTTGCAAGCCAACACATAAATAAGAACGTAACTACTTCCAATATTTCCTACTTAGTAAATTATGGCAGAATACCCAAAGCAGGAAATAATGGGATTTTTTTAATTGATAAACAAGAACTTATCAAATATTACGAAGGCTATTACGGAAGTCGTGAGTTGGATTGGAAAGACAAATTAGGCAGTGATTTGAATTGGGCTTTGAGTTTTGAACACCTGAAAGAAGCCGAAACTACCAAACACGTACACCGCCTGCATCCTTACAAAGGCAAGTACATTCCGCAGTTAGTAGAATATTTTTAGACGACCACACAGACGAATTTAAAACACAAACTTTTTTCAAAAAAGGCGATATTGTGCTTGACCCTTTTTGTGGCAGTGGCACAACCTTAGTACAAGCCAACGAATTAGGCATACACGCCATTGGTGTAGATGTTTCGGCTTTTAATGCTTTGATTGGCAACGTGAAAGTTTCAAAAGTTGATTTGACAGACCTTTACCAAGAAACAGAACAGATTAGTAAAGCCCTCAAAAAGTTTGTTACCCATTCTCCACACCTTGCCTTTGAAAAAGAACTTGCCGATTTTTTAACGGAATACGATAAAAAACACTTCCCTTCACCCGAATTTAAAATTAAGGTAAGAAAAAAAGAAATTGACGAAAAAGCCTACGCAGAAGCACACGAAAAAGTGGTTTTGAAGAAATTTAACGAGTTGGTAGCCAAATATCAAATAAAAATTAAGCAAGACGAACAGAATACTTTTTTAGGAAAATGGTATTTGCAAACGGTTCGCAACGAGATTGATTTTGTGTTTGAGCAAATCAAGCAAGTGCAAAATCTACACACCAAAAAAGTGCTTACCGTGATTTTAAGCCGTACCATTCGCAGTTGCAGGGCAACTACTCACGCAGATTTGGCGACTTTGGTAGAACCCGTAACGACTACTTATTACTGTGCCAAGCACGGAAAAATTTGCAAGCCTTTGTTTTCAATAGTTTCTTGGTGGGAAAGGTATTGCAAAGATACTATTCAACGCTTTGCAGAATTTTCAAAATTGCGAACAAATACGTTTCAATATTGCCTGAATGGTAATTCGGAAAATATAGACATTTTTGCAGAATTAGAAAACAAATTTCCAGCATTCTACGAATTAGCTAAAAAACAAAAAATTAAAGGCATTTTTTCAAGTCCCCCTTATGTAGGTTTGATTGATTACCACGAACAACACGCCTACGCCTATGATTTGTTTGGTTTTGAAAGAAAAGACGAGCAAGAAATTGGCTCAATGTCCAAAAAACAAACTAAACAAGCCCAACAAGATTACGTAAAAGGCATTTCCAACGTGTTAAATAATTGCAAAAAGTTTTTGGCTGATGATTACGATATTTTTTTAGTGGCAAACGATAAAAATAACCTATACCCACAAATTGCAGAAATTGCAGGTATGCAAATTGTCAATCAATACAAACGTCCTGTTTTAAATAGAACAGAAAAAGATAAAGGAGCATATTCGGAAATAATTTTTCACTTGAAAAATCAAGTAAAATGTCCTTAACAGAAATACAAAAACTTCAAATTCAGGAAGTTATCAAAACTTGCTTGCGAAATAAGTTCAAAAACTATAAGCCTGAAAGCAATTATATGCCCTTTCATCACGCCTTATTGGGCAAGGATAGAATGGCTTTGTTTTCATTCATACAATCTCTGAATACTACTTTTGGAAGTTCCATTTTTGAGCCTGTGGCAATAGCATTATCGGCTACTCATTTCAAAACAGCAAAAGCACAGTTTGTAGTGGGCAGCGAAATTAGTGAGTTGGCACAAAAGGAAATCCAAACTATCATCAACGAACTTTCTATGGGTGCTGAACCTGATAAAGTGAAAGAGATAGAAAGAATACGCCAAGTGTGCCAAAAAGGAACAATGCAAAAACTCAAAACAGTAAAAGTGGATTTGTATTTGGAAACTCAAAATGCTGAAATTCTTATGTTTGACCTTAAAATCGCCAAACCAAACATCAGTAGCTTTAAAGACTTCAAAAGAACATTGTTAGAGTGGGTTGCCATCATTTTAGCCCAAAATCCAACCGTACAAGTTCATTCTTACGTTGCTATTCCTTACAATCCTTATCACCCCGAACCTTACCAGCGTTGGACATTGAAAGGAATGTTGGATTTGCCCCAAGAGTTGAAAGTAGCCGAAGAATTTTGGAATTATTTGGGTGGTGTGGGTGCATTTGAAGACTTATTAGACTGTTTTGGATTAGCGGGTTTGGAAATGCAACAGGAAATAGATGCGTATTTCAAAAAATTCAGGTAGCGAAACAAAAACGCCAGCCACCAACATTATGTTTGCGCAAAGGTGATACACTGAGCTTGTTGAAGTGCGGGCAAACGTGCCAAATTAAATTTTTGTGTTTTTTATGAGCTTTTGTGCATGTTGAAACGATATTGCCACTAATTCCGCCCTGCATAAATGCTTTTCCGTTATGCGAAATTGACCTGAAATCAGATGTAAAACAAAAAAGCCCCAAATCTAAGGGGCTTTCACTTTACTTTTTCTTTGCTGCGGGTTTCTTGGCGGGTGCTGCGGTTTTACCTTTTGCTGCAGGGGCTTTGCTTTTTGCAACAGGCTTCTTGCTTTCGGCGGTTTTCTCGTTTTTGATGTTCTGAACTTCCAAGCGAATTTCTTGGGCAAGGACTTTCATTTCCTGCATGCCTTTACGGATGCGCGTTCCGGCAGTTTGTACGCCTTTAGCGTAAAACTTGTTGAAGTCTTCTTCGAGCCCCATAACGAGGTCGCGAATTTGATCAAATCTTTCCATGTTTCTTATAGGGTTTTAAATACAACCTGATGCAAACTAAACAAGCCGGATACCAATTTCCAAAAAAAAATGCTGTTTTTTTGAGCTTAAACGCATATTTTTTTCAAAAAATGGCTCTAAATGACTAAAAACGTAAATTGGACTTATACAATATACTGTATATCAACAAATTAAAAAAAATCTCAAATCTTGTCGTGATATGAGATTTTTTTCAAGAAAAAGCCGCTTTTAGGTGTTTTTAGCGGTAATATTCATATAAACCGTAGGCTCTGCCGTGCGGTATTCGCCGCCTTTGAGCTTACCTGACACCTGCTCAAAAGCCCATATTGTCTCTTCAACATCGGCTACTGTGTGGGCTGCAGTAGGGATTAGGCGAAGCATAATCACATCTTTAGGCACAACGGGATAAATAACCACCGAACAAAAAATATTGTAGTTCTCCCGCAAATCCAATATCAAGCCGGCGGCCTCGTTGGTTCCCCCGCTCAAAAATACAGGTGTAACCGGAGACTGGGTTTTGCCCAAATCAAAGCCCCTCGCCCGCAGTCCATTTTGCAAGTCGTGCACAATCTGCCAAAGTTTTTGACGCAACTCAGGCATGGTTCTCAGCATTTCCAACCGCTTGATATTGCCCACCACTATAGGCATAGGCAGCGTTTTGGCATAAATCTGAGAGCGTGTATTGTAGCGCAAATAAGAAATAACAGGCTCTTTGCTGGCCACAAAAGCCCCTATGCTGGCCATAGACTTGGCAAAAGTAGAAAAATAGATGTCAATCTCATCTTGTACTCCTTGCTCTTCGCCTGTGCCCGCGCCGGTAGCCCCCATCGTCCCAAAACCATGCGCATCGTCCACCAACAAACGGAACTGAAACTGTCTCTTTAGCTCAACAATCTCCGACAAACGCCCTTGGTCTCCCAACATACCAAATACGCCCTCCGTAATCACCAAAATAGACCCCCCTGTTTCCTTCACCCATTTGGTAGCTCTTTCGAGTTGTTTGGCGCAGTTGGCCACGTCGTTGTGCGGAAACACAAACCGCTTGGCCAAGCTCATCTTAAGCCCGTCTATGATGCAGGCATGAGAATCGCTGTCGTACACCACACAGTCCCGACGATCCAAAAGGGCATCAATGATAGACATAATACCTTGGTAGCCGTAATTGAGCACCATACTGTCTTCTTTTCCCACAAAAGAAGCCAACTGAGCTTCAAAATCTTCCAATATATTAGAATTGCCGGACATCATACGCGCACCCATGGGATAGGCCAGCCCCCATTGGGCAGTAGCCTGTGCGTCGGTTTGACGAATTTCGGGGTGGTTGGCCAGACCCAGATAGTTATTTAGACTCCAAGTGAGCACTTCTTTGCCTCTGAATTTCATGCGTGGGGCAATTTCGCCTTCCAACTTTGGGAAGGCATAGTAGCCATGTGCCACTTTGGAGTGCTGACCAAGCGGGCCGGGATTGGCTACGATTTTATCAAATAAATCAACCATAAGACTTTCGAGATTGGCGCAAAACTAATCATTGAAATCATAATGGCGGTAAGTGAGGCTTTTTTTGATGCTGTAACAGAGCAAAATCGCACCACCTTTGCCTAAAAATCACTCTGAAAAATATCCCACCGCCCGTTTTGAGGCAAATCTTAATTAAATTTGGTAATTTTGAATCATAATCTATATTATATGGAAATTACAGAATTGACCTCAAAATCGGCTATTGAACTGGAAGACCGTTATGGCGCACACAACTATCATCCGCTTCCTGTGGTACTTGCAAGGGGCAAAGGAGTTTATCTTTGGGATATTGAGGGGGAGCGATACTTTGATTTTTTGTCGGCCTACTCGGCTGTCAATCAAGGACATTGTCATCCCACAATTATTGCAGCCCTCGTAGAGCAGGCGCAAAAACTCACGCTCACTTCTCGGGCTTTCCACAACGACAGACTGGGTTTGTATTCGGAATATATTACAAAATTTTTTGGCTACGAGAGGGTTTTGCCTATGAACTCGGGTGTGGAAGCCTGCGAAACAGCCGTAAAACTGGCGCGCAAATGGGGCTATCAAATCAAAGGCATACCCGAAAACCAAGCCAAGGTCATCTTTGCCGCCGGAAATTTTTGGGGACGCTCGATTGCGGCTATTTCTTCTTCTACCGATCCTGAGAGTTATGGTAACTACGGCCCTTTTGTTCCCGGTTTCCAAATCATCCCTTACAACGACCTTGATGCACTCCAAACCGCATTGCAAGACCCCAACGTAGCGGCTTTTATGTGTGAACCCATACAAGGAGAAGCCGGCGTGGTAGTACCGGATGAGGGTTACTTGGCGGGTGTTTCGAGGCTCTGCAAGCAGGCGGGGGCACTATTTATAGCCGATGAGGTACAAACCGGAATAGGGCGCACGGGGCGCATCATAGCTTGCGAACATGAAAACGTCAGGCCAGATATTTTGGTGTTGGGCAAGGCTTTGTCAGGGGGAACGATGCCCGTTTCGGCGGTGCTTTGCGACAGCGAAATCATGCTTACCATCAAACCGGGACAGCACGGATCTACTTTTGGCGGAAACCCGCTGGCTTGTGCGGTGGCGACAGCCGCTTTGCAAGTGCTCAAAGATGAAAAAATGACTGAAAATGCCGAAAAGATGGGAAACCTTTTCAGGGAAAGATTGTCTCAAACGGCACAAAAAAGCCGATTTATCCAAAAAGTAAGGGGTAAAGGTCTTTTGAATGCCATCGTATTGAGTGGCGATGAAAGCAGTGATTTTGCTTGGAATTTTTGTCTCAAGTTGAAAGATAACGGCCTTTTGGCAAAGCCAACACACGGCAATAAAATACGCTTCGCTCCGCCGTTGGTCATCACAGAAGACCAAATGCACAAATGCTGCGATATTATAGAAAAAACTGCTTTGGCTATGTAAGTAACAAAAAAAATAGCCCATGAATGAACTCATGGGCTATTTTGTATTTCATGATAAAATTGGCTTCTAATTAATCAACCCAACTTAAATGCTATCGGGATGACCATTCTTGAGCGGACAGGCTTACCGCGCTGTTTGCCCGGCTTCCATTTTGGCGAACCCTGCACGACACGAATGGCCTCTGCGTTGCATCCGCCTCCGTCTGCATCTATTCCTTTGACTACTTGCACATCGGTGATTGATCCGTCTCTCTCTACCACAAAGCGTACAAAAACTTTACCCTCTATACCCATTCTTTTGGCTTGTTTGGGGTACTTGATGTTTTTTTGCAAATAATCATAAAAGGCAGGGAGACCTCCGTCAGGTTGGGCTTGCTCTTCTACCACTTCAAAAATTTCATCTACTTTTTCTTCTTCTACCACTACGGCAGGGGCTTTGGAGTTCACATCATACTTTTGAGGGATGATTTGTATTTCTTTTTCGGGTTCTATGTCGATTTCGATTTTGATATCCTCAATTTTCTTTTCATCAGGAACCTCTATAATAGTAGGTGCTTGGATGATAGGTGGGGGCGGGGGCAACTGTTGGGTAGGCGGTGGGATTTCGATGGTTTCATCCATATCCACGGTCATGGTTGGTAGCGCGCCAATGAGAATTTTTTCAAAAGTGGGCATATTGATCATTGCCCAACAAAAAGCCAGACTCAGCACTAAGCCCAAGCCCAGATACATTTGGCTGTGTTTGTGGATGTCAACGCCAAAGAACTTTTTGGTAGAATCCTCACTGCTTGCCTTGGGCTGAGAGGCCAAAGCCAGACTGCTTTTTGAGTAAAGTCTTCTGGCTACCCATATTGAGCCAGCAATAGCGACAATGAACAAGGCCGTAACGCCAAAGTAATCCATTGCCGCTAAAAGTTTATAGAATGTGATCATAAAATTGATTTTGATTTAGAGTACAACCAATAAAGATTTCCACAAGATTTAAACTACTTTTTTTAGTGCACCTTTTAGGTCTTCTTCTGTAAAGGGTTTGACCAAGTAGCCGATTGCTCCCAACTTTAAGCCTTGAGAGACAACTGATTGCTGCCCTACGGCACTGATGAGCAATATTTTGGTGTCAGGCAAATCTTCTTTGATGGCTTTGAGCACATCCAATCCAAGCATATCGGGCAAGATGTTGTCCAGTGTGATGATATCGGGCTTTAGTTTGGTAGCCAAGTCAATAGCAGTTTCGCCGTCGGGAGCATCGCCTACTATTTCATATTCTGATCCTGAGAGATGGTCTCTGATTAAAGTCCTGATATAGAGAGAGTCATCTACGATTAAAACGCGTTTAGCCATTTAAGAAATTGTTTGTGAAATGAGTTCTTTTGATAAAACACCGTAAATATCTATCAAAAATATCAATCTGCTGCCTAATTTAACGATTGATTTGATAAATTTTTGCTCTGCTGCCAGTTCGTGAAGCATTCCGTCAGCGGGTTCTATGGCGTTTTCGGGGATGGTGAGTGTATTGGGCACTTCTTTGACCAATACGCCTGCCTTGGCTTTTTCGTCATCCAATACCAGTGTGTAGGCAGGTATGCTGTCATCGAGTTGGGATTTTATCCCCAATCTAATTTCTAAATCAATCACTGCCAATATAGTACCTCTCACATTGGCAACGCCGACAATATAGTTTTCTGTGAGTGGCACCCTGGAAATTTTTGGGGTGAGCACTACTTCTTTGATTTTGTCAATCTCCAAACCATATTCTTCATTGCCCAATTTAAAGACAACTATTTGGCGTTGAGTTGATATTTCCGCAGCCATAATCGAATTTTATTGCAATAAAAAGCAAATCAGGCACTAAAACAAGTTTTATTTTCTGCAAAGCACCTGATAGACCCTGATTTTGTCGCGCTTACCTTTCACAAAGAGAGGCTCCCAAGCCTGAAAATCAAATAACTCTCTGGTTTTCAGATACACAGACTCGCTCACCAGCACGGTGTTGGGGTAGTCTTTGGTGAGCATTTCAATTCTTTTTCCTGTGTTTACGGTGTCTCCGGTAATGGAAAACGAGATTTTATCCTCTGACCCCAGGTTGCCCATGATGGCTTCTCCTGCGTTCACACCCAGCCCCACGACCAAATTACGTCCCAAGTCTTGGGCGATGGTTTTGGCTTTTTCCAGCATTTCCAAGGCGCAAAAAATGGCATTGGCTTCGGGGTTGGAGTCGGCCAGCGGTGCGCCAAAGACAGAGAAGATTTCATCACCAACAAATTGGTTGACAGTGCCTTTGTGTTTTTTGACAACTTCGGTCATCACCGAGTAGTAGTGGTTGAGAAGGCCTACGACTTCTTTTGGGCTAAACTCTTCGCTCATCTGCGTAAAGCCCCTGATATCACAAAACAATACCGTCAAATACCTTTGCTCCCCCTCCAAGAACAAATCACTGCCGTGGTGGTTGAGGGTTTTTTCGACTACGTGCTGGGGGACGTACTTCATAAACAATTTGAGCGTTCTTTCTTGCTCGGCTACTTTTTGTTGGAGTTGCTCAAAAAGATGGCGGTTGTGTTTTTGGAGCATGTACATTTGCCGCGCATTTTCTATGGTCATTCTCAGGTCGTTTTCGTCCCAAGGCTTGGTGATGTAGCGAAAAATGCTTCCTTTGTTGATGGCGTGTACAATAGCCTCAACGTCTGCATAGCCCGTCAAGATAATTCTGATGATATCGGGAAACTCAGGGATGATGCGCTCAAAAAATTGCACCCCTGTCATTTCGGGCATTCTTTGGTCGGCAATAATCAAGTCTATATCTTTTTGATGCAAAATTTGATACGCTTCTGCTGCGCTTTGGGCTGTGGTGATTTCATAATCACGTCGAAAAGATGCCCTGAAAGAGACTAAATTTTGGTATTCGTCATCCACGTAAAGAATGGTGAATTTATTCTTTTCAAAAGATAGTGGGCTCATCTGCTTTCGAACTCTATTTTGTAATTGATACCGTCTGCCGATAATTTAATGACAAGTTTATCCTCAGTAAGGCTCAATACTTCACAATCATTTTGAAAGGCTGTATTGGCGATGACAAAGCCTTTGCCAGTATTGTTTACGTCCCAGAGAAAATTGTCTGTAGTGCCGCAGGAGTCGGGGTAGTTCATGGAGCCACGCCTTACCTCATCGATGGTTTTACGAAAAACAATCCTTGCGAGTTGCTGACAAGCAGTGAGTTGTTGCTCTACTTCATTGATAAACAGTTTTTTTATAAACCAATTTTTCCCTGCATCCATAAATTCGATGGCATAGAGGGGTTTTATTTTTCCGACGGGGGGCGCGCCGGGGTTTCTATTGCAAGAAAAATACTGCACAGCCCAACACACAATCAAACACAAGCTGATTTTTTTCATAGTAAATTGGGTCTATCTCACTGAATAAGTCGCTTTTATGATACTGTATCCTGCCGGAATAGGGAGCGAACCCCCGCTTTTTATCCAGCGGTTGATTTTTATGTACACTTCGTAGCTACCGGGTCTGAACTGACCGGATAGCTCAAATATTCCGGTCAATTGGTTGATTTTGAAGCTACAAAAAGAGCAACGGCTTCTGTCGTCGGGAAAAAGATACCCGGCAGAAGGTTTTCCAAAATCATCCATAGGCCGCACAAGCTCAAAAGTAACTGAGTCAGAGTTGGAAGCGTCAACTTCTATGCCGCCCGGCTCAGTGGTATGGAGGCTTTTGATTAGGCTTAACGGTTTGATGCTCAAAGGTTGGTACGAGCCGACCGCAGGGGAAGTCAAAATTTTGGCTTCTAAAAAAAAATCTGCCAGCCCGGCCCTGCTTAATCTAAAGCCCAGATAATAAGGCACGTTGCCCAAAAAAGGGATGGCACTCAGGTTGAAAGACGTTTTGTAGCAGGTGAGCCAAAGTTTAGAAGTGTCTAACAGGGATTGAGAAATTTTTTTTGGGGTAAAACTCTTGAGTAGAGTAAAACTCTGAGAAACAAGCTCTAAAGTGGTATTTGTGGGTAAAGTATCCGGCGAGACCAATTTAATTTCTACCACAAACTCATTTTTGCGCTCTACCGAAGAAGTAATAAAGCCGGATAAGATTTGATTTTGGGCATAAAGACTTGGTAGGCAAATATTTACTATTGAGAACCACACAGCATCGCATAAGCGCATACAGATTTTATTTGTTACAAAATTAATTTCTTTTTTTGCTTGTTGTCAATATTTTTGTTTAAGCTATATTAATGTCATAAAAGTTGCTTACTGCTTGGAAACCATCAATTTTACTCCCCTCTCGACTCAAACCAATCGCCTGCATACCGGCTTGCGAAGCCGCAGACAGTTCGCTGATGTTGTCGGATAAAAACAAAATTTCTTTGGGCTTTAGTTTTATTTCAGAGCAAATCTTTGTGTATGAATGACTTTCCAATTTCCCCCCGATGGCTGTGTCAAAATACCCCGAAAGTAGGTACGTCAAATCACCTGCCACCGAATAGCCAAAAATGAGCTTTTGGGCTTCTACGGACCCGGAAGAATAAACATACAACTTTAGTCCCATTGATTTCCAATGCCTCAAATTGGGGGCTGTGTCGGGATACATGTGCCCTTTTATTTGTCCGCTTTGGTAGCCTTGCCGCCAAATCATCCCCTGCAAAGCCTTGAGCGCAAATATTTTGCGGTCTTCATCTATCCAACGCTCCAAAGTAGAAATACAGCCTTGCGTATCCAAATCGCTCCCAACTTCTTGGCGCACTTTGTCCAAATACGGCGCAACCAGCTTAGCGTGTTGTTCGACAAACTCAGCCAAATGTCGGCGGCTGTAAGGAAACAGCACTTCTTTGACAAATGCAATCGAACTGGTCGTGCCCTCAACATCGGTGAGTATGGCTTTGGTTTTCATAATAAATTAATTAAACAGGTATTTGCTTGGCAGTTCCAATGATTTGAGAATACAAACCAATCAATTTTACACAAATTTGCGCCAATTTGTTGGCTCTATGAAATTGTTTACCAAAACCAAAATCAAGCGCAGTTTCCGTTTTTTGGTGTTAGGATTCACAGCCGTGGTTTTGGTGTTTTTTTGGTTGAATTTGCTTTTTCCTTTACGGGTCAATATAGATTTTTCAAAAATAATAGCCGATAAAGATGGCAACCCCCAACACATTTTTCTCAACCGCTCGGACAAGTGGCGCATCAAGGTCGAACTGCATGAAATTAGCGAAGACTTGCGGCGCATCATCGTATTCAAAGAGGATAAATATTTTTATTATCATTTGGGAATCAATCCTTTGTCTATACTTCGCGCACTTGCCAAAAATCTGCTTTCTGCCCGTGTAACTTCGGGGGCTTCTACCATTACGATGCAGGTAGCCCGCATGCTTGAGCCTCGCCCCCGCAACATTAAGTCAAAAATCATCGAAGCCTTTTGCGCTTTGCAACTTGAATGGCAATACAGCAAAGATGAAATTTTGCAAATGTATCTCAATTTAGTGCCCTATGGCGGCAATATCGAAGGGGCTAAGTCGGCTTCTTTGCTGTTTTTGGGTGTTGAGCCTGAGAAACTTAGCCCCGCTCAAGTGGTGACTCTGGCCATTGTGCCCAATCGCCCCACCTCCCTTGCTTTGGGTAAAAATAACCAAACCATTGAAAAAGAGCGTAATACTTGGATACAAAGGCTTGCGCGTGCGGGCATACTAAGCCCGCAGCAAGCCCAACAAGCCCTGTCTGAGCCTTTGGATGCCCGTAGGCGCACACCTCCACGAAACATGCCACATTTGGCCAACTACTTAAGAGCCAAGCATCCTGACAAAGACTTCATCGCCACGACCATAGACCCGAATTTGCAAGACCGCATCGAAAAACTTGCCTATCAGTACATCCAACACCAAAAAAACTTCAATATCAACAACTCGGCTATTTTGATGGTAGAGAATTCGACCCGCAACGTAGTGGCTTACTTGGGCTCTCCCGACTTCGGGGATTCGCAGCACGGAGGTCAAGTCAACGGGGTGTTAGCGTACCGCTCACCGGGCAGTGCCCTGAAGCCGCTTTTGTACGGCATAGCCTTTGACCAAGGCCTGATTACGCCCGCAACGGTGCTCTACGATGTGCCTTACAATTTCGACGGCTACGCCCCTGAGAATTTCGATTTGCGGTACCGCGGGAAAATTTCAGCCCAAGATGCCTTGGCTACCTCCCTCAATATCACCGCTGTAAAGCTCTTAGACCAAATCGGAAAAGATAAGGTCATCGAAAAACTCAGCCTTTGCGGGTTTCGCAGGGTTGAGCGAGACCGCTCCAATTTGGGGCTTTCCCTCGCGCTGGGGGGATGTGCCACCAATCTCTGGGAACTCACGGGACTGTATGCAAGTTTGGCTCAGCAAGGCAAGTACTTGCCTTTGAATGTATTGAATGCTGAAAATTCGGCTGACTCCGATTCAAAGGTCGAGATTTTGTCGCCTCAGGCCGCTTATATGCTCGCCCAAATCCTGACCACCGCCCAACGCCCCGACATACCCAATGCCTCACAGAGTGCCCTCAATATCCCCCAAATTGCTTGGAAAACAGGCACTTCCTATGGCAGGAGAGACGCTTGGTGTTTGGGCTTCAACCGCTTGTACACCGTAGGGGTTTGGGTAGGAAATTTTGACAATACTGGCGTTCAAGAACTTACAGGTGGACAGGTAGCCGCCCCGCTGCTGTTTAAAATCTTTCAAAATCTGCCCAACCAGTGGCTCTCTTTTCCCGAAAAACTCCAGACCCGTCTGGTCTGCAAAGAAACCGGACTTCCTGTCAATAGCTTCTGTTTCAATGCTATAGAAGATTTTTTTATACCCGGTGTTTCCAGCAGTCAGGTGTGCACCCACATGAAAGAGTACATCACCGACGAAGCCGAAAAGATGACCTATTGTAAACTCTGCCAGCCTGCCAATGGCTACAAAAGGGTGCTGTTTGAAAATTTTGACCCCGCTCTAAAGAATTTTTACCTTACTACCCACTCTCAGCCCCTCTTACCCCCTCCTCACAATCCTGATTGCCAAAGTATTAGTACAAACATAGCCCCCAAAATCACCTCCCCTTTGCCCAAAAGAAAATATACTTTGCTGCACCCAAACTCCCAAATCGCTCTTTCCTGTCAAACGTCAACCGATATACACTACGTTTATTGGTACGTAAACAATCAATTTTACGCCAAATCTGAGGCGGCAAAAACCGTTTTTCTTAGCCCTCCCAAAGGAAGGGTCAAAATATCCTGTACCGATGAGCGGGGTAAAAACACTGATATTGAGATTTTTGTGGATTGAGGGTTGTTTGTCGTTTTCCGTATTTTGGTCAAATGCTTAGGCTCTAATCGTTCATTTGCTCCCTGCTTCAGATTTTGTTATTTTAGCTTCTCTGTTTCCAACTCAGCTTTCAAAAATTTTCCGGTATATCCTTTTTTGTCTTTGGCCAGGGTTTCGGGTGTTCCTTGACAGACGATTTGGCCGCCCCGAAGGCCTCCTTCAGGCCCCATGTCTATTACCCAATCAGCCGTTTTGATGATGTCCAAGTTGTGTTCGATGACCAGCACGGTATTGCCCATATCCACCAGCCGGTGCAGCACGTCGAGCAGCATCCTGATGTCTTGAAAATGCAGCCCCGTGGAAGGCTCATCCAAAATAAAAAGAGTGTTTCCTGTGGCGCGGCGTGAGAGTTCGGTGGCCAGTTTGACCCTTTGGGCTTCGCCGCCCGAAAGGGTAGTGGCGTGTTGTCCCAGCGTGATGTAGCCCAAGCCCACTTCGTGCAGGGCTTTTACTTTGCGCAAAATACTTGGCTGGAAACTAAAAAAATCCACTGCCATTTCTACCGTCATATTGAGCACGTCGGCGATGGATTTGCCTTTGAAGCGCACTTCGAGGGTTTCGCGGTTGTAGCGTTTGCCCTTGCAGGTTTCGCACTCTACGTACACATCGGGCAAAAATTCCATTTCGATAAGCCTTTTTCCGCCGCCTTCGCAGGTTTCGCAGCGTCCTCCTTTGACATTGAATGAGAACCGCCCCGGCTTGTAGCCGCGAATCTTTGACTCCGGCAGTTCAGCAAACAGAGAGCGAATATCGGTAAACATGCCCGTGTAAGTGGCCGGATTGGAGCGGGGCGTTCTACCGATGGGCGATTGATCTACTTCGATGACTTTGTCAATCCATTCAAGTCCTTTCACTTCTTTGTAGGGCAAAGCAGGTATTTTGGAGCCAAAAAAGTGCGCATTTAGGACAGGGAAAAGGGTTTGGTGGATAAGGGAAGATTTGCCGCTCCCCGAAACGCCGGTGATACAGGTAAAAGTACCCAAAGGGATATGAAGATCTACATTTTTGAGGTTGTGCCCGCTTGCCCCCAGCAGTGAAAATATTTTTCCATTGCCGGCTTTGCGGCTTTCGGGGATGGATATTTTTTCTTGGCCTGCCAAATATTTTGCGGTAGGGGAGTTGGTTTTGACAAATTCTTTGGGCGGGGCAGCGGCTACCACTTTGCCGCCGTGGATACCCGCTCCCGGCCCGATATCAACTATAAAGTCCGACTCGAGCATCATGTCTTTGTCGTGCTCAACCACCAGTACGGTATTGCCCAAATCTCGCAAGTCTTTGAGTGCGGCAATCAGGCGGTTGTTGTCGCGTTGGTGCAGCCCGATGGAAGGCTCATCTAAGATATACAGCACCCCAACGAGTTGAGAACCAATTTGAGTAGCCAATCTGATGCGCTGCGCTTCTCCACCCGAAAGCGTGCGCATCTCTCTGTCTAAGGTCAGGTAATTAAGCCCTACGTTGAGCATAAAGCCCAGTCTTTTGCGGATTTCCTTCAAAACCTCTTCAGCTATTAGGTTCTGACGCTCCGAAAGGCGTTCTTGTATGCCTTCAAACCAACGAGCCAACTCAGCCAAATCCATTTTGGTAAGTTCGGATATGTTTTTTTCGGAGATTCTAAAGTGCAGGCTTTCTTTTTTGAGCCTTGCTCCGTTGCACTCAGGACAAATTTTTTTTGTTACATACAGGGCTTGAGAGGGTTTTTTTCGGTCATGTTCTCCTTCAGATGGTTGGTTTTCGTTGCTCAAATAGGCAAAAATACCTTCGTAATGGGTGCTCCATAGAGTGCCTTCATACTTTACGGAAGGAACTTCTATACTTTCACGACTTCCATACACGATTTTGTCGAGCACTTCGCGGGGTATTTTGCCAATGGGGGTTGAGATATTGAGGCCCTGACTTTTGAGGATGGCATCTATTTTTTTAAAAATCCACACATCTCTGTACTCACCCAAAGGAGCAATTCCTCCACGGCTTACGGAAAGATTTGGGTCAGGAAAAACGGCTTCGTAATTGATTTCGTCCACATGCCCCAGTCCCTTGCAAGTTGGGCAGGCTCCATAAGGGGAGTTGAAAGAAAACATATTGGGTGCAGGCTCATCGTAGCCTATGCCGGAGGTGGGGCACATGAGTTTGCGGGAGAAAAACCGGAGCTTTTGCGAAGCGTCTATCACCAAAATAACCCCTTTTCCCATCACAAGAGCCGTTCTGACCGATTGGCGGAGGCGGTCTTCCCCCGAGGGGATTTCTATTTTGTCCACCACGATTTCGATGTCGTGGGTTTTGTAGCGGTCAAGTTCTGTTTTTACGCTCAGTTCGATGAGCTGTCCATCCACCCTTGCTTTGGAAAATCCTTTTTTGCGCATTTCCATAAAAAGCTCGCGGTAGTGTCCTTTTCTGCCGCGCACCACAGGGGCAAGCAGTGTTATTTTTTGGTTCTGGTAGCTTTGGTTTATGCTTTCGATGATTTGGTCTTCACTTTGGCGAATCATCGCTTCGCCGGTAACATAAGAATAGGCATCTGCGGCACGGGCATAGAGCAGCCTGAGAAAGTCATAAATTTCGGTTGTGGTGCCTACGGTAGAGCGAGGGTTGCGGGAGGTAGTTTTTTGTTCTATCGAAATGACGGGCGAAAGCCCGCTGATTTTGTCCACGTCGGGTCGGCGCATATCTCCTATAAACGAGCGGGCATAAGCCGAAAAACTCTCCAGATAGCGGCGTTGGCCTTCGGCGTAAATGGTATCAAAAGCCAGTGAGGATTTGCCGCTTCCACTGATGCCCGTAAAGACCACCAGCTTGTTGCGAGGAATGCTAAGGTCTATGTTTTTCAGGTTATTTTCCCTTGCCCCAAACACGCAGAGCGACTCGTCTGCCGAAAAAGAATTTTTAAGCTCGGTTGTTTTTTGTCGTGGCATAACTTTTTGAGAACCGCAAATATAAAGACGATTTGCTTAGAAGTTCACTGGATTAAGTTACTTAGTTGGAAAGCGGTACAGGCTTTTATTTTCATCGGCAAACCGAATCTTATCAGAGTTTTATGCAAATATTTTGCTCTTCGGTGAAAAACTCCAGCGCGTGAAATCCGCCTTCTCGCCCCATGCCCGATTGTTTCATGCCTCCAAAAGGCGTGCGCAAATCCCTTATGAGCCAGCAGTTTACCCATACGATACCGGTTTTGAGGTGTTGGGCAAAGCGGTGCGCTCTGGTTAGTTGGTTTGTCCACAGGCTGGCGGCCAGTCCGTAAGGGGTGCAATTAGCCCACTGAAGGGCTTCTTGTTCGCTCTCGAAGGGCATCAAAGACACCACAGGGCCGAATATTTCTTCTTGGTTGGTGCGGCAAAAAGGCGAAAGTCCCTCTATGACAGTGGGTTGTAAAAAGTATCCTTCTTTGCAACGCCCTTCCAACCGCGCCTGCTCACCGCCCAGCAGAATCGAACCACCTTCATTTTTTGCTATCTCAATATAGGCGAGTACTTTTTCTAAGTGAGGGGCAGAGACCAGTGCGCCTATTTGCGTACTTGCATCCAGCGGGTCGGCCAAAACCATCGAACGGGTTGCCGTCAAAAATTTTTCTTTAAATATCTCGTAAACAGGTTTTTCTATCAAAATCCTTGACCCGCACAGGCATATTTGTCCTTGGTTGGTGAAGGCGGCTCTGGCCGCTGTGGCGGCGGCTTGGTCTATGTCTGCATCTGCAAAAACGATGGTAGCATTTTTTCCGCCCAGTTCCAAGGAGAGTTTTTTGAAGTTGGGGGCTGCCAAAGAGGCTATTTTGCGTCCGGTTGCTGTGCCGCCTGTAAAAGAAATCGCCTTTATATCAGGATGTTCGACTATAGCTTGCCCTCCTTTGCCGCCTAAACCCTGCACTATGTTGAGCACTCCTGCGGGCAGTCCCACTTGTTGGCATACTTCGGCGAGCATGGAGGCGGTAAGCGGCGTAAACTCGGAGGGTTTGGCAACAACGGTACACCCCGCCGCCAAGGCGGGTGCTATTTTCCAACTAAACAGATAAAGTGGCAAATTCCACGGCGAAATGCAACCTACTACGCCCAGAGGGTGGCGATGGGTGTAGTTGAGGTAGTTTTTGTTTTGGTAGCTCTGTTGGCTTTGGTGCAAGATGGCTGTTGCGAAAAAGCGGAAATTAGCCACGCTTCGGGCTATGTCCATTCGGGTGGCCAAGGTGAGGGGTTTGCCGGTGTCTCTGCTCTCTGCCAGAGCAAACTCTTCGCCCCTTGCCTCGATACCTGCTGCGATGGCCAGCAAAAAGTCACTTCTCTCATTAATATCCATTTGACTCCAGCCTTCAAAAGCCGATTTGGCGGTCTGAACTGCTTCTTCTACGTCGGCGGCATCGCTGTCGGCCACATAAGAGTACACCTTTCCGGTTGCAGGTTCAAAGTTTTCGAGTCGGTTTCCGCTCTGGGCAGGCTGCATCTTGCCGCCTATAAAATTATCAATGTGTTGCACTATAATATTTTAGCTATGTAAACTAAGGTTTCTCTGCTTTCAAAATTAGCATTAGTAAAAATTTTTTGTGAAAAAATTGGATTTTTTTTGAACAAATCCAGCCAACAATCTTCTATTATTGCAGCAAACAGGCCAATGGGTTCTGTATGGATTTTAATTATCAAAAAATAAATATGAAAAGAAAATTATTACTGTTTGGGTTACTAATTTTAGCAACTCCCTTGCTTTGGGCACAAGGCAGGCAGGTCAAAGGCAAAGTCCTGGATGACAAGGGGCAGCCTGCGCCATTTGCCTCTGTTATGGTGGTAGAAAACACTTCCAAAGGCACAACGACTGACTTAGATGGTGAGTTTACCATCATGTTGGACGAAGGCGAAAACAGCCTTAAAATCACTTTTTCCGGACTGGAGGATAAAATTGTCCAAGTTGGAGACCAAACCTACTTGGAGGTTACGCTTTCCGCACAACTGTTGGAAGAAGTTGAGATTGTGGACTATGGATTTAGTACGGTTTCTCAAGTTCGCAACACGGGAGGGGTGGCTACCGTGGACAAACGCTCTTTTGAGATGGTCCCCATTGCCAGCTTTGACCAGATGATTCAGGGCAGGGCAGCAGGGGTATTGGCCACTACCGGCTCAGGCCAGCCCGGCTCAACGGCGAGGGTACTTGTTAGGGGCGTAGGTTCGATTTCCGCAGGTACAAGCCCTCTTTATGTTATTGATGGGGTTACTTCGAGGGCGGAAGATTTTGCCCAGATCAACCCCAACGACATAGAGACCTTTACGGTGCTCAAAGATGCGGCATCGGCTGCCATCTATGGCTCGCGTGCAGCCAATGGGGTGATAGTCATCACGACCCGCCGAGGCAAAGAAGGCAAAACAAGTTTTGAGTACTCGTTTATTCAGGGTATTAGCACTAGGTCTCGCACCAACTTCGATATGATGAATGCCGAGCAAAAGATTGATTACGAGCGCAACTATAGAAGGCAAATTATACCTTTGTTTGTTGAGGATAGCTTACTCAATAACGATACAAATTGGGAAAAAGCCTTTTTTAGACAGGGCAAAATCGTAACGCACAACTTTAGTGCCAATGGCGGCACCGAAAAAGCAAGGTTCTTTGTGTCGGGGCAGTATTTCAAAGAAGACGGCATTTTGCCCAAATCTGATATGGAACGCTACGCCACCCGTATGAACTTTGATTTTAAACTCAACGAAAAAACCAAACTGGCTGTTTCCCTTACTTCCAACTACTCCCGCAGGAATTTCATCATAGGTGAGGCAGGAACTTATGTAGGCAACCCCGTCTTAGCTTCTTACATTGCCAATCCTTATGAACCTGTTTTAAGGAGAAATAGAGAGGGCGAAATCATATTGGGGCCAAACGGTCGCCCACAGTACAACCGCCCTTTGATTGCTATTGTTAGGCTCAATCCTCTGGAAGAGTCGGAGTTGAACAATATCGTAAGGGATGACTTTAAGACGATGGGCTCGGTACGATTTGAGCGCGAACTCATCAAAGGCCTTAAGTACACTGCCCAAGGCGGCGTGGACTTGAAATATTTTGAGATCACAGACTACCGGGACAAACGATCTTATATTGGCAGTACCGTGTCGCCGGCAGGGCAGGTTAGTTCAACTGCAGACTTCTACAATCAGTTCAACGGCTTCACTACCTTGCAGTACTCCAAGACCATCAAAGAAAACCACAGTTTTGATGCCTTAGCAGGTATGGAGGCACTTAGAGCCGTTAGGTACAATATGGGTGCCACACAGACAGGTACCACCAATCCCAACATCAGGCGTTTGAGTGGGGCTTCTACTCCCCGCCCTGCCGGCGGAGGTTATATCCAAGACAACGGACTGGTAGGGTATTTCATCACGGGTAAATACAGTTTCAAAGATAAGTACGTCTTCGATGCGATGATACGCAGGGATATTTCTTCGCGATTTGGACCCAACCGCAGAGGTGCAAACTTTTGGTCTCTTTCTGCCGCTTGGAACGTGATGGAAGAGAAGTTTATGGAGAAAATTGACAAAAGATACATAGGCTTTTTGAAAACCAGAATTAGCTACGGAACACTGGGCAACCAAGAATTTTCTGATTTCGGTTATTTGGGCCTTTATGGCTTTAACAACTCTTTTGCTTATGTGGGTCAGGGGGGTAGCGGATACATTCAGGTAGCAGCCCCCAATTTGGGCTGGGAAAAAGGCTCTATGTTCAATTTTGGATTTGACATAGGTCTATTTAAAAAGAGAATAGAAATCACTACCGAAATCTACCGCAGGGGTAGCACAGACTTGCTGTTTGCAGCACCCATCTCTGCCACCTCGGGTTTGTCTTCTCAGGCCTCCAACGTAGCCGCCATGCGAAACAATGGGGTTGAATTTTCCATTAGAACCACCAATATAGACATCAAGCGTTTGAAACTGAAGTGGACAACCAACTTCAATATCTCAGTCAACCAGAACAGGGTACTTAGGATATCGGGTGACACCAATCAAATTATTACCGGCAGCAGAATCCTGAAAGTAGGCTCTCCCATCAACTCATTGTTTTTGCCTCGCTATGCAGGGGTAAACCCCGGCAACGGCGAGCCGCTTTTTTATGATTCCAAAGGGGGACTCATATCGGGCAGCCGAATTTCAGATGACAACCAAGTTGCCTCTGTATTGGGTACTACCGACCCAACCCGCTGGGGAGGATTTGACAACGTCATCACTTTCCAAGGGTTTGACTTGAGCGTGTTCTTTATTTTTGTGGGAGGCAATGAGTTGCTCAATAACGTGAGGTATTTTACAGAAAACCCGGATTTTGGTCTTACCTCCAACCAAGATGTGAGCCAACTCAGGTCATGGCAAAATCCGGGCGATATCACTGACCAGCCCCGTGTCATTTTGCCGGGCAGGGGCAGCGGAGACTCACCGGGCGAATCCCGCTTCAGCAGCCGCCAAGTAGAAGACGCTTCTTTTGTCAGGCTTAGAAATGTGCAGGTGGGCTACACATTGCAGGAAAAGTATGCCAAAAGAATCAAACTCCGCTTCTTTAGGATTTATGTCCAAGCCCAAAACCTGGCTACTTTCACCAAATACAAAGGCTTTGACCCCGAGACCCGCGATGGCGTTGATGTATTTGATTACCCTGTGCCCCGCACTTTCACGATTGGTTTTAATGCAGGACTCTAAAATAAAAATTATGAAAAAGATCATATTATCGTTTCTACTCCTTGCGGTTTTTGGTTGCAGCAATTTCACCGACCTTAGGCCGCGAAACAATGTGCCTACTGAGTTTGCTTTTGTTGAGTTAGAAGATTTTGAACTCGCCATGAATGGTATTTATACTGTATTTAGAAGGGGCGCGATGTATGGAATAAATGTTTCCGTTTTAGGCGATATTCTTTCTGATCACATTGCGTTAGGCCCTACCAATAGCGGGGCTTATCTGAAGATATACCGTTGGACATACAGTTCGGGGGACGGCGAGTTTGCGGGGGTTTGGTACGGTAGCTACGCTGTAATAGCTTTCGCAAATACCTTGCTCAAAGAGTTTGACGCAAAGTTTCCCGTCTTACTTGAGTGCGACAGGAGAAGTACCCAATCGCTGCAAGGCAGCCGCAAAGCTAGGGCCATCAAAGCGCAAGCACACCTTGCCCGTGCAGTAGCCTATTACAACTTGCTGAGGTTTTTTTGCGCCCCTCTGAGAGACATTGACAAGTACGACCAGCCTCGATCGGGTGTTCCGGTGGTATTTGAGGCGGTTGCTTCAGAACCTGCCCGCAATACCATCAGAGAAGTACTCACCCAAATAGAAGCGGACATAAACGAAAGTTTGCAGTTGTTCAACTCAAACTGCGTGGATGATACCTACGGCACGGGTGAGTTTAAGGCTTCGCGTCTTAATAAGTACGCCGCTTATGCCCTTCGTGCCAGAATAGCCTATGAGCAGCGTCGTTGGAATGATGCCATCACCAATGTCAATTTGGTCTATGGAGCAGGAAGTATTATTGGTTTGCCTGACCAAAAAATCAATGACCTCTGGGGTACTTACGAGCACCCTGAGATTATTTGGAAAATACGCAATACGGCCAACGACGTTCCTTTGAACCGCATCGCTTGGGTATATGTAGGGCCTAACGACGGCTTGGATTTTGTTCCCTCTTCAAGGATTATTAGCTTCTTTTCGGGCGATGAAAACCAAGACGATATTCGCCGCGAGCAGTATTTTACCACCAAAGATGTACCCGGCAGAGGCCCCACTACGGCCATGAACAAAATCCGTGAAAGGGAAGGTGCTGGTGAGCGTGGAGTGGCCGACAATATCGTTTTTAGAGGCTCTGAGATGATACTGATTCGCGCCGAAGCCAATTTCAATCTTGGTAACGAAGGGGCAGCTCTTGCTGACCTCAACATCATCAGGACGGCAAGAAACCTGCCTGCACTTGATGGGGTGAGTGGCAATCAGCTCCGCAACGCCATAGCCTTGGAACGCCAAAAAGAACTTTTTGCAGAAGGGCATCGCTTTTTTGACATCAAAAATAACGGAGAGTCAATCATCAGGGCTTCGGGCGAAGAGTTGGATGCCTCCAGCTTCCGCTTTATTTTCCCCATCCCGGCAGGTGAGTTCAATGCCAACAAAAACATGACCCAAAACCCCGGATACTAAATCATCAATCTCAATGAACATGAAGAATTTATTTTTTATAGCCGTCATCTCGCTTCTTATTGTTTCTTGTGGCAAAGAGCGCACATTTATCTACAACGGGCCAAGTTTTGTAGCCTTTGATGAGGCCTTTATCACCCGCGATGGCAGCACATCGGTTACTTTCGTGGACTCTGCCATAACCACTCCCGAGGGCAGGAGTGCAAACAACCAAGTCAGGTTTAGGTTGGTGTATGCAGGCAAGACTTTGGATGAGAATATTAAAGTTAAATACAGCGTGCGCTACATACCCGATCAGGTATCTAATTTTTTTACGATAGGCAATGGAGAGGCTATCATCAGGGCTGAACAGCATACCGCTGATATTATAGTTGGCTTTACAGGCGATCAAGTCAGGACAGCACCGCTTTCCAGAAGTGTTGAAATTACCCTTACAGGGTCTGAACCTGAGTTGGTTATGGGTTACCCAAGCCCTAATCCCGACAACAACCGCAACCGCCGCGTTATTTTGACGGTGTTTGAGGACGACCAACAGTAGTTTATGATTTGATTTAACAAAAAACCGCCCCAAATCGGGCGGTTTTTTTATTTTTGGCAAAACAATTCAAGATGAAGACCAATTACTTGTTCCTGCCAATCATTGAGGAAGACAATTGGCTTGAGCCTGCCACTAAGCCACTTTATGAGAGGGTTAGAAGATTTTTAAATTTGAGTGCTTCTATTGAGGAGGCTTATGGCAGTTTAGATATTTTTTCTTCTGCTCATCATTATTTGGGTTTTAATTACGACAGCCGATTGGAGGGCTGGTTTTACAGGGAATGGGCACCGGCTGCCCGCTCTTTGTCTTTGATAGGGGATTTTAATGATTGGAATCCTAAGTCGAATCCACTTCATAAGCTCCCCACAGGTGTGTGGGAAATCTTTTTGCCCAACAAAATATATTCCAAAAAACTCATACACGGCTCTCTGGTCAAAGTCAGGGTTGAGAGTCAGATAGGTGGCTTAGACCGAATCCCTGCTTTTATTCGCAGGGCTATACAAGATGAAGAGACCAAGGCTTTTAGCGGGCAGTTTTGGAATCCAGAAAAAGAATTTGACTGGCAAGGCGATGATTTTGATATACGTAACTTAGGCACTCCCTATATTTATGAGTGCCATATCGGCATGGCCACCGAAGAGGAGCGGGTAGGGACTTATGCAGAATTTGAGAGGGATATTTTGCCCAAAATCCACAAGCTGGGCTACAACTGCCTGCAAATCATGGCCATCCAAGAGCACCCTTATTACGGCTCTTTTGGATACCATGTATCAAGTTTTTTTGCGCCTTCTTCGCGTTTTGGTACGCCCGAAGAACTTAAAAGCCTTATCAAAAAAGCCCACAGCATGGGCATGGCCGTCATTATGGACATCGTACATTCTCACGCCGTCAAAAATTTTGCCGAGGGACTCAATTGTTTTGATGGCACAGATTATCAATATTTTCATGGCGGAGGAAGGGGAGAGCACCCCGCTTGGGACTCCAAACTGTTCAACTACGGCAAGTGGGAAGTGTTGCAGTTTTTGACCTCAAATGTGCGCTATTGGCTTGAGGAGTTTCATTTTGATGGTTTTCGTTTTGATGGGGTTACTTCGATGATGTTTTTGCATCACGGCAATACGGCTTTTGACCACCGCGACAAATATTTTCAGCACGTTGACCACGATGCCATAGCCTACCTCCAACTGGCCAATACCATCGCCCACAGTGTCAAGCCCGGCTGTTTGACCATTGCGGAAGATGTGAGCGGGATGCCCGGCCTGTGCAGACCGATTGTAGAGGGGGGGATAGGGTTCGATTACAGGCTCGCCATGGGGCTGCCCGACTACTGGATTAAGATGATGAAGACTGCCGATGAGTATTGGCACATAGGCGATATGTGGTACAGCCTCAACAACCGCCGTCATACCGAAAAACATGTCGGCTACGCCGAATCCCACGACCAAGCCATTGTAGGAGACAAAACCATTGCTTTTTGGCTCATGGACAAAGAGATGTACACCTCAATGAACCGCGTGCCCAATATAGTGGTGGATAGAGGTATGGCTTTGCACAAACTTATCCGATTTGTTACGGTGGTATTGGGTGGAGAGGCTTACCTCAATTTCATGGGCAATGAGTTTGGGCATCCCGAATGGATAGATTTTCCCCGCGCCGAAAACGACTGGAGCTACAAATACGCCCGCAGACAATGGTCACTGGCCGAAAATCCCTTTTTGCGCTATCAGTTTCTGTTGGCTTTCGATGCTCAGATGATAGATTTTTGCAAAAAATACCAAGTCATAGGTGCGCCTCAGAGGTTGTTGTATTGCAGCGAAACCACCAAGGTATTGGCCTTTGAAAAAGCCCGGCTCATGTTTGTTTTCAATTTTCACCCTACTGATTCGCAAGTTGATTATTTAGTTGTTGCGCCTGATGCCGGCAAATACGTTGTGGTTTTTGATTCGGATGCTGCCGATTTTGATGGATTTGCTCGCATTGACCACAAGGTTGAGCATTTTACCAACCCGGAGGGTGAGCTGAGCCTATACGTCCCCAACCGTACAGCCATGGTGTTGCAAAAAATAGATTAAAATCTATAAGTATTGGTTTGTCTTTGAATACGCAAGACTCATTTGTTTGCTTTTCCAAATCTTATAGAGCACGTATTTTGATAACTAATTTTTAAAGCATGAAAATTTTAGACCGCTACATCATATCAAAGTATTTGAAGACATTTTTTTTTGTTCAACTAATCATCATTACGGTGGCTGTGGTGATAGATTATAGCGAAAAATCAGATGCTTTTATTGAAAAAAAAGCCCCCCTTTCAGAGATTGTTTTCGATTACTATTTCAGTTTTGTGCCATGGATGGCCAATATTATGACACCGATAGCGGTTTTTATTGCTACGGTATTTATTACGGCCAAACTGGCTTCTCATACCGAAATTGTGGCTATGTTGAGCAGCGGGATGAGTTTTTTGAGGTTGTTGCGGCCTTATTTTTTGGGTTCTGTTTTGTTGGGTAGCTTGACTTTTGGTTTGGTGGGCTGGGTGATACCCTATTCGGCAAAACGCAAAATTGCCTTTGAGCAAACCTACATACACAATCCTTATTTTTATGACGGCCAAAACGTGCATTTTCGGCTCAATGACAGCGTGTATGCCTATTTGGAATCCTACAACAACATCAGCGACCACGGCACAAGGTTTACCCTCGAAAAAATAATAGACGGCCAACTGAAAGAGAAACTGAGCACTTTGCGCATCACTTGGGATACCGCTGGCAGACTTTGGCGCATGGGGGCTTACGAAGTGTACCGTTTTGACGGTGAAATGGAGGAGTTGCATAGGGGGGTCTCTTTGGATACGGCCTTGAATTTGTATCCCCATGACTTTGATACCAAGCACGACATGCACCAGACGATGACCATAGCCGAATTGGAAACCTATATCGAAGAGCAGCGCAGCCGTGGTGCAGACGGATACGGCCTTTTTGTCAATGAAAAATATGAAAGATATGCCTATCCATTTGCCATAGTGGTACTGACCATGATGGGGGCGATTGTGGCGGCACGCAAATCGAGGGCGGGGTCGGGTTTTCAGATAGCCATTGGGTTTATGTTGGCGGGCATTTTTATTCTGTTTGTCTTGTTGAGCCGCAATCTTTCTGAGTCGGGTGCTTTCAACCCCATGATGGCCGCATGGATACCCAATATCACATTTTCAATCATCACGCTGGTCATGTATTACACCGTGCCCAGATAAATCATTTTCTATATTTTGCAGCAATATTTTTTGTGCTAATTGAAATTTTGATGAAAAAACAACTCTTCATTCTTCTTTTCCTGCCTTTTTATTTGTATGGGCAAAACACGCAATACCTGCTTTCTTTTCCTGAGCCTCACACCCATTATGCCCAAGTTCAAATAAAGGCTACGGTCTCCCCAACAGAATACATTGATTTGCATATACCCAACTGGACTCCCGGTTCGTACATGATCCGCGAGTTTGGCAAAAACCTTGAGGCTTTGAGGGCATCGTCTCAAGGCAAGCCTCTCAAAATAGAGAAAATAAGCAAAAGTGGATGGCGGGTTTATACAAATAAATCCAAAGACTTGGAAATCAGCTACAAAGTATATGCTTTTGAGTTGAGCGTGCGCACCAGTTTTGTAGATGCCCGACAGGCACTCATCAACGGTGCAAGCGTGTTTATGTATGCGGACAGTTGGGCATCAAAACCTATTGATTTGGAAATCAGGCCTTTTTCAGCGTGGAAGGATATAGCGGTGGCACTGCCCGGACAGCCTTATCGCCGCAAAGTCCAAAACTACGATCATTTGGTGGACAGCCCCATCCAGTTGGGCAACTTTGAGACCATCAGTTTTGAGGCGGCCTCTATCAAGCATACGGTGGCTTTGGTGGGGCAGTCCAATATTGATATGGCTTCTTTGCCTGCACGCATCAAGCCTATTGTGGAGGCAGCAGTGAAAGTTTTTGGCTCTCACCCCTGCAAACAGGAGTACCTTTTTATTGTTCAGATGAACGAAAAAGGCGGCGGGGGGCTGGAGCACCTCAATTCCACGGTGTTGGTTTGCGACCGCAATTCGTTTTCTTCGGAGGCGGGCTACCAGAGTTTTTTGGGCTTGGTGGCGCATGAGTATTTTCATTTGTGGAATGTCAAAAGATTGCGTCCCAAAGGATTGGGGCCTTTCGATTATCAAAATGAAGTCTATACTCCTTTGCTGTGGATAGCCGAAGGCTTTACCAGCTATTACGACCAAAAATTGCTGCGCATGGCGGGCATTATTTCTGCCGACCAATACCTCAATATGCTCGTCAAAGACATTCACAATGCCGAAAATAGCTTTGGCCGCACCGAACAATCTGTCAGTGAGGCCAGTCACGACGCTTGGGTCAAGTACTACAAAAAAAACGAAAATTCTGTCAATACTTCCATCTCTTACTATACGTTTGGCTCGGTGGCGGCTTCTCTGATAGATTTGGAGATTATAGCCGCTACGCAAGGACAAAAATCGCTCGATGATGTCATGCGTGCCATGTACGAAGAGTTTTACCTCAAAAAAGATATTGGCTACACCCAAGCAGACTGGCTCAGGGTCATCAAAGAAGTCAGCGGCAAAGACATGAGCGATTTTTTTGCAAGGTACATTGATGGCACAGAAGTGTTTGATTATGAGCGTATTTTGTCTCAAGTAGGTCTCCAATTCATCCGTGACCCCCACAAAAATCCACATTGGGGCATGAAGACCAAAACCGAAAACGGCAAGCTGCTTATTACCGAGACTTGGCGGGGTGGTTCGGCCTATGAGGGCGGGCTGTCGGTCAATGATGAGGTATTGGCTATCGAAGGCCAAAGGGCATCTGAGGGTTTGTTGAATTTTTTCATCCAAAACAACCCAATCGGGAAAACTCTTAAAGTCTTGATTGCCAGAGATGGGCTGGTTTTTGAACTACCTATCACGCTCAAACAGAGCCTCTACAGCAACTACAAAGTTGAGCCACAAGTACCCAATCCGGTACAACAGAAAGTTCTTTATCGCTGGCTCGGTATGAATTAGTAACAAAGGAGGTTTACTTTCTTGATTTTTTAAAAAAAAGGAGGCTTAAATAATTTAAGCCTCCCAAAAAAAACTAACCCTTGTGCCCAGGACTGGATTCGAACCAGCACAGGATAACTCCCGCTACCCCCTCAAAGTAGTGTGTCTACCAATTTCACCACCTGGGCCTAAATAAAAAACCCCGCCGAAACGAGGCTTGTGATCCCGCTGGGACTCGAACCCAGGACCACTACATTAAAAGTGTAATGCTCTACCAACTGAGCTACGGAATCTTATTTTGCAACCTTAGACTCTATTGCCTTAATTTGCGGGTGCAAAAGTAGAACCGTCAGCATTATGATACAAATTTTTCCCAAAAAAAAGACCCTTTTTTTTCTGTTCATATTTAACTTGTTGATTTTCAATACTAAAATACACGCACAAGGTATTTACCACCATCCAGACTCACTTTTTGAGCAAAAACAATACCTCGCTGCTTGCAAAGCCTATCACCAAATTTTCGAGCAAACCCAAATGGCTTCAACCCAAGCCTTGCTCAAAATGTCGATGGCAGGTGAAATATCAGGACAGCATGCCTACACGCTTTTCGCGCTTTTGTACTTGCGCCAGTTTCAGTACCCCAAAGCGGACGATAAACTTGCCCAAATCACCAAACTTCACAACTTGCAGGGGTATAAATATTCCGACGACCAATTTTTTGTACATTTCTTACGCAGAAATTTTTTCATCATCGCTGTGCTGGCTTGCGCGGGTGCGATTGGCTTTGCTTTGCTTGCTTTTTTGCAGAAAAAATCAAAACGGAGCGCAACCGGCTTGTTGGTTGTCAGCCTGCTGTGGGTTTTATTTTTTGTTATCTTATTGAACTCCGTTTCTCAATCGGACTATGCAATTTCTTTGGAAAACAATGTCTTAGTTATGGATGACCCTTCTCATGCGGCTCAGGTTGCGGCTGAGCTTAAAATGGGTGACAGGGTTAGGGTCAAATCCAGATTGGGCTATTGGACAGCCATAGACTGGCAGGATCAAACCCATTATGTCAAAACTTCACTTTTATTGTCTTCGATATGAATCATTTTCGCGAATTGTTTCGCATTGGTATTTTTTGGGGCTTTTGGGCGGGACTTGCTTGTTGTGTGTATTTGGTGGTGTTGGCTTTGCTGCATCTCAATCCATTTGGCCCTTTCAAATACATCTATCTATCGGTCTATGGTCTTTTTTTTGGCTTGGCCATGTTCCAATTGCGCAGAAAAATGACGCAGGTTCATTTTTTGTATGCACTTGTTTGTTCTATCGCGCTCAATTTAACGGCCACGCTTCTATTTTTTATCTCTCTTTGGGGTATTTCATCTACCTCTCTCATGCAAGAAGGCATATCAATATACAAATCTGATTTGGAGAGATTTATGGCCGAAACCCGCCAAAATATCATCCAAACAGAAGGCTATAATGAGTTTACGAAAAAGTATATGGTGAGAGAAGGTTTGATTTATCGCGGTAGAATTCAAATTGATTCAACTGAAAATCAATTGATTGAATTTGAAGGGAATAAAATTTTTGACACTCAACACAAACATCGGCACGATGACTTTTTAAATCAAATCCCCCAACTCAAAACCAAAGACATAGCCATAGACCAAGCCTTAGGGCTTTCTTTTGCAGGTTTTTTGTTGTCGTTTGTTTTTTCTCTTTTTTTTAAAAATGCAACAATCGGGATGTCTTTTCCTAAAGAATAGCCACGGGTTAAGGTTTCCCGTGGCTATGTAGAAGGGTTTATGTTGGGGTTTTGCTTACTTTTTGACTTTGGCTTCAAACTTCATTTCTACCCTACGGTTCTTGCTTTTTCCTTCGGCTGTGTTGTTGGGGGCTACGGGTTCGGATGAGCCTTTGCCGCTCGTGGAGATTCTATTCTCATCTATTCCTTTGCTGACCAAGTACTCTTTGACGGCGGCGGCTCTTTGCTCTGAGAGGAGCTGGTTTTTGGTTTCGCTGCCGGTGTTGTCGGTGTGTCCGATAAGTTCCATTTTGCCGTTGGGATGATTTTTGAGCAGTTCAGCGACTTCGTTCAGAATGGCAAAAGAGTTGCGAAGGATAACAGCCTCTCCGCTTTTGAATTGCACGTAAGCGGCCTTTTGGAGCAGTTTTTCTTCCTCAATGGTGATAACTTCAGGGCAGCCTTTCAGTGCAGGCACGCCCGGCTCATCGGGACACTGGTCGTAAGGGTCGGCGATTCCGTCTCCATCGCTATCGGGGCAGCCTTTGAATTGTAGCAACCCTGCTGTTTGTGGGCACTCGTCTTCTTTGTCGGGAATGCCATCTCCATCGCTATCGGGGCAGCCTTTAAACTGTGGCAGCCCTGCTGTTTGTGGGCACTCGTCCTCTTTGTCGGGTATGCCGTCTGAGTCGGTGTCGGGGCAGCCTTTGAATTGTGGCAGCCCTGCTGTTTGTGGGCACTCGTCTTCTTTGTCGGGTATGCCGTCTGAGTCGGTGTCAGGACAGCCTTTGAAGTCTGCAATCCCTTTTTGTTCGGGGCAATCGTCGTCTTTGTCAGCTATTCCGTCGTCGTCTTTGTCAGGGCAGCCTTGCAATTGAGGCTTTCCGGCGGCTTGTGGGCAGAGGTCGTCTTTGTCGGGGACTCCATCGCCATCGCTGTCTTTAGGTTTGACATCCAGCCATTTGCGCAAACCAAATGTAACTTCAAGAGAGCCATTGCGCTGCCAAACCACTGTGTTGTCTCCTATGGAGAGGTCGTAGCTTAGGGCTACCACAAAAGAGGGGAGTTTTAGTTCGGCAGAGGCAATCAAAGCGCGGTTGGTGTTGTACCAAAGCCCCATCCCCACCGATGATTTTTCGGCTGTTTTGTAGCGCAGCCAAGAGCCTACATTGGCAAAAGAAAACCCTGAAAATGAACTGAATCTGGTGTTGGGCATCAAAATCCAGTTTGAGGTGGTCGGCAGCAGGTTCAGCCCCCCGATTACATGATAGAGCAAAGGAACTTTCGATTCTGATATACCGGTAAAATTCAGTTGTGGATTGGTGAGGTTCATGCCGCTGACACCCAGATAGTAGCGGTATTCTCCGGTCTGTGTTTCTTCTTTATACCAGAGTGCACCTGCTGAGGCGTTGAAGTAACCCGCTCTGGCCGAGAGCAAAGGCTCTCCATTGGGTAGCGTAGGGTCAAATGCACCGTTTTGGTACTGCGCAAGGGTAGAAAGTCCCTGAGCATCAATTCTTTTTTGAAAGTAGCCTGCCTGTATCCCCAAAGATATTTGGGAAGAGCCGACCGTTACATTGTAGCTTGCTGCTGCCAAACTCCCAAAGCTATTCACAAAATTGGCAGCCCTGTCTTGAAACAGTGAAAGCCCCAGTCCGCCCCAACGCCTGCCGCTGCGCCCAAACATGGGCTGCATGCCCGAAAGGGCCACGGTCTGGATGTTTTCACCATCGGGCAGAGGCTGGTGGCGGTAATTTAGCCACAGGCTTTGCCAGTTTTGGCTACCAAGCAGAGCGGGATTGGTCAGAAAGGGCGTGTAATGATATTGCGAAAAGAAAAAATCTTGCGCTACGGACGCTTGGCAAAAAAATAACAGACAAAAAATTGGGATAGTAATCTTTCTCATCATAAAACAGTTTTTATTGTTTTGACAAACCTAAAGAAATTAAATTTATACTCCAACGTTCTATCGTATTGAAATACAATGCAAACGTTTGAAAATGGTGTAATTTTTAAGTTTTTTTGGGGGAACACTCTTGGAGGATTTGTGAGAGAATATTTTTTTATTTCTTCAAAATAAATTTTGATATTTCGATGAAAGTTTGCAGTCAGTCACTCAAATTGCTAATTTTGCAAGTGGTGTGCCTGTTTCCTTTTACACAATACTTTGGTATCATATTAACTCTATGACAAGCGAATTGAAGAAAGCCTTTCTTTTATTGCAAAGCGTGATATTTCAATACCACGGCTTTAGTGAAGATGAGCGGGCTATTTTGGAGAATTTGGCAGAGCAAATGGATGCCAAAGAGGAGCTTGTTTGGGCTAATTCATTTGTAGAAGAAAATCTCTACGATGCTTTTGAGCGTGCCCGCTCATATTTGCGCGAAAAAATTGGCGACGCAGACCAGAAGACCAAAATTGATTTTCTCAAATCGGCTTGGGATGCCAACAACGCCAAAGGTTTTATCTCTGAAATTGAGGCTACTGCACTGCTGAAAATATCCAAAGATTGGCAGGTAGAAAGGGCATTTTTACAAGAAATCCGCAAAAAATAAATGATTCAGATAGGCGATAACGTACTCATTAGCAATGATGTCATAGAAAGCCATTTTGTCTGCGACCTCAAAAAATGCCAAGGGGCTTGTTGTGTAGCCGGTGATTTGGGTGCGCCCCTCCAAGAAGGCGAGTTGGCTGTCATTGAGCGGGTTTATTCCCTTGTAAAACAGTATCTTAGTGAGGAAGCCATACAGCAAATTGAGTCCTTAGGCTTTTTTGAGGAGCAGGACGAAGAACTTACCACTCCATTGTTGTCAAACGGAATGTGTGCCTACGCCCACCGCAACGAAGCAGGCTTGGTGCAGTGCAGTTTTGAACTTTTGTATAGAGAAGGCAAAAGCGATTTTATCAAACCCATTTCTTGTCATCTTTATCCCATAAGAATCAGTGAGTTCGCTCAAACCATTGCCCTAAACTACCACCGCTGGGAGATTTGTTCGGCGGCTTGTGAGTTGGGCAAAAATCTTTCCGTGCCCCTTTATGTGTTCCTCAAAGAGCCGTTGATTCGTAAGTTTGGGCAAGATTGGTATGACGAACTTTGTGCTGTCGTAGAGTCGTACCAAGCTCTTAATCAACAGCAATTTTAAGCCCGAAAAATACGGTACGACCTCGCAAAGGGCCATAGATATAGCCCGAATCTCTATGCGCCCCCACCTGAAAATCTTTCTGAAAGCTATTGAGCAGATTTTGTACGCCCGCAAAAATCTCAAATTGGCTTCTCCACTTAAAGGGCAGTAAGTAAGATGCTTTCGTGTTGATTTCCAAAAAGTTGGGAGTTCGGCGAATCACTGTGCGCTCAGTTTCAAAATCTACCACCTCAGCCAAGGCCATAGAACCGGTAAAAACGCCCGACCCGCTAAATTTCAGTGCTTTGTTTGGGTTGTAAAGAGCTGTAAAATAGCCATAAACATCAGGCGTACGAAGCATTTTGGTCGTTGATACGGATTCTGTTTGGCTTGACCAAATTAGCTCTTCGTTATGATGGAGTGCCGTTTGCAATGTGCCCCCCAGTTGGGCGGCAAACTTGGGCGAGAACTGTTTGGAGGTTTCTATATTGATGCCTTTTACAGTTGCTCCTCCTCCGTTGCGTTTGGTGATGATAGATACGCCGCTTTGGTCTTGGTAGGGTTCAGACAGGATAAAAGGGTTTTGCAATGTTGTCCAGAATCCCGAGATATTGACAGCCATGTCTGTATTTGTGCGGTAGTCAACTGAAAGCGTGGAACTTATGGAACGTTCCATTTTCAAATCATCAGACAAGGCAATAAAACGCGCCGACCCGCCTATCATTTCCACATGCAGGTCTTCACTGAATGTTTGGGGGGCACGGTATCCTTGCGCCAAAGAGGCTCTGATTTTTAGGTTGTCAATAGGCTCGTACATAGCGGAAAACCTTCCTAAATAGACCCAAGATTCAATATTGTTGTGAAAATCTTTAATATTGAGGGCGTATTTGCCACTCACTACCACCCTGTCCGCCCTCAGCCCCAGCGACAAGGTAAGTTTGTTGACAGCAGTAAGTTCAGTTTGCAAATAGCTGCCCAGTGTAGAACTTGTTTGATAGACAGAGCGATGGTAGCCCGGCATGTTGTCTTGCACGCGATTGTGTTGGTTTTCAACCCCTGTTGTAATAGAGATTTTTGAATTGGGAATCAGGTTGTATTGAAGCCCAATTACTGAGGTCAGATCATTTGATCTGCCGTACAAAGAATCGGACAGCCCCCCGTAGTAGCTGCCTCTTTTTACCCATTGTCCTGAAGCATAAGTAGATAACTTATGCTTGTAATCGGAAGAGAATCGTTCAAAAGTGATTTGAGCATTGGAAATATCATGTTTGAGTTGTTCGGCGATTTCCGATTGGTGCGGTTCTACATCGAGTTTGTTTCCCCCTCTTCTAAATTCTTTAAGTTGGAAAAAACCGGCTTTTAGCTTTGAGCGCGTGGATACATTCCAGTATCCTTCTGCTCCCAAGACTTTATTTTTTAGATGCGGGAGTTCTGTAAAACCATCGCCATTGGCATCCCATGGGTCGCGCTCGCGCGTGTAGCCGTAGATGCTCAGTCCTTTGTTTAGGGTTTTATTTACCACTTGTGTGTTGAAACTCAGGGTTCTCTCTGAGAGGTTGTTTCCAAAATAAGATTGATTGCTTAGGGCTTCAAATCGGTTTTCGACAGGCTCTTTGGTTATAATATTGATGGTACCAGCTATGGCATTGCCACCGTAAAGTGTTGAACCTCCTCCTTTTATTACTTCTATCCTCTCAATCATGCTGGTAGGCATCATATCAAGTCCATAGACACCTGCCAGTGCTGAGAGAACCGGACGGCTATTGATAAGAATTTGTGAATATTGCCCTTCTAAGCCGTTCATTCTCACTTGACTAAATCCACAGGTTTGGCAGTTGTTTTCTACCCTCAGCCCGGGTGTAAAGGCCAGCCCCTCCGAAAGGGTCAAAGATTGTGTGCGCTCGAAGGTTTGCCTTGCCACTATGCTCACCGCTATCGGCGACAGTTCTTGGCTTATTTCGCTCCTTGAGGCCGAGACAACGACGGTGTTGAGTCCCAGTATGTCTTCCTCCAATTCTGTTTCTAAGTAGTTATTTTGCCCATCGTTGAGTTTAATTTCTATTTTTTTTGTCTTATATCCCAGCAACTTATATTCAACTTCATGTACCCCGATGGGAAGGTTTTCAAACTTAAAAAAACCATCTTCGTTGCAAGTACTCCCTTTGCCCAATTTTGGGAAATAGACCGCTACTTGGGGCAACCCTCCGTCTTTTGACACCGCTCTGCCCTCAAATACAGCGTTTTGAGCACTAATAGTTTGATTAGAAAAAACGATGAGTGCACAAATAAGATAGGATGTTATTTTCATACTAAATATTAGACGATACAAATATAAAAGTTTAGTATAATCTAACATTTTTTTTTCACATGTCTTACTTTTTTTCTGACCTATTTGTAGTGCACAAAAAGCAGATTCATCAGACTGAGTCTGCGAAATATTATTTTGATAATCAATTTGTTAGGAATTATTTCATCCTTTTTCTTTTCACCAAGAAAGCCTGCAAAATGGTGTCTAAGCCTTCTCTAATGTTGGCAGGCATAAAGTCTATTTTCAACGACCCGCAAGCCAAAGCCAGCCGATTGAATTTTTCTTGCACTGCCTTGGTGTAGTTTTCGCGAAGTTCGGCGGGGTTGGCCTGAATTTGCTGGCCTGTTTCGATATCAATAAAAAGGGTTGGGCGGTCGTCGTAGTCAAGCCTCAACTCAAAGTCGCCATCGTACACGTGGAAAAAAATGACTTCGTGCCCGTTGTGCTTGAGGTGCTGCAAAGCAGAAATTAGTTGAGATTCATCTTGAGAATCAAATAAATCCGAAAAGATAATCACCAAGCAACGGCGGTGGATTTGCTCGGCAATGCTATGAAGAGAGGTTGATAGTTGAGTGCTCCTATTTCGGTGTTTTTGGTTGTCAACTTCAGTAAATAGGCTGAAGATTTGCTGGAGGTGTGTGTTGGTGGCTTTGATGGAAGTAATATGCCTGACTTGTTCGTCGAAAAGGCAAACCCCAACAGCATCGCGCTGTTTTTGAAGTAGATAAGCCAGACAAGCCGCCGAATTCAAAGCAAAACCAATCTTGCCGTTGAAGTGCATAGACGAAGAGTTGTCTATGGCAAGCATGCAGCGCAAATTGGTTTCTTCCTCATAGCGTTTGGTGTAGAGCCTATCGGTGCGGCCATAGACTTTCCAATCTATGTGTCGAGTGGACTCTCCGGCATTGTAGAGCCTGTGCTCGGCAAATTCCACCGAAAAGCCATGATAGGGCGATTTGTGCAATCCGGTAATGAATCCCTCCACCACTTGACGGGCAAGCAGTTCAAAACCACCGTATTGTTTTATTTTTTCTGCATCAAAAACTGTCATCAAAATGGGTTGGTTTGTTGGCTTAGAGCGGTACGTACTTAGTTTTTGACTTGCAATTGGTAGATACCGGGGAGCTGGCGGCCAAATCCGTCAAAGTCCATTCCGTAGCCGATAACAAACTTGTCTTCTATCTCAAAGCCCACAAAGTCAGGCACTTCTCCGAAATTAAAGTTTGAGGGTTTGAACAGCAAGGCGGCGGTCTGCACCGATTTGGCTCCCAGTTCGATGGCTTTGGCTTTTATCTTGGAAACGGTCAGCCCACTGTCCACAATATCTTCAACGATGAGCACATGTTTGCCTTTGATTTCTTGACCCAAAGGCAATATCTCTTGCAACGAGCCACTCGACTCTGTACCTACATAAGACTTATATTTACAGAAAACAACCTCAGTATCAAAACTTAAAGCCCGAATCAAGTCCGCCGCAAAAACAAAAGCCCCATCCAAGACAGCCACGACACAAAACGCTTCCCCTGTGTATTGCTTTTCAATTTCAACAGCCAACTCACTGACTCTGACAAATATACGACTCGCGCTGATGAGTTCTACGAAACTCTTTCCTTTGTGTTTGACCATACTTTGAGGAAATTTGGAGACTATTGTTTGCATGGGCTATGATGTTGGGATTAGTTTATCAATTTCGATGGCCATTTTGCGGTCCTTTTCCGTAACCGTATTGGCGGCATCGTGTGTGCTCAGTTCGATACGGACTTGGTTGTAGGTATTGACAAAAGTCGGATGGTGGTTGTGCTTTTCACTCAGCAATGCCACCTGCGTCATAAAAGCAAAGGCTTGAGAAAAATCCTTGAAGCTCAATTCTAAACTCAGTTTGTTGTCTTTTTCTATCCACATAGCCATTATTTATTGCAAAGGTAAGATGCTGCGTTGGCAAAAGCAACACGAACCAAGTAAAGCAGTCCCTTAGGCTTTTATACTATAAATTAAGTGGTTTTATATTTTTTTTAGAATTAAATCCTTGAAAAT
>CAZRQL010000014.1:0-83469 GCA_964602415.1 uncultured Roseobacteraceae bacterium
GAATGGCATCGGTGGTAAACCACAAAGGTATTGTGATGATTGGCAAGGTGTTTTTTCAGTTCACCCGCGACTACGTAAAAGTCATGCTCGACTCCAGCGAATGTAAACTGCCAATGCTGATGTCCGCCACAGCAGACGATACCCTAAATAAGATTTACGTCAGGCCGGTGGAAATAAATTTGACTTCTTCGCCAGCCGATAGAAAAAGTCCGGAAAGTAGGCAATGTATGGCAGAACACGGATTTGTAAAAGTAGTGGGCAGAATTGACTTGGGCTATTCTAAATTTCCGATAATTGAAAACTGGACTATGATTGTAAACCATGACTTCGCCAATCCTGTTCCAATAAAGGTTTTCTTAGGTTGGAAAGAAAAAACCACACTGAGCATTTACGCAAGGTCTGAAAGAAAATCACTTTTTAGGTCAGAATGGAGGCTTCGGACAGCCATAAAAATTAGGCTTAAAGCAGAATGGAAGTATCTCAATCCAAGAAATCACCAAGAATCTCCGCCTCTTAAATTTAATGATACGCGTTACAATGTGATAAATTTCCACCATGTACTCTATGACGATGAGTTTGTTGATATCATATTTTGCAACTCAAGGCATCTTGCAGAATTGAGAAGATGGCATGATAGTCCAAGAATAACCGTAGAATGTTTTAACTCTCTTTAATCTTACTAAATTTATGCAACCCTTATCCGGTCTAAGGGTTGTTATTAAAAATTTTGAATATTATGAAACAAAAGCTAATACTTTTTCTTCTACTCACAAGAGCATTGGTATTGCAGAGCCAAAATATTATTAGCAACCCCAGTTTTGAGAATTACACGTTTTGTCCCCAAGATTATACTGAACGGGAAAACCGCAATATATTATATTCATGGAAAGGATGTCAGATTATAGATGATCCTAATTTAAAGATTGAAGAAATAGAAAAAAATAATAGAAGGTTCTATATTATAAACTTCCATAACTATTGCTCTTTTAAACTATCGCCAAGAATTCCTCCTCATCATGGTCAAGGCTATGTAAGTAATTATTCACTTTTATTTAATGATTTTGGAAATGAAAGTACTGATTTTTATACCAAAGAATCTATTAGAGGTGTTCTATACGAACCTCTAAAACCTAACAAGAAATACATATTTTGGCATTGGGTAGCCTTACATCCGGCTTCGCACATTGCAATAGACGCTTTCAAAATTCATTTCTCAGTAGAACCTATACCTGCCTTTTCTAATAATATAGCATTATTCCCTCCTCAAATTTCAAACCCCAGAGGCAACATCATTGACAAACCCGGTGAGTGGGTGAAAATTGGAGGAAGTTTCATAGCAAATGGAGGTGAAAAGTATATTCTTTTTGGAACTTATCCCAAAGGATACTCTAAAACAACAGAAATAAATATTAAAGAAATTCAAAAGCTTGGTTATCAATCGAAAGAAGCAAGTTATTTAGTTGATGACCTTCATCTCTACCAGTGCGACCGCCTGATTGACTTAGGCCCCGCCGAAGACACCATCTTCTGCAACGGCTCGATGGACATAGGCTACTACATACCCGGGGCGATCTATCTCTGGGAAAATGGAGACACCAAAGCCATCCGAACCATCAGCGAAGCCGGAACGTACTGGGTTGAAGTCAGGCTCGACGATTGCGTTACGCGCGACACCATCCGGCTGGCCGTCAGCGACAAGCGCGTACCCTACACGCTCGGCCCCGATAGATACCTATGTCAAGGCGATACCTTTTGGCTCGAAGCCAACGCCCAACAGCCCATCATCTGGTCAACGGGCAGCAGCCACGATATCATTCCTATTTTCAGACCGGGGATTTACTGGATACAGGCCATGAAAAATGGCTGCCCTGTTAGAGACACGATTCGGATCATCGGAGAACTGCCGCCCGGTGAAGGCAGAAAAGAATACAGCCGGTTCTTCGATGCTCCACTTTGCAGAGGCACTATGGCCTACATCGGTTGGCAAGCCAAACCCGGTGAAAACTACCGTTGGAACGATGGCGTTATTGAGCCAATTAGAACCGTCAGCAAGCCCGGAACCTATATTCTGACCATATCTAAGCAGGCTTGCGTGGTTAAGGATACATTTGAAATAGCTTACAAAGACTGCCTCGACTTTATCCCCAACGTCATCACGCCCAACGGCGATGACATCAACGATGACTTCGAGATTGACGGCATCCAAGAGGATATATGGGAGCTAAGGGTACTGAACCGCTGGGGACAGACCGTTTTTTACTCCCCCGACTACCGCAACAACTGGGGCAGAGAAGCCCAACCCGGCCTGTACTACTACCACCTGCGCAACCTCCAACACGGCGATGAACACAAAGGCTGGCTGACGGTGCTGAAAGAATAGTTTCCTCACATGCCCTTGCTTTTCTTGTCTAATATTTATATTTGTCATGCAGAAATAAGCAGTGATTACTGAGATAAATGCACCCTATGCTGTGGGCATCATGGATTTGTGGCCATCGCGTTTTTGTTGAAGCGCAGGCTAATATACTATTTGCATTTTCTTTTTTTATCTTTGTAAAGTAGAAAACCATGACCAAAAAATTAATCCGTTTCGACTGGGCAGTCAAAAAACTACTTCGCAACAAAGCCAATTTTGTGGTGCTGGAAGGCTTTTTGTCCGAACTGCTTTTCGATACCATCAAAATAGAGCAAATCTTGGAAAGCGAATCCAACCAACAAAGCGACGAAGACAAATACAACCGCGTTGATGTTTTGACAAAAAACTCCAAAAACGAGTTGGTGATAATAGAAATCCAAAACACCTACGAAATAGACTATTTCCACAGAATGGCCTACGGTGCATCCAAAGCCCTGAGCGAGCATTTGAGTCTGGGGCAGCCGTATTCGGAAATCAAAAAAGTCATTTCCATCAATATCGTGTATTTTGATTTGGGGCAAGGCAAAGACTATATCTACAAAGGCAAGACCACTTTTGAAGGCTTGCACCAAAAAGACACCTTGCAACTTTCTGTGCAACAAAAGCAAACTTTTATCAAAACGGAAGTATCCGATATTTTTCCCGAATACTACATCATCAAAGTCAATCAGTTCAACGACGTGGCCAAAGACACGCTGGACGAGTGGATTTACTTTTTGAAAAACAGCGAAGTCAAAGACAGTTTTGTGGCCAAAGGCTTGGCCGAAGCCAAAGAAGTGCTGGACATCATGCGCCTGAACAAAAAGCAGCAATACGGCTACAACCGCTATTTGGACTACTTGCACCTCAAAGCCAGTGAAGCCCTGTCTTTGAAAATAGAGGCCGAAGAGAAAATCCGAAACCAAAAAGCAATCGAAAACGCCAAAAATGGTATTTTAAAAGGCTATAACAACCAAATTATTTCAGATATAACAGGTTTAAGCATTGACCAAATCGAGCAATTGCGCAAAAACGGGGGCTAAACTTTTTAAAACTTATGACCAAAAAACTGATTCGTTTCGACTGGGCAGTCAAAAAACTACTTCGCAACAAAGCCAATTTTGTGGTGCTGGAAGGCTTTTTGTCCGAACTGCTTTTCGATACCATCAAAATAGAGCAAATCTTGGAAAGCGAATCCAACCAACAAAGCGACGAAGACAAATACAACCGCGTTGATGTTTTGACAAAAAACTCCAAAAACGAGTTGGTGATAATAGAAATCCAAAACACCTACGAAATAGACTATTTCCACAGAATGGCCTACGGTGCATCCAAAGCCCTGAGCGAGCATTTGAGTCTGGGGCAGCCGTATTCGGAAATCAAAAAAGTCATTTCCATCAATATCGTGTATTTTGATTTGGGGCAAGGCAAAGACTATATCTACAAAGGCAAGACCACTTTTGAAGGCTTGCACCAAAAAGACACCTTGCAACTTTCTGTGCAACAAAAGCAAACTTTTATCAAAACGGAAGTATCCGATATTTTTCCCGAATACTACATCATCAAAGTCAATCAGTTCAACGACGTGGCCAAAGACACGCTGGACGAGTGGATTTACTTTTTGAAAAACAGCGAAGTCAAAGACAGTTTTGTGGCCAAAGGCTTGGCCGAAGCCAAAGAAGTGCTGGACATCATGCGCCTGAACAAAAAGCAGCAATACGGCTACAACCGCTATTTGGACTACTTGCACCTCAAAGCCAGCGAAGCCCTGTCTTTGAAAATAGAGGCCGAGGAAAAAGTGCGGCAAGCAAGGAATATTGAGATTGCGAAAAATCTTTTGCAAACCGTTTTAAGCAACGAGGAAATCGCCAAGCATACAGGCTTAACCATCGAGCAAATAGAGCAATTGCGCAAAGAAACTCAATAACAGTGATTAGAAATTTTACTTCAATGGGTTGGGGGTTAAAAACGGCCTTTTTTCTTGTGTCAATCAGTCTTTTTGACTTGCACGCCCAGCCTCAACTCAGTCTTTTAGACGCTGAAAAATTGGCTCGTTTGCCTTTGTCTTGTTTGGAGCGCGAATTTCCCTACAAAACGGGAGTGGTGCTGACAGACAGTTCTTGGGCTGCTGCGCCAAAGGCTTACCATCCCGTTTTCTATGGTTGTTTTGATTGGCACTCAGCGGCACATGGGTACTGGTCGCTGGCAAGGCTGTTGAAGCTATTCCCTCAACTAAGCCAAAAAGCCGCCATTGAGTCGCTATTTGATCGTGCGTTTACGCCTGAAAATATTAGCAGAGAGTTACTTGTTTTTGAGCAAAAGCAAAACCGCTCTTTTGAGCGGCCTTATGGGTGGGCTTGGCTCTTGCAACTTCATAATGAACTATTTACGTGGCAAAATCCCAAAGCCCAATTCTGGCGGCAATCCTTAGACCCTCTGGTTAAGCGCATCAAAGAGTTGACGGTTGATTTTTTAGGCAAACTGGTCTATCCCATCAGGAGCGGCGAACACGCCAATTTGGCCTTTGCCCTCAAACTCATCTACGACAACGCCCAAGCCACCGGCGAGACCCATCTTGTCGAGCTTATCACAAAAAAGGCTTTAGAGCTTTATGGAAAAGATAAAGGCTGTCCTTTGGATTGGGAGCCAAGTGGATACGATTTTTTGTCGCCTTGTTTGGAAGAGGCGGATTTGATGCGTAGGGTCTTGGCAAAAGATGAGTTTGACAAATGGATGGCCAAGTTTCTACCTACCAAAAGCCTCAGTTCGCTGCAAGTGGCTCGAGTGTTGGATAGAACCGACGGCAAACTGGTGCACTTGGACGGGCTGAACCTGAGCCGTGCCAATTGCCTTTGGGCAATATCTGACAAGCACAAAGACGGAGCCATTTACAAATCTTTGGGTGATGCACACTTTCAAGCGGCTTGGGACAAATTGTTTAGCGGAGACTATGCCGGCGAGCACTGGCTGGCCTCTTTTGCCATTTATGCCATTACGCGATGCGGCAGGTGAGCCGTTTTAGCTAACTTGCGCACATGAAACAGGTGGTTATTGGGGGAGGGGGACTGGCAGGTTTGACCTGCGCCTATTTGCTGGCAAAAGCGGGTTTTGAAGTCAAAGTCATTGAGCGAAAGGCTTATCCTTTTCATCGTGTTTGCGGGGAATACATTTCAAATGAAGTTGTTCCGTTCTTAAAGTCGCATGGGCTTTACCCCCAAGCAGCCGACATCGCACAACTCACAAAATTCAGGCTCAGCAGCGTAAGCGGCAAAACGATCGAATTGCCCCTTGACCTGGGTGGTTTTGGTGTGAGCCGCTACTACCTCGACAATTTTTTAGCCCAACGCTGCAAACAAGTCGGGGTAGAAATACTCGAAAAAACCTCTATTAAAGCGGTGGTTTTTCAAGAACAGCAATATAAAATCACTTTTTCAAATAATACCCACATTTTCAGCCCTCTATACATAGCGGCGCACGGCAAAAGCTATGGCAGGGAAAGCAAAGGGACGGCACAGCAATACATAGGAGTCAAGCACCACATCAAACTCGATTTTGAGCCTGATGTCATTGAGTTGCACAATTTTGAGGGAGGCTACTGCGGTATTTCAAAAGTAGAAGGCCAGACTTACAACCTCTGTTACCTGACCTCTGTGTCCCGACTCAAACGGTTTGGCAACATAGAAAACATGGAGGCCGGTTTGCTTCACCAAAACCCCCATCTTAAGGCCATTTGGCGCGGTGCCGAGTTTGTGTTCAAAGCCCCTTTGGTGATAAACAACTTCGATTTTGCCCCCAAACGCCCCGTAGCCAACGACATTTTGATGATAGGGGATGCGGCAGGCCTGATAACCCCGCTTTGTGGCAATGGGATGGCTTTGGCCATCCGTTCGGCAGAATTGGCGGCAAGAATGGTCGTTCGCCATTACGGCAATTGGCCTTTGCTCAAAACAGAGTACAGCCGCCAGTGGACAAAAGACTTTGCCCTCAGGCTTTGGGCGGGCAGAAATTTGCAGGCTTTGTTTGGCCGCCGTTGGCAGTCAGAATTTGCCGTAAAGATTCCAAGATCTTTGTCCATGAAACTCATGAGCCTCACCCACGGCAAACCGGACATGCCGCTTGCATGATATTTTTAACAATTTTGTATCTGCTAATATTGTTTGACCATGCTCAAAAAAATAGATAAATTCGTATTGCAAGCCTTTTTTGGGCCATTGATTCTGACCATGTGCATCGTGATTTTTGTTTTTATGATGCAGGGGGCAGTGCCTTATTTCAAATATTTTGTAGGCAAGGATTTGGGCGTTGAGGTCTATGCCGAGTTGTTTGGATACATGGCTTTGACGCTTGTGCCCATCGGTTTGCCTTTGGGGGTGTTGTTGGCTTCTTTGATGACCTATGGCAGTTTGGGCGAGCACTCAGAACTGGTTGCCATCAAAGGAGCGGGTATTTCGCTGGTCAGGATACTGATACCCACGGGGGTAGTGGCGTTTTTGTTGGTTATTTTTGCACTTTGGTACAACGACAACGTCGTGCCTGTGGCCAACCTAAAGTTTTGGAGGCTACTGTGGGACATACGCCAAACCAAAATGACGCTTTCTTTTAAAGATGGCGTTTTTTACAATGATTTGCCCAAGTACAGCATCCGAATAGGCCACAAAGACCCTCAAACCAAACAATTGAACAACATCATGATTTATGACCATACGGCCTCCAAAGGCAATATCAGTCTCATTTTGGCACAAACAGGCACGATGACCCTATTCAACAACAACCAGTATTTAGCTCTTGAACTTCAAAATGGATACCGTTATTTTGATGTAGCCGCTTCAAAGCATTACGCCCAATACGCAGAGTTTATTAAGGAGAAATTCGATTCGCTAAAAGTGGTATTTGATATGTCTTCCTTTAAGATGAACCAGACCGATGAGGGGCTGTTTTTGCCCCATAACCTCATGAAAGACAACCGCAAGATGCGCCGCGAAGCCGACTCCCTCAAAAATGTCGTCCGAACAGAAGACCAACTCATAGCCCGCAGCACCAAACTCAACCATCATTATATGTTTGCTTATGAAATGAGCGGGGACACACTCACTGCCCCACGGACTGAAAACGCGCCTCAGTTTTTTGAAGAGCAAATCCGTCCTCTCGATACCATCCAATTGCCCGAAAAGCGGGAACATTACCCTGCGGACTTCATTGCTGATGCCTTGATGAAAACCAGACAAATCAAACAAGAGGTTGCCAACAAAAATACCAATACTTCCTACCACGAGAAGCAACTCTTGGGACTTGACATAGATATAGGAAAGCGGTACGCTCAGGCTCTGGCTATTTTTGCCATGTTTTTGATAGGGGCACCTCTGGGGGCTATCATCAAAAAAGGTGGCTTAGGAGTTCCTGTATTGGTCTCTATTGTATTTTTTGTCGTGTATTATATTATTTCGATGACAACCGAAAAATACGCCAAACAGGAAGTGGTAAGTTCTTTTTTTGGGGTTTGGACAGCCAACATTGTGCTATTTATATTTGGGGCTATCTTTATGAGACAAGCGGCCAGAGATGCGAGATTTTTTGACACCGACTATTATATGGTCTTGATACAGAACTTTGTGTCGAAATATTTTAAAAAATCCAAGAGTTGATATTAGATGATTTTTTACAGTTATTGCCTGTTTACAACCATCTGAGGCTAAATTTGCCCTACAAAAAAATTAAATTGGCTTATGGCTACCAATGACTCTCGGCGAGCGGCTTACGTGCTGTACAAGGCTTTCCGCTTCAACGTACTTTTCAACACCTCTACTTTTACAGGAAACTTGGTTATCTCATTGATTGCCGCTTATTTTTTCAGACAACTTGGCTATGGAGATGCTGTTGACTATGTATTTTTCCTGACATTACTCTCTATTGGGCTTTGGATAACCGAAGCCATACCCCCTTTTGCTGTGGGGATTTTACTGCTTGCTATGTTGGTGTTGGGATTTGGCACAGATTACATAGTTGAAAGCGAAGAGCATAACGCCAGCATTTACATCAACACATGGACAAGCAACGTAATTTGGCTATTGCTGGGAGGTTTTTTCTTGGCAGAAGCCATGAAAGAAGTACAACTTGACCAGTCCCTCTTCAAACTGAGCATCAAATTTTTTGGCACACGTGCCGATAGGCTGTTGTTTGGTTTGATGCTTATGACCGCTTTGGGCAGCATGCTCATGTCCAACACCGCCACAGCCGCTATGATGATTTCCTCGGTCATGCCGCTGATTAGAAATTTGGGGAAAAGTTCTCCTTTTACTCGAGCCCTTCTTACGGGGATAGCTGCCGCAGCCTCGATAGGGGGGATAGGCACCATTATAGGCAGCGCACCCAACGCCATCGCGGTAGGGGCACTGATGGAGAAAGGCGTAAGGGTTACGTTTTTGGGATGGATGATACTGGGCTTCCCTACAGCCATCTTTTTCCTGTATCTTTTTTGGCTTTATTTAGTCAAAACACTCAAAATAAGCAATTTAAATATAGACATGAACAGTATTGTTCTCCCCACAAGTGACACAGTCGAACCTTACAAAAAGCGAGTGGTTTTAGTGGTTCTGGTGCTGACCTTTGCCCTTTGGCTTACGGAGCCGGTTCACGGCATACCTCTGGCGGGTACGTCTATTTTACCTATTGTTTTACTCACTCTCACTCAAGTTATTACGGCAGACCACATCCGCTCTCTTCCTTGGGAGGTTTTGATGCTGGTGGCCGGGGGGCTGGGGTTGGGTATTGCCCTGGCAGACGTAGGGCTTACGCAAATTATTATGCAGAAAATCAATAGTTTGCACTTGGCAATTTTTATTGTGGCTGTTATTTTTGTTTGGTTCGCTGTGTTGCTTTCCAATGTGATGAGCAACACGGCGGCGGCTTCTATCTTAGTGCCTCTTGCCATCTCTCTCAGTGAGCCTTATGGTACGATAGTACCCCTGATGATACCGTTAAGTTGTGCTTGTGCCTTGTTTTTGCCTGTCTCTACTCCACCCAATGCTGTGGCTTATGCTACGGGCTATCTGGAGCAAAAAGACTTTAGAAAGGGCGGAAAATTTTTTATACTTATTGGCCCTCCGATTGCGTTTTGTGTGGTAGTACTTTGGTGGGTTTTATTTTTTTAGATTGATTGAGATAGTGTCATTGAGCAAACGGTTTGCTCTTACAAAAGCGGTTGATTCGGTAAGTCTTAGTATTGATAGTCAAACCCTTACGGCTTTATTGGGCGAAAGTGGCTGTGGAAAGACTACGTTGTTGCGCTTACTGGCGGGGCTTGAAAAACCCGACAGCGGACAAATCAATCTTAACAATCAGGATATCACCTACTTAGCACCTCAAAAAAGAGGGATAGGTTTGGTTTTTCAAGATTTTGCACTTTTCCCGCACCTGACTGTGGAGCAAAATGTAGGCTTTGGGTTAAAACAATCAGACAAATACAAAGTGGCTTCTTATTTGGACAGAGTCAAACTAAGCGACTTAGCAAAACGCTACCCCCATGAGCTATCGGGCGGGCAACAGCAGCGGGTGGCTTTGGCCAGAGCCTTGGCCGTAGAACCCAAGGTACTGCTGTTGGATGAGCCATTTAGCAACTTAGACCCCTCCCTCAAACAAGAAATGACTTGGGAACTTAAAAACTGGCTCAAAGATTTGACCGTTGTGATGGTAACCCACGATGCCAAAGACGCTTTGTCGGTGGCGGATAAACTGGTTTTGATGCGCAAAGGTTCTGTTGTTCAGGCAGGCACTCCCTCTGAGTTGTACCTAAATCCGGTGGATGCTTACACAGCCGATTTTTTTGGGGTGGCCAATTTTTTCGAGGCTCAAGAGTTGCAACGTTTTTTCGGTGAGCACAGGAAAAACGGGCTTTATATGGTCAGGGCAGAGGACTGGCATGTTGCTCCTTCATCGGCAGGATGGCAACTTTGGTCTAAGTCTTACCAAGGTGGTAGGTGGTTGGCCTGTTTTGGTTTGGAAGAAAAGAAAATCTTCGTCTATTTGCCCGAAGAATTTGATTTCAACACTTATTTCTACCAACTTACGTACGTCAAAATAAGAGCTTTAACTTCTTAACAATATGCCGATTTCTCTGCTCATAGTGGATGATATGGAAATCAATCAAATGATTATCAAAAAATTCATTTTGAGTGAGTACGCTGATTTTCAAATTCTTACAGCAAAAAACGGACTGGAAGCGGTAGAGTCTGCTCGCTCGCAACAGCCTGATATTATTATTATGGATTGGGAGATGCCCTATATGGACGGCTTGGAAGCCACCAAAATCATCAAGCAAGACCCCCAAACAAAATTAATACCCATCATCATAACAACCAGTTATCACTCTGCGGACAGGTTCAAAGAGGCTCTCAATGCCGGAGCAGATGATTTTGTGAGCAGCCTGTCTTCGCCTTATGAAATCAATGCCCGTATCGGTTCTGTTCTCAAAATGAACCAACTCTACACCAGCACCCTAATCAGCAAACAAGAGATTTCCTCTCAAAAAGAAATCATAGAATACAAAAACCATGAAAACAACCGAATCAAACGGATTGTTTACAATATATTTCTGGTTTACAGCATCGTAGCAACCCTTACATCTTTTTTGTCTTTTCACTACTTCAAAATGCTATCCAAGCACGAAAGAACAATCGCCGGAACTGTGGAGGCCCTCCACGAGATTGACTATTTTATTGTAGTAGGGCAACAACATTTGACCCGAAGGCTCACCATTCCAAATGGAGAGTTTGTTCAAGAACAAAAGTATTACCAACAATATGAGCGAATTGAGCATGGATTAGACTCTTTGCTGTTTCGCAGTGATCTCAGTTCTTATGAAAAAGACATGATCTATAAACTCAAATTATTCACCGCCAATATAAACAGCGAGATCAACCGTAAAATTGCCACCTACAAGCCGGGAACTTATACAGATTTGAGACCACTAAACGCAGAAATAGGTGGTACATATCTGGTTGTCAAACAACTAAGGGATTACTATTTAGTCAAACGCGAAAAAACCTTAGATTTAGTAAAAATCATCAATCTCATCATGGTGACCATAACCGTTATTGTTACCATATTTTTGGCTGCATCAGTTCAATTCTTTATCAAAGAAGACAGTAAAGAAAGTTGGTGGTTCAAAATATTTTTTAGGTAACTTGTCTTCATATAAATCAGCCAATGTTTGATTATCAAACTATTATATTGTCAAATGGGCTTCGGGTAATCGCTCAACAAGACAACATCACACCTCTGGCAGCAGTAAACATGCTTTATGCGGTTGGGTCAAGAGATGAAGATGAAAACAAAACGGGTTTAGCACATCTTTTTGAGCACCTCATGTTTGGGGGTTCAAGCCACGTGGCAGATTTTGATAAAATGGTGCAAAATGCCTCAGGAGAGTCCAATGCCTACACTACGCCGGATTTGACAAACTATTATATTACCCTGCCCGCCCAAAATATTGAGACCGCTTTTTGGCTCGAGTCAGACCGCATGTTTTTTCCCAAACTCGAATCTTGCTTTGAAGCCCAAAAAAAAGTGGTCATAGAAGAATGCAAACAGCGGTATCTCAACCAGCCTTACGGTGATGTCTGGCTTAAAATCAGAGACTTGGCCTATCAAGTTCACCCTTATCGCTGGGCAACTATTGGACGGTCAATCCAACAAATTGAGCAACTCAGCCTTGCAGACACTCAAGATTTTTTCTTGCGGTTTTACCACCCTTCCAATGCAATCTTGAGCGTAGTAAGTCCTTTTGAACCTCGGCAAATCTTCGAATGGGCACAAAAATGGTTTGGTTATCAAACTTCACCTGCAAACTCCCTAAGCAGAGTGTATCCCAAAGAACCTCAACAAAACCAACAACATAGGCTATACGTAGCTGCTAAAGTTCCACAAAAAGCCGTTTACATCGCTTTCCATTGCCCGGCGGCTGATTCAGAAGATGTCTTCCCTTTGCTGGTATTGAATTATATCTTTTCTCAAGGCAAGAGCGCAAGGCTACACCAAAACCTTGTCAAAAAACAAAAAACTTTTGTGGAGGCTTCTATGAGCATGACCGGCTCAAAAGACCCCGGGCTCGTCGTGGCTTCAGGCAGACTGGCAAATATCGACTTTCAGACAGGCTACCAACTGATTATGCAGGAACTCTACGAGGCTCAAAATATTTCCGAATCAGAAGTTCAAAAAGCTAAAAATCAGCTTATTACTCAAATATTTTTTGCCGATCTTTCACCTGCTAACCGCGCAAACAGGCTTGCTTATTGCGCATTTTTGGGAGATTTGGATAGAATCAACTATGAAAAAAGCAAACTTATGGCAGTCGAGACTTCAACAGTCAAAGAATTGGCTGCAAAACTCTTTCATCCCGACAAAGCCTCAGTTTTGTTTTACGGTGAGCCATAAACTTGCCAATTTTTTTTGGGCTTCGGTGGCGGTGGGCGAAAAAGCCATGTAGTTCTTGATTTGTTTGATAGAAGGTTTGCGGGGTAGGGGCAGGGTGATTTTTTGTTGTGCCCTAAGCACCGTGATGTTGTTTCTACTGTCTGCAACCTGTTGAACAAGTTGGTTTATGTTGCTTTTGTCAACGGGCTGATTGTTTATCTGTAAAATTATATCTCCCTGTTTGTAGCCTATCTTTTTTGTGGTTTTGTCAGAATATATTTTTGTGATAATGAGTCCTTTTTCGCTATTCTTTATCTCTATTTTGCCAATATCCAAAACCGAAATGTTTTTAGTAGGTGCGTATTGGATACCAACTTTTGCAAAAAAATTCTCATAAGGCAGTTCGAGTGTTCCCTCTACATAGTCGGTAAAAAACTTGCGCAGACTTGATTGATTTGCTATTTCGGTTATTTTGTCAAACAGTTCATCGTCTTTAAACGGTTTGTCTTTGCCGTAATATTTGGACAAATCAGCCATCAGTTGCTGGAGTCCGTATTGTCCGGCACTGTTTTCCAATAGAGTAATATCCAAAAATGCCGCTATCAAAGCTCCTTTTTCATATACATTGCCGTATTGCCTTTTGTGTTTGTCCAAACAGTGTCGGCTCAACTCAGTGAAAGGAAGATTTTTTTGGTATGAAGCTGCACCTTGTATCTTGGCTGCCAATAAGTTAAGGTAATCTTGTTGTGAGATCAAACCGTGCTTGACTTGCATGTGGGTAGCAGCGTATTCGGTAGCCCCTTCATAAAGCCAAAGATGCTTGGACATTTTGGGCGAAATGAAATCAAAATCGTGTATTTCTTCGCTGTGGATGCTCAATGGCGTGATGATATGAAAAAACTCATGTGCCGCAATGTCTTTGATAGATTGGACAAGTTCCTTACCGGGCAGGGTCTCCAACAAAAAATAAAAAGAAGAATACGAGTGCTCCAAAGCACCTATGAGACCTGATTTTGGGCTTTGATCGGTAAAATAAAACAAAAAAGCGTATTTGGAAATGGGTAACTTGCCCCCTAAATATTCTTTTTGCGCTGTCAAAAGAGAAGACAATTCGGAAGCGATGAATTGGGAGCTAATCAAAGAGTTGGGAGAATATACAGAAACCAGCACTTCTGCATCTCCCACCCATAAAGTACTGGTATCGGCACGACAATACAATATAGGTGAGTCCGCCAGTTTGGTGTAATTTTCTACCAAAAAAACATCTTGTAAGCTATCTGCATCAATAGGTTTTAGGGCGGTAGAGCCGTAAAAATAAGATGGCTTGCGTAAAGTTATCTGGTAAGGGATATTCTTGAGATTTTCGAGGTAACCAAAAAGAGCATGCGGATTCAAAACAAATACCTTGTCCTTCTCAAAACTGGTGCCAGCAGGCTCAAAAACCAAGTTGTTGGTATTGTTGCGCCAAGTATCTTCTACGGTGTAGGTAATCTTGCCCAAGTTCATGCTGTTTTTGATTTGCCAAGAATTGACCGACTCTCTCACCACTTCCAAAGGCTGACCGTCATGAGTATATGCTTTAAAATCCATTACATACCTTCCAAAATCATAAATACTGTAAGTACCGGGAACTATGGCAGGCATGTAGTACTTAGTTTGAGAATTGGTAGGCTTAGGGGTATAGCACACCACTTTAAGTTTGTTATCCTGCACACTATTGAGATCCACCTCAATTTGATATTGTTGGGCAAAAGCACAAAACCCCAGTAGCAGCAGAAAAAATTGCATGATTAACATCCTGTAACTGAGCATAGACAATTAAGGTTGAAGATTTTAGATAAGTCTTTGACAACTAAGCCTTAAATTCAGTAGCAAACCGCAAATCAGTTGTCATCTCAAAGCGATAACGAGGATTTTGGACAACATCGCGCTCAATATTTTTACTGAGCACTTCCAAATCTTTTGCATTCAGGTAAGACTTAAAAAATTCACCCACGCCTTGCAGCACAAACCCAACAAACAAGACTGTATGATTGTCTGAATTTACAAAAGGCTCGTAAGGTAAAATAATGGTGTATTGTGTTGATTTTTTGAGGGTTTCCTTTGTAAACTTAGGCTTTTCTATGGTGGAATCCAAGGTTATGATGATTTCGCCCTCAAATGCAAAGCCCGGTTTGGTGGAAAGCAAGTCGCGGATCGGATTGGCAATGGCCGACAAAATTTTCCAGTTGATATTGAGAACTTTACCCGGTTCGCGGTAAAAGAGACAAAACCCAAATTTACTTTTTCTCATGGCTTAAAACTGTCCTCATTTCCGGGGGGAACAATCCCTGTTTTGTTGTAATACTCTCTAATCAATTTGTTTTCTGCTTGTTTGGCTTCTTTAACTGTAACGTTTTTCAATGTCAAAAATATCTTAAAAAAGACACTCTCTGTACCAAAAAGTTTCCAAAAGAGTCTCAATTGGCTGTGGAGTCTAACAGGGAGTTGTGATTGTTTACAAACTTTATCGGCATCGGCCTTGCCAAATTTAAAAATCCGACCGAAAAGAAAAATGGCATATACCACAAAGTTGCCTACTTTATCATTTCGGTTTTTATGAGCCGACATCAAGTTTAAATTTTAGCAAAGAAAATAAATTTTATTTTAATTAAAAAAGCTGTTTGGTCAAAAGTATGAGGGATTCTTGAATTGTGGCCGGCTTTTTTTAGCTTTGCGCCCTTAATAATTTCATTTTCAAATCTATTTTGATGAAAAACATCTGTTTATTGTCCTTTTTACTTTTTGGCTTTTTTGCTGCCTTTTCTCAGAACAAAAGAACTTATTTCAGCGATGAAGGCCTTACTCCCCGCGAGCATCCCGTTGATTTCTATCATCTTAAACTCGAAGTAGGGTTTGAACCCAAACAAGGCAAAGTCATCGGCAAAGTAAGCCACAGTTTTACGGTGCTGCAAGCCGGATTGGATACCCTGTTTTTGGATGCTCCCGACATCACCATCAAAAAAGCGAGCATGAAGGGAGAAAATTTGGCCTTCATGAGCAGAAAAGACGGTGTTGTGTTGAAGTTTCCAAGACCGCTGGCTTGGGACGAAGCCCAAACCATAGAGATTGAATACGAGTGTTTTCCCAAAAAAGGCATTTATTTCATTGGGTGGAACGACCCTAAAAACCTGAGCCGCAAACAAATCTGGACACAAGGACAAGGCATCGACAACCGCCACTGGATACCGCATTTCGACAGCCAAAACGACAAAGTGCATACTGAAATCATCGTCAGTTTTGACAAAAAATACAAAGTCCTCTCCAACGGAGACCTCATCTCGTCCACGCCCGAAGGCGACAATATTCGCTGGCATTACCGCTTGGACCAAGCCCACGCCAGCTACCTGATTATGTTGGGAATAGGGGAGTACCAAGTCAAAACACTGACTTCCGCCTCTGGACATGCCATAAACTTGTACTATTACCCTGATTGGGCTAATCGAGTCGAAGCCACCTATAGATACAGCAAAGAAATGTTTGATTTTTTTGAAAAAGAAATCATGTATCCTTATGGCTGGAACACTTACTCCCAAATACCGGTTCAGGACTTTCTCTACGGGGCAATGGAAAACACCACCGCCACTGTTTTTGGGGATTTTTTCTTTGTGGACGAGGCGGGCTACAACGACCGCAACTATGTGGCTGTCAATGCCCACGAATTGGCACACCAGTGGTTTGGCGACTTGGTAACGGCCAGAAGTTCGGCCCATCACTGGTTGCAGGAAAGTTTTGCCACCCACTACAATTTGATTTATGAGCGGGAGGCGTTTGGCGAGGAGCATTTCCAATGGGGCAGAAGGACTTCCGCCCTAAGAGCCTTGGCAGCCAGTCAAAAAGACCTGTTGCCCATAGCCCATACCGATGCGGGAACGGCAAGGCATTATCCAAAAGGTGCGCTGGTACTCAATATGTTAAGATATACCGTCGGCAATGATGCCTACCGAAGAGCCATAGCCTATTACTTGGAAAAACACGCTTACCGCAATGTGGACAGCGATGACCTTCTGACGGCTTTCCATGAAAAACTGGGTGTTTCACTCAACTGGTTCTGGGAGCAGTGGGTTTACAAAGGTGGAGAGCCTCACTACCAAGTAAGTTTTGAAGATTTGGGTAAAGAGTCGCGCTTTGACGTGCGACAAATTCACTCCTTGAGCGATGTATGCGGACTTTTCAAAATGCCCATAGTTTTTGAAGTGCATTACGAAGACGGCAGTTCCGAATCACAAAAAATATGGATTCAAAACCAACAGCATACCGTTGTTATTGCCAATCCCTCCGCAAAAAAAGTTTCTTTTGCCCTATTTGACCCTTCAGACATCATTTTGAAAAAAGTTACATTCACCAAACCGACCGCTATGTTGTTGGCTCAAGTGCTCAAAGCCCCTCATTTTATTGACCGCTATGATGCGCTGCTTGGTTTGCGCGAGGTATCCATCGAACAAAAATTGGAAACCTTACTTGCTTGCTTACAAAAAGAAACCCATGAAGAAATCGTCAAAGAAGCCCTTCAACAACTCAACGCTCATATAAACCAACCCAAAGTTATGGCGGCTTTTTCTGCTGCTTTCAAAAATTCGGACGTAAAAATACGCCGTGCTGCGGTTAAAGCCTTGCAAACCATACCTGCTTCATTTGAAAATGATGTATTGGCGCAACTGGATGCCCCTTCTTACGACCTCCAAGAGCTTGCTTTGCGAAAACTTTTTGCCCACAGCCCCGAAGCTGCCAAAAAAGCCCTTGCCAAAACAGCTTCTCACAAAGGCAACAACAACCTCAACGTGCGCATCACTTGGCTCGAATTGACTTTGTCCCAAAAAAGAGATGAAAAACTTGTTGCCGAGTTGGTGGAATACCTCTCAGAGTCCTACGAATTTAGAACCAGAGCCTTAGCCGCCCAAACCCTGCAAAAGCTCAATCTTTTGACCGATTTGGCCATGCAATACCTTTTTAAAGCCGCCGTCGCTTACAACGAAAGACTGAGCAGTCCCTGCATAGATGTATTGAAGCACTTTGCCCAACAAACCGCCTTGCAGCCAAAAATAAGGGCCTTTCATGCAAAGTTCACACAGTCCGATACGTATCGAAACCAAAAATTAAAATCACTGTTCAACAATTGAGTTTCACAATAAAACCTCCCGCAAGAGGTTTTATTTTTTTGAGATTACACGGCTTATTTTTGCGTCTTGTAACAGAGGCAATTCAAACCAACCCTTGTCCAAAGCCCCTACCTTTGTATGTCAATAGATAACCAAGAAAAACCCTCCGGCAAAATTTTCGATGCCTTTGTGTTTCGTCGTGTCTTTGTTTTTGTCAAGCCCTACATTAAGATTTTTTATCTTGTTGTTTTTCTGACCGTTACTTTGGGATTTCTCTCGCCTTTGCGTCCCAAGCTCACCGAAATAGCCATTGACAACTATATCGTTGTGGGCGATTACGAGGGACTGGCTTACATAGTTTCTATTTTGGTGGCTCTTACCATTGCCCAATTTTTGGTACAGTTTGGCCATGCCTACCTTTCAGGCTTTTTGAGCCAAAGTGTCATCAGGGACATCCGTATTAAGCTCTACGAACACCTTTTGAGCCTAAAACTCAGGTTTTATGACAAAACCCCCATCGGTAGGCTGGTAACGCGCACCATTGGCGACATAGAAACCATGTCCCAAATATTTACCGATGGCTTTGCCGAAATCATAGGCGATTCGCTGCAAATACTCTTTATTCTGGGTTTTATGCTTTATACCGACTGGCGACTTACACTCATCAGTTTGAGTACTCTGCCCATTTTGCTATTGGCCACTTACTACTTCAAACAAGGCATGAAGCACTCTTTCAACGAAGTCAAAGCCGCCGTAGCCAATCTCAACAGCTTTGTGCAAGAGCACATTACGGGCATGAATATCGTCCAAATATTTGGGGCAGAAGAGCGCGAGCACAAAAAATTCCAGCAAATCAACAAACAACACCTCAAAGCCAACCTCAAAGCAATTTATTACAACAGCATTTACTTTCCGGTCGCTGAAATCATCTCTGCAACCGGATTTGGCCTCTTAATTTGGTTCGGAGCAAAAGAAGTTCTTGACAACGAAGGGGTTACAATAGGCGTTTTGACTTCGTTCATCATGTACATCGGCCAGTTCTACCGCCCCATTCGCATGATTGCAGACAAATTTAACAGTTTGCAGATGGGTATTGTATCGTCCGAACGGATTTTAAAACTGCTTGACAACAATGATTTTGTGGCCGACACAGGCAAACTATCGCCCCCTACTTTACGCGGTAAAGTGCAATTTGAGCATGTTTGGTTCGCCTACAACCACGAAGAATGGGTATTGAGAGATATTTCTTTTGCAGTGCAACCCGGACAGACAATCGCTTTGGTGGGAGCTACCGGAGCAGGCAAATCCTCGGTCATCAATTTGCTCACACGCCTCTACGACATCAACAAAGGCAGCATCAAAGTAGATGGAAACGACATAAGAGACTACAAACTTGAGTTTTTGCGCTCGCATATCGGTTTGGTGTTGCAAGATGTGTTTTTGTTTTCAGATACCATCATGCAAAATATCACACTTGGCAACCCCAACATCAGTTTTGAGCAGGTTAGAAAAGCCGCTTCGATTGTGGGGGCTTTGGATTTTATCGAAAAGCTGCCCGGTGGGTTTGACTACAACGTGATGGAGAGAGGAGCAACCCTTTCGGTAGGGCAACGCCAACTGATTTCTTTTGTCAGGGCTTTGGTCTATGACCCGCAAATCATTATTTTGGACGAAGCCACTTCTTCGGTAGATCACGAAACTGAGGAGCTTATCCAACACGCAATAGAGAACCTGATGCGCGGAAGAACGGCCATCGTGATAGCCCACCGACTGGCCACCATACAAAAAGCCGACAAAATTATTGTACTCGATAAAGGCGAAGTAAAAGAACAAGGTACGCACGAAGAACTGCTCAAACTGGGTGGCTATTACGAAAAGCTCTACACCATACAGTACAGCCAAGCCATTTTAAAATGAGCTTTGGGTGGACTCAATAATCAATTTGGCACAATATTCTGCGCTTTCCATTGCTCCGTGTACCGTTCCTTGATGCCCTTCAAAGTGGGTGTGTTCGCCGGCAAAATAGAGTGTCCGGTTTATAGGTTGGGCAAGGTATTGGGCGAAAATGTGCCCGTTTTCCACCGGAAAACTATACGCCCCGCGCGTCCATTCGTTTGAACCCCAATCAAATAAATGGGCTTTTATAAAAAATTGGCTGGGACGTGTTGGTTCAAAAATCTCATCGAGTTCAGCCAATAGTTTTTCAATTGCGCCCTGTTTGCCGTAACCCAAAACCTGCGCAGCATACCTGCCCACCAAATAGGCCATTATGGTAGTTTTTCTGTCAATAGCATACAAAGGACAGTGGCCACCGCCGTAGATTTCGGATAGGTCTTGTGGCCAAAAAGGCTGCTTGAACTCCAAGAAAACCTTGGCTCCTGCGTCAAAACCCAGTTGGGCTATGGCTTCAAGTTTGTCGTGAGGTAGGGAAGGAGCAAACTCTATCGCTTTGGCTTTCAACACCCCAAGCGGAACACACACCGCCACTTTGGAGGCATTGTATATTTGTCCCTGCCGGGTAAGGACTTGGCAGTTGCCATCAGCCATTGTGATTTGGCTAACGGCGCAATCAAAGGACAAGCAATCGCTCAGTTCTTCGGTGAGGGGCTTTAGAATACTCTCATAATTGTCCTCAAGCACAAAGTTCGTGTCCCCACTGTGCCAAAGGGTTTGCATTTGGCTGACAGCCAGAGGTTTTAGTCGCGACAATGATGTCCCGTATATCGAAGCAAAACCTTCCAATATATTGCGGTATTTGAAAGGATGTTCGCCAAGATTCTTTATCTCATAGTTTTGCAGCAAATCATCAACTTTTTCAAAATCAGCCTGCAAAAGAGCCTGTTTGCGGGTAAGCAGTTTTCCGTCTATCCAAAAATAGGCATTGCCTGTTTCTTTTCGGTATTTAATTGCTTGATAATCTGCCATTTCTTTGAGCACAGAATGGCCTCCGTGTATGTATTGAGCACCCGCTTCAAATCCTTCTACGGTATGAATTCTTCCGCCAGCTCTGTGGCCGGCTTCTAAAATACGGATTTTCAAACCGTTCTTTTTGAGGATATAACCCAAATACAATCCCGATACACCTGCACCAACTATCAGAGCATCAATATCCATGGCAATAAATTTTGTACTAAATAGGCCAAAAAAATTGAATACGGAAGAAAACAGTGGAATTTATTTTTGTTACATAAGTTATATTATGTTAACTAAAAATTGAGGCTGTTGAGATTTGGGATTTCATTCGTCTTACATATCAAAGAAAAACTTTTATTTTTCCGCGCAAACAAAGCAATTATGCACCACAACCCCGAAGCAGAAAGGTTAAGACACTCGCCTGACAACACCACATGGAAAAAATGGGGTCCCTACTTGGCCGAACGACAATGGGGTACAGTCCGAGAAGATTACAGCCTCGATGGCGATGCTTGGGCGTATTTTACTTATGAGATGTCAAGGTCTCGCGCCTACCGCTGGGGTGAAGATGGAATAGCAGGCATATCAGACACCAAAGCCACGCTTTGTTTTGCAGCGGCTTTTTGGAATGGCAAAGACCCCCATATCAAAGAGCGACTCTTTGGGCTGACCAACGCAGAAGGCAACCACGGCGAAGACGTAAAAGAAGAATATTTTTACCTTGATGGCACACCAACGCATAGTTATCTGCGCTACAAATACCGCTACCCTGCCTGTGCCTTCCCCTATGAAGAGCTGCGAAAAGCCAATCGGAATGCCGGAAAAAAATCGCCCGAAATCGAATTGGGTGATATTTTGGACTGGGAAAAGGTGGGCTTTTTTGATATTGATATTGAATACGCAAAAAATGCACCTCAAGATATTGTCATCAAAATAACAGCGACCAACTGTTCAAAAGAGCCGCAAACTTTGCACATAATACCCCATTTGTGGTTTAGAAATACTTGGTCTTGGGGGTATTGGGATGACAAACCTTCGCTCAAAGCCCTCGCAGGCAACCGCATAGCTGCCAAACACGAGAGCTTGGGAGAGTTTGAACTGTTGTATCCTGCGGGCGGAGAAGTTATGTTTTGCGACAATGAGACCAATGCCTACAAACTATTTGGTTCTCAGAGCAAAACGCTGTTTCCAAAAGACGGCATCAATGACTACATCATCACAGGAGACAATTCTACAATCAATTTTAAATTTTTTGGCACCAAATCAGCCCTTAGGTACATCTGGCCAATGAATCCGGGAGAAAAAAAAGAACTGTATCTCAGGCTAAGCAACAAAAAACGCAATATTGGACTCAATCCCGAAGAGATATACAGCAATTTGTACGATTTCGACAAATTGAAAGGAATTGCCGACTTTGAAGAACTCATAAAACTAAGGCGACGAGAAGCGGGTATTTTCTACGAAAAACTGGTCTCCAAAAAATTAAATCCAACCAAGCAAAATATTATGAATCAAGCCTTTGCAGGCATGATTTGGAACAAACAATATTATTATCTCAACCTGAACCAGTGGCTCAAAGGTGACCCTGCCCAACCTCCGGCAGCCCCATCGCGCAAAAAGGGGCGCAACCACCAATGGCAGCACCTCTACAACTCCAACGTGCTATCAATGCCGGACAAATGGGAATACCCTTGGTATGCAGCTTGGGACACGGCTTTTCATTGTATCCCTTTGGCAAGGATTGATGCCCCATTTGCCAAGCGACAACTCATACTAATGCTCAGGGAGTACTACATGCACCCCAACGGGCAAATTCCCGCCTACGAATGGAATTTTTCGGATGTGAACCCCCCTGTGCACGCTTGGGCGGCTTGGAAGGTGTATCTCATTGAAAAACAAATGACAGGCAAAGCAGACATAGACTTCTTGGCGACTGTTTTTCATAAATTGCTGATGAATTTTACTTGGTGGGTAAACCAAAGAGATGAGGGAGGCAACAATATCTTTGAGGGCGGTTTTTTGGGCTTGGACAACATAGGGGTATTTGACAGAAGCAAGCCCCTACCCTTCGGGGGCTACATAGAGCAAGCGGATGGCACGAGTTGGATGGCCATGTATTGCCTCAATATGCTCAGGATTTCTTTGGAACTATCTCTTTTTAAGCCCTATTACCAAGAAATGTCGGCCAAATTTTTTGAACACTTTTTGGCCATAGCTGGCGCGCTAACCAATCTGGGGGGCGAAGGCACGCAGCTTTGGGATGAAGAAGACGGATTTTTTTATGACATCTTGCACATACAAGGTGGCAACAGCATGAGGCTCAAAGTCCGTTCCATTGTGGGTATCATTCCACTTTTTGCAGCAGAAGTATTGGACGAAAAACTGCTCTCTAAAACCCCCGATTTTACCCGTAGGTTGGGATGGATTTTGAAAAATAGACCCGATTTGGCTTCCCTGATTTCGAGGTGGACACAATTGGGTACGGGCGATACCCACTTGCTCGCTTTGGTTCGCCAACACCGACTCAGGCATACTTTACAAAAAATGCTTGATGAAAATGAATTTCTTTCACCTTTTGGAATCCGTTCTTTTTCAAAATTTCACGAAAAAAATCCCTACACAATTACCATAAAAGGGCATAAATATTCGATAGGTTACGTACCGGGAGACTCTGACAGCTATATGTTTGGCGGCAATTCCAATTGGCGCGGCCCGATTTGGATGCCCATCAATTACCTGATTATAGACTCTCTTAAAACCTACCACCGCTACTACGGAGATAGCTTTAAGGTAGAATTGCCGACAGGCTCAGGAAATTTTGTAACCTTAGATAAAGTAGCCCAAGACCTTACACAAAGGCTTATAGCACTCATTGAGTCGCAAAAAAAGGATGAATACCTATTCCACGAGTTTTTTTGCGGAGATACAGGGAAAGGACACGGAGCGAGCCATCAAACAGGTTGGACGGGGCTGGTGGCCGATTTGATTGGGTGGGCAGAATAATATCAAGGCTCGATTTCTTCCAAAAGTTCGTTATTTTCTCTAAACCCAAGTTTTTCGGCTTTTTCAGCTATATGGATGTATTTGGTCAATTGAATGTATTCGTATTTGGCCGTGATGTAATCCACCCTAAGATTTTCCAATTCAGTTTCCATAGCAGAGATTTTCCTGATGAGCCGCTCTGAATAATAGCTGTTGGCGATATAAGCAATCCCCAAAAAAGTCAAAAAAATCAAATGAGGCACGTATTTCATTGCCACTTCATCGCTAAGGTTTATCTTAAGAAAGAAACTTTTAGTTTTCTCTTCAAATGGAAATTTGAAAGAGAAAAAAGATTTTTTGTTTTCTTCTTTTTTGTCGGTTTTGATATAGTTCACTAATCTCCTTTTAGCTTTTGTTTCAATTTATCCAACTCAGAAGGCTCTTCTTGTGGTGCAGCATTGAGCTGAGAAGATGGCTCAGATGGCTTTTGTTCGCCACTTTCCAACTGTTTGCCTGACATTTTGGCTTTGAGTTTGGAAAGTGCCTCTGAACCTCCGCTGCTTCCCAAAGCCTTGTTGATTTCGTCATCAACACTGGTATTTGCATCGGCCATATCGCTGTAAGCGGCAGCAAGAGCCTCTTGGCTTTGCACTTTTTCTTTCATTTTTTCGAGCCTTGCCACTATGCTATTGTTATCTACTTGGGCAAGTTGTTTGTTGATTTTGGCAGAAGTGGCCGATACTTTGGCTTGGGCTTTGAGGGTTTTGAGCTCATTTTCCCACTTACCGACTTCAGTTTTAAGGATATTGACCTTTTTTTCCATTTCTGCAACCATTTTACTGTATTGCTCATCGTGCTGTTGGGCTACTTTGATGCGGGCTTCAAATTCTTCTTTTTTGGCCAGTGCCTGAGAGGCGAGTCTGTCGGCTTCGTCCTCAGCGATTTCGCCGGCTTGTGCTTTTTGCAAGAGCAGCACAGCCTTTTCTTCATAAGAGGCGGCGGTTCGTTTATTTTCTTCGAGTTGCTTTTTATTGTTGATATACAGGGCTTTGACCTCCGCAAGCCCTTGCAGTGATTTGGATAAGTCGTCTTTAAGTTCCCTGACGGCTTGCTCGCTCATTTTTACAGGGTCTTCCATTTTGTCGAGTGCTGAATGAACCTCTGCCCTTGCTATACCAAAAAGTCTTCTCAACCAACCGAACATAGTTTTTGAATTAGTATTTTGAGTTCAAATATAGAGAAAAAAATTTGGCTAAAAATAAAGAATCAAAATGTAAACAACTCGATAGTTGAATTTTAGTTATTTTTCTTATACTTGCAAGATAAACCCAACACAAATGTTACTGGAAAAAATCACGTCTATTGTGGGAGAGAGGGCAGAATACCTGCTTGGCCACCAATGTAGTACCATCTCCAAAGACCAAATCCGCAACCCACACGGGTCTTATGTGGACGATAGTTTTGTACACTCCAACCGCTCTGTGCAAGTTCTCAACAGTCTGGCGCGCTTGATGAACAGCGGCAGACTTGGAGGCTCAGGCTACATCTCCATTTTGCCTGTTGATCAAGGTATTGAACACAGTGCAGGTTCAGCCTTTGCCCCCAATCCCATTTATTTTGACCCAGAAAATATCATCCGCTTGGCGATAGAGTCGGGCTGCAACGCAGTGGCATCCACCTTTGGAACACTGGCCATTCATGCCCGCAAATACGCACATAAAATACCTTTCATCGTCAAAATCAACCACAACGAGCTTCTCACCTACCCCAACAAATACGACCAAGTGCTGTTTGGCTCTGTCAAAGAAGCATGGAACTTGGGGGCTTGTGCCATCGGTGCGACCATTTATTTTGGCTCTGAAGAATCCTCACGCCAGATACAAGAGATTAGTGCGGCCTTTGAAGAAGCCCACGAGTACGGAATGGCCACAATTTTGTGGTGTTACTTGAGAAACAGTGGTTTCAAAAAAGACGGTGTTGATTACCACACTTCGACAGATACTTCGAGCCAAGCCACGCACTTGGGGGTAACTTTTCAAGCCGACCTTATCAAACAAAAACTGCCTACCAACAACGGGGCATTTAAAGCACTCAACTTTGGCAAAAGCCACCCTGCCATGTACGACAAACTCAGCAGCGACCACCCCATAGATATGACGCGCTACATGGTGGCCAACTGCTACATGGGCAAAATCGGGCTTATCAACTCAGGTGGAGAGTCTAAGGGCGCATCAGACTTGGCCGAAGCCGTCGAAACAGCCATCATCAACAAACGCGCCGGCGGGCTGGGGTTGATATTGGGTCGCAAAGCCTTCCAACGTCCTTTTGCCGAAGGCGTAGAGTTGCTCAATGCCGTGCAAGATGTGTACCTCACCCCTGAAATTGACTTGGCTTAAATACAACAAAACTGCCTGAAAAGAAACCAAAACGGTAGCTTTTCATGGCAGTTTTATTGATTCAATATCTTTTTAACCAAGCCTACAATATCCAAGCCTCCAAAATTGCCCGAGGACATCAGTAACAGATTGGTTTGTTGCCAAACTTGGTTCAATAGTAGTTTTTCAAGCTCTGATGCTTCAGTAATGACTTTAAGGCGCGGTTGCTGAAAAGCGGTTTGGATTTCTTCAACGCTGATTGGCTGGAGTTTTTTGCTTTCTACTATTCTGGGATCAAAATAGACATAAGCCAAGTCGGCATCCCTGAGTTTACCTTTATATTGAGGAAGAAATATTTTGTTCAGACTGCTGAATGTATGCAGTTCGTAGCATGCAATCAGTTTTTGTTTGGGGTATTGCTCTTTGACGGCTTTGACAGTGGCTTCGAGTTTTGAAGGAGCATGTGCAAAGTCCCTAAAAATGCGAACTTGATTGCTTTCGCCAATGAGTTCCAAACGGTTGGGTGCGCCCTTGAAATTTGAAATCGCCTGGATGAAATCTTCTTCTGTGATGCGTATTTTTTTGCATACCTCCATAGCGGCGGCCATATTACTCAAATTGTGACGGCCAAATACGCGCATAGGTATTTTAAGTTTGGCCTCATTGATGAGGTAAAGCACCCCATTCTCTACTTTGTGCTTGGGAAAACTGTACGAGGTGAGTGTAGCGTCAGGGTGTAAATTCCATTTTTTGATGGATTTGGCCAAAATTTCATCTTCGCCATTGTAAATCAAATGGCCGGCTTTTGGGGTGGCTTCAGCAAAAAGTCTAAAAGCATTTAGGTACTGTTCAAAGGTGGGGTAGATATTGAAATGATCCCAAGCGACTCCGCTAATAACCCCAATATGGTGCTGATAATGAAGGAATTTGGGAGAGGCATCCAAAGGCGAAGTCCCATATTCATCGCCCTCTATGAGTGCAACAGGGGCTTTTGGGGTAAGTTTGACGGAGGTCTCGTAGTTTTCCAAATTAGCCCCCAGCAAAAAATCGTATTCTATGCCCAATTTGTTGAAAACATGCGCTATCATGGCGGTAATAGTTGTTTTGCCATGACTGCCTGCCACCACAATACGCTGGCGGTCTTGCTGAAACTCTTTAAAAAATTCGGGAAATGACAAAACTTTTATCCCCAATTCTTTGCATCTTAACAGCTCGGGATTGTCGGCTTTGGCGTGCATACCAGCAATCACATAGTCCAAATCTGGAGTTATGCTGTCGGGATTCCAGCCCTGAGTTGAGGGCAAAAGATTGTATTTGGCTAATTTTGAGAGAGATGGTTCGTATATCTTGTCGTCAGAACCACTGACTTGGTGTCCGATTTTGTGCAGTTCGATGGCCAAACTGTGCATTACGCTACCACCCACAGCAATAAAATGTACTTTCATGCAGGCAATTATATCAACATTGAACTCATCTGCCAAACTGTTTTGTCAAGAATATGCCCCAACGAGCCATATTACTCTCCGGCTGGCTTTTTGACAGAAAAAATACCGGTCGGCTGGAGGATTTTGTATTCACTAAAATCTTGTTTGGCATAAAGACCCACTCCATGCAATACCTCCAAAGGGGTAGTAACTTTAATAATCGTATCGCTGTAAATTTTTGCATTGGCCTCGTTGTAATTGAGTACCGGAGTCTCAAGTTTTTGTTGATGAACCACATTTTCTACCACCACCCCACCCTTGGCTGTGTAGATGAGTTGTTGTGCATTGTGGTAGGCTTGCTGGGCTACTATGGTCGTGGTTAGCTCACCCTGTTCATTGAACATATAAATATAAATTGAGTCAGGGTAAGAAGAATCGCCGTTGGGGTACAACTCCCGCGTAGGGGCGCGAAGTTTGATTTTGATGGTCGCGGATTGGCTGTAAGTAAGTGATACATTTCGACTTACGGCTGTCGGCCCTTGGTAAGCATCTTGGGTTTGTTCAAAGGTTGGATTGGCCTTGCAAGCCAACAAAAAACAAAAAACCGGGAAAAAGATTTTCATACCGCAAATATACTCTTGCTACTGCGGATTTGTGGCTTGATATAATAGTGCTATTTTTTGATAGAAAAGTGATATAATGACAAATGATAAAATCGGACTATTGATGAAAAAAACAATCACTTTAAAACGCTATTATGAAGAAAATTACAACACTTTTACTCTTGGTGTTGGTAAGTGCCACTGTACCGCTGCAAGCGCAAGAGAAGACCGCTGCCGATTCGATAGCCCCTCCTCCGGTTGCACCACCGCCATTGCCTCCCGACCACTATAACTCTTACAAACCCTTGATTCTCAAAGTAACAGATGACGGATCAAAATACATCCGCTTCATCGTTTGGAATCAGGTTTGGATGCGGTTTACAGAAAACAACCCCGGCACAGCTTTTGAGGACGGCACGGCTTTTAGAGAAAATTTGGATATAGGCATGCGCCGTTTGCGTTTTTTGGCTTATGCACAGATTACGCCGCGCTACTTAATCCTCACACACTGGGGCATCAACAACCAAACCTTTGTCAACGGAGGCGCGCCGGCTTCGGGCGCAAAAAAGCCACAACTTTTTTTTCACGATGTCTGGAACGAGTATGAAGTAGTGCCAAAGAAATTTTTTCTTGGCTTTGGCTTGCACTATTGGAATGGGATTTCGAGGCTCTCCAGCCATTCGACACTAACTTTTATGACATTGGACGCGCCTATTTTCAACTGGCCTCTTATCGAACTCAACGACCAGTTTGCCCGCCAGATGGGTGTGTACGCCAAAGGCCAAATCGGCAAATTGGACTATCGGGCAGCTATCAATCGCCCCTTTAGCGTAAGCAATACCGTAGCCTCAAAGCCGGGTACAACCGTATCACACATACCCACTTACAACTACGCCTTTACGGGCTACTTCAACTGGATGTTTTTGGATGCTGAGAGCAATAAGTTGCCTTTTTTTGTGGGAAGTCATTTGGGTGCTAAAAAAGTGTTCAATATTGGTGCAGGATTTTACCATCACCCCCAAGCCACCAGAACCATACAAGGCACTGACACCACCAAAAACGACATTACGCTGTTAGGATTGGATGTTTTTTATGATGTACCCCTCAATAAAGAAAAGGGAACTTGTTTTTCTCTTTACAGCGTGTATTACAATTACGATTTTGGGAAAAATTATATCAGAAACGTAGGCATTATGAATGAAGGCAGCGTAGCTACTGCCGGCAACCAGCCCTTGTTTAGCCGGCGTAGCTTTGGTGGCGCAGGCAACGCTCAGCCATTGATTGCCACAGGCAGCATCTGGTACACCCAAATAGGGGTATCACTTCCTAAAAACAAACGCGGCGAACAGTTTATGCCTTATTTTACGACCACATTCAAAAACTTTGATTTCTTGGATGCTTCTTGGCAATTTGATTTGGGAATTAACTACCTTATCACCGGACACAACTCAAAACTCACTCTTCAATACTCTCAAAGGCCGGTTTACGGCTTTGACGGCAAAAGAGGCGGAGAAAGAGGAGAAATTATTTTTCAATCCCACATATTCTTTTAATTTTTTGCACATTTAAAAATATTTATTAATTATGATAGAATCACAAAAAAAACAGGAAGCAGGCCACAGTGCCGAACACCTGAAAGCCTATTGGAAACGCAACGTTAGGCTGCTGTTTATTTTGCTCTCAATTTGGTTTTTGTGCTCTTATGGAGCCGCAATCTTATTCAAGGATACACTTGATGCCATTAAAATTGCAGGGTTTCCGTTGGGCTTTTGGTTTGGACAACAAGGCTCACTCTACATTTTTGTTGTGTTGATCTTTGTCTATTCCTACAAAATGACAAAGTTGGACGTAGAGTTTGATGTTCATGAAAATTAGTCATTAAACAATTAAATAAACTATTAATTATTAGAATTATGGATGTACAAACATGGACATATATTTTGGTAGGGCTTTCATTTACGCTCTACATAGGCATTGCTGTGTGGACAAGAGCCTCTTCTACCAAAGAGTTTTATGTAGCGGGTGGGGGTGTTCCTTCGGTGATGAACGGGATGGCTACGGCGGCAGACTGGATGTCGGCGGCTTCTTTTATATCTATGGCAGGGCTAATCTCGTTTATGGGTGCTGACGGGAGTGTGTTTTTGATGGGATGGACGGGAGGCTATGTATTGCTGGCTTTGCTGTTAGCTCCTTATTTACGAAAATTTGGTAAGTTTACCGTTCCCGCATTTATTGGAGACAGGTACTATTCGGGCACAGCGCGTACGGTGGCGGTAATTTGTGCTCTTTTCGTATCTTTTACTTATGTGGCAGGACAGATGCGTGGGGTGGGTTTGGTGTTTTCAAGGTTTTTGCAAGTGGATATCAATACAGGTGTGATTATTGGGATGATCATCGTGTTCTTTTATGCTTTTTTGGGAGGCATGAAGGGCATAACTTATACGCAAGTAGCCCAGTATTGTGTGTTGATATTTGCTTACATGGTTCCTGCTTTTTTCATATCATTTGAACTCACCGGAAATTTTATTCCTCAACTTGGTTTTGGCGGCAAGATAAACGACGGCTCAGGGATGTATTTGCTTGAAAGGCTCAACGGACTCAATACCGAGTTGGGTTTTGCTGAGTACACATCGGGAACTAAATCCATGTTTGATGTTTTTTGCATTACTGCCGCTTTGATGGTGGGAACGGCTGGTTTGCCCCACGTGATTGTGAGGTTTTTTACGGTCAGAAGGGTGAGAGACGCAAGGTTTTCTGCGGGTTATGCCCTGATATTCATTACAATATTGTACTCTACCGCTCCTGCTATTGCGGCCTTTGCCCGCACCAATCTACTTTCCACAGTGAGCAACAAAGAATATGCCTCTATGCCTGAATGGTTTAAAAATTGGGAAAAAACCAAACTCATCAAATTTGAAGACAAAAACAGCGACGGACTGATTCAGTACGTAAAAGATAAAGACAAAAACGAACTTACCATAGACAACGACATTATGGTATTGGCCAACCCTGAGATTGCCAAATTGCCCAACTGGGTAGTGGGCTTGGTGGCGGCGGGAGCTTTGGCGGCGGCACTATCCACGGCGGCGGGTCTGCTGCTGGTTATCTCCAGTTCGGTCTCTCACGACCTAATCAAAATGCAAATAGCCCCCGGACTATCAGAAAAGCGCGAACTCATCGCAGCCCGCATTTCTGCCGGTGTCGCTGTGGTGATAGCGGGTTACTTCGGGGTCAATCCTCCGGGTTTTGTGGCGGCGGTGGTGGCTTTGGCTTTCGGCTTGGCAGCGGCGACTTTCTTTCCTGCCATTTTGCTGGGCATATTTAGCACCCGAATGAACCGCGAAGGGGCTGTAACGGGGATGATAGTGGGACTGAGCGTTATGCTCTACTATATTATGGCTTACAAATTCAATCTTTTTGGGGCTACTACGCCGCAAGATTGGTGGCTGGGGGTTTCGCCGGAAGGCTTTGGCACGATTGCGATGCTATTCAATTTGGGCAGTGCGCTGTTGGTGTCGTACCTAACTCCTCCCCCTCCTGAGCACGTACAAGAAATAATCAAAGATATACGCTTCCCAAGGGGAGCAGGTGCTGCTCACGACCATTGAGCTACCAAAAAGCATCAAAAAAAGCCTCACTTATTGGTGAGGCTTTTTTGTGTCAGCAATAAGCAGTCGGTTATGCAAAACGCTGTTTGGCTTCGATGGTTTGTTGGGTGTGAGGCACTACTTTGAGCCTTTCTTTAGGGATCAACTTGCCCGTATCTTTACAAATGCCATAAGTGCCATTTTTAATCCTTCGCTTGGCATTTTCCAACTCAGCTATGTACTTCAAGGCCCTTACTGTCATTTGGGTGAGTTGCTCTTTTTCAAATGACTCTGCTCCATCCTCAAGAGAACTTACTTTGCCGTACGTGGCTGACTCATTTTGCGCACCATTTAAGGTGTCTTTTAGTTGTCTCAAATCGTTGCGGGCTGTGGTAAGTTTTTCGTCTATAATAGCCTCAAACTCCAACAGCTCCTCTTTGGTGTAGTACTTCTTCTCACTCATAAGTCATTTATTTTCAGGTTACAAACAGCTTTGTACTAATATTTTCGCAAAAGTAGCCAAAAAACCAAGAAAACACAATAAGTTTGTGTAGAAAATACAAATTTTAATTAACATTTTCAATGAAAACCTACCTCTTATCTATTTTGTTCTTAGGGTTTTGGTGTTTTTCTTGCAATCAAGCTACACAAAAAACCAACCAGAAAACCGTTAAAAACATCATTTTTCTGATTGGTGACGGTATGGGTTTAGCTCAGATGCACGCGGCGATGACAGCCAAAAAGAGTTCATTGCACATTGAAAAAATGCCCATCGTAGGTTTGCAAAAAACACATTCTTCCGACAACTACATCACCGATTCGGCGGCAGGAGCTACCGCCTTTGCTTGCGGTCAAAAAACCACCAACCAAACCGTTGGGCTGGATAGCTTGGGCAATCCGCTGCCTACTATTCTTGAGATGGCGGCTCAAAAAGGGCTTGCCACAGGTCTAGTAGCTACATGTGCGCTGACTCACGCCACACCTGCCAGTTTTGCCGCTCATGTGCCTCACCGCAAAATGTATGAGCAAATCGCAGAGCAAATGGCAAAAGCACCCATTGACGTAATGATTGGGGGAGGACGTACTGTTTTTGCCCCTCACATAGAAAACATGAAAACATCAGGTTTTCAGGTGATTGACACCATAACCGATTTAGAAAAGATAAAAAGCGGAAAACTGGCCGCTTTTTTTGCTGACAACCACCCGAAGAAGTTTCAGGAAGGACGGGGAGATGATATGCTCAAAAAGAGTTCGTTGAAGGCCATCGAACTTTTGTCTCAAAACCCAAAGGGATTCTTTTTGATGATAGAAGGCTCTCAGATTGATTGGGGCGGACATGCAAATGACCTTGAGTACGTCATCCAAGAAACTTTGGATTTTGATGAGACAATAGGCGCAGTGCTGGAATGGGCAAGAAAAGACGGCCAAACATTGGTAGTCGTTACTGCCGACCACGAAACGGGGGGACTAACTCTGGTGGGCGGTAATATGCAGACCGGCGAAGTAAAACCCCATTTTTCTACCGGAGAACATACTGCCATCATCGTCCCTGTCTATGCTTTTGGGCCAAATGCCATCGAATACGCAGGGATTTATCAAAATACCGATTTATTTTACAAGTTTAGGGCAAATTTGGGGCTTTAGGCCATAGTCAATCCCTGTCTAATGCGCATATTCTTTTGGATAACGGCACTTGCTTTGTTGGTCTATATTTTGGAATTGCGCGATGAGATTTACCAACAACTCAGCAACCAAATCGGTTATTGGTATGACAGGGCTGTTTGGCTTTACCCCCGTATCAAATCGGAAAGTTATCGTTTTAGCCCTGACTTTTTGTTGAACAGGCTGGACATAGCCATCGCAAAATCTGTACTGTTGGTTTGGATGATAGCTATTCTAAAACTCTACAAAAGACAACTTTTGGTTTTGATAGCCAAACAGAACCTCAGCCCGTTTGCAGTGGTTCTTTTTTATGCCCAAGCCCTTTTTTACACGGCTGACTCCTATCGGCTTTTGAGCAAACTAAAAGAAGTAGAAGTATTTTTTGAGCCGATATCATTCTACTCGGCTATGCCCGACTCAAACATGCTGCTTTTAATATCTATTAGCTTGGTTGTTAGTGGTTTGATGGTCATTTTTGGTGTGTTTAGATTTTGGGCGGCGGTTGTTTTTGCAATGGCTTTTGTTTTTCAGGAGGGCTTGTTTTTTTGTTTCGGCAAAACAAACCACCAATACGCACCCACGATGTATGGCCTTTTGGTGATGCCGGCTTATTTTTTGCTTCCCAATCGGCTGACCATCTTCATCCTAAAAATTGCCGTCTCGCTCCCCTACTCTTTGGCCGGCTTGGAAAAAATCTTTTCCTCTCCTGTTTACTGGCTAAGCAGTCCGGGCTTGGCGGCTGTTTTGGTCTGGCAGATTAGTTATGTGGTGGGTGTGTTCAGGTACAAATACCTCTATCATGGTTTTGGATTGCTATTTCATGCGGCTGTTGCTTTTCAGATGGGAATCGGGTTTTATGTGCATCCATGGCAGAGCGGGTATGTCTTTTTTTATGAAAGAACCGATCTAAAAAAGAGTAACTTCTTGTTTAACAAAGTTATAGCCTTTTTTACAAAATTGGATAGGGTTAAAATTTGACTTTTTTTTGGGAAAATGAAGCCTTTGCGTTTTATTTTGTGTATTAATAAGGTATGATGTTAAATTTTACCAAAAAACATAGGCTTAAACTTTCAAAAGTTTATTTTGTGGACAAAGAAGGCAATTTGGTCGTCAAAAAGCACTTTGTCCTTTCGCTTTGGCTAATGAGTAGGTCTTTTTGGGAGTTTACTGCCTTTATAGCTGTTTTTGCAGCGCATATTGCTTTGATGATATTGGTAATGTATGCAACCCTACTTTGGTTTAGAACCGCTCAAACCGATTCGCACTGGGTATCTCTTGGTCTTGTAATGGTTTTGGAAGTGGTTGTACTTGGGCTTATTTTGTTTGGCATTGCAGTAGTCATGCATGCGTTCCACAAAAAATATCTTGCCGAAAAAGTCCAAAAGTTTATCGATCGCTTTGAAGACAACATCAATCCGCCTGATAGGTCTGCACTGAGGTAGGGTTGGCAATCAATTTATGTACCGGACAAGCATTGGCTATTTCGATAAGTCTTTGCCTTTGTGCTGAGTCCAAACAATCCTCAAAAGTCAAGTCTCTGGTTATCTTTTTATCCTGAGAGATAGATACTTGCACTTGTATTTTGCCTGTATGCCATCCCTTTCTCTGGGCGTACATTTTAAGTGTGATAAGCGTGCAAGCAGCTAAAGCAGCCGACAAATAGTCATAAGGTGAAGGCCCTAAATCTTGGCCTCCATGCTCCAAAGGCTCATCTGCCACCCAATCATGCCTGCCATTGCTGAGATGGGTTAAAAAATTTTGCTCGTCAATAAATCCCTCAACCATTGGGTTGTAATATTGTGAATCCGGTAAAAATACAAAAATTCATATTCAGTTCATTTCTGCTGACCAAACTTGTAAATAAAAAATAGTCAAAATGCCATCAAAGAAGGTTTTATTTGCAATACTCGTTTCTTTTTTGTTCCAAACGAAAGGCTGGACTTGGGGCTTTTACGGGCACAAACTCATCAACAAAACGGCTGTGTACCTCTTACCCCCCGAGATGTTTCCGTTTTTCAAAGCCAATATCCGCTTCATCACCGAAAATGCCACCGCGCCGGACTCGCGCCGTTATGCTGTTAAGGGAGAGGCAGAAAGACATTTCATAGATTTGGATATTTATGGAGACAGTGCTTTGTACAAAGTACCCCGCCGCTGGGAAGACGCTGTGGCCAAGTACAGCGAAGACACCCTAAAGGCTTATGGGATAGTGCCTTGGCATATAGAAGTAATGAAAAAAAGGCTGACCTCGGCTTTTATTAAAGGCGATGCCAAACTTATCCTTCGCATAGCCAGCGAATTGGGGCACTATGTGGCCGATGGCAATGTCCCACTTCATACCACCGAAAACTACAACGGACAAAAAACCAATCAGTACGGCATACACGCTTTTTGGGAGACCCGATGCGTAGAACTGTTTTCTGACAAGTACGACTTTTTTTTGGAAAAAGCCCGCTATATTGAAGACCCTCTTGCAAGGGCTTGGCAGGCTGTCGAAGAAGCCCATCTGGCCTTGGATTCGGTCTTTGGTTTTGAGCGTCAGCTTACCCAAGAAATGGGCGAAGACCGCAAATACGCCTATGAAATCCGAAACGGTGTCAATATCAAAACCTATTCCTACGAGTTTGCCAAGGCGTACCACGATAGGCTCAATGGTCAGATTGAGCGCAGGATGAGGGCTACCATTCAGATGATTGCCGACATGTGGTTTACTTCTTGGGTGGATGCAGGACAGCCGGATTTGAATCGCTTGCTGGATAAGCCTCTGGAAGAAGAACTTGAAAAAGAATTGCAGGAAGAGCTAAAAGAAGTAAAAAATTCTCCCGCCATCCAAACCAGACCGCACGAGAGTGGTATTGAATAAAAAAATGAATTTCTAATTGCTTAGAAATTCATTTTCAATACATTAAAAATAAAAAAGACTACTTAAACGGTACGCCCGATGTTTTCTGTACGGGGCTGCTTTGCACCAGTTTTTTAACAACCTGACCTTTAAGCGTGATTTTATTCCGCCCTTTGTCGGGAGCATTGATGAGAATATTAACGACTTCATCAGTAGCAGATTCTTGATTGGGGGCGAAAGTAAGTGTGATGTTTCCTTCTTCCCCGGGTTTAACTCTTGCTTTATCAACTTTAAATTGTGTGCATTTGCAGTTGCTTACGACATCTTGCACGACCAAATCACCCGCGCCGGTATTTTTGAAGTAGAAAACTTGAGTCATTTTCTCTCCTACCTGCATTTTTCCAAAATTGTACTCGTTTTTCAACAAGCTCAACTCGGGCATCAGGTTAGAGGGCACATTCTGAGCATCCACTAAATTTTCCTCGGTAGGTTTGGCTTTTACATCCCCTTTGATGGTGAGGTAGATAACGGGATTTTCGGCAGAATTTGATTCTACGGTAATACTTTTGTTGAAAGAGCCTATTCTACCCAAAGAATTGTAGCGGGCCGTGATTTCTCCGGTTTGTCCGGGCATGACGGGGTCTTGCGTCCAAGTAGGCACGGTGCAGCCACAAGAAGGGCGCGCCGAGGAGATGACCAGAGGCTCTTTGCCTGTATTCTTAAATTTGAATTTATAGGTTGCCCCGTCGGGATGCTCGGTGATTTGTCCAAAATCGTGTGTGAGTTTCTCAAATTCGATTTTTGCCTGTCCAAAGCCACAAAGGCTTGACAGAAAGCACATAGTAAAAAAAAGACTTCGCATTGTATTATTGTTATTTAGATTTTCCGATTACGTTGCCTTTTATCATAAGTTGAATAGAAGGTTGTCCATCTGAATTGCTTAAGACAGTAATGGTTTTTGTAAAAATCCCAGGACGGTCTTCGGTGCGGTACTCAACTTCTATTTCTGCTGTCTCACCGGGCATAATAGGTGCTTGGGGAAGAGTAGGCACTGTGCATCCGCAACTGGCTTGAGCATCTTGTATGACCAAAGGCTCATTGCCAATGTTTTTAAATTTGAAATTATAGCGCACAGCAGGCCCTTCTTTCAAATCTCCAAAATCGTGAGTAGTTTTGTCAAACTGAATTTTGGCTTGTCCAAAGGCAAAATTACAGACAAAAATAAAACCAAAAAATGAAATGTATTTAAACATAATAAATTTTAAAATTGACCTGCAAATTTGCAATACTATGATAATAAATACAATTTTTAGGACAAAAGTTGCCTATGGGCTGATATTTTTTCCATACCTGCTCTTCGGACAAGATTGTAGCAACGCCATTGATTTGATCGAAAACATGCACTATGTTGAGAGTCTCAACGGATACGGGCAGCAATTAGAGTTTTTTGGCAATGCGCGAACCGATAAAAACTATATTGAAAGTGAGCACAATACAATATGGTATCGGTTTGTTGTGAGAAGAGACTGCGAGTTGGAATTCGAAATCATCCCCAACAATCCCGGAGACGACTACGACTTTATGCTATTCAAGTACGAAGACGACCAAAATTTTTGTCAAGACATCATTTCCAAAAGGAATCTTCCGGTTCGAACCAATATTTCCCGCAACAACTACCGCCAACAAGGCCGCACCGGACTGCGAGTGGACGCAAAAGAAACCCATTATGCTGAAGGCACAGGCTCAAATTTTAGTAAATCATTAAGCGCGAAAAAAGGAGATAAATTTGTACTGGTTTTGGACAATGTTACCGGCAAAGGTGGATGCAAACTTGAATTAAAGAACTGTTTTACAGGTATAGAAGAAGATACCCAAACCCAAGAAAAACCAATTGAAAAAGCAACTTATCACAGCCAATACTTAGAAAAAGAAGTCGCCAAAGAAGGCAACTACAACCGATTTACCGATGAATTGAAAAAAGGTGAACTCGTAATCTTGGATGCCGTGATATTTTTCGGGAACTCATCCACAGCCATGGAAGTATCAAAACCCCAATTGGACGAATTAGCAGAGTACCTCAAACGCAATCCAAAAATAAATATCATTGTACATGGGCACACCAACGGCAGAGTACCCAATACTTACTATTACCCCAAGAACTTCAAAACCAATCTGTTTGCTCAGAGCGATACAGAAGCCTATGACCCCAACAACTCAGTGCCTTTCAGAGGCAGTGCCGAAAAACTTTCTCTCTTTCGAGCCAGAACCGTCAAAGCCTATCTTATGCTCAAAGGCATCCAAGAACATCGGATTCAAACCAAAGGATGGGGAGACAGCAAAATGAAGACCGGAATCACAGATGCCGACAGCCACCTGAACCGACGGGTCGAAATTGAAATAGTGGACAAATAGGCGGTTGCACAAAAGAACTATTAAAATCCTGTCGTCTTTGTATCAACTCTCAATATCAAGGCTAATTTTGCAAAATGAATTTTGAATTCCGTAGCTTAACTCAAGAGGATTTTCCAATCATCTACAACTGTTTTGTTGAAGCGTTCTCCAACAATTCTCAAAATATAGTCATCAGTCAAGATGAGTTTGCGCAAAGGCTCTACCGCAATAACTACCTCCCACAACTTTCGGTAGGGGCTTTTGCAGACAACCAACTGGTGGGCTTTATACTCAACTGCTTGACAGCCACTACTTCTTACAATGCCGGTACGGGTGTGCTGCCCAAGTACAGAGGCAACCGGCTCACGGAAAGGATGTTTAACTTTTCATTGCCTCATTTAAAACAATCAGGTGCCGACAGTTGTTTTTTGGAAGTGCTCAAAAACAATACAGCCGCTTTGAAAGCGTATGAACGCTGCGGCTTTGGAGTAAAAAGAGAATTGATGCTGTACGCATTGTATTCAAAAAACTTGCGCGTTTCTACTCCAAAAATTCGCTTTCACATCATAGAAACAGAGTTTCCCGATTGGCCGGCTTATCAGCGATTTAGTTCCTTTGAACCGAGCTATCAAAACAAGCCTGAGGCCATTTCACGCGATTGGGCAGAACATACCCTGATAGAAGCCTATCACAAAGCCAAATTGGTGGGCTTTTGTGCTTTTGCGACCAGAACCGGGCGTATATCCCAAATAGCTGTAGATGAGAACTTTAGAAAAAAAGGAATCGGGTCGGCCCTATTGGCCAAAGTCTATCATCTTTCTCGTGTCAAGGAAATCACCATTCTCAATGTAGATGCCTCAGCGGGAGAAATGTTAGATTTTTTCAAAAATACAGGCTTCGTTCGGCCTATTGTACAACTGGAGATGAGCCGTTTAATTGAATAATTCTTTAAAGGCCGACCAAAATTCCAATTTTACGGATTTATCTTGCCCAATGCTTGGAAGCGGTGCTGCCCAAAGCAACTTTGTGCCTAAGTAAGTTTGTGGCGAGTGAATGGCCAACCTTGTTGGAATTCCAAATTTTGCAGGCTCCACTCCAAAAAAAACGGCTTTCTTTGGGGCAAAAATAGCTTGTATATCCTGCCAGTTAAAATCATCATTTTCAGCAATATTGACCAAACACACCTCAAGCAAAGTAAGTTTGACGGCTGAGAGTATTTTTTGAAATAAGTCAAAATCAGCACTTTTAGTTAAAGTCCCTTCATAATGTAAAAAGAAACAAACATGAGATTTGTTTTCGCCATAAAACCTAAATTTTTCCGTAATAATTTGGTTATCAGTTGACTCTTCCAAAAGATAGATATCAGAATCCAAAAAAAAAGCTATTTCTTCGAGGCTCATTTGATAATTTTGCAAGTCCTAAATGTATTGACATACAAATTTAATCTACCTAAATGGAAAGTCGTTCAACTCTCATATTTTTTACTACTTACACATTGGTTGTGTTTTTTTTGTACCTTATCAATCAGCAGGCATGGACAGCCAAAAATCACCAATTGAACAGGCAAGCTGACAGTCTAAAAAATCAAATAGCGGGCTACCGGCAACAACTTTCTAACTTCAAAAAACGCGACAGCCTGCAACAAGTCGCACTGGCCTCTCAAAAGTTTGATGGCTATGATAGTCAAGGTTTTAGGGTGTATGGACTCATCAGAGATGAAGAAAAACGCTACACCGTTGAGTCCATATCCTCAAAGTTCAATATTTTCCCTCCTTCTTCTGTAAAATCGGCAGACGTGTTGGGCGAAAGATGGTTCATCATACCCATCAAAGGCTTACATTTTGTAGAAACCAACCAGAGTAGCGGCCAAATTGCTCGTCTATATTATCGAGATCTGAAAGACTCTGTCCTGATCCAACATTTTAACCCTCAAATCAAAGAAGGTAGATTCATTTGCATACCTTTCGACAGACAAAAATGACCCGCTACCGACATATTTTTTTCGACCTCGACCATACGCTATGGGACTATGACTTGGCCGCTTTGCATACCTTGACGCACCTACACGAAAAATATGCAATAAGCTGTGAGCTTGAGCACTTTATTGAGGCTTTCAAACTCATCAATGCGCAACTTTGGAATCAATACAACTACGGTCAAATAGACAAAGAAACGCTCCGCAGTACCCGGTTCGGTCTTGTCTTTGAAAAACTCAACATGGCCCTGCCTGTCCCTTCAAAACTCAGTGATGATTTTATCGAAATTTGCTCGGCCAAGCCTTACCTGTTGGCCTATGCCAAAGAAGCACTGGAAGCCTTGAAGCATGATTTTTGTTTGCATATCATCACAAACGGATTCACAGAGACCCAACATATCAAACTTAAATCCAGTGATATACACCACTATTTTAAAACTATTACTACAAGTGAAGATTCTCACGCACGCAAACCCCAAATAGAGATGTTTAGTTATGCCCTCCGTGCAGCAAATGCGCAACCTAACGAATCTGTTATGATAGGCGACAACTACAAAGCCGACATTATAGGGGCTTACGAAGCAGGGCTTTTGCCGGTTTTTTTCTCACCCTCTCCAAGCCCAAACCCACGCGAAGTGCTAACTATCAGTTGTTTAAGTCAAATACCAAAATTGTTGCTTACATAGATTGACATGGAATTTTTAATTTTTAAACTGAAACACCCTGAAATTGGGGAAAGATGGCACGATGGAGGGCCGGTATATGCAGAATCAGATTTTAAGCATTTTATCGTAGAGCCTTGGAATTGTGTTACTGCCTTTATGTTTTTGGCAATCGTAATTTATTGGTATATCAAGCTCAAATCCAGACTATCACAAATGCCTTTTATGTCTTTTGCTTTGGTGATGCTCTCAATCGGGGGGATTGGAGGAGGCCTATACCATGGACTGAGAAGCTCAAACTGGTTTTTGCTGATGGATTTTTTGCCCATCGTGATACTGGTCTTCTCCACCGGAATACTTTTTTTAAATAAATTGTATGGCAAACCGCTACTGACTTGGGGGATCATTTTGGGACTTTTTCTCATTCATCAGGCTATGTGGCACTTGGTAGGGCCGGGGCCTTTTATGGTCAATGTGGGCTATGTATTTTTGGCCTCTGTCGTGGTTGTGCCTTCGACGATTTGGGCAAAGAGAACCAACTTCTTTGCAATCAAAAGTTTAATATGGGCTGTCATTTTGTTTGTTATAGCGTTGAGCTTTAGGATTTTAGACAAATATTATTTGTTACCTATGGGTACTCATTTTTTGTGGCACGTGTTTGGTGGACTATCCTCTCACGCCATCATTGAATACATCTACAAAACTGTTTACGCCAATCCTTCGGTGGTATTTGCCGCCAATAGAAAGCTCATTAGAAGTAGATTGGCTTCTAAATAAATTCATTTTAGAGAGTCAATTTCAGAAGCAGAAAAGAAATTTCTCCTAAGAATTTACGATTATGCTACAATAATTTAAAAACACGATGGTTTTTAAACGAAAGTAGTCGCAATGAACCAAAATATCAGAAACCTTTATTTCGAGTTTAAAAATTTGACGCAGTCGAACTTGTTAGAAGAGCATTTTGAGCGTCTGGTTTTTTATTTCCCGGCCATACTGGTGGTAGTGAGTGATGGAGTAGTAGATAAACAAGAATGGACGTATGTAAAGTACTTGGCAAAATTTATAGCAGAAACTTTTATTGGAGATGAAAGCGACCCAAGGCATTCGGAACTTATAGAGGAGTACAGCAAGGCACTAAAGTTTATGGTGGAAAATGCCTCTAATTGGGAAAACAAACTTCTTACCGTTTTGAAAGAAAACTTAGAATTGGCACCGGAAGTCAAAGAAGATATTTATGATTCGCTTTTTCTTTTTGCAGAGGCTTCTGACGGCGCGTCTGAGGAAGAGAAAAAGAAGATTGAAAGTTTAAGCAATTTTTTGAGCTTGCGCTAAAAAACGCGCGCGACGAGAAAAGCTACAAAACCTAAAATGCAAAGAGACTATCTAAAAAATTAGGACAGCCTCTTTGTCATGTTTGTGCTAAGAAAATTACTTGCCTCCACCACCTGATCGCCTTGCCGAACCCGATGAGCGCGAACTACTTCGCCCAGCAGCCGGAGAGCTTGTATTGCGGCTTCTTGAACCACTGCTGCGCGAAACAGCATTGTTTACTTTGTTGCGAAATGCAGAATTTGAGTTGAGACGGTTGTGAAAGTTGGGGTTTGTTGCTTGGCTGTGTGCACTGTATGTGCCATAAGCAGGGGCACCGGTGGAAGTTCTACCGTAATATGGCTGACCGGCTGTGCGATAGCCACGGTAATCTTGATAGCCGCTGCGGTAAACAGGATTTGTCATCAAACCCATCATACTACTCATAAAAGCATATTGTCCGTAGAATGCCCAAAAAGAGTTGCCGCTGCCGTCATTTTGCCAAGAACCGTAGCGAGAGTTGCCTACGTAATTGGAATATCCGGGGGGCGAAACCACTTTCTCCACTTTGCCATCTGATTTTGAGCAAACCTCCATTCCCAAGTCATTGGCATGCTTTTGAAAAAAGTTCTTGTCCACGACATACCAATCTGTCAGTTCTTCTTTGGGCATACTATCCAACCCATTGGTAATAACTTTATAGCGGTGTTTGTAAGTAGTAGAAAAAGTCTGAGACTCTACATCCATATCTGCCAAGATGATGGTAAATTCTTTTTCTTTATCTAATTTAATAATTAATTCATCAACAGGGGTCTTCTTGAAAGCAGTGTCTCCACCGCAAGCAGCAATAAACACACTCAAAAGGAGTGGGAAAGCTAATTTTTTCATATTGTTCATTTTAATCATTTTTTATTGGTAAAATATTTGTGATGTCGTTAGGGCTGATGTACTTGCCTACAGAGGCGCTAAAGTCTTCATCGCCCCACTGTTCTATGGTAAGAATCAGTTCTTCTGTTTCATCTTCGTAGTTCCAAACTATGTACTCTACCGATTCGCCCGGGTCGTCTATTTCCTTGGTAAAACCCACACTTTCTTTGCCTCTATAATAAGTAACTCCTTGGTAAACAATCTTTTTTGGTGGCTTTTCGTTCTCTTCTAAGTGCTTTTCAACCTCTTCGCCCAGAGCATGAAACTTTATCTTGCGCGATACGCTCAAAATCAAATCATCGTCTTCTTCTACATAAAGATAAACCGTGTCGTCAGTGGTTTGCAATTTATATTCATAGGAAAAAAATTCATTGCCCCAGTCAAACTCGTACTCTTCAATGGCTTGCCATGTTTTAAAGTCGTAATCCAACACATACCCTTTACGAAGGTCAGTAACTTTAAGATTGGTGGGGTCGTAATGAGGTTCTTGCTCTTTTTTCTTAAAAAAACCAAACATATTGATTTAATTTTTAGCAAATGTAAACAAATTTAACTCTATAACAAAGAAAACTGACAAAATGTACATTCATTTTGGAAATTTTGACTGCATTGAGACCCACACATATAGCCGCATGGTTTTGGGTCAAACAACAGAATGGCTATTTTCCAAAAAGAGTTTTTTTGACAAAAGCCCAAAAATCCCTTCTCCCTTCTGCCGTAAATAAAGCATCTGTTATCAGAGTAAAGTAGGTTGGCTTTCTTTTTTTATTGTTGCCTTCGGAAATTTCTATAATTCTTTTTTGGGCATTTTTTTTGTCTTTGTCAGCCTGCTCTTTGGTGGCTTTGATAAAAGATTGTGTGTCAAATTCTTCTTCGGCTGCCAGTTTATCGGCCATCTCAAATCTTGGTTTGGCGTAGTAGCCCAACTTTTCTTCCAATAGCCCCAGGTTGTTGTGGGCTATGGCATCGGTGGGGTCAAGTTCGATACAACGCTTGTAATCTTGGATGGCCCCCTGTGTGTCTCCGAGGCTTTCTTTGGCATAAGCACGGCTTGAATAGCGATAAGGATTTTGGGGTTCGATAGAAAGAGCCAAATCAAACAAATCCATTGACTCACTTTTGCGCCCCATAAGCAACAGCACGACCGCTTTTTGGCTGATGTAGTGGGCGTTTTTGGGGTTCAACTTAATGGCAGACTCAAAATCGGCCATGGCTTTATCCAACTGAGACATTCGCAAATATGACATTGCCCTGTGGTAATAAGCCAAATGCTCGGCAGAGGATTTGATGATGGTACTAAAAACCGCTATGGCTTGTTGGTATTGTTCACCCTCAAACAAAGAAATGCCTTTTTCAATGGAACTCATTTTTTAGTTTTACTATCAAGACGAACTCACCGACAAACTACATTAAATATCAATATTGGGGATATAAATTACCTTGCTGATCCATTTGATTTGTCTCAAGTAAGAAAGAGCCGTTTCTGAAAGACCTGAGTCCATCTCATAAAATTGACAAGCCGTTTGATTTTTACCGCGTCGCGCCACGCTCATCTCGGCAATGTTGCAGTCTTCTTGAGCCAAAATGGCAGTAATAAAAGCGATAGCCCCTTTGCGGTCTTCGGCTTCGATGATAAGCGTATGGCCGGAAGCCGAAAAATTGCAGCCAAAGCCGTTTACTTCAACGATTCTGATGACCCCGCCGCCTTTGCTCACTCCCAAAATTTCGGTTTCGTTGTCTTTTGAAAAAGCCTTAATCCTCACGGTGTTGGGGTGAAAAAGAGAGGCATTACCAATCGGTTTGAAGCTGTAAGTCAGCTCTTTTTGTGAGGCAAGTTCCAAGGCGGTTTTGATTTGAGGGTCGTCGGTTTTCAGGTCCAACAGGCCGGCTATCACCGCGCGGTCACTGCCATGTCCCTCGTAAGTGCGGGCAAAAGAATTGTAAAAAGTAACCTCTGCTCTCTGTGGGATGGTGCCCAGAATTTTGTGCCCTACCCTACCAATCCTGACCACCCCCGCTGTGTGGGAACTCGAAGGCCCTATCATCACCGGACCAATCATATCAAAAATGCTGCTTCTTTCTGCCATATTTTTTTGTGCAATATAATCAAGCTACTTATCCAACTGAGGGTTTTCAATACTTGACCTTGATGCCGTGGTAAATTTCTTGCTCGCTGTAGTCTTTGCGCAGCGGGTGTCCTTGCCAATCTGTCGGCAGCAAAATGCGCCTCAAGTCGGGATGTCCCTCAAAACCAATCCCTAACAAGTCAAAGGCTTCTCTCTCGTGCCAATTGGCCGTAGCCCAAAGGTGTGACAGTGTGGGAAAAGTAGGGGCGGACTTGGGGGTTTTGGACTTGACACAGAGGCTGTGGTGGTAAGGAATAGAATAAAAATTGTAAGCCACCTCAAAATGCTCTCCCTTGTCTAAACCCGTCAAGCATGACAGCGAATCAAAGTACAGCCCTTCGGTATCCCTAAGAAACAAAGCCAAGTCAACCAATGTTTGCTTCTCAGCCCACACAATAGGCATCAAAGGCTTATCCTCTCGCAAAACAGGAAATCGGTGAGAAATCATCGAAAAAATTTCATCGAAAAGCATGCTTCAAAAGTACGGTTTTTTTGCTAAAACAGTTTTTTTCGCCATGTTTGCAAGCGAAATTGCTGTTCAATGGCCAAAAAAGAAAAAGGAAACCGAATCAAAACCGACAAGCAACCAAAAAGTCAGTCGAACAACAAAGCCCGTAGCAACTCTTTAAACTTTTTTGCTCCCTTTAAGAACATATCGGTCTTGCTGTCGGGGTTTCAAAATGCCAAATTCAGAATGGCATCAGGTATTTGCTTGATGGCTCTTTCGGTTTTTATGTTTCTGTCTGTGCTGTCTTACTTTTTTTCAGCGCGTGCCGACCAAAGTGTCATTGCTTCTTTGAACCTGTTCAATGTGATTGACTCAGGGGTGGAAGTCAAAAATTGGTTGGGGATAACCGGCGCATTGCTTGCAAACTTATTGATTTTTAAGCTTTTTGGTATAGGTACGGTACTTTATTTACCTTTTGTGTTCTCTCATGGACTGTATTTATTGACAGCCCGGCGAATCTTCAACAGCCGCAAAGCCCTACAAAACGTCTCGTTTTCATTAATTTGGATCAGTTTATTGTTAGGTTATTTTTCGATTTTGTGGCAAGGTGATTGGGGCTTTTTTTGTGGAGGTTTGGGCTATAACTTGGCTTTTGTTTCCAATAGCTTGTTTGGGGGAGGAAGTGTTATTTTGCTGATAGCTTCGGCTGCTATTTTTATCATATACAGGTTCAACCTCGTTGGGATTCCCAAAACCTCTTTGCACTCTGAAACTCCAACACACAAAGAAGACATTGGCAGTGAATCAACAGATGACAATAATCAAATATTTGACAACCAACAACCTACTTCTGAAGTCCAGCTCTACAATGAGTCCGAAGCCTATCCTGTAAAAACTGTTTTGGGCGTACAAATAAGTGTAGAAGATACCACCGAAGAGCCTGAGCGCGGGCTGGTTGCCATAGACAAAGATGGCCAACCCACCAATCCCAACCTCTTTAAGGAGGCCATTGCAGAAGCCGATACCAATGCGCTTTTGGTAGATGTAGAAGATTTTGACGACTACGATCCCAAACTCGATTTACAGTCTTACCAGTACCCCAGCGTGGATTTGCTCAAAGACTCCGGTAGCGCAAAAGTTAGGGTTACCGAAGAAGAGTTGCAAGCTAACAACAGCATCATTATCAACACACTGCAAAATTTTAAAATCGGGATCAATTCTATCAAAGCCACCATAGGGCCTACGGTTACACTGTACGAAATTGTGCCCAACGAGGGCATTAAAATATCGAGAATCAAGAACTTGGAAGATGATATTGCCCTCAATCTTTCGGCAATGGGTATCAGGATCATAGCCCCCATTCCGGGCAAGGGCACCATCGGAATCGAAGTCCCCAACAAGTCCCGCAATTTGGTCTCGCTCAAATCGGTATTGATGTCCGAGCGTTTTGCCAACTCAACTGCCGAATTGCCCATTGCTTTGGGTCGTACCATTTCCAATGAGGTTTTTGTTACCGATTTGACCAAAATGCCCCACCTGTTGATGGCAGGGGCGACCGGACAAGGCAAATCTGTGGGTATCAATGTGATACTGGCTTCTCTACTATTCAAAAAGCATCCTGCGGAACTCAAATTCGTATTGGTAGATCCCAAAAAGGTAGAACTTTCGCTTTTTAGCAAAATAGAAAGGCATTTTTTGGCTGCCCTGCCCGATGCCCAAGAAGCCATCATCACAGACAACCGCAAAGCCGTTGGGGTGCTCAATTCGCTATGCACAGAAATGGACATACGCTACAATTTACTCAAAGAAGCCGGTGTCAGAAACATTAGGGAATACAACGAAAAATTCAAAAAGCGTCGTCTCAATCCCAACCACGGTCATAGGTTTTTGCCTTACATTGTTTTGGTGATTGATGAGCTTGCGGATTTGATGATGGTGTCGGGCAGAGAAGTCGAAATGCCGATTGCCCGGCTTGCCCAGCTTGCCAGAGCCATTGGAATTCACTTGGTTGTGGCTACCCAACGCCCTTCGGTAGATGTCATTACCGGTATCATCAAAGCCAACTTTCCGGCTCGTTTGTCTTTCAAAGTGGCTCAAAAAATTGACTCCAGAACCATTTTGGATGTCAATGGTGCCGATCAATTGATTGGCATGGGTGATATGCTGCTTTCCAACGGCTCGGACATCATACGCATACAGTGCGCATTTATAGATACAGATGAGGCCGAGCGTCTATGTGACTTTATCAGCTCTCAAAAAGGTTATGATACTGCCTATCTGCTGCCCGAAGCCGAAAGTGAAGACGATGAGGGCAATGACTCAAAATTTGATTTGGGCAAACGCGATACCATGTTTGAGGAGGCCGCTAAGTTGCTCGTTACCACCCAGCAAGGCAGTACCTCAATCATACAGCGCAAATTGGGGCTGGGATACAACCGCGCCGGAAGGATAGTCGATCAACTCGAAGCCGCTGGTATTATAGGCCCGCATGAGGGCAGCAAGCCTCGTCAGGTCCTCATATCAGACCCCACCCATCTTGAACAGATTTTGCGTGAAATCGAACGTCGTTATGGGAGAAGTTAAAAAAGTCTTTCTCTTGCAATGAAAAAATACACCTATTACATCACTCTAATTGGCTTAACTTTGGTTGTCATTGGCATACACCAATCCACTCTGCACGGCTTTGAAAAAAGCTACTGGATTTTTATGTTTGCTGCAAGTATTTTACTTTATTCTGTTCTTTTGAACAAAGACAACCAGCCTCAAAAAGGATCGCCTAACATAGGCAACGAAAAAAAACTCCAAAAAAAGAAGCCTAAAAAAAGGTGAGCTTTGATGCCCACCTTTTTATTTGATTTTGAGTCCGGGTACTTGTGTGAGGAGTTTGTTGCCGTGCCCCCCAAGATAAGCATCAGAGAGTAAGTCGCTCATGCCTTTGAAAGGGACGGGTTTTTTTTCATAGCCGTAGTTTTCGCGAAGGGTGAGGGTCGAATGGCTCTCGCCCAATCCCACCTCCACATCGGTCATTTTGAACTGGCAGGGGTGTTCGTACCCACAGGCATGAGAAATTTCTAAAATCTCCTTTCTTAGCGTTTTGGCGTAATTGAAAAACCTTACCGATTTAAGCGTGGGGTCTAAGCCGCTTTCCAGCCACTTGTTTTGGGTAGCTACGCCGGCAGGGCACTTGTTGGTGTGGCAAATCTGTGCTTGTATGCACCCGATGGAGAGCATGGCTTCTCTGGCTACATTGATCACATCAGCCCCCATGGCAAAAGCCATCACGGCTCTGGCAGGCAGCCCCAACTTTCCCGAAGCAATGAAAACCACCCTATCGGTCAGGCCTTTTTCTTGAAATATGCGATAGACGGCTGTAAAAGCAAATATAAAAGGCAATGAAACGTGGTCTGCAAAAGCGTGGGGGGCTGCACCGGTGCCTCCCTCTCCCCCATCTATGGTGATAAAATCAGGCCCTTTGCCTGTTTTTTGCATGTATTCAGCAAGCTCATACCAAGACTCCATTTGTCCAACGGCTGACTTGAAGCCTGTGGGTAGCCCTGTTTTTTCGGATATGTTGTCCAAAAACTCAACCATTTGGGGTACATTGGAAAAAGCCTTGTGGTAAGGAGGAGAAACGGCATCTTTGCCCATAGGAACGCCCCTGATTTGTGAGAGTTCTTTGGTGATTTTGGCCCCGGGCAAAATTCCTCCTTTGCCGGGTTTGGCTCCTTGGGAGAGTTTGCATTCTATGGCGCGAATAAAGTCGTGCTTTTGAGTCAGGGCAACCAATTTTTCCATAGAAAAATCTCCTTCCGGTGTCCTGCAACCAAAGTAGCCCGTGCCAAAGTGGAAAACAACGTCCGCACCGTTGGAATGGTAGGGAGAGAGGCTTCCTTCGCCTGTATTGTGGTAAGCACCGGCCATTTTGGCTCCTTTGTTGAGCGCACTCACAGCATTGCGAGACAGCGACCCATAAGACATAGCCGAAACATTGACAATGGAATAAGGCTTGTAAGGGCGGCGGCGGTTGTTGTAGAGTCCTATGGTTTTGGCGCAAGGCACAAAATAGGGATCTTCGCGGTTGGGGTGATCTTGGGGTGGACGCCAGCTAAACATAGCCGGATTGATAAAAACATGTCCGGCAGCAAATAAGTCTTTGTCGGTTCCAAAGCCCTCGTAGTTGTTCTCTTTTTTGGAAGAGGCGTAAATCCAAGAACGCTGGCTTCGGTTAAAAGGCAACTCCTCGCGGTTGTTGGCCACGATGTACTGTCTGAGTTCGGGGCCGATGGATTCGAGCAAATAACGCAACCTGCCAATAACTGGAAAGTTGTGTTTGATGGTTTGTGCTTTGTTGTTGATGTCCTGAATGAACATAATCAACAAGACCAAAGGCAACAAAAATAGCACGATGTGGAAAATTTCTATTTCCAGTTGCGCCACCCATTCCACAAAGCGAGAGAAGTATTCTGCCATTTGTTGTAAGTTTTTTCCAAATCTAAAAAAACCAATCACAAATAGCAACCTTGCTTTACAAAAAATATTTGTGGCCAAGCGATGCCGGCTATCAGTAAGGGATTTGTGTTTGGTGAGGGTCTTTTTCGGGAAATTCCAGTCTCTCTACAAGAAGTCGCTCAATCTCAGGGGTTATGATGTGTTCGATACTCTCTGCGCCTTGGTGCACTTTTTCGCCTGATATGTCCATAATATTAGAGAGATAGGTTTCCCAGAGTCGGTGCAACCTCACAACCCTGCGGGCGTATTCTGTGCCCGAAGCTGTCAGTATCACTCCTTGTTTTGTGGATTTGATGAGTCCTTTTCTCTTCAAAAGAGCGATGGCTTCTTTAAAATCAGCCTTTGAAAATTTGCGCTTTTCCTCAATTTGGATTGAAGTAAACGGCTCAAACGATGCGCCTTCCCCCAATTGGTACAAGGCTTTGAGCATATTTTCGGTAAGTATGGTCTTCCTGTGGCGGTTTTGGCGAAGCCTTTGAGCCAACAAGCCTCGCCGAGGGGCGAAAGCAAACGAATAGAAAGCAAAGCCTGAAGCCACCACCACCACCCAAGGCCCAGTGGGCATCCCCGACCAAAGATAGGACACCAAAGCCCCTACATACCCCGAAAGTGCCCCAATAATCCCCGAAACAAGCACAACAACCCGCAAATCATGACTCCAAAAACGCGCCGCCGCAACAGGGGTTACCAGCATGGCCGATATCAACACAACCCCTACCGCCTGAATACCCGCCACCACGGCCAAAACCGTCAAAACGACAATCAAAAATTCCAACCACCTGACCGGCAAACCAATAATTTTAGCATAGCTCCTATCAAAGCAAAGCACTTTCAACTGTCCAAAAAATAATACCACAGTGAGCAACACCGTGGCACTAAGCCCTGTAAATACCAACACATCAGAACTGAGCATAGAAGCCGCTTTGCCCAGCAAAAAACTTTGCAGTCCCGACTGATTGGGGTTGCCGCTGTGTTGGATAAAGTTGAGTATCACGACACCAAAAGCAAAAAACACCGAAAGCACCAAGGCTAAAACAGTATCCTCTTTTAGCTTTGAATTTGTCGGCAGTGCATTGATGAGATAAAGCGCAAGCAGACCCGACAAAAAAGCACCCAGCGTCAAGGCAAACCAAGACTTCTGCCCGAAAACAAGAAAAGCCAAGCACACACCGGGCAAAACCGCATGGGCTACTGCGTCCCCCACCAAAGATTGCTTGCGTAAGTTAGAGTAAACCCCTATGACCCCACAAGCTGCGCCCATCATCACACAACCCAGTACAACCCACTGTATATTAGGCTCTTTAAGCCAAAAAAAATCGTACAACCTATGCCCCATTGCAGGCAAAGTTCTAAAAGTTTGAGCACACTAACAAAAAAGTTTGAAGCATCGACCATTGCTTAAAATCCCATTACTTGGAGTTAAGGATGGTTTTTGCCAATACGTAGTTATTTCATTTATTTGCAAAAACAATCTATGGACTCACAACTGAAAGCCAAATTTGATGAGTTGGCTCAGAAAAACGCGCAGGCTATGCTTGGAGGCGGAGAAGACAGAATAGCAGCCCAACACAAAAGAGGCAAGCTCACCGCCCGTGAACGTATTGATTTATTGCTTGATAAAGGCTCATTCCAAGAGATTGGCCGCTTTGTAACCAGCCGCTCTACCGACTTCGGATTGGGTGAAAACGTGTTTTTGGGCGATGGTGTGGTAACGGGTTTCGGAACGGTGGAAGGAAGGTTGGTGTATGTGTTTGCACAAGATTTTACGGTCTATGGAGGCTCTCTTTCAGAGGCTTTTGCCCAAAAAATCTGCCGCATCATGGACTTGGCCATGAAAAACGGCGCACCCGTCATCGGACTCAACGACTCAGGCGGGGCAAGAATCCAAGAGGGAGTTGTATCGCTGGCCGGCTATGCCGATATTTTTTACCGCAACACAATGGCTTCGGGTGTTGTGCCCCAAATCTCTGCCATCATGGGGCCATGTGCCGGAGGGGCGGTGTATTCCCCTGCCATCACCGACTTTATTTTGATGGTCGAAAAAACGTCCTACATGTTTGTAACAGGCCCCAACGTGGTAAAGACCGTTACGCACGAAGAAGTCAATTCAGAAGAACTCGGCGGAGCCATGACCCACGCCACCAAAAGCGGAGTAACCCATTTTACTGCAAGCAATGAAGCAGAGTGCGTCGCGCAGATTAAAAAATTGCTTTCCTATATGCCTCAAAACTGTGAGGAACAACCTGCTGCGCTGCCTTACACTTTTGCCGATGAGATGCGCCCTGCCCTCAACGAACTCGTACCGGCCAATCCCAATATCCCTTACGACATGCGCGAGGTGATAGAGCAAGTGGTGGATGAAGGCAGTTTTTTTGAAGTTCACAAAAATTTCGCTGAAAATATTGTGGTGGGCTTTTCCAGAATCGCCGGTCGCTCTGTAGGTATCGTAGGCAATCAGCCTGCCGTACAAGCCGGCGTGCTGGATATCAACAGCAGCACCAAGGCGGCAAGGTTTGTTCGTTTTTGTGATTGCTTTAATATCCCGCTGGTGGTTTTTGAAGATGTGCCCGGATTTTTACCCGGTACCGACCAAGAGTGGAGGGCTATCATCACCAACGGTGCCAAGTTGCTGTACGCCTTTTCAGAGGCCACCGTCCCGCGCATCACCATCATCACCCGCAAGGCCTACGGAGGCGCTTATGACGTGATGAACTCCAAGCATATCGGGGCAGACATGAATTTTGCTTGGCCAACTGCCGAAATAGCAGTCATGGGCGCAAAAGGTGCTGCCGAAATCATATTCAAACATGAAATCAACCACGACACCGACCCTGCCGGAAAGCTCGCCCAAAAAGTAGCTGAATACACCGAGAAGTTTGCCAATCCTTATGTGGCGGCTTCAAGAGGGTACGTGGACGAAGTTATTTTGCCCCAAGAGACACGCGCCAAAATCATCCAATCTTTGGAAATGTTGCAAAACAAAGCCGAGACGTTGCCAAAGAAAAAACATGGCAATATTCCTCTGTAAATGTCAGCGCGTCATTTTTTCAAAGTCTTGGAATTTGGCCTTCATGGTGTCTAAAGTGGTTGGCTTCAAAACCTGACTGAGCAACTTGGCACTGCTCTGTTTGAGTTTATTGGGAGTTGTAGCCCAATGAATAAGCCAAGCACGTTGGATGGGGACTTGGTTACGCATTCTGTGGTAATCTAAAACCAATGCCTTGTGAATTTCCTCGCTGTTGTATTCTACAAGTTTGAAAACCTGTTCCAATATCCTGTCAAACTCTTTGGGATTGCAGGTTTTATCCAAACAAAAAATCGCTTCGCTCAAAAAAGGAAAATAACTGCCTTGGTCTCGTTGTAGATAAGACAAAGAAGCGGTTTTCATTTTGTCAAGCAGAGATTTCTCAATAGACATCTTATCTCCTAAGCGGCGGTACAAATACGCTGTGGTGGAATCTGCTTGCAACCAACTTGTTAAGGCCACCCGATCCAAAGCATCGAAAAATATGGGTTCACCTGTGGCATAGGCAATCCTTTGGTTGATGTCAAAAGCAGTCGCATCGTTGAAGTGAGACAAAATTTGAGGCCTAAAAAATGAATCATTGAGCGTTGCCATTTGTTCGGCTTTGCCCATCATCATCACTTTTTTGGCCAGATCGCTCTGTGGATACAATTTGGCTATTGCTGAATCAAGTGCACAAGCCAAGGGCTGTTGGTAAAGTGAAACGGCGACTTCTTCGGCGGCCATCGCATTGAGTTCGCGGTAGCGGCGGTTGTTGTGAAGCAACACCGTGGCAATCCGTTGAGCGGAGGGCAGTATCTGCCACTCAATGTCAGAAAGATCGGCAAACTCCTCGCTGTATTGCCTGTAAAAATCCGAACTGAAGGGAGCACCTGAATCCAGCAGGTGGTACAGTGCTTTACTTTTGCCTGCTACCGAAATTACAAAATGCTCTTTATCAGGAGAAAAATGCACCTTTAGGCTGTTGCAGATTTTGTTTATATCCTGTCTTTGGCTGAAATATTTACTCTCAGAGACCCCCAACACCTTGGGTCGCTGCCCCACTTTCAACGAAAATATGTAATAAAAAAGATCGGTACTGTTGTCTTTGAGGGTTTTAGTGGTTTTGATTTCACTAACCTCAACACCAATATTGAGACCTTCAGCTACAAAAGCACACTCTGACTCTGTGCCCGATGGTTTGCAAGCCCACATCCACGCAAGCAACATCAAGAGTTTAAATATTTTCATTTTTTGTAATTTGATACAAAATCTTCTGCCTTTATTTGGCCGAGATATGGGTTTTTAGTAAGCCCATTTCAGGTAAATAGCCCCCCAAGTGAATCCCCCCCCAAAAGCCGCCAGCACCAAGTTATCCCCTTTTTTGAATGTTTTTTCCCACTCCCACAAGCACAAGGGAATGGTGGCCGCTGTCGTATTACCAAACCTATCGAGGTTGAGTGCTATTTTTTCCATAGGAAAACCAATTCTTTCGGCAATAGCCTCTACGATGCGGCGGTTGGCTTGGTGGGGAATCAAAAAAGCAACATCGCTGCTTTGGAGGTGGTTGCGGGTGAGTATCTCTGCTACCGCTTCAGACATACAGTTGATGGCATGTCTGAAAACGCTTTTGCCTTCCTGAAAAAAATAGTGCGCCCCGGCAGATACGCTTTCAAGTGAAGCGGGGTTGAGTGAGCCGCCTGCTTTGATATGCAACAAGTCTTTGCCTGTGCCGCCATCGCTGAAAAGAATCGAATCTATCAACCCAAAACCCTTCTCGTCAGGTTCTAATAGCACCGCTCCCGCCCCATCTCCAAAAAGTATGGCTGTGTTGCGGTCCTTGTAATTGATGACAGAGGACATTTTGTCTGCGCCCACGACGGCCACTTTGCGGTACCTGCCTGTGGCTATCAAACCGGCTCCCACTTCCAAGGCATACAAAAAACCCGAGCAAGCCGCCTGAATATCAAAACTTAAGATAGGCCTTGTTCCTATGCCGGAGGCTATCAAATTGGCCGAAGAGACAAAGCCCATGTCAGGAGTCGCAGTGGCACAAATTAAAGCATCTAATTGTGAGGCATTGATACCGGCTTTTTCCAAAAGCAACTCCATCGCTTTGATGCCCATAAAAGAAGTGCCTTTGCCCGAATCTTTCAAAATCCTTCTTTCTTTGATGCCTGTGCGCTCTTGAATCCATTGGTCAGAAGTCTGCAGGGTTGATTCGAGTTCTTGATTTGTCAAAACGTAATCCGGTACAAACCCGGCAGTTGAAGTAATAACAGCTTTAATTTCCATGTAGATTTGTTATTTGCGGATTGGGCCGGACAAATTGAGGCTGTCCCCCCTGCAATCATTTCAATTCATTTGACTGCAAATTTGTAAGATTATTTGAATTTTTTTATCCATAAACGGTTAAATTGTGTCATCTAAATTTAAAAACCATATCCACAAACAAATCTGTATCATCATGCTAAACAAAATCACCTTCTTTGTTTTACTTGCTCAGCAAATCTTTGCTCAAACCATTTACACCTCACTTGAAGAAGCACTCAAAAATTCTCAATCTGCTGAAGTTTTGACTCTTAGCGGAATCCAAGACTTAGACATTAAAAAAATAGGACAACTCAAAAATCTTAGAGTCCTTGAAATCACCGCTTGTAACCTGACCAATGTACCGGCTTCTATCCAAAAAATCAGCCGCTTAGAAGTGCTTAACCTGTCAAACAATCAGTTAAGTATTTTGCCCAAACAGATTGGCGAATTAAAATCGCTGAGATCACTAAAGATTGCCGCTAATAAATTCAGTCTGCTGCCCCCTGAAATCTCAGAACTCATCAATCTGGAAGAACTTTATCTATCAGACAATCAGCTCACAGACCTACCGGTAGGCGTAGAAAAACTTTCTAAGCTAAAAACCTTGCAAATCAAAGGCAATAATTTTGACAATGGCGTGCCCAATGTATTGACCAACTTGACACAAATCGAAAAACTGGAACTTACCCTCCAAGCCAATATGGGCAAAGGAATGAATGCCATAGCCCAAATAAAAAACCTAAATGAGCTAAAATTAGTCTGTGCCTACAATGTAGAAACCCTACCTTTGGAGATTACCAAGTTGAGAGGGCTGGAAACCCTAAGCATTGCAAACATCCCGCATGTGTTCAACTGGGAGAAAAGCATGACTTTTCTTTCCCTGTTACCGGGATTCAAAAACTTGATTTTAAGTGGTAACAACCTAAAATCCCTCGACCAATCCATTGAAAAACTTTATCTGAATCTCGAAACTTTAGACCTGTCAAACAACCAACTTAGCGAACTGCCTGAGGGTTTTTATAGACTCAACAATTTAAAAAAAATCAGTCTGGCTGACAACCCTCTGCCTGAGGAGACAAAAGAGAGAATAAAAGCCGTCTATCCACAAGTTGAAGTCGTATTTTGATGCGCTGGTTGTGGTGGGTGTTGTTGACAGCTTTGGGTTGTACCTTGAAGCCCACGACTACCCTAAAGCTCAAAGAAGCATCCCTTTATGAACTGGAATCGGCTCTTTTGGACAGCACAGTAGAGCGAAGGCTGTCCAATTTGCTTTCCCTTTTCAGCGACGGACATTTTGTATCTACGCCTACGCTGATGGCTTTGGCGGGGATTGGTCAGCCTCAGCAGGGAGAAAGAGACGACCAAGAGCGTTTTAGAGAATTATTGAACGAAATTGCACAGATGACACGTGTAGGGGATTGGTTTGTTATCCGACTCAAACACCAACGTGATTGCCGTCAGAAAATCTATGTCTATGGACAAAACAACCAAGACGGAAGAAAAAGACACGAATGGGATGTATTCGTATCAAAGAATGCAAAAATTTTTGTCAAACCAACCCGAAACGGTATCAAGGTGAACGCAAAAGGAATTAGGATAGGCTACGGCCTGCTCAAATTAGAAATTCCTTCTATGCGTATCAAAGGCGACTACGCTACTGTCTTGGGAGTAAAAGTCAATCTATCAAAGAAATAAAAAGCGGAACTTTCAAAAAGATAAATCAATCGTTATTTTTTGAAAGTTCCTTTGGCTATGCTCTGATGAGTTCAATTTTAAGCTCTTCTCCATTCTCGCTTACGTCTGCCCTGAGTATATCGCCTTCTTTGGCTTCCCCTTTGAGCAACTCTTCTGCCACAATATCTTCCAAATAACGTTGGATGGCGCGGTTGAGTGGCCTTGCCCCAAACTGCGGGTCATAACCTTTTTCTACCAGAAAGTTTTTGGCCGCATCGGTAAGCTCAATTTTGTAGCCCATTGCCGTTACCCTACCCAGCACTTTTACCAGCGAAATATCAATAATTTTGAGAATATCCTCTTTGTCAAGGGGGTTGAATACGATCACATTGTCCAAGCGGTTGAGAAATTCAGGAGAAAAGGCTTTTTTGAGGGCTTTTTCTATGGTCGCTTTAGCCAATTCGTCCATATTTTCGCGTTTGCTGCGGGTAGCAAAGCCGACACCTGCCCCAAAATCCTTGAGGTCGCGTGCCCCGATGTTGGAGGTCATAATGATGATGGTGTTGCGGAAATCTACCCTGCGCCCCAAACCATCGGTCAAAATACCATCGTCCAAGACCTGCAAAAGCAAATTAAATACGTCAGGATGTGCTTTTTCTATCTCATCCAACAAAACCACGCTGTAAGGTTTGCGGCGGACTTTTTCGGTAAGCTGACCGCCTTCTTCGTAGCCCACATATCCGGGAGGAGCACCTACCAAACGAGAGACGCTGAATTTTTCCATGTACTCGCTCATGTCCACTCTGATGAGCGCGTCCTCTTTGTCGAAAAGGTACTCTGCGAGGGCTTTGGCAAGCTCTGTCTTACCTACTCCTGTCGGGCCTAAAAAGATAAACGAACCGATTGGCTTTTTGGGGTCTTTAAGTCCTACGCGGGTGCGTTGTATGGCTTTGGTCAATTTTTTGATTGCCTCGTTCTGCCCAATGACCTTAGAGGTCAAATCTTGCTCCATATTGAGCAGCTTGGTGCTTTCGTTTTGGGCTACGCGGATGACCGGAATTCCTGTCATCATGGCAATAACAGCGGCTACGTCTTGATCGCCTACGGTGTACACTTTTTCGGCACTCTCTTTTTCCCATCTGATTTTGGCTTGTTCAAGCTGCTCAATGAGTTTTTTCTCTTTGTCGCGCAAGCGGGCTGCCTCTTCGTAACGTTGGCTCTTAACGACCTGATTTTTTTCTTTCTTTACGTTTTCGATGGCTGCCTCCAAATTCAAAATATCATCCGGTACGTTGATATTGTGAATGTGTACCCTTGCCCCAACTTCATCCAATACGTCAATGGCTTTATCGGGCAAAAAGCGGTCGCTGATGTACCTATCTGATAACTTAACACATGCTTCTATGGCTTCGGGGGTATAATGTACGCGGTGGTGTGACTCGTATTTGGGCTTAATGTTGTTGAGTATTTCGATGGTTTCTTCGGGGGTAGTTGCCTCGACCATCACCATCTGAAAGCGTCGGGCAAGAGCACCGTCTTTTTCGATATATTGGCGGTATTCATCTAAAGTGGTGGCACCAATGCACTGAAGCTCACCGCGAGAGAGAGCGGGTTTGAACATATTGGAGGCATCGAGAGAGCCGGATGCCCCGCCGGCACCCACTATGGTGTGGATTTCATCAATAAACAAAATCACTTCAGGGGCTTTTTCCAACTCAGTCATTACGGCTTTCATGCGCTCCTCAAACTGCCCTCTGTATTTTGTGCCCGCTACCAACGAAGCCAAATCGAGCGTAACGACTCGTTTGCCAAAAAGTACCCGAGATACTTTTTTCTGTACGATTCTCAATGCCAACCCTTCGGCTATGGCTGTTTTTCCCACGCCGGGCTCTCCTATGAGTATGGGGTTATTTTTTTTGCGGCGGGAAAGAATCTGAGCGACCCTCTCTATTTCGCGCATTCTGCCCACTATGGGGTCAAGTTTGTCTTCCTCAGCCAATCTTGTCAAGTCGCGCCCAAAATTATCAAGCACGGGGGTTCTTGACTTTTCGCTGCTTTTGGCTCCTTCGCGTCCGCTTCCATAGCTGCGAGGCTCGTCGTCACCGTCGTCGTCGGTTTCGGGGGAGTTACGGATTTCTTTGATTTCTTTGTCTTGGGGTGCGCCCATGATTTCTTTGATGAGTTCGTAAGTCACTTCGTATTTATTAAGTATTTGGCATGCAAGACTTTCAGAACGTTTGAGAATAGAGAGTAAGAGATGTTCAGTACCAATAACTTCGGATTTAAGGTCATTGGCTTCCAGACGAGTTAGTCTGATAATATCCTCCGATTGTTTGGTCATGGGGTATTCGGCAACTTCTTTGAGGCGGTAAGTCCCGGCGGAGGTATTGCGTGTGTTGGCTTCGATAGCTTTCTTTATTTCGTTAATGTTTGCCCCTACTTTATTGAGGAGCGAAACAGCCGTACTATCGGTCTCCTTGAGAATGCCCAGTAAAAGATGCTCTGCCCCTATGTAGTTGTGTCCCAATCTTTGGGCTTCTTCTCTACTATGGCTGAACACTTCTCTGACGCGGTTTGAGAATCTTTCTGTGGACATATTCTAATTTGAAGTTGAAAAGGAGTTACTTTATTTTGATAAATGCAAATCTAAAATTCGGTAGAAAAAAACCAAAAATACATGTAAATATTTTATCAAAGTCTTTACCAGAAACAAAATACTGCCAACATGACAGCATACTATGGGACACACTATTTGAGTCTGAGCTTTTGCCCCAAGGCCAACTTATTGGGATTGAGAGTGGGGTTGAGTTTTTTAATTTGCTCTACACTGACATTGTGGCCGCGCGCTATTTCCCAAAGTGAATCTCCCTTTTTGACAATATAAAACGCAGGGGAGCTTTGAGCTGCTTTTTTGGCGGCTGGTGCTTTTTGGGGGGTTTTTCTTTCTTCCAATGCTTTGTTGTTTACGGGGGTATCTGTTTGTGTGCCCGTAAAGACTTTAACAGGGATTTTTAAGTTTTGCCCCACATTAATTCTGTCAGACTTTAAAGAATTATGCGTTCTTAGTTGGCTGACAGTTAGAGAATAACGTTCTGCAATTCTGCTCAAAGACTCTCCATTTTTTACCGTGTGAATGATCTCGCGCTTTGCTACCTTGGGGGATGGGAGGGCGGCATCAGGTTGAGGTTTGACTTCCTCGGAGGCTTCTATTGTTTCGATAGTGGTTTGAAGCACAATTGTTTCTGCTTGTTGAGAGGCTGAAGGGTTGGGTTTGGAGGCAACTCCTCCCTTAAGAGGAAGTCTTTTGGGTGCTTTGCTGGCCGAAACGATGACTTTTTGTCCGGCGTGCAGTTTATCGGTAAGCATCATGTTCCAATCTCTGACATTTTCGGGGGAAACATTGTACTTTCGGGCAATGGAAGCAAGAGATTCACCCTTCTGCACTACATGTATGCCGGGTATTTGTTTTTGGATATTGGTAAAGTTGGTGGGACGACGGTTGGAGGCAGAATCCAAAATGGCCTCACGATTGGCCAAAAAATAGTCATACCGAGCTATCGGTATCCTTAGGGGATAGTTGTAAGCCGTAGCAGGAACGATGTCAACTTTAAGTTCAGGGTTAAGCTCCTTTAGGTCTGAAAAACAGACATTCAAGGCTTTGGCAAACTTGCGCAAATCCACAAACTGGTTGATATACACCTCCTCACTGTCAATAGGGTATTGAGTGTTTTCGTTGACCAAATTGTGCTCGTCGGCATAGCTGATCACGTACATCATGGCCACGAAAGAAGGCAGGTAAGACCGTGTTTCTTTGGGCAGGTAGTCATAAATCTCCCAGAACTCTGTGCTACCTGCCTTACGCATGGCTTTTTTGACATTGCCCGGCCCGCAGTTGTAGGCAGAAATGGCCAGTTCCCAATCCTTATCAAAGAAATGATACAATTGCTTGAGGTATCGAGCCGCAGCACGGGTGGATTTTTCGGGGTCGCTCCGCTCGTCAATGTAGTTGTTCTGACGCAGGCCATAAATTTTTCCGGTCAAAGGGATGAACTGCCAGAGACCAAGTGCTTTGGCAGGTGAAAGAGCAAAAGGATCTAAGGCAGACTCAATGATAGAAAGGTATTTCATCTCAGCAGGTATGCCGTATTCTTCAAAAATCCGCTCATACATAGGAAAATAAAGGTCCTTTTTGCTCAAGGCGCGCAAGGTAAAATCACGCTTGGGACCGGTAAAGTAGTCCACAAATGCCCGAACTTGAGGGTGAAAGGTCAGTGGAATCTCATTTTGAATGCAAGAAAGTCTGTCTATGAGCAAGTCATCCGGTACGGTAGGCTCAAAGCCAAGCGACTCAGCTATTTCCTCGCCGATACCGATGGCGTTGAGGGTATCAAAATTCAATTCATAAGCCGGTGAAAAAGTAGCTGCTTGAACTATTTCGTTTGAAAAATCCTCAACAGTTTCAATCACATAGCCGGGGGGCGGTTCGACCGTATAAGAAAGGTCTTTTTTTTTCTGAGCAGAAACAAAAACCTGAGCCCCCAACAAAAAACAAAAACACAAAAATACCGGAAATAAAACCCTTTTCATTGGCACAAAATAAATATTGATTTTGCTCAAAACAAACAAGTGTAGGGTATTTTTAGTTTGGCTCTGCCGATGTCGAAGCAAGCCCTTTCTAACTCACTGAGGTCTTAGCAATACCAAACTCATGTCATCGCGTTGAACGCTATCACCTTTGAAAAAAGCCAACTCATTTTCAATTGAGCATTTGATTTCCTCAAGGCTTTCGCTTTTATGGTTTTCCAATAAAATTTTAGCCAGTTTTTTGTAACCAAAGATTTTACCTGAGTCATTTTGCTGGTCAGAAATTCCATCTGTAAACAACATCATGGTTTTACCCGCATCCAGAGAAAATTTGATTTCATTGATTTGGAGCGGCTCTTGTTTGCGACCTCCTATAAAATACCTGTCTCCCCTTAGCTCTACGAGTTCATCTTTTTGATTGATATAATAGATACGTTGCTTTGAAGCGGAAAAACTTACTACCGTGTGACCTTCTTTCTTTTCAAAAAGACAAACGGTTATGTCCATACCATCGTTGTTGCTGGAGTGCTTCTGGTTGAGCAAAGAAATGATGGTTTCATCCAAACGCTCTATAATACTCGAAGGACTGTATAACTTTGAGTTTTTTACGATTTGGTGTAAGATAGTCCCCCCAATCATTGACATAAAGCCACCCGGCACACCGTGTCCCGTACTATCTGCCAAAATAAATAAAGCCAAATTTGGGTCAATTTGGTCAAACCAATAAAAATCCCCCGAAACAATATCCCGAGGTTTGTAAATAATAACACATTCAAGAAAAAAGGCATCCAGTTGTTCTTTTGTTGGAAGAAAGGCCGATTGAATACGGTTTGCATAACGTATGCTGGCGTTCAATGAACTTGCGGTAGATTCAAGTTTAGAATTTACTTGTTCGAGGCTCTGATTAAGTGCGACAAGTTCTTCATGCTGCTGTTGAAGTTCTTCATTCATCAACAGCACTTCTTCGGTGCGCTCTTTGACCTTTTGTTCCAACACTTTGTTTTGGTCTTCCAGTACAGCAAACAATTCCTGTTGAAACTGATTTTTCTCTTGCTGCAAAACATTGATGCGGTCTGCCAAAGCCAAGGAAAAAAAGGAAACCTCAAAACCCACCCCCAATATCAAAATATTGTGCGTAAAAAAGTTGAAGGGCACTAAGCCATTCACCACACCTACATACACAAAAACAGAAAAAACCAATAAAGTCCACCCTATGGCGTATAGTCTGGCTTCCTTGTGAGAAAAAGACAGATAGTAAGATGCAACCAAGCAAGAAAAATAGAATAATAAAATACTGATTTGGTACAAATCAGCCAAATCCACTGAATCAAAACCTAATATATTCAGAAATGGGATAACCGCACAAAGCACAAAAATCAAAAATAAAGTCCATATTCTTACCTTTGGCAAGCGCTCTTTCAAATTCAAATAATACATACAAAACAGCCCTGAGAAAAGTACAGTGCCCTGCGCCCAAACCATGAAATACCGATACCACCACGTAGTATCGACCAATCCTGAAAAAAGTGTCTCAATAAAGGGATAATAAACCAAATAACTAACAAAAAACAGCGCATTGATCAGGTATAGCACATAATAGAGATAAATCCTATCGCGTATCGCAAAAAACAAAAATGAGTTGTAGATAACCATCACCAACAACACCCCCACGTACAAGCCGACCAGTAAATCTTTCTTTGATTTTTCAAGGCTTAAGGATTGAATCGTGCCAATCAACATGGGTAGTTCAAATCCTGTTTCCAATTGAACAACCCTGAAATAAAAAGTCCGAGTGCTTGTGTCTCCCGCCGGCTGCAAAGGCAGCCTGTCAATGTAAAGCGGATGAAATTTGGACGACTTGGTCATAAGGCCGCCTCGATAAGGCACCGGCAACAAAGGACTATAAAAATCAAGGTACCAGTTGAAATTGCAACCCAACTCCAACCAAGCATCTTGCGGGCAAGTGTTTTGGAAAGTAAAACGAAACCAAAAGGCAGAACGGGTGGCCGGATGGGCGAACATTTCACTTTCTAATGGCTGAAAATCTTGTTTGATGACCTCGTCCATTGTCAGGGACGCGGTTTTGTCCTCAAAAATTTCAATGGATCGGGTAGGATTCAGTGCCTTTTGGGCATCAGTGAGTCTGATGGTTTGGGCAAATGAAACCATGGAGATACTAAATAATAAACTTGCCAAGCAATACCTTACATCCATTAGCACAAAAATATGCTTTTCTTACGGATAAGTAAGTAAAAAAAAATTGACCATATTTCTGTTTTGTTATTGGTAAAATGCTGCTATCTTTGAGGTAAATGCAACAGCGTATATGCGCAGAGGATTTCTAATTGTACTGTCAATTGCCTTTTTGTTCTTGCTGAGCTACGATGTTGAGTGTCAGAGCCTACACTTAACTACCTATCGGGTGGACAATGGTTTACCAACCGATGTTGTCAAAGCCGCCCATCAAGACAGCTATGGATTTATATGGTTTGCCACCGATGAGGGTTTGGTGCGTTTTGACGGTCGAAATTCAAGGATTTTCAGCCAAGAACTACAAAGTGCTTTTGTCAAAACATTTCTTACACTGCACAATGGCGAACTTTGGGTAGTGGATGACATGGGCATTTCCAAAATCATAAACTCTCCCGATAGTTCTTATTTTGAATTGATTCTCAAAGGCGGCACACGCCCCACAGATACGTCTCTGCATTACCCCAAGGGCATATACCAAGACCAAGCCGGAAGGGTTTGGATTAGCGAAAATTCACGCATCCTCAAGTACTTTGAAGGCAAACTCCAAGTGTACAAGTTCGATGCTCAATATCAATCAGGCGACTTTTTGAGAAGTTTTTCCTTTTGTGAGGATTCGTTTGGCAGGCTTTGGATGATGTCTTTTCCCGGGAATTTATTTTACTATGAGCCGGTTCAAGACCGCTTTGTCAGGGTTGAATTGCCGAGCGTTTTAGGCAATACCACATCGCTCATAGAAGCCGGCAAGGGGCATCTGTGGTTGGGTTCTCTAAACGGCATCTATCAAGTAGAGATAAACGAAAGTGCCAAAGTTCAAAAATTCAAGCAGTTAGCTCCTATAAATGGAGTCTCTTGTATGCAAAAAATCGGACACACTGTGTACGTAGGCACTTGGAGTCGGGGGCTGTACCAAGCCAAGCTGCGAACAGATGGGTGGGAATTTGAAAAAATGGAAAATCTGCCTTTTTCGGGCGTAAACAATATCTATCATGCGACCAACGGCGATATTTGGATCAGCACCAGCGAAGGAGTGGGTCTGCTGCAAGCCACTTTCTTTGAAGGTGTACCCATCAGGGGGTATAGAAGTTTTATCCAATACACAGCCGCATCTTCTGACGGAGAAGTGTATGCAGCCAACGACGGGCCGCTTTTCAAAATAATTCCAAAACAGGGGTTTTATGCCGATGAGAATATCTACTATCCACAGGGCAGTTATGTGATGACTTTTTCGGTCAGCGGCGAAAGTATATGGATGGGAACATCAGCAGGGATGGTAGTCAAAAAAGATAAACAAACAAACCAGATTACTGCCAAAGCCATCGGCAACAACAAGCTAATCCAACACATAGAAGCCGATAGGTATGACAACGTATGGATAGCCCAAGATGATTTTGCGGGGGTCATCAATTTATCTTCTACATTTGAAGTAAAACCTTACATATATCAAAAAGGAATTGTCTCACAAATTAATGTTATCAAAATCAACCCTGAAGGACAGGTGTATTGTGGCGGAGACAGCCACAAAGGATTTTTGTATCGTTATGTCCCTGAACAAGACCGATTTGAAAACCTAAGCATAGCCCCTGATTTTGAAGTAAAACCCGAATTCGGGATTAATGATTTGCATTTTGACAACAAGCAGTCAGCCATTTGGTTGGCGAGTTCTCAGGGCTTGCTTCTCTATAAAGATGGCAAAATCGAACGCATAGACCTGGGTGCGAAATATACCGGTGAATCGGTGAGGGCTGTGAGCACCACCGAAGATGGGAGCGTGTGGGCTGCCATCAGTTTTGGATTGATACGCTATAAAGATGGCGAATTTGTGCTCTTCGATGAGGCTTCTGGTCTGCCCGCCAAGACCATCAACTACCGCTCTCTTTTTGTTCAGAACGGAACCCAGCTTTGGGTCGGGACAGTAAAAGGAATGGCAACAGCCAATATAAGCTCTCGATTTGCTTTGCAGACACTGACACCTATTTTTCTTGAAGTGAAAGTCAACGGAAAGGCTGTGCAAGAAAACAAATCTCCCATCTTTCCCAACAACTCTTTTTTGGAAGCGCAGGTGATTTCGCTTTCTTTCCCCACGAATCGAGTGCTTTACCAGTACAGGATAAAAGAATTGAAAGCCAACTGGTCTGCTCCTGACAAATCATACCTAATCACCCAACACAAACTAACCTCCGGCAACTATACCCTCGAAGTACGCGCCCAACAACAAGGCGGCTTTCGGTGGTCGGAGCCACTGGTCTTTAAGTTCAAAATAAAAGCCGCATGGTATGAGTCTTTTTGGTTCTTTGTACTGGTCTTTGCGGCTATGTTATTGTTGGCTTGGGGTTGGGCACGGATCAACACCATCCGCCTCAAAACAGCCAACAAACGATTTGAACGCATCATAAAAGAACGCACAGCTGAGATATACGCCAAAAATCTGGAATTGGAAGCGCAAAAAATTGAGCTTCAACAAAAAAATCAAAAAATAACCGATTCTATACGCTACGCACAAAACATACAAGAGGCCATCATGCCCGACAGCGCGGTCATGTCAAGATGTTTTGCAGAATATTTCGTGCTAAATCGCCCCAAAGATATTGTGAGCGGTGATTTTTATTGGGTTTACGAACATGAAGACAAAGTCTTTTTGGCAGTAGGAGACTGTACCGGGCACGGCGTGCCCGCCGCTATGCTTGTGGTGGTGGGAAGCATTTTGCTCAAAGAAGTCGTGATAGAAAAAGGCATCCATGACCCTGTCGCAATTTTGAATTGGCTCAATCACGAAATTGCTACTTCTTTCCATAGCAAAAGTGAGGATGGTATTGATTTGGCTTTGTGTGTGATAGACAAAACTAAAGACCTGCTTACTTATGCAGGGGCAAAAAGTTCGATCATCGTAGTCCAAAATGGGCAGTTCCAACTGCTCAAAGGAAGTCGCAGCTACTTGGGCGGAGTCAGAAAGCAAGACAAGCGAACTTTTGAAGCAACCGACATACAGCTATCCTACCCCACTTATTTGTATGCCTATTCAGATGGTTTTCAAGACCAATTTGGTGGAGAGCCTCGACAAAAGTACACCGCGACACGCTTTCGAGAACTCATTGCCTCTTTGCAGCCCCGACCGTTTCGCGAACAAAGAAAAGCCCTACAAGAAGAACTGTATCGCTGGATGCAACGCTATGAGCAAATTGACGATATTTTGGTGGTGGGCGTTAAAATTGACAAAAAATGCTGACATCAAAACATACTCCCAATTCCTGATTTAGGTCTAAATTTTCGGTGTGAATTTGAAATTCGGCTGATAATACCCAATTTTGCTGCAAACGTTTACTTTCTATGGCACATATTGAAACCTCTATCGGAATGAGTTTTGAGCTTTCCGAAGAGCAAATAGCAGTAAGAAATACTGCAAGAGAGTTTGCAAAAAATCATCTCCTGCCCGGCGTTATAGAGCGCGATGAACATCAAAAATTTCCGGCTGAACAGATCAAAATGCTTGGGGAATTGGGTTTTATGGGCATGATGGTCAGTCCTGAGTATGGCGGCAGCGGCATGGATACCGTCAGTTATGCCATCGCAATGGAGGAACTATCCAAAATTGATGCTTCCGCTTCGGTGGTCGTGTCGGTCAATAACTCTTTAGTTTGTTATGGCATAGAGAAATACGGCACTGAAGAACAAAAACGCAAGTACTTAGTACCCCTTGCCAAAGGCGAAATCATTGGAGCTTTTTGTCTTTCAGAACCCGAAGCCGGCAGCGATGCCACCTCACAGCACACCACAGCCGAAGACAGAGGCGACCACTACCTGCTCAACGGAACCAAAAACTGGATAACCAATGGCAGCAATGCATCTGTTTATTTGGTCATGGCACAAACCGACCGCTCAAAAGGACACAAAGGAATCAATTGCTTGATTGTTGAGCGCGGAATGGAGGGCTTTGTGGTGGGCAAAAAAGAAGACAAACTCGGGATTAGAGGCTCTGACACACACTCATTGATGTTCACCGACGTAAAAGTCCCCAAACAAAACCGCATCGGAGCAGATGGCTTCGGGTTCAACTTTGCCATGGATACCCTAAACGGCGGCAGAATTGGCATCGCCGCCCAAGCCTTAGGCATAGCCGCCGGAGCTTATGAGTTGGCTCTCCAATATTCCAAACAGCGCAAAGCATTTGGAAAACCCATCAGCGAGCACCAAGCCATCGCCTTCAAACTCGCCGACATGGCCACCCGCATCGAAGCAGCAAGATTACTGGTTTACAAAGCGGCTTACCTTAAAGACCAACACAAAGATTTTGCACTTGCCAGCGCCATGGCAAAGCTATACGCCGCAGAAACAGCCATGTGGGTTGCTACCGAAGCCGTACAAGTGCATGGCGGTTATGGATATGTGAAAGAGTACCACGTAGAGCGTTTGATGCGCGATGCCAAAATCACTCAAATCTATGAAGGAACTTCAGAAATTCAGAAAATCGTTATTTCACGTAGCATTCTAAAATAGTACAAAAAAGAGGCTGTCCAAAAGTGCAGCCTCCTTTTTTTGTCCGGTGATGGACTTGGCTACACTTTAAAGCACCTTGGCCAGTGAGGAACTATAAATCCTCCATGCAGGGACGACAGCCGCAAAAATTGATACCAGCACAACAAAACCCAAAAGATAGCCTTCTTCTGTCATGGGAATCCACCAAAGGTCAGAAGGCCAAACTCCTATGTATGCCTTCATAGCCCCTGCCAAGATCATACGGCTCAAAAATGCCCCAAACAAAAAACCCAATGAACTTGCCGTTGCAACTTCACCCAGCAAGACAGCAGATACAAAACGGCGACTCGCCCCACACAACCTCAAAAAACCATAGTCTGCCATTTCATATTTGAGTGTGTTGAGCAAAGATATTCCTATTGCCAAGCCTGCGCCCAACATTAAAAATAAGGCCAAACCATACACCACCCAACCCAACCAGTCAAGTTTACGAGCCAAACTTGTCAGTTCCAATAAAGGTGAAACCACCTCAACGTCAGGTATTTTTGCCAAATAAGAAGGGAGCACCGTAGCGGCTTTGCTGCCTTTGTATTTGAGGTAAAAAGCCGTTACCGCGCTTTGGGTGCTGTGGTGAAGCTCCAAATAAGATGCCGTATCCGTCAAAATCAACCTGTCCAAAACCGTACCCGTAGCTGCCAGTTTGCCCACTACCTCAAAAGGCTCGTGGTGGTGGTCTTCGCCGTGGCTGCCTTCAAAATGACTGCCCAAACTGAGGGGAACAGAAGCCCCCACTACGGCTTGCATGCTACCGCGCCAAAAACTGCCTTGTTCTAATTTCCCTTTGTACAAATACGCAAAATCTTCGGTTGTGCCTACAATCTGATAGTTCATATAACTGTCTCCCAGAGATATAGGTACTACTTTTTCAAGCAAAGGATGAGAGAGTTTGTCGGCTACCAAAGCCAAAGGCAAATTGCCGGTGGGCGATTCAAGGAAATACATCGTTGAGGCAAGTACTTGAATGGCACTGCCTTTTGCAGCCAAAATCAGATTTACCCTTGACGCATTGGCAAGGGCTTGTCGCTCCAATTCTTTTTGCAAAAGCAAAAAAATAATTGCGCAAGCACAAGAAAAAGCAACCAAACACAGATTGAGTACCCACGTTAAGGCTCGGTAGCGAAGGCTTTGAAAAAGAAGTCGAAAGTACATCAATCCACAAAATCAATTCCCTCAGCAAGCAAAAAGTCTTTTACTGTCTGCAACTCATTGTAGCTCACGTTGCCGGATGCAGACAAATAAAAAGTTATGGGATTTTTGGAATAAACGGTTTTCAATGTCTGCTTCCAATCTTTGTCGGCTTTGCCATTGATGAGCACAACGATTTCACCCGATTTTTTGGTAACTTTAACTTCTGAAATCTCAGTAATGGCCTCTTTACCTGAGCCATCTTCCACAACCGAAACAGAAGAGGTATCTATTGGCTCGACAGGGGGGCGGGGATCTGACTCAGCGGGCTGGTTGGATACAGGAGTGGGTGAACTCCCGTCAGAGCCGGAAGAAGTGCCAAAGCCTCCGCCACCGAAATTGAGTAACAAATAGGCAATTACCGCCAACAAAATCAGCAAAATCAAAACAAACCGTAAGTATCGTTTCATCAATAATGTATTGAGGTATTGGCACAAAAATAAAGGTTCTCAGCAATGGCATGAGATTTTTTTTGATTTACCGATAAAGTTGTATCACTTTTGAGAGTAAATTTGCGTTTTAAGTTAGTGAATAAAAATATTCTTTGTTTGTTTGGAAAGGTGGGCGTATGAAAAAAGTGGATTGGACAAAAGAAAGTATTTTTGAGGTGTTGGATGAGGTTCTTGACCCTGAAGTCCCTGTTCTTTCAGTAGTTGATTTGGGGATTGTGAGGGATGCCCGTTTGGCAGATGGAACTTGGCAAGTGGTCATTACCCCGACTTATTCGGGGTGTCCGGCCACACAAGTCATCGAAAAATCAATCAAAGAAAAACTTAGTAACAGCGGACTCAAAGAATTTGTACTCAAAACAGAACTTAGCCCTGCATGGACGACAGACTGGATTAGTGAAAAAGGCAGGCAAAAACTTGAGGAGTACGGCATAGCCCCTCCCCAACCCAAAAGCCACAATAAAAGTCAACTTTTTTCCAAACAAAAATTAATACGCTGCCCTTTGTGTAAGTCGCTTGACACAGAAATGGTCAGCCAATTTGGTTCTACAGCCTGCAAAGCACTGTACCGCTGCAAGGACTGCTTAGAGCCATTCGACTATTTCAAATGTATCTAAAAAATCAAGGATTTTTGGATTTTTTAAATTAAGAAATTAAATTTACACGGTGGTTTGATGCAACTCATGCCACTGCTCTACTAAATAAACTGGTACAACATTGGAAGATTTTAGAGAAACTGAAGAAATTTTTTCACGTAAAGTGAAAGCGGGAAAGCGAACGTACTTTTTTGATGTAAAAGCCACACGTTCCAATGATTTTTATTTGACCATTACCGAGAGCAAGAAAAGACCCGGTGACGATGGGTTTTATTACGAAAAACACAAGATATTTCTCTATAAAGAGGATTTTCATAAGTTCGTAACAGCCCTCAATGAATGTGTAAACCATGTGAAACTTGAGTTGTTGCCCGACTACGATTTCGAAAGACCTACCATTTACGATGACTCTGAAAATCAGGGTCTAAGTTGGTTATGAAAAAACCTGAAATTAAAAAAAACGTAGCCATTAAAAATAGCCGCGCTGGATACGAGTACAGTTTTTTGGAAAAATATACGGCAGGTTTGGTACTCAAAGGCACTGAAATCAAGTCCATCAGACTGGGTAAAGCCAATCTGACAGATGCTTATTGTTTGGTTGTCAATGGCGAGGTTTGGGTCAGGAGCATGCACATATCCCCTTATGAATTGGCGGGCTTTGCCAACCACGAAGCCAAGGCCGACAGGAAATTGCTGTTGAGTAAGCGCGAAATCGCCAAAATAGAAAACAAACTCAAAGACCAAGGATTGACCTTGATTCCTACTTTTCTTTTCATCTCTGACCGAGGGTTCGCCAAGTTAGAGATTGCGCTGGCGAAGGGCAAAAAACTACACGACAAGCGCGAAGACATCAAAGAAAGAGAAACGCGCCGCGAAATGGAGCGTTATAAATAAGCTATGAATCAAGTATTTGGTTGCTGCAACCTCACTTACGCGCCACTGAGAGAAAAAAATACGCACAGTTCTCAAATGGTAAGCCAGTTGTTGTATGGCATGGGCTATGAAGTGCTACAATCAGAAAACAAATGGCTCAAAATAAAGGTATTATTTGATGGATACGAAGGCTATTTGCACCGTGCCCAACACTTGGAAGTACCGTGGAATTCTCTGCAAACTTCCAAAAAAGTGGTCGCTGACACATTGTTTACCAACGGAATTGTTGTGCTTCCCGGCTCGGAGGTAGCCTGTGATGAAGAAGCTCAATGCAAATCCGTGCTCGAACTCTGGCAAAGTTGGCTAAATGTGCCCTATTTATGGGGCGGTATATCTATCTGGGGCACAGATTGTTCTGGATTTATTCAGACAATTTTCAAAATAGCGGGCACTGCCCTACCCCGAGATTCCAAAGACCAAGCCACTATTGGTCAGCCCGTTGAATGGCATCACCGACAGGAAGGCGATTTGCTTTTCTTTGGAGATGAAAAAATTACTCATACAGCATTGCTGTTGGAAAAAGACCATATCGTGCATTGCTATGGGCGGGTTCGTTGCGACAAGCTCGTTGCCGAAGGTATATTGACTCAGGAATTTGGCCTTACCCATAGTTTAAAGGCTATCAGGCGGGTGGCTTAACAAAGTGCTTGTTATAGCTTTATCTCATTTGTATCGTATAAAATGCAGCCTGTTTTATCTTTAAATTCCTGAATTGAAGTTGCTCTCCCGGAATTTGATTTTGGCTTTAGATTATTACATACGTAGGCTTTTATGGTACCGAAATCCTTAACATTATAGTTGGCTCTAAAAATGTTTATGGTGTTGGCTATCTGCTGCTTGCCTTCGGCAAACCAACCCTTGCGCCTCGCTTCCTTAAGTTCCACGAAGATTAAATTATCCGATTCCTTCAACACACCATCACAGGTACTTTCAAGATTTCCGTTAGCCTGCCTGATATTTGTACAGTTATCAATTGCGAAAAACCAAACATGCTTGCCATTAGGATTCTTTACATTTCCAATCCATTTATCAGGCTCATTTTCATTGATATATGCTTTTTGATTGGGTATGTCATCGCAGAGTCCAAATTCATTTTTTTCAGACTCTGTCATACAAGTATGCTGAAAAAAATCAATTGGCATAATTTTCTGTTTCTAATAATCGAATAAAATCATCATTGAATTCTTCCAGTAAGTTGTTAAGAGCGTTTTCGTCTGAGGGAAGGCCTTTGTAATCTTGAAGTTTTATGATTGCGCCTGTTTTCTCTTCTAATTGAAAAATAGCAACGTCATCTCCCGAAATGGTTGAATCTTTTGGAACAATTTCCTCTACTCTTCTCTTCAAATCATCACTAAGATTTAATTTAATCATCTGAAATGCCTTTACAGCAAGAATCAGAAAGTTTATGATATAGGGGCTATGAGTTGTGATAATCAGTTTGTTATGCTTGCTTTGATTTTTATATTTCAAAAGGTCAAACAATACACTTTTTTGAGATGTAGGAAAAAGATTTTGCTCAGGCTCTTCGACTACATTTATGAAGCTCTCGTAACGAAATGTTGAGGATATTTTCTCCAATACGGCTTTAAAAACATCATCAGTAATTGAATCTTCTGCCAACAGTTGAGATACCATCTTTCGGATTCTTTCCTCCTCTTCCAAACTAATATTTTTTCTTGTAACACTTCCTTTTGATTTAACAAGCTCGGACAAGTGTCTGCTCACTAAAAACAGTGGAACAAAAGATTGGAAACCACTTGAGGCTTCCAAAAGGTCTATTTCATAGCCATTGCCTTTGAGAATCACTTTTTTGCTTTGTTTTTTATATTCAAAGGTAATATTACCGATTGGGAGCTTAAGACCTTGACCTATGTTCTGTTTTGCGTCTTCGTATTCATCCATAAATGTGTATAGCGGCAGGGGCAACCTTTTAACTAAATCAGGCCTGTCAACAGAGCTGACAAAGTTTCTTTCAGCCGGGACATACATGATTTTGGGAAAACTATAAAGATTATTTTCTTTTAATTTTTCGATTGCGAATTGGCTGTCTTTGTATATGAAATGATATGCGTTCCCAATGTATTCAATATATGATTCATCGTTTAGGTAGTTGGAAAGGTTCTGATAGGCTAAATGTTTATTTTTGAATCTGTTGTACCTCATTGTGTAGTCAGGTGTAAAATCGCCCCTAACCAACGCCTTTTCAATCCAGCTCAAAGTTGAATAAAGTTTGGCCACAGTGCTTTTGCCACTGCCTTGGTTACCTATAAATACTGTAACTCCTTTAAATTCAATAAATCCATCTTGAGGTTCATATCCGGCCTGTACCGGACCAACATTTTTTATTTTCAATTTTGCCATAACACTGCAATATTATTGTTTTAAGGTAATAACTCGCTAAATATTTTACATCCGATATTGAAAAAAATGTATGTTAGCGAGCTAACATAATACCGAAATAGCCATAAACTTTCCTCGTCTTTAGTGGTATGAAAACTATTGAAGCTGAAATCATAACAATCGGAGACGAACTGCTGTTTGGGCAAATTGTGGACACCAACTCTCAGTGGCTGGCTGCCCGGTTGTCAGAGATGGGCATCAGACTGGTGCGCCGTACCTCCGTGGGCGACAGCCAAGCCGATATACTCGCTGCCCTGACGGCTGCCGAAAACAGGGCACACCTGATTCTGACTACGGGCGGCTTAGGCCCCACCAAAGATGACATCACCAAACACAGTTTCGCCAAGTTCTTTGGCTATGGTATGCGCTTTGATGAAGCGGTATTTGAGCAGGTAAAGAAATTATTGGCTTCAAGAGGTCGAACCGAAATCACCGAACTCAACAGAAGCCAAGCCTACGTGCCCGAAAATTGCCAAGTCATCGAAAACCGCATGGGCACAGCCCCCGGTATGTGGTTTGAGCGCAGGGAAAAGGTATTTATATCCATGCCCGGCGTACCGGTTGAGATGAAAACCATGTTTTCTTTGGCAAAAGAAAAAATCACCGCCCACTTCCAACCTCCTGTCATTCATCACCAAATGATTCGCACCTACGGCATACCCGAAAGCAAACTTGCCGTGATGATAGAACAGTGGGAAGACAGTTTGCCCTCTCACATCAAATTGGCCTATCTGCCCAAGTTTGGTGAGGTAAAACTGCGATTGACGGCCACCGGAGAACATAAAGCCGATTTAGAGAGAGAAACAAGACAACTTTTTGAGCAAATATTTCCTATTTTGGGCGACCATGTCATTGATAAAGAAGGGTTTGACGCTGCCGATACCCTCATCAGACTGCTCAAGGCAAGTTCAAAGACCATCACTACCGCCGAAAGTTGCACGGGAGGGTACATTTCGCATGTACTGACCAAAAAAGCAGGGGCTTCCGCTTATTTCAAAGGTGCGGTGGTAGCCTATTCCAACGAACTGAAAGAGAATATTTTAGGGGTCAGTGCGCAAACGCTCCAAATACATGGTGCGGTTAGCGAAGCGGTTGTCAGAGAGATGGCCGAGGGGAGCATCCGTTTGAGCGGTGCGGATTACTCAATTGCTGTTTCGGGGGTGGCAGGCCCTGAGGGCGGTACGCCCGAAAAACCGGTGGGCACGATTTGGGTAGCCGTGGCGAGCGCAAAAGGCACACAAGCAAAACTGATGCGCGGCTATACAGACCGACAACTCAATATTGAAGTGGCTCAACTGTTTGCTTGTAACTTTTTGGTAAAGAGTATTTTAAACGAAGTCATCTAAAGCCAGCACTTGTTGACAGTCTCGTTCTATTTGGGCTTTGAGTTCGGAAGCGGTAGAAAATTTTACTTCCTCACGTATAAAACCTTTGAGCCAAAAAGTCAGTTCTTGGCCATACAAATCCCCCTCAAAACCAAGGACATGAGCCTCTACGCTCATTTGTTGGCCTCCAAAAGTAGGACGGTGTCCGATATTAAGCAAGGCCTTGTAAAACTTATCTATTTGAATCACAGCATAATAAACTCCATTTTTAGGAATGAGTTTTTGCGCATAGATGGCTGTTAGGTTTGCGGTAGGAAAGCCGATGCTTCTGCCCATTTTAAAACCATGGCCTACCGTACCGCTCAAGGGGTAGGCATTCTGAAGGTATTCTTTGGCCACCGAAAATTTGCCTTGCTCAAGTGCCTGACGGATTTTGGTGGAACTCACGGCGATGCTGTCAATCTCTTGGGCTTCTATTTCAATAAGCTCATAACCAAACTGTTTACTGTGGTCTTTAAGCGTTTGCAAATCTCCGCTGCGGCGGTGTCCGAAGCGATGGTCGTAGCCCTGTACGACTTTAGAAGCCTTAAAACATTGATGTAAAATTTGCTCAATGTACTGCTGAGGACTTAATGAAGAAAACCAACTGTCAAATTTTTCTACAATAAGGGTATCAATTCCTTGTTGTTCAAGTAGTTTTATTTTTTCTTGTAAAGTATTTAATACTTTGAAATCTTGTTGAGAACTTCGCGGATGCGGCCATACAGTCAAAACAATAGACTCAAGAGAGTCTTGCAAAGCGATAGCGCGAATCTTTTCAAGCAATTTTCTGTGCCCAAAATGCACCCCGTCAAACATTCCGGTAGTAACCACACTCCGTCTAACAGCTTGATAATGAGATACTCCAAATACCACCCGCATGGGCTTATTTCTTCTTTTTAGGTTTTTTGCCCAAAGGGGCTAAGTATTTATTGGGATTTTCTTGAAACTCAACGAGCACTTTGTCCAAATCGGTGAGTGTGCGGTTGAGGTTTTCATAAAGGGCTTCTTCTTTAAGCATTTTGCCCAAACTACCCTTACCGGCATTGACTTGTGTGGCAGTGCTGCGAAGCTCTGCGAGTAGTTTTCTTGATTCTTCGATGGTCTGAGACAATCTCAGGGCAGCCAGACTGTCTGCGAGCGAGCCAAACTTACCAATCAGGGGTTGAGCAGATTGGATGGTTTTTTGGGTATTTGATACCAGGGCGGTAACGGAATCCATCGCCGCTGCACTTTTGCGAATCAAAGGCGCGAGGTCTGTCCCTCTGTCGGCATACACGCTTGCCAAGTTGGCCAACTTATCGCGCAAAACAGCAAAAGTCATAATGAAGTTACTCAGAGAATCAAGCGTTTGCAAAAAAGGCTGCGCTTTTTCTTCCAAGGTCTGCATCAAAGAAGCCTCAAACCCGCCTGTGAGGGTGTCGCCCGAACTCGCAGCAGGGCCCTCCAAAATCTCAAGCTGGATGACTTTGGGGTTGACCAAGTCCAATGAAACCTGTCGCGCAACTGTGTTTTTGGTCAAAGATATTTTGTTGTTTACTTCTATTTCCACCAAAATTTTACCCCCTTGTTGTTGCAGTAAGGTAGTTTCGCTTACCCGACCTACTTTGAGGCCATTGACCACCACCAGCGAAGAAACTTTTATCTGGTCGAGTTTGTCATAAACCACATAGTAGCTATTTACATTCCTAAACATCTCAATACCAAGTAAATATCTAAAACCGAAATACAAAATGGCGACCGAAGCAATGGTCAGAATACCGATTTTAGCTTCTTTTGAAATTTTCACTTGCGTCAATTTGTGGCAAAAATAACCCAAAAAGGGTTTGGAAAGGTGTATTTTTTGAAACTCAGGCCAAAACTTATTGCATGTAAGTCTTTCTAACTGTTTCCCTGATGACCTCATCAAGGTCTTCTACCGATTTTTTAAGCATATCCAAATACTTCTTGCGATTGGCTTCATCTTTGTCAAACTCAATGAGTTGAATAAGTCCCAATACATTCGCTACGGGACGGCGTACGTAATGGGATTGAAAATTGGCGATTTCTTCTAAAGTTTTGGCGTACCTGTGAATTTGGAGCAGGGCATCGCTTTCAAGGCTTACGTCCCGAAGCATACCTATGAACTTTTTTTGACCACCTTCTTCTATCTCGATAATTTCTAACTTAGCTTTAAAAGCCTGACCGCTTTTTCTTTTGGCCAATACTTCCCTGCCTATGCCTATGATATTTTTGATACCTGTCTGCAAATATTTGCTAATGTAGTGGTTGTGCATGTTGGCATCGCGCTCGGAAGCCATCAAAATTTCAACTTGCTGGCCAATAAGTTCTTCCTCACGATAACCAAAGACTGACAGGGTATGTTTGTTTACGCTCTCGATTCGACCCTTAGTATCAATAATAATAACAGCATCAGAAATATTTTCAAGCAAATTTCGGTTGAGTTTTTGAGAGGACTCTAAACGCTCGACCAGAGATTGGGATTCGGTAATGTCTATCCCCAGACAAGCCAATTCAACAACTTGCTCGTCTGCTTGCTTGACGGGGATAAATTCCCAGTAAGTCCATTTTAAACCTTTGCCGGGCAGGGGTTTTCGCAACCTGACAGATACCTGCTCTCCGGTTTTGATACAGCGTTCTGCCGCCACAAAGCATTTACCCACATCTGCATGATAAACAGTCTCTTGGAACGGCTTGCCAATCAAATTTCCCTGTATCAAATAGCCGTATTTGAGCATGAAAGCACGATTGGCGTATTTGTAGCGGCCTTGTAAATCGGTTTTGACAAAATAAAACTTATCGGATTGGGCAAAAAAATCTTCGACTTGCATTGATTTAGTTAAAAGAAAAACGGATGGCTAAAATTAAAAAGATTTGGAGAAGTAAATATAAGATTTGAAAAATTAGCACCCTGCTCTTTCAACAAATAATGAATCTGACCACAAATTTCTATCAATTGCGCAAAGTCTGTTTTATTGAATATAACCCAAAATGATTTTGAGTAGGCGCGTCTAAGTCCTTAGATTTGTGGGCTGAACCAAGTAAGATGGATTTTTTAGAAGGATTGAATGAGCCGCAGCGCGAAGCCGTGCTTCATACCAGAGGGCCTCTGATGATTATTGCGGGAGCGGGGTCGGGCAAAACCCGTGTGCTTACGATGAAAATAGCTTTTTTGATTGAGCAAGGGGTAGAGGCTTTTAGCATTTTGGCACTGACTTTCACCAACAAAGCCGCCAAAGAGATGCGCGAAAGAATAGAAAAAACAGTTGGCCATGAAGCCAAAAACTTGTGGATGGGAACGTTTCACTCCATTTTTGCCAAAATCTTGCGCTTTGAAGCCGACAAAATAGGCTACCAAAAAAACTTTACTATCTACGACACAGACGATTCTAAATCGTTGATAAACAGCATCATCAAAGAAATGGGGCTTGATGACAAAACCTATAAAGCCAACAGCGTGCTTTCGCGCATCAGCAGCGCAAAAAACAACCTCATCACGGCCAGAATGTACAATGCCAACCCCGTAACCTTGGCCGACGACAGTTCGGCAGGCCGACCCAAAATCGGCGAAATTTACAAACAATACCACCAGCGCTGCTTCAACGCCAACGCCATGGATTTTGACGATTTGCTGCTCAATACAAACATTCTTTTTGCCCAGCACCTCGATGTGCTCAATAAGTACCAGCACAGGTTTCAGTTTTTGATGATTGATGAGTTTCAGGATACCAACTTAGCACAATACGCCATTGTCAAAAAACTTGGTGCTGTGCACCAAAACATTACCGTTGTGGGCGACGATGCCCAAAGCATATACGCTTTTAGAGGCGCAAACATCGAAAACATACTCAACTTCGAGAAAGATTATCCTGATTTGAAGGTAGTCAGACTTGAGCAAAACTACCGCTCAAGCCAAAATATCGTCCAAGCCGCCAATTCTATCATACAACACAATAAAAATCAGCTCAAAAAGCAAGTATGGACTTCTAATGAGGGAGGCGCACTCATCTCGGTAATACGCGCCACCACCGACCAAGACGAAGGCAGGCTTATCGCCAATGCTATTTTTGAGGAAAAAATGCGCAACAGCTTACCCAACAGCAGTTTCGCCGTGCTGTACCGCACCAACTCGCAGTCGCGTGCCATCGAGGAAGCCTTGCGCCGTCTGTCCATCCCCTACAAAATCATAGGAGGCATGTCCTTCTACCAGCGCAAAGAAGTCAAAGACCTGATTGCCTACCTCCGGTTTTTGCTCAATCCCGATGACGAACAGGCCTTCAAGCGAATCGTCAATTACCCAAAGCGCGGAATCGGCGAGGCTTCGGTAGAAAAAGTCATCGTCTTTGCCCGCGAAAATGGCCTGACCATCTGGCAAACCATCTGCCAAGCCAAAAAGGTATTGGGCGGGCGAATTGGTACGGCACTGGAGGATTTTGCTACTTTGATGAAAACCTTTTTGCTGGACATAGAGAAAAAAGATGCCTACCAACTGGCTTCTCAGGTGGCCAGAGAAAGTCGGATACTGCGAGAACTTCACGAAGACAACACCGTAGAAGGCAAAGTGCGCTACGACAACGTGCAAGAATTATTGAACTCTATCAAAGGGTTTGTGGATTCGCCCGAACGAGACGATAAGTCATTGGCGGCATTTTTGGAAGAAATCGCACTGGTCAGCACGGCGGACACCGAGACCTCAGCCGATACGGTTACATTGATGACCATTCACATGTCCAAAGGGCTTGAGTTCGAGGTGGTTTTGATAGGCGGTATGGAGGAAAATCTTTTTCCTTCGCAGATGATGCTCCAAAGCAGAGCCGATTTGGAAGAAGAGCGCAGGCTTTTTTATGTGGCCGTAACCCGTGCAAAAGCCAAACTGTACCTTTCTTATGCCCTGCAAAGATACAAATACGGAAGACTGGAAATGTGCGAACCCAGCCGCTTTCTCAACGAAATTGACAGCCGCTATCTTACCACTGCCAAAATCAATTCGGCTGTCTCGCAGCTCATGCCCCAAGTACCCCGCTCACCCCAACCCAAAGTAGGGCAAGTAAAGCCAATTGCCGGATTTGAACCCAGTCCCATCAACGAACTGCAAGAGGGGCAAAACATCGTGCACCCAAAATTTGGCAAGGGAAAAATCATCGCCATAGACGCAACAGGCAGCGAAAAAATGGCCAAAGTCAAATTCGTAGAATTTGGAGAAAAAACGCTCATGCTTAGCTTTGCCAAATTGATGATAATCGAATAAAAACGGATTCACATTCAACACACACCGCCCAAATGATGAAATTTAATTTAGTGCTGTTTCAAATGATGATTGGGGGTGCAGCTTTTGCCCAAACCTACCAAGACATCCTCAAGGGAGACTATGGGAGAGATGAAAAAATCGTATTTGAAGATAAAATTTACGACCCCAAAATACGCTCCGTCATGCTCTATGCCGACGAAAACACCGTTGGCAGTTTTCCGGGGAGTGCGCCCGCAGTCGTCAGGCTCAACGACCCCCGCAAACTCATCTTGAGCTTTGACGAGTTGGGCGATATGGCACACAACTATTCGGTGAAAATCACCCATTGTAACTTTGACTGGAAGGCCTCTGATTTTTCTTACCTTGAATACTTGAGCGGATTCAATGACACACAAATCAACAGTTTTGAGTTTTCTGCTTCGACCAAAGTGATGTACACTCATTACCAAGTAGAACTGCCCAAAGTCAAACTATCGGGCAATTATTTGGCGGAAGTGTTTGACAGGGATGAAAAGAATACCGTTTTGACACGACGTTTTGTGGTATTTGAGCCGGCTACCCGTGTTTTTACCCAATACAGGATGCCCACAGGGACGCAAGAAGCCCGCCAACTCCAGCAGATTGATGTAGAAATATCCCATCCCGGGATAGATTTTTTCAACCCAATGGAAAACGTCAAGCTCTTAATCCGCCAAAATTACCGTTGGGACAATGCCATCATCTTAAAGCCGCTTTTTGTCAAAACGGCAGATAAAGTACTGGATTACCGCTATTTCGACCTTAGCAATGCCTTTGAGGGCGGCAACGAGTTTAGGGTAGCCGATCTATCTGATTTTGAAAGCAATACAATGGGAGTGGCCGACCGTCGTTTGGAAAATACCATCAACACCCTGCACCTGTTTCCCGAGCACCTGTGGGGCAACATGAGCTACTCAGGCCTCATCGAAGACCTCAACGGCAGGTTTGTACCGAACCGCAGGCGGTACTTGCGTCCCGACACAGAGGCCGACTACACGCAAACGGTGTTCACCTTGCTGGCCGACGAGCCGCTGCCTTCGGATGTGTATGTACTGGGGGGATTCAACCATTACCAGCCTTCTCAAGAGTGCAAAATGACCTACTTACCCGACAAAAAACACTACACCGCCAACCTTTTGCTCAAACAAGGTTATTACAACTACTTTTATGCCACTTTGGAAAAAGGAAAAATAAACACCCGTCAAACAGAAAACAGTTTTGAACTAACTGAAAATGAGTACGATGTGATTGTTTACTACAAACCTTTCGGAGGCAGAGGCGATAGGGTTGTGGGCTACACCCAGCTAAGGGTTCACCAGCGCAGGTAGTTTTTTTCAAACTTTCTGTATTCTTTTAGGCTGTAATACAAGGGTTTGTCAATAATTTTGATGCCTCTTGGCGTTTGGATTTTTCTGACTTTGGGGGCTGCGCGGTGGGTGTGTTTGTTGCAGCGTGCCAAACGGTCTGCCGTAAGGGCTACTCCTTTGACCAAACCAAATTCGGCGATCAACTCGCGGCTGAACCTCGAACAAGAAACCTCAAAAATGCAGTTGGCCGAAAGCTGCGGAGAGGCTACCTTTTGATAAAAAGTAAGCAACAGCTTGGCAGGGTTGAGACTGAGTCGCTGTTTTGGGACGATTGGAGGCTCTGAGCGGTGGCTTTGCTTCATCAGTTCCAAATCACGGGCAAATGACTGGGGAAAACCTTGCCGATGAACTCCAAAAACCAATACAATTATCAATAAAATCAAGACGTTGTTCATGAATTTTCAGTTGTTTTAAAACTGACAACAGGGTGGTAACAAAGCAAACCTTACATAGGGTGCGGTAAAACCGGATAAATATACGTAGCTATTTAGAAAAGACTCCTTTATTTTGAAAACCGTTTCGATTTGGATGAAAAATAAAACTTAACTTTTTGGGGAGGCTTTATCGTATCAATCGCTTTAAAAAAGATTTGAATTCTTTAGCCTCTAATTTTTTAACAGTATAAAATTTATCTGTCCCGGTTGTATTGGCCTTAGCTAATGGCAATGAAGTTAAAAAAATCTGCTCACAGATTAGAAAAAACTCTTTTGATTTACGACTGTACATAGTAAAGCTCTTTTCTATAAACAACGGAAAGGCAAATGAATCAAAATAGTATCCAACATCTAAATTATTCTCTTCCTTTAGATTGATATTCCAATTATCGGTATTGCTAAAAAAGTATAGATAAATCGTTATTCCATTTGAACATTAATAAT
>CAZRQL010000015.1:0-79134 GCA_964602415.1 uncultured Roseobacteraceae bacterium
ATCAAGCGAATCAATCCTTAAAATCTTAAAAATCACTTAAATCTTGGTATAATTTAGAAGCAATGTTACCAATCCAAATTGTCTCAACTGCAAACAATTCTTATATTTAAATCGGATTTTGCTGCAATGCGGTTGGAAAAATCAGAGCCGCTATTAAAAAAATTGGACTATCTTGCCACATCTCAAAAAAGCTCAATTATGTCAAATACAGATTTTTTGCCTCTCAACGGCACTGACCACGTAGAGTTTTATTGCGGCAATGCCAAACAGTCTGCCTACTACTACCAACAAGCCTTTGGTTTTGAGTTGGTTGCCTACAGTGGCCCCGAGACCGGTATTCGCGACAAGGCTTCTTATGTGCTGATTCAGGACAAAGTTCGGCTGGTACTGACTACTTCTCTGCTTCCCGAAGGAGAGATTGCCGACCACGTTAAAAAACACGGCGACGGAGTCAAGGTGTTGGCTTTGTGGGTGGACGATGCCCGAGATGCTTACCTCCAAACCACCCAAAGGGGTGCGGTTTCTGTCATGGAGCCTACGGTTATGGAAGACGAGCACGGTCAAGTCGTGGTTTCGGCCATTGCCACATACGGCGACACCATTCACAAATTCGTAGAGCGCAAAAATTACAAAGGGGCTTTTTTGCCCGGCTATACTGCCAAATCATCGTCCTTACCCTCAAAGCCTGTGGGACTGAAGTACATAGACCACTGCGTGGGCAACGTAGAACTTGGCCAGATGAACCGCTGGGTGGATTTTTATTCCAATGTGATGGGCTTTCATTTGTTGGCCACCTTCGACGACAAAGACATAAGCACAGAATACACTGCCCTAATGTCTAAGGTGGTCTCCAACGGCAACGGCTACATCAAATTCCCCATCAATGAGCCTGCCGAAGGCAAGCGCAAATCGCAAATTGAGGAGTACCTCGATTTCTATTATTCTGCCGGAGTTCAGCATATCGCCATCGGGACAGACAACATCATCGAAACGGTGGATGAACTGAGAAAAAGAGGCGTGGAGTTTTTGTATGTGCCTGATACTTATTACGATGATGTTCCCAGTCGCGTTGGGGAGATAGAGGAGGATTTGGAGCACATCAAAAGGCTCAATATTTTGGTAGATAGAGACGATGAGGGTTATTTGTTGCAGATTTTTACAAAGCCCGTAGAAGACCGCCCGACTCTTTTTTATGAGATCATCCAACGCCGAGGGGCGCGCTCGTTTGGCAAGGGCAATTTTAAGGCACTGTTTGAAAGTATAGAACGCGAACAAGCACTTAGAGGGAATCTTTAAAATTAAAATCTTGATAATCAATCCAATAAAATCCATTATCTTCGACTTTGGCGGGGTAATCATCGATTTGCACTTCGATAGAATGAAGGCCGAGTTCCAAAAACTTGGTCTTCAGGATTTTGATGCTTATTTTACTAAACTTAAGCAGCACGCTGTTTTTGACTTGTTCGACAAAGGCCAAGCCAGCGAGGCTGAGTTCAGGCGGCAGGTCTGTCAAATTGTTGGTATTGACGTAGATGACAATGAGTTCGACAAAGCATGGAACGCCATTTTGGGCGAAATTCCCGAGCACAAACTCCGATTTTTGGAGTCTTTGGACGTGCCTATTTTTTTGTTGAGCAACACAAACTCCATTCACAAGGCTGTGTTTGATGAGTATGTTAAGTCGCGTTTTGGCAAGCAAGGCATCGCTTCTTATTTTAGCAAAGCCTACTTTTCCCATGAGATGGGCATGAGAAAGCCTGATGCTGAAATATTTGCCAAAGTGATTGAAGAAAACAATTTGTCTGCTTCGCACACGCTATTCATAGACGATACCCCTCAGCACGTAGAAGGTGCGCGTAGGGTGGGGCTTATTGGGTATCATTTGCAAGACGGCGAGGATATTAGCGAAGTGGTACCTCGGTTCATGCGATGAAAGCACAAGTCCCCAACCTTTTGACTATTTGCAACTTATGCTGTGGATTTATGGGATGTGTGCTGTCGTTGCAAGGGCAAGTTACGGCGATATGGCCTTGGCTGCTGGGGGCTTTGGTATTTGATTTTTTGGATGGCACGGCTGCCCGTCTTCTCAATGCAAGCTCCCCAATCGGAAAAGAATTGGATTCGTTGGCTGATATGGTTTCTTTTGGAGTCTTGCCCGGCATGCTTTGGATGGCGATGTTGGAGGGCGGTTGGGTCTATTTGGCATTGCTGACTCCGGCTTTTTCGGCCTTGAGGCTGGCAAAGTTCAACCTCGATACCACCCAGACAGAGTCTTTTAGAGGCTTGGCTACTCCGGCGCATACCATTTGGGTTTTTACCTTGGTAGTGAGTCCTTTGCCTCAAGGATGGGCTGAGGCAGCGGCTGTGTCGGGGGCTTTGATGCTTGTAGCCCCCCTCAGGCTGATGGCCTTAAAAGCCAAAAAATGGCAGTGGTCATTGCACTGGCCTAAGCCGGCTTTTTTGCTTGCTTGCGTTGGTTTGTGGCTCTTGGGGGGCACAAGAGCCGCCCCTTTTTGGTTGCCGATTTATATTGTTTTTTCACAAGTTGAAGCCCTGCTAACCAATAAAACCGCCACTGCTTAGCTTTTATTTCTCCCAACATTGCCCTGAGCGGGTTGGATAGAAATAGCCTCCGCTTCTTGGGGGCGTACAGGCTCTTGCTCTTCTGTGGCCTCGGATTTTATTGTCCATGCCGAGATCGAGATGCTCAACTCAAAAAGCAAATACACCGGAAAAGACACCAACAACTGACTAAACACATCCGGCGGGGTAATAATCGCACTGATTATGAGGATAATAACAAAAGCATAGCGGCGGTAGCTTCTCAGGATTTTTGGGGAAATGAGGCCTGTTTTGGTCAGAAAAAAAACAGCAATAGGCAATTGAAACATCAACCCCGAAAACAAAGTCAGCATGATAACGGTAGAAGCCACAGAAGCCAAATCAATTTCGTTTACGATGATGTCTGAGACTTTGTAGTTGGCTAAAAAATTGATGGAAATAGGGGTAATCAAGAAATAGCCAAATCCAACACCCAAAAAGAAAAGCAGCGAAACAAAGAAAACCGCTCCCGCGCTCAGTTTTTGTTCCTTTTCGTGGAGTCCGGGTTTGATAAACTGCCATATCTCCCAAAAAACATACGGAAAAGCAGCAATCAATCCGGCCACAGCAGAGCCAATAATATGATAGGTAAATTGGTCGGCCAACTTACGGACTTGGATAATAAATGGCATTTTCTCAATACAAAAGCCCGTGAAACCCATAGACTTACCCAACTCACAAAAAGTTGTAAAAGTGATGAAATCCGGTCTGGTAGGGCCAAGCAAAATGGTGTCAAACAGGAATTTGGGAAAAAAGAAAACCACACTTGCCATCACAAAAATGGCAACGATAGCCCGTATAATATGCCAGCGCAACTCTTCGAGGTGCTCCAGAAAGGTCATCTCTTTACTCATAGCACAAAATTAGGCAAAAACTATTATTCCCGCCTGTACGAGGCTGCCTTGACAAAACTTAATCTTTTTGCTTGTTGTCTTCTTTTTTAAAGTCCAAAGACAAAGAATTGACGCAGTAGCGCAATCCCGTGGGCTTAGGGCCGTCATCAAACACGTGCCCCAAGTGCCCACCGCAACGGGCACACATGATTTCTATCCTTGACATTCCGTGGCTATTATCTATTTGGGTTTTGATGCGGGTGCTGTCGATGGCATCGTAAAAACTTGGCCAGCCACAGCCGGAATCGTACTTCAAATCGGAGGTAAACAGCTCATATCCACAGCCTCCGCACACATAAACACCTTTTTCTTTGTGTTTGTAGAATTTGCCTGAGAAAGCATATTCCGTTCCTTTGAGGCGCAAAATACGGTATTGTTCGGGAGAGAGAAGCTGCTTCCATTCTTCTTCGCTTTTTTCGATTCGTTCCATTGGGGTAGAAGTTTTCAGTAATTTCTTCGATTTGTTCTGTCCCATACAAGACGAAACAATTGCAAAAAGCAATAACACAGTGTGGGTTCTCATTTTTATTAAAAAAAATGAATTCGACATGAAACTGCCGAATTCATAATCAATGACAACACTAAAATAAAATTAGTTGTGATGGGTATCATCGCCGTGCACGTGTCCGTGGGCGATTTCGTCGGGAGTGGCCATACGGACGTTGGTTATGCTGCCCGTGAAGTGCAAATCAACCCCTGCAAGCGGATGGTTGAAGTCCATGATGACACTTTCTTCCAAAATTTCGACCACTTCGCCGTTGAATTGATTGCCTTCTTGGTCGCGCATAGGCAAAACCAGCCCTATCTCCAAAAACTCTTCCAAAGGTTGCTCCATGCCTGCAAAGGCTTGCTTAGGCACTTCTGCAACAGCAGTTTCATCATACTCGCCATACCCTTCGCTGTATGGAATCGTAAACTCAAAGCTATCACCTTGCTTCAGCCCTTTGATATTTGACTCAAAAAGCGGCAGCAACTGGCCAACACCAAAGAGAAATTGGAGGGGAGATTCGGCGGTGGCTTTGTCGCGGAGTTCTCTTGTGCCATCTTCTTGATCTACATGTAGCTCATAACTTAAAGAAACGACACGATTGTTTTCAATTAACATTAGAAAAAAAATTTTTCAAATGTAAAAAACTTTGATTGGATTTTTACCAAAACAAGTAATAAATCGGCTTAAGAGACTCCAAAACTTCAATCAAGGTATATTCAATCACAAAATTTGACATTAGCACCTCTGTATTGCCAACTCTGACACCAAAGGTCTAAATCTACGTCGTAGGCTTGGGTAAATCCTCTTTTTATCAACTCTTTGACCGCTATGCGTGCCCTAATTGAACTGTCGAATCCTTCAAAAGACACAAAATAAAGTCCGTCTTTTTCTAAGATTGAGGTTCTTCGTGCACTGAGTCCGTATTTATCATCATGTTTGAAGCCCTCCCACAGTCTTTCCACAAGTTTTTCGGCTTCGGCCAAGTCGTTGAATTCTTGTAAAATAATTGCCCAATTTGCTGGGATTTTATGATGTCTTTTCTCAAACAAGCCGATTGGGGAAGGGTACTGCAACCTCTGCTCCTGCTCTTTGATTTCGGCGTGTACAAAAATGGATTCTTGCTCTTCAAACAGGTAACTATCAATGCCTTGGTAGCTGTAAAGGCTGTCAGGAAAAATCCATCCCTCCCCTTCGTAATAGTTCAATATGTCAATACTTCCGTTGCTGTCCAAATCGGTAAGCCACGATCCCGAATGATTCCAACCGCTATCGCCCTCACCTCTGAAAGCCAAACTGATAGGTTGTAAAAATCCTTTTTCGGTGTCATAAGGCAAAAGCTCGATTGTATAGGATTCATCCCTTACCAGATAAGCGATGATTTTGTCGCTGAGGTAAAACCAAAAGCTGCCGTATCTCTTGGTATAATAGCCTTGATCCTGAGGAAAATAGCCCACCCATGTGGCACTGTCTATTTCTTTTCCTCTGAAAGGATAGAAAGCAACAGGCGAGATACTGCCTTGTGAGTAGTAGTCAAATTTGGGAAAATAAACCGGCAAGGCTTCAAACTCAATTTCTTCAAAATACCCTTGAAACCGGCTTTGCGCCGAAGTGCTCAAGGCGGTGAGTGAAAAAATCAGTCCAAAAACCGTTTTTTCAAATCGGGTGAAGGGATAAGGCATGCGTCCTTTTTGCCAAATATGCGGTATCGGTACCGAGCGACCAAATCATAGACCCAATCGCGCAAAAAGCGAGGCACAATCCAACAAACAGAGAGCATTTTCCATGGCAGTCGCAATTTTGCAGCAATCCACAAGGCTGCAGTCGAGCGGCTCAGGTGGCTCCCGTCCGGCTTTAGTACAAAAAGAGTACGGAATTTTTTTTCGTCCAATTGATTGGCTTTCAGAAATTTTTGTCCGAACTCGGATTGCAGCGAAGCAAAAAGGAATGAAGGTTGCTTTTCATTTTTGATAATGAATTGCACTGCGCCGTTGCACAGGTTGCAAACGCCATCAAAGAGCACAACAGGTTTTTGATTATCAGGTACTTTCACTGCGCAATGGGGCTATTTTCTAAACTTCGCAAGATGATTTGGATTTGGCTTTTTTCTACCCAGCCCACTATCCGACGCAATATTACTCCGTTGCTGTCAATGAGGTAGTTGGTGGGATAAGCCGTGATTTTGAAGGTTTCTTTGGCCAAAGACTTTTCGTCCACCAGCATAGGAAAGGTGATAGAAAAATCTTCGCGAAATTTTTGAGAAGTCGAGGCGGGCTGGCCTATATTGACAGCCACAAATTCGACCCCCAATGGCTTGAGGTCTTGATAGGCTTGTTCAAGTTTGGGAAACTCCTCGCGGCAAGCCTTGCACCAATCCGTCCAAAAATGCAACAAGAGCAGCTTGGCTTTGACTTTTTCGGTAGAAAATACAGTTCCGTTGGGGTCGGCGAGTGTTACGACGGGGGCTTTGTCCCCTTGTCTGGGCATTTTTTTTATGCAGCCCCCAAAGGCCACAGCAACAAGCAGCAGGCAGAATATTTTTGATTTCATGGCATGTAAATTTTCAAATCCTTATCAAAAGGATACAACATTAACCCAGTTCCTCTTTGAGACGGTAAATATCTCCTTTGTCGTTTGGAAATATTGCCAAAATACCCGCGCGGGTAAATTTGACCAACAGGTTGCTGGCCCATCGACGGTTTACGCCTGCATAGTTGGCAAAATCATCAACGTTGGTTTGTTTATTTTCATCAATTCGGCGCATGAGCTGTTTTTCTGTTTCGCCAAAAGTGATGTTCGTGCCCACTGAATGGCTTGAAGTTTTCAAAATTCTGAGCATTTCGTAGCTGGCTTTGATGCTTTTGTCTCGGTTGCGCACATAGGCGATTCCTTTTTCCCCGGGTTTGTCGTAGTGGTACACGGGCTTTTGGGTGCTGGCTTTGATGTTGTATTTCAACACATAATGATTTGAACCAACGTCGAGGACTTCAAGCTCATAATCAATGAGCTGACTCAAGTTTTGGTCCAGTGCCTGTTCGATGACGTATTGCTCTTCGTCAGGGTTTTTGATGCCAAAGATTTTGCCGTTGTCTTCAACCCCTATGAGGAGCACACCGCCTTCGGTATTGGCAAAAGCGCAGACTTCTCGCATGATTTTTTCGGGGTGATTGGCTTTGCGTTTGAATTCAAGGTGCTGACCTTCACCTTGTTTGACCAAAAGACGCAGTTGGCGCAGTTGGGGCTTTACGTTCAATTCCATCGCAGTGCGTGGGCGTAGGTTTTACCGCCTTGTAAAGAAACGAAAAAAAGTTCCTCTACACAAGAAAAACTGCAATTGAACACTCATTTTTTTTCACATATCCACCCAAACACAGCACCTACTGTTTGGTTTGCTACTTTTGCTGCGTGAAAGTTTCAATTCTGACAGTTCTACTATTGCTTTCCCTGCAAGCCTATGGGCAAATTTTGCAAGGCGGTGGAACAGGCAATACCATGCAAGGGGGCTTTCCCGGCTCTCCCCAACAAAACAACCGCAATGCCTTTGCCGATAGCACCAAAAAAGAGCGCAAGCCCGGCGACAAGTTTTTGGACGATACCACCAAACAAATCTATGGGGCATACAGCACTCGGTACAGGTACTGGTCTGATTATTATGAAATTAATGAAAACAGATACATTGTAGATACCACATTGGACAATTTCCACCGCTACAATTTTGTCAACCGTGGGGCAAACCAGTGGCAAGATTTGGGTACGGTGGGCACAGCCATCAAGCCCCTGTTTTTGCAGCCACCTACGGAAGTGGGTTCTAAGTTGGGAATAGATGTATTTTCTCGGTATCTAATTGATTTTGAAAATTTAAGATTTTTCAATACCCGCTCACCTTATTCTGAGTGGAACTATGCCCAAGGAGGCAGTGGCCGCTCTGTGTTGGATGTACATTTTGCCATCAATTCGGGGCCTGACTGGAATATAGCCGCCGGATACCGCTCTTTGGGTTCTAAGCTGCTGACCGGCAATTTGGTACAAAGCAACCGCGACAGACAAGCCCGCCATCGCTCGCTTTATTTGAGTTCGATTTGGGAGAGAAACAGGTACAAGGTTCTGTTCTTTGCTTCTAATTACAACCATGTGGTGCTGGAGACGGGCGGGCTAAACACTGCCGTTGCCAACGAGTCATTGAGCCAGCTTTACGAACTTCAGCCCCAGCAGCTTTCCAACAACCTCAGCGAGGTCAGAGGTGAACAGAAAGGTGTACAAGTCAATGTTTATCAGCAGTTTGCCTTAGACAGTACAAGATTGCAGTTTTTTTCTTATCATGCCCTGACTTCTCAAACCAATTTGTATGAGGACAAAAGACTCCAATCACATCTCGATTTCTATCAAAGGGTTTATTTTTCAGGCTCTACCCAAACCGCACAAACCACCCGGTACAGCACTTTAGACAATAGGATAGGGGCTAAAACGCGCGTAGGGGCTTTTTTTCTGTCCACTTTTTTGCGGCATAGAAGTTTTACCTATTCCCAGAAGACCCAAGGTTCACTCGAAAACGGCCTCAATGTCCGCCCCGAAACCTCTGTAGCCGGGCGGTTGGCTTTGAGTTTCAGGAAAGTGGGCAAACTGACTTTTGATGCCGAATACCTGTTTTTTCGGGATTACCGGTTTCAAGCGGCACTTGATTTGGATTGGTTTTCAGGGGGATACATTAGCAGCTTGCAACGCCCTTCTTTGGTGCAGCGGCATTTTGTGGGCAACCACGCTTGGTGGTTCTATCCTTTGAACAGTATTTTCTACAATGAAATTTATGCCGCAGGCAAACTCAGCCTTTCGCGTATCGGTTTTGAGCCTAAACTCAGGTTGTTGAACCTAAACGATTGGGTATATTTTAATCAAAACATTGAGCCTATCCAATCTAAGGAAAACGAATCCATGGCGCAAGTTTTCCTCAAATTCAAACTGAAAACGGGCCGTTTTCAGCATACAACCGATTTGGTTTACACCCAAGTCAAACCCAATTCATTCCTCAGGTTGCCTCAACAGTTTTTGAACTACCAGATTTATTATTTTACCAACATCAAACAAGGTCGGATGCTTTTGCAAGTAGGTTTTGACAACCACTACCGAAGTGCTTTCAAAGCCGATGCTTATGACCCTTTCACTCAGCAATTTTATTTGCAAGACCGCTACGAGATAGGCAACTTCTGGCAGTGCGATTTTTTTGCCAATGCGCTGGTGAACCGCTCAAGGTTTTTTATCAAAGTTACCAACCTGCTCAAAGACTTGGTAGGCCCGGGCGATTTTGCCACCCCCGGTTACATGATGCAGCAAAGGCAGTTTGAATTTGGGCTTTGCTGGATGGCTTTTGACTAAAAAATATTTTTCTTAAAAAAACTTAAAAAATATTTTTTTTTGTTAAATTACTTTTCTAATTTTGTCGCGTTAAATCCTTAAAAACATGAAAAACCTTTTTGCTTCATTGGCTATCGTTGGCCTTATTGCTTTCTCTTCTTGTGGCGGTGCTAAAAAAGAAGAAGTTAAAAACGAAGAAGTTACTCAGCCTACCTCAGAGGCTCCTGTAGCTGAACCTACTATGCAAGATTCAACTCAAGTACAGCCTACTACCGAAGGTGAGACTAAATAAGGGTGTGAATCTCATTGGAAAGCCGATTGAAAGCCAATCGGCTTTTTTGTTTTCATGCCTTTTGCAAGTTTGATAGCTGATAAAAAGCGACTTGTTACATCCTTTTGCAAAACACTCAAAAGTAGTATGTTTGCACCAAACAAAACTCCAACTTCTGTGAGCTTAGAGAGCCAACTTAACAAACTCAGGGATAAATTTTTCGAGAAAATACATTCCAACAATCTCATCTACAATACTTGTTGGGAAGACCCTCGAGTGGACAAATTTCTGCTTGACTTCAATCAAGACAGCCGAATTGCCATGATTACCAGTGCAGGTTGTAATGCGTTGGACTACCAGCTTGCTGATGTGGCTTCTATTGATTGTATTGATATGAATCCCAAACAAAACGCCCTGTTGGAACTGAAAATGGCTCTTTTCAAGCACGGCAGTTTTGAGGATTTGTTTGAGCTTTTCGGCAATGGTGCGGTGAGCGAAGAAGACAGGATATACGACCTGTATTTCAATAGCTTGCGCAAAAACATGCCCTCTTTTGCTACCGGCTATTGGGACAAAAAAATTTATTATTTTTCAGGGACGGGTAGAAAGAAGTCTTTTTATTTTCATGGCACTTCGGGCACTTTTGCTTGGCTTTTTAAGCAGTTTTTTGATACCAAAAAGAGTCTGAAAAAGAAGATTTTAGCTTTGCTGGATGCCAAAACCCAAGAAGACCAGGTTAAAATAGGCAAAGAGCTTGAACCTGAGCTTCTTAGTCCAATTATGAACTGGTTGATGAACCGCCATATTACGCTGACTCTTTTGGGCGTTCCTCGTGCCCAAAGGCAACTTATACTTGAAAAATACCCGGGCGGCATGTCCCACTATCTCAAAGACAGCTACAAGCAAGTCTTCCTTGAACTACCTATATCAGACAACTATTTTTGGAGGCTCTACATCACAGGCAAATATACACCCACTTGTTGTCCTGAGTACTTGAAAGTCAATAACTTCGATTTTTTGAGGCACAGAATAGACAGAATCCGAACACATACAACCACACTCACAGATTTTTTGCGCAATAGTTCCGGCACGTTTACTCATTTTATTTTATTAGACCATCAAGATTGGTTGGCGGCCTACAACCCCAAAGCATTGGTAGAAGAATGGGAACAGATTTTGGCCAAAAGTGAGAAAGGAAGCCAAATTTTGATGCGCTCAGCCGCCCCGAAAATTACTTTTTTACCTGATTTTGTGAAAGAACGCTTGGTTGTGGACGAGGAAAGAACCGCCCGCCTGCACAAACTTGACAGAGTCGGTACTTATGCCGGTATTTTGCACGCTTATATCAACTAATATCCAGGTACGCATCTATAAGTTTGTGTATCAACTCCAAAAGAGGAATGAGCAAAATAGCCACAGCAATTTTGTAACTGTACTGTATAATGCCTACATTAAGTACCTCTGCAAGCGGCCAACTGCCAAGCAGATAAAAGGCTATGAACAAAATCAAGAAACTATCCACCAACTGAGAAAGTACCGTCGAGGCCGTGGCTCTCAACCATAGTTTTTTGCTCTGCGTAAGTTCTTTTATGTAGTGAAAAGTATAAGCGTCAATGACTTGCCCTACCATAAAAGCCGTCAGCGAAGCAACAATGATGCTCATACTCTGAGTAAAAAGCTTTGAAAAAGCATAGTTGATATCAAACCCACCTTCCGAATTGACGGCCAGCCAAAAATCTGCCGCAGGCAGTAGGGTTACTATGTAGATGAGAAAAAAAGAATAAGCCACCAACCCCATCCCCAAAAAACTCAACTCAATGACCCCTCTGCGACCAAAGTATTCATTGATGATGTCAGAAATAACAAAAACCAATGGCCACATGACCACGCCTGCACTGAGGTTGTAATGAAAGCTAAAGCCCTCTACTAAAGTGGTATTGGTAGGCTCAAAGCCCAGTAATTTTTCGAGGGAGAAAATCTTTACCCCGATAATTTCGGCAAGAAGTGCGTTGGTGATAAAAAATGCAGCCAGCAAAAAATATACCCTTGATTTTTTGTCAAGGGTTCTGTGTGAAAAGGACATTGGTTAAATTTGATATTAGGACGCTAAAACGTCAGAATACCAGTAAAAAAGCCAGTATAAAACTCATTGCTGAGGGCATCTCTGAGCGCAAAGCCTGACGCAGGTGCTTAAGTGCTCTACCCATTTGAGTCTCAACGGTTTTAACTGAGATGTTGAGCTTTTCTGCTATTTCATTGTACTTGAGTCCTTGAAACCGACTGTACCTGAAGATAACTTTGCACTGGGGAGGAAGCGACTCTATCGCTGTTTCTATCTTGCGGTCGAGTTCTTTCATAACCAGTTGTTCTTCAGGACTTTCAGTGATTCCGTCGTAAATTACGGGCATGGATTCTGTTTTGTAGGCAATCGCATTGGCTTTGCTTTTCAAAAAGTCAAGCGATTGGTTTTTAACAGCTTTGAATACGTAAGACTCAAAAGAAGTTTTGATTTCTATTCGTTCGCGGTTTTTCCAAACCTTGTAAAAAACGTCTGAAACCACCTCTTCGGCAATTTGAGGAGAGGGCACAAATTTGAGAGCGTAGTTGCACAGGTATTCATAGTATTTATGAAATAAAACCTCAAATGATTTGTAATCACTCTCTTGGGTAACTTTTTGAAAAAGTTTTTCGGTGTTTATAAGCGTGTTTTTTGATGTCATGATGATTCAATCCTTTGCTACAAAATTAATGACTAAAATCATGTTTCCAAATTTTTTTAGAATAAATGTTCAAACATTTTCAATAAAATTAAAACAAAAACATTCTAATTTTGTAAAAGGTTGTCCCATAGACTGCATTTACCGAAAACGATTGAAAAAAATTCTTCATCCACACAACCCCAACCATCATCCCGTGCCTCCCAAACCGGAAGCTATTGCGTTGATGCAGACCATGAGTTCTTTGTGCAAATGCTCATCGGGGTTTTTGCGCCATTGGCTAAGCAGATGTATTTGTTTTTTGTGTAAAGGGATTAATAAACTGTTTCTCAAATGATTGCTGTAATAATGATTGCGCCTGCGCTCTTGGAAATCACTTTCAAATATATCAAAAATGAAACCCTGAGTTTTTTCAAACTCATCGCAAAACAGTTTTAAAAATTGCTCTCCGATGGCTCTGTCTTCAACAAGCCCTGCGTACATGCCCATCACCGACACATCGGTAGCAGCCAAACTGGTATCCACATTGGCCAGCACATAACGGACAAAAGGGTCTTGTGCTGCTGCAAGTTTAAGTTCGTGATAGTGCTGTCCATCAAGGGATTCGATGGCTGTTCCTACGCCAAACCAGCCTGTCATATTGTGGCGAGATTGCGCCCAAGCAAATACCCAAGGGATAGCCCTGAGGTCTTGTAATGTATTGGCTCCGGTTCTTTTGGCGGGGCGCGAGCCTATCTTGCTGGTTTGGATGGCATCTATGGGCGTGGCTTGGCGGAAATAACTCATAAAATTTTCATTTTCAATGAGTTTTTCGTAGGCTTTTCGGCTGGAGACGGCCAATTCTTCTAAAATTTCGCAATAGGGGTATCCCGTTGTTGGGTCATTGCGCAAGGAGTTTGTCGGTGTTCCGGCAGCCAAAAGTTCGAGGTTATAGGTAGCATTGGCTTGATGGGCGTATTTTTGGGCAATCGTTTCGCCTTGTTCGGTGAGTCGAATCGTGCCACTGAGGCTATTGGGGGGTAAAGCCCTCAAAAAGTGATGGGTAGGTCCTGCCCCTCGACTAATTGAGCCTCCCTTGCCATGAAAAAAGAAAATCTCTTTGCCCATTTCTCGTCCCAGGCTGCTGAGTTGGGCTTGTGCTTTGTGTAAAGCCCACTGGCTGGCCAAAATCCCACCGTCTTTGTTGCTGTCGCTGTAGCCAACCATAACCTGCAAACTTGTCAGTTTCAGTTTTTGGACAAATGGCTGCTCCAAAAACTTGCGCGTGATGCCCTGTGAATGCTCCAAGTCTTCCACCGTCTCAAAAAGTGGCACAACGGGAAGCATATTTTCGGCCATAAGTCCTGCCTCGCGCTGAAACAGATATACCAACATCAGATCAGAGACAGAGCGCGTCATGCTCACAATACAAGAGCCCAAGCCCTTTTTTCCGTAGCGTCTGATATGGTCGGCCACCACTTTGTAACAATCCAACACAGCCCGTGCTTGGTCGCCGACAGGTACATCGGGATGCAAAAAAGGACGACGAACCTTGAGTTCTGTATTGATAAAAGCAAGTCGTTGCTCTTCGTCCCACTGAGAATAATCTGTGGGTTTCATCCCCGATGCTTCTAAAATTTGCTCAATGGCTTTTTCGTGAAACGCACTATTTTGGCGTATATCCAAATGCGCCAAATGAAACCCGAATGTTTCAACTCGTCTGATGCTGTGATGCAACTCCTGTTCAACTATGGTTTTTGCTCCAAAGTCGGTCAAACCTTTTTTCAAGGTGTGCAAATCGAGCATCAGTTGGTCGTCAGTTTGGTAGCATCCCGGGTGCTCCATGAGTTCGGTTGCGTGGCCGCGTTTGGTTTCTACGGGCAGCTTTGCAATCATAAGCCCGACAAATTGGCGAAAGGCTTCCCCCTTATTGCGCTTGAGAGCCATCTCTCCCCGCTCACCAAGTTCTTGACACATCTCCTCCATCCGTTTGGCAAATGCTTGACCAATATCTTGGGGTTCAGTAGTGAAACTTAGCTTCTTGACTAAGGCCATCAGGTTGCGCAAAATCACCACAATAGCGTTGAGTCTCAGGCTACTCAAAGTTTCTTGGGTAACCTGAGCCGTTACTAAGGGATGACCGTCCCGGTCGCCACCTACCCAGTTGCCAAAGGAGATGGAAGGCCAGTGTTCGGGTTGTTGCCCTAAGCCCACAACTTGCCAAGCTGTTTTTAGTCGCTCATCTATGATAGGAATCACTTCGGGAAACACATTTACCAAGTAATGCAGCACGTTGCGCAACTCGGAAGGCAAATCAGGCTTTTCGATATAAATTTCTCCAGTTCGCCAGAGTCGGTACAAAATTGTTTTGATGCGTTCACGGATTTGCCTTTTTTCGTGGCAATTGAACATGCTGTTTTCGAGCTTGATTAGCTCAAGGTATAGCTCTCTGTGTTGCTCCAGCACAGTGGCGCGCTTGGCTTCGGTGGGGTGTGCGGTCAAGACCGGTTCTATGTGGGTGTTTTTTAGCAGTTTATTGATGTCCTGACTGCTGAGTGATTTTTCTTTTAGCGCGTTCAATTCCGATGCCCAAAGGCCATTTACCGAGCAAAAATCACTGTCTTCGATGTTGCGACGCGATTGCACCGCAGCGTTTACCTCTGCCATTTCAATGAGCTGAAAAATTAGAGAGTACAATTGAACGTCTTTACTATCAAGCAAATGATTGGCTGTTTCATTGAGTAGGGGTATCCGTTTGGCGGTTTCCAAATGACCATTTTCCTCCACGACTTCTTGCAGTGCCAAGAGCAAAAACTCCAAGTCTTGATAAGGCTTTCCCAGTTGATTTTGAAGTGTTTTGAGAATACGCATGGAGATAATTTTAGAGTAAAAATAATACAATTAGGTTTGTACAGAGATTACTTTTATTGGTTTTTTAGCTTTTAAACACGTACCCAACCGGTTGTTAAAGATTGTGATGAGACAAACACAGTTTTAATCTTAATAATTTGTTTTTCAGATAGTTGCTAAGTGAACTATCAACTCAACTTTTTTGGGATTGATTTTTTCGCAATTGCTGCATTGTTTATAGCATTTTTGTCTGTCTGGCCGTGTATTTTTGCATATCGAAGTTTTTTTTCTGTTGCTAATCAGTTAGATTCTGTCTCATACCTATCAAGCAAATTCTAACGTTATTTTAAAGCTATCAATTCAACAATGTATTTTTTGCTTGGCGACATCGTGCGTTTATTTTTTTCAACGGTTTGTTTTTTTACTCGGTTGGGCTTTGTATTGCTCAGCAGTCAGCTATTGCTGGCCCAAGAATATAATTTCAGTCATTATACCGTTAAGAACGGATTGGCTCAAAATCAGTGCCGTAGTGTGCTTACCGACCCTTACAACAATATCTGGATAGCTACCCACGAGGGAGGCATCAGCAAATTTGACGGTCAGAGTATGACCAACTTTGGCATTAGCAATGGCTTACCCAGCGCAGTGGTTAGCGACTTATTGCAAGATAGTGCTCAAAATATCTGGATAGCCACACAAGAAGGACTTGCTGTTTTTGATGGCTTCACAATCAAGACTTTGCCTCAGAGGGTTTCTGTCAAACAACTTGACCGTTCCCCCAAAGGCAAAATTTGGTTTCTTACCGACAAAACGATTGGCTTTTTGGATGAAAATCTTGATATGCAAATGCTTGATTTTCAGTTGTCAATAGATATTTTAGACTTTGCAGCGGTTGGGGGAGATTCTTTGGTTGTATGTAGCAGAGTGGGCGAGGTGTATCTTTATGATGGTCAAATGCTCAAGCCTGTTTTGTGGGAAAAAGAGCCGCTCAAAGGCGCATTGGGTGTTTTCAAATCAGGTGTAGATGAAGTGGTTATATTTCATAATCAGGCCATTTACGGTTTTAAGAACAACCTACTTTTTTTAGACTCTACGCTGTTGCCTTTGGCGGGGGTTAAGCCTTATAGTGTGTTGCGCGACTCAAAAAATAATTTTTGGGTAGGGATTAAGGATGGCGTGGTAGCACTTTGGGGAAAGCAGAAAGTAGTTTTGACAGAAAAATCAGGTATTGCAGGAACTGTACTCTCTATCTGTGAGGACAAAGAACAGGGGATTTGGTTTGCTTCCAGCCTTGGACTTTACCGTTACCGCGATGCAGGCTTTGCGTATTATACTCAAAAACAAGGCGTTGCGGACAAATATGTAACTTCTTTGGCTATTGAGCAAGATGGAACGGTTTGGTTTACCACCTCAAAGGGACTCCAATATATCGCCCCCGGTCAAGAAGCCGCTTTCCCTAACTCTTTGCCCAAAGAGTTGCTCTCTTCTCCGCGCCCTGTGATTGTGGATGCCAAGAAAAACCTGCTGGTCGGTACACCTTACGGGATTTTTAGGCGCAAAGACAAAAAAACGCAAAATTTTGAGCGCATTGCCTTTAGCGGCAAAGACTGGGACTACTTGGTTTGCGCCTTGCCCTTGGGAGAGGACAAAGTTCTTTTTGGGGGCTCGGTAGGGCTTTGGCTTTTTGATGGGAAAAAAATTACCAAATATTTGCCAAGCATTACCGCTACCGTCAACTCGCTGGCTTTGGGGGCATCCGGTATTTGGATAGCCACCGAAGGAGAGGGGCTTTATTTTGATGCCCCTGATTCTTTGTATCACCTCACCCGCGAACAAGGTCATATCAATAACAACATTGTCAATACTTTGGGAATAGACAAATTTGGGAACTTATGGGCAGGAACTTCCGGCACAGGGCTTTTCAAAATCATCGGGGCGCATCCCAAAGGTAAATTCGTCAATTTCGAACACCTTAACTTGCTCTCTTCCAATGTTTATTCAATTATCGTGGATGACTCTACCAATATCTGGGCAGGCACAGATAAAGGCATTTGCCGAATCACAACCTTGCAAAATGACTACCTCAACATCAAAAATATTGGAGAACAAGACGGTTTTAGGGCGATAGAAGTCTATCACGGCGCAGCCGCAAAGCATGCCCGTTATCTTTGGTTTGGCACGGTTGATGGCTTGACCCGTGTTTCTTCAAAAGCCAGACTGGTATCAGAAAAACCGCCGATTACTTTTTTGAAGGAAATCAAACTTTTTCAGGAAAGTAAAAAATGGGGACTCTACAGCAAGCAAATAGACAGATGGACAGGGATACCCACTTCGGGAACTCTTGAACTGCCTTCTAGAGAAAACTATTTGTCCTTCAGCTTCGTGGCCACCAGCCACAATCAGGCCGACAACGTACAGTATTTTTGGATGCTCCAAGGCTACGACCTTAAGTGGAACGGACCCACCCAAAAAGGCGAAGCCTTCTATCCCAATCTACCGCCCGGTAAGTATGTCTTTCGTGTGCGTTCCTGCACAGTGTCAGGGGTTTGTGATGACCAAGCCGTACAGTATCATTTTACCATCAAAAGCCCTTTTTATCTAAGAACATGGTTTTTGTTGTTCATTTTAAGTTTGGCTTTGGCCGCGGCTATTTATTATTTCAATATCAAAATCAAGTACATCAACCAAGAAAAGGCCGCCGCTAAGGCGCGCGAAAGACAAAGAGCCTTAGACCTAAAAACACAAGAAGAACAACTCAACCGCAAAAGCCGCCAACTCAAGCGAACCATGCTCGAACTGGACAGAACCAACACCACGCTCTCCCAAATCAACGAAGAACTCACAGCCAGCCTAACCTACGCAAAAAGAATTCTTGACATCATTCTTTACTCAAAAGAGAATTTCAAAAGTTACTTCCCCAAATCTTTCTATTATGAAATGCCCCGTAAGGTCGTTACAGGCGACTATATCTGGGTGTACCACGACGAACCATATTTGTATGTGGCCATGGTAGATTGCACGACTTCGGGAGTCTCCGCAGCTTTTTTGGCTGTTATGGCTGATTTTGTGATTAAAAAGGTGGTCTCTGAAGTCAGGCACAAAAAGCCTTCAGAGTTGCTTGTGCTGCTCAACGAAAAAATATGCGAAATCTTACAGACCGATACACAACGCAGTGAATATGGCATTGACATGGCGATTTGTCGTTTTGAAAGCGGTTCAAACAAAATGATGTTTGCCGGTGCGAAGAGTTTGGCGCATTATTATCACAACCAAGAAATTCATTTACTCAAAGGCAATTTTTACAGCTTGGGTCTGGAGTTTGCAGGCGTAGAATGTAAATTTGAAGACACAGAGGTGGAACTTGACCAGTACAGTTGGGTATTTTTTTACAATGCAGGCTATCCCAATCAACTTGGAGGCCCCGAAATGAAGCGGTTTAAGTCAATCAGAATGAAAGAGTTGCTCCAAAAAATAGTCAATCTCTCTTCTTCAGAGCAAGAAGCCATCCTCGACATGGAGTTTCAAAACTGGAGAGGGGAAAACCCCCAACTCGAAGATGTATTGGTGGCAGGCTTTCAACCCTTTTCATCGCCTATCTTGGCATCACAGACCTCATGATGGCTGTCAAGTAGAAAAATTAGATTCATTATTTTTGAACAGCAAAAGCAAACTTTTGTCAGCCAAATTATGAAACAGATTGCTTTTTTATTGTTTTTACTTGCAGCAAATAGGGCTTTTGGCCAAAGCATATATTTCTACGACAGTCTGGGGGTTGAAGTGGCAGGCCGCAAACTGGCTTATCCTTGGTCGGGCGGTATGAACAGCCCCCAGCCTGCTCATGTAGATTTGGATGCTGATGGCATCAAAGAATGGGTCTTTTTTGAGCGCACTTCGGGCAAATTTGTGGTAGTAGGCAAGCCTGAGTTGGAAGCACGCCTGCCTTTGGCAAGGGGCTGGGCACTTTGGGCGGACATCAATGCAGACGGCAAACCTGATTTGATGGTGGATACACCGGAAGGTAGTATTGCTGCTTATACCCTCGAACGAGGTACTCTTAGCCTCCAATCCGCTCAACTGCAAAGCACCCTGTTTTCGGGAAACCCCACCGATTTGACCGTAGATGTAACAGACTACCCTGCCGTTTGGGATGTTGACGGCGATGGAGACCTTGACTTTTTCAACTTTGTACCCGCCGTAGGCACTACTATGGAATTTCACCGAAACCTTTGGAAACAGACAGGCAAATGGGTTTTTGAGAAAGAAACCAATTTTTGGGGTGAATTTGTCGAATGTGCTAACTGTGGCGATTTCTTTTTTGGCCAAGCCGCCGGATGCCGCAGGGAGGCCACCATGCACGCCGGTTCTGCCACCACGCTTTTGCAGTGGAATAGCAGCACTACGCCCGCCATGCTTATCTCTGATGTCGGTTGCTCCGAAGTATATTTGATGCAAGGTATTAGAAATCAGAAGAATGAAGTTGTATTTAAAGAGTTTGATTTTTTTCCTGCCGATACGGCTGTTGATATGGTTTCTATGCCCTGCGGGTTTGTGGTAGGGGACTCTTTGCTTTTTTCGCCTACCTTGCTCACCAACGAAGGCAACCTTAGCGACTTCACCCGCTCTCTTTGGCTTTATGAAAAAGGAGAAAACAGCCAATATAAGTTAAAAAGCCGTAATTTTTTGCAGCGAGATATGATAGACCTTGGGGAGTTGGCGCAGGCGGCTTTTGTAGATGGCGATGGGGATGGCGATTTGGATTTGGTGGCCGTGAGCAGGGGCAAATTTTATGAGGGCAAGTTTCGTTCTACTCTTCATTTTTTTGAGAATGAAGGCTTTTTTTACCGCTTGAAAGACGAAAACTGGCTCAATCTGGCTGACAGCGGCTTTGTCGAGATGAGAATTGATGCAAGCGGCAAAAATCTTATCATGTCGGCTCGCATCAGCGGGACAAACAGAAGTGGATTTTATCAAATATCCAATTTTGAAAAAGTAGAGAAGGTCGCTATTCCTTATGACGTGCTCGACGAGCCTAACTGGGTGGATATAGACGGAGATTTAGATTTGGATATATTGGTCGCCAAATTCAATGGGAGTTTGCAATTATTTGAAAATCAAGATGGTAAATACATTCTCTCCAATAATGCGGTTTGTGGCTTCAGACCGGATTTCCGAAGGCTCAATCTTAGTATCGCTGTTGTGGGAAATGACTTGTTGATTTTGTCAAACAGCGGCCAATTGCAGTTTGTGCGCAACTTTAAAGACAGTTTGCAGGCATCTACCACGCCACAAACTTTGCTTGAGCACCATTTTGGCAGGAATAACTCTTTGGCAGTCAAAGACAATCTTATTTTTGTGGGAACGGCAGCCGGTGGGTTCAATTGCTTGAAATTCACAGAACTCAAGCCCACAGCACCCAAACAAGTAGCCCCTGTGCTTTACCCAAATCCTGCACAAGATTTTTTTAAAATCGGGGCATCGGGGGTTTTTATGGTAGAAGTTTTCGATGCTTTGGGGCGTAAAATGCTTGAGCAGCAAGCCACTGCCCAGACTCAAATACCTGTTTTTCAATGGCCTCAAGGTATGTATTGGGTGGCTGTCCGTAGGCACGATGGCGGCAAGACGGTGCTCAAACTGTTGGTTAGGTGATTAATAACTTGGCTTAAAATTGTTCATCAAGTACAAAATTTCTTCAAGTCTCTGCTCATTGTCTGAACTTTCGAGCCAATGGATGTGAATGCCTTCTTTTTCCAAATGCCTGAAAAACGTCATTTGCCGCTTGGCAAACTGTTGGATGGCCGTGGTCAGCTTGGTTTTCAGTTCTTCAAAGGAGTACCGATTTTGTAGGAATTCTGTAACAAATTTGTATTCCAATCCAAAAAATAGCATTCTTTCGGTACGGATTCCTTGCTCAAGGAGTTGTTTTACTTCTTCGATGAGGCCGTTTGCCAGCCGCTGTTGTAGCCTTAGCGCAATTTGAGTGCGCCTTTGCTCCAATGCCGGGTTGATGCCAAAAACCCAATACTTCAAATCCGAAGTTGGTTCAAGATGTATGGAGTGAGTTTTCAGGTAATCAATCATTTCGATGGCTCTGATTTGTCGTTTTGTGGTCGAACCGTCAAGCAAGAGTTGCTGAGGTTTAAATTGCAGTGCCTCGTTGAATTTGGCTTGAATTTCTGAAGGAGATAGAAAGTTAAGTTTTTGTCTAAGTTCTTTATTGACAGGTATTTGTGTTTGTTTGTAGTCTTGTAAAACTGCCTTTATGTACAGACCGCTTCCCCCACAGAGGATGGCTTGTTTGCCTTGGCGGGCTAAGTTTGCCAAAATATTTTTCGTTTGTCTGAGGTATAAGCTCAAATCAAAGTATTCGTCTGGTTCACAGACATCTATCATGTGGCAGGGGATTTTTTTGCCTCCTATGGTGTACTCTTGGTAGTCTTTTCCCGTACCAATATTGAGTTTTCGATAGACTTGTCTGGAGTCGGCACTGATTATTTCAGCCTCCAATTTATTGGCCAAATGCACAGCCAAATTGGTTTTTCCGCTTGCCGTAGGCCCTAAAATTACAACCAAGGGCAGGTTTTCAATCATAATTGAGTATTTTAAACTCAATTCGTCTATTTTTAGAACGTCCTTCTTCTGAATTGTTGTCTGCAACAGGTTGCGAAGAGCCATATCCTTTGGCGACAATTCTTTTTTCTTCTAAACCACTGTTTATTAAATATTTCACTACTGATTCTGCCCTCTGGCGGGACAGCGTTTCATTGGCTTCACGGTTGCCGATGTTGTCGGTGTGTCCGCTGATTTCTACCCCGAGTGTTGGGTTTTCACTTAGGAATTTGAACAATTTTTCGAGTTCTGTTTTTGAGTTGTCCAACAACTGGTATGAGCCTGATTTGAAAAAAATATTATTGAGTGTGATTTTTGAGCCTATTTGTATTTTTCTCAAGGGCATATCAATTTCAATGGCTTTGATGGCGGTATCGCTTTGATAATCAAAAGTCATGCTTTCAAACAAATACCCGTCTTTGAGTACGTGCAAAGCATAATGGGCTCCCTGTGTCAAAACAAGCAAATACTGACCGTCAGTTGAGACAGTTGATGACACTAATTGATTGGTTGTTAAGTTTTTGAGTTCTATTTTGGCTTCCAGCGGCTCTTGGGTTTGTTGGTCAAAGACTTTACCCTTCACATAATCGCTTTTGCGCTTGATCTTAATTTCTTTGGGCATATCAAATACCGCAAGTTTGTGAGACAGTTTTCCCGGTGCAGTTTCAATTTCTTGCGCATAAAAACCTTTTAGCCCGTCCGTTGTGATAAAGAGCGAAACTTGGTCTAAGTGATTGTTGATGGGATAGCCCAAATTTTGGGGTTTTTGCCATTTTCCATCTACCAGTTCAGATTTGAACAGGTCGTAACCACCCAAGCCGGTGTGTCCGTCTGATGCAAAAAACAAAGTGCGCCCGTCGGGGTGTATGAAAGGCGATATTTCGTTGGCGGGGGTGTTGATGGTGCTGTCAAGGCATTGAGGAACAGACCATTTTCCGGTTTCGTCCATCTGACTCCAAAATATGTCTCGTCCACCTATCCCACCTCTTTTGTCCTCCGACACAAAGAAAATAACCCTGCCATCTGCTGAAACTGAAGGTTGTGACTCCCAAAATGATGAGTTGATGGGGGCTTCGAGGTTTTTGGGCTTTTCCCAAACGCCATTTTTAAACTTTGATATATAGAGGTCGCAAGAGCCTAAGTTCCTTCTGCCCCCTCTGGCATCACAGGCCGCAAACACAATGGTTTTACCATCTGCCGAAATGGCACAAGTGCCTTCATTGAGCGAGGTGTTTAATTCACTAACATATTGTGGTTCAGTCCATTTTCCGGCTATCCAATGGCTTACAAAGATATTTTCATCGCCTCCGTCGCTCCCGATTCCCGTAAAGTACAGGGTCTTTTGGTCAGCGGTCAGCGTGGGAAAGTCTTGCTGGTCAAAGCGGTTGAGAGGTGTTTTCAAGAGTTGTGGATTGAAAGCTAAGGGTTTGGCGAGGGCTTGTTTTGCAAATGAGCAACTGGCCAATATTTTTTTTGCACGTTCAACTTGAAAGCCGGTTTTGGGGTTGAACCTCAGGTACTGCTCGGCTAACTTCTCAGCGTCTTCGTACTTGCCTGTGGAGAAAGCGACCTCTGAGAGATAAAAATACACATCTTGGTATTGAGGGTTGTTGGGGGCAAGGGCAATACATTTCTGATAATGCGATAAAATTTTGTCCCGCTTTTCTCTATAAAATCTCGCATAAATAGAGCCAAGTCTTAAGTGTGCTTCTGCCAGAGGGTACTCACTGATTGATTTTTCGTAGGCCAAAATAGCTTTGTCTAAATTTCTTTCTTTTTCAGCTTTTTGCCCTTCTTGGATGAGTTTTTCTGCTTTTTCGGAATTTCCTTTTTGCGCTACAGCCCAAATAGGAAAAAGCATCAATCCGATAGTGAGTATTCTAAACATAAACAATGGGATTTTTAGTTAAGCAAAAATAAAAAAGCCCGACGATACATCGGGCTTTTCACAATTGCTATCAAGAAAGTTAATTTTTTACGGCTTTAATTTTTTTTACCCTGTCCAATCTCAAGGCATTGAGGCCATTGACTACCATGCCGTTGATGTTTCTTTGTGTCAATCTCAGTATTTGGTCATAGTATAACACAATTACGGGACAGTCGTTCATCACGATTTGGTCAAGTTTGTAAAACTCATCGTGTCTTTCAAATCCCTCGGTTTCGTGTATGTTGTCAAAGAGTTTGTCAAATTCAGGATTTGAGTAGCGTGTTTTATTGGGGCCTTCGGGTGAGAAGTTGCGGGTCAAAAACAGGTGCAAAAAGTTTTCTTCATCGGGGTAATCGCCCAGCCAAGCCGCCCTGAAAAATTTGATGGCTCCGCTTTTTACCAAATCATTGTGCGCGGGGAAGCTGTTTTGCTCAATTCGTACATTGATATTGAGTACGGCTTTCCATTGTTTTTTGAGCATTTCCGCCATTTCGATATAGTCAGGGGTGGTGTAGAGAGCCACTTCCGGAAAATTTTTGCCATCAGGGAAACCAGCCTCTTTTAGCAAAGCCACCGCTTTTTCGGGGTCAAAACTGTAGCCCTGCACCCTGTTTGGATCAAACGAGGGCATGGCTTTGGGGACAAAACCGGCCACGCCGGGGGTGCCCAGATTGCTCCTAAAATAAGTAACAAGCTCTTGACGGTTTACAGCATAAGCGAGTGCTTTGCGTACTTTGAGGTTGAGAAATGGATGCTCTTTGGCTTCGTACCTTATGGGATCCAACTGAAAGCCAATGTATTCAGTGCTCATATAAGGCACTTTGAACACGGTGTATTTTTCGGCAATTTCGGTACGGGGGTTGCCATCGGGGTTGAGGATTTTGGCAATATTGGCACCACTGATATTGTCCACCATATCCAGATTCCCGCTCAAAAATTCGTTGATTTCCTGAGACTGGTCGGCAATGAACTGAATTTGCACCCCTCCCAGATACGGAAGCGGCTGGTTATCATCATCTTTTTTCCATTCTCCGTAATAGGGGTTGCGCTCCAAAAATATACCTTCTCCACTCCAAGTTTTGAGTTTGAAAGGGCCTGTACCGACCGGTTTTTTTGCAAAATCAAGCGCGTATTTCTCAACTGCTTCGTGAGCCACAATATAGGTGTAAGGCATCGCCAAAATATGCAGGATTGACTTATAGGGCTTTTGAAGGGTTATGTTGATGTGGTATTTGTCCAATACTTTGATGGCTGTATCGGAAATATCATTTCCGTCTTTGAGCAGTTTTTGCCTCAAAATCCATGAGCCGGCACTGCCTGAGTTTTTGTCTATCACACGGCGCAAACTATACGCTACGTCTTGCGCCACCAACTCCCGACCTTCTCCCGACTCAAAACACTCATTGTCAGAGAATTTTATGCCTTTTTTCAGCACAATTGAGAGTGTTTTTTTGTCGTTGTAGAAAGCATAGTTTTCAACCAAATTCGGTTGTACCGACAACTCATCGTTGAACTCAAATAAGCCGCTATACAGTTGCGAGACAACACGTATGTTGGCTTTGCTGTCAGCTTTGATTGGATCCAAGGTGGTGGGTTCTTCTTGGCTACAAACAAAAATAGGGTCTTTACTGCCCGACTTTTCGTCTGATTTTGAGGAGCAAGCCCAAAGCCCTTGCCCCAACAGAATAACTAATAAGAGACGGAATGTTTTCATACAAAAAATTTTTGTGATTTAAAAATAAGATTATTTACACAGAATTACCAAATGGTTTGCTTTCGTAAATATCAAAAAAAAACAGACAAGAGAAAAAAATATTTCTCAATTTTTGTGCAGTCGCGGTAGTTCGCTTTATTTGCAAATCATTTCCTTCAAAACATTATGGGAAAAATCATAGCAATAGCCAATCAAAAAGGCGGTGTTGGCAAAACCACCACAGCGGTCAATTTAGCGGCAAGTTTGGCTGCTTTAGAGTACAATGCGTTGCTCATTGATGCCGATCCCCAAGCAAATGCCACTTCCGGCATTGGGTTAGAATTTACTCGTAGTCAAGATAATATCTACGATTGCATGGTCAAAGATATTCATATTGAGAAAGCCATCAAGCCCTCTGCGTATGATTATTTGGATGTGGTGCCGTCTCATATTGACTTGGTCGGGGCTGAAGTGGAGATGATAAATATCGCCAATCGAGAGTCAAGGATGAAGCAGGCTCTTGAGCCTATCAAGAACAAGTACGACTACATACTCATTGATTGTTCGCCTTCTTTGGGGCTTGTTACCGTCAATGCGCTCACTGCGGCAGACTCGGTTATTATTCCCGTCCAATGCGAATACTACGCTATGGAGGGTTTGGGTAAGTTGCTCAGTACCATCAAAATCATGAACTCAAGATTGAACCCCAACCTTTTGATAGAAGGTATTTTGCTTACTATGTACGATGTGAGGGTCAGGCTATCCAATATGGTGGTTGAAGAGGTAAATAAGCACTTCAAAGAGCTTGTTTTTCAGACCATTATACAGAGAAATATAAAATTGAGCGAAGCCCCCAGCCACAGAAAACCGGTCATTGATTACGATGCAGAAAGCAAAGGCGCGCTCAACTACTTGAACTTGGCACACGAAATTATTACTAAAAATAACTTCAGCATTAATTGATTGTTAAGCAGATACGTGTTATATTTGCCCATTGGTATTTTCCTTTGGGCTTTTTTTATTTAAATAAACTGTTTTTCAAAGAGTTATGTCAGAAAAAGTTTCACTCAAAAAACGAACACAGGGTCTTGGTCGAGGCTTGGATGCGATACTCAGCGATCACGCCCAAGATGATAGACCCATTGAAAGCCACCCGGCTGCCCCTAACGCCGTTTTTGAAATCCCCATCACATCCATAGAGTCAAATCCGTTTCAACCCCGCACCGAGTTTTCGCAAGACTCACTCGCCGAACTGGCTGAATCTATTAAGACACAAGGTATTATCCAACCCATTACGGTCAGGCTATTGAGCGCGGGAAAATACCAACTCATAGCCGGAGAGCGAAGGTGGAGGGCTTCTCAGATTGCCGGGCTGGCCACCATCCCCGCTTATGTGCGCACAGCCAATGACCAGCAGATGCTCGAAATGGCTCTTATTGAGAACATACAGCGCGAAAACCTCAACCCCATAGAGATAGCCCTCAGCTACCAACGTCTCATTGCAGAGTGCAACCTCATCCAAGACCAACTCGGGGAAAGAGTAGGAAAAAATCGAGCCACCATAGCCAACTACCTAAGACTCCTGAAATTACCCCCTGAAATCCAACTGGCTCTCAAGAATAACCAGATTTCTATGGGGCACGCCAAGGCTTTGCTTGCGTTGGATAAAATTGAAGACGTACTTTTTGTTTTTAAACGTATTTTACTCGAAGAACTTTCTGTCCGAAAAGTAGAAGAAATAGCCCGTCAGCTTTTATCCCAAAAAGTTCCGCCGCCCCCCGCTCCTCCAAAACCCAAACCTCATACTGGTTTCTCTCACGAAATCAAGCATTTGCAAAATAGGCTCTCCGGATATTTTGGTACACAAGTCAAAATTAAATCCACAGACGAAGACAAAGGTGAGATTGTGATACCCTATATGTCCACAGAAGATTTGAATCGAATTTTAGAACTCATTGATAGTGAAAATCTATAAATTAGTTTTTGTTCTGCTTTTCTGTTGTTCGTTAGGTTTTTCACAAGACACTTTGACACACTCTCCCACCAAAGCGGCTCTTTTGGCAGCGGTCTTTCCGGGTGCCGGACAGATTTACAACAAAAAGTATTGGAAACTACCTTTTGTGTACGGTGGACTTTCTGCCTTGGGCTACACAGCTTTTAGGTACAACGAAGTTTTTGTTCAGTACAGTCAAGCCATTATCGCTCAGGAAGATAACGACCCCTTTACGCTGGTGTCTGATCCGCTTCTCAACGGGAATGTGGATGGCTTAAAGCGCGTCAGAGACCAAGCACGTCGCAACCGAGATTATTTTACGATTCTTACCTTGTTGTTTTATGGCATAACCGTGGTGGACGCCACTGTCGATGCTCACTTCAAGGATTTTGATGTGAGCCCCAAGCTATCTATGAAAATAAAACCGTCTATCCAAACCGTACCCTATTGCCCGCAACAGCCTTCCGTGGGCTTGTCAGTCGTGCTGAAGTTTAAAAACTCAATCCGCTGAGGCATCCAACTTATTGTCGAAATCAGTAATATATTCAAAAACAGTGTTTTGAAATTAGTTTCTTTTATTTTAAAAATTGACTTCTTCGAGTTTTCGGGGCAATTGGTTTTGCAATCGGTAGCCATCGGGCAAATCCGAACCAAAGGCCACAATTGCTTTTTCGATAACCTGCTTGGCTTGTTGGTAGAGGGAATTCAAACTGTCAATTCTTTCATGGGTAGTGGCATGCCTTTGTGTTTTTTGTGCCTCCAGTCTTTGGTAGGCTTGCTGAAATTCAACGGCTGCAACTGTCATACTATCAAGTAGTTGTTCATTTGCGCCCGATGCCAATAAAGATTCTCTGTATTGTTGGGTTGCCTGAGAAAACTCGTTCATGAACTCAATATGTTTGGGGAGTGCATGACAGGAAGGCTCATAGTCGTTGATTCTAAATTGGTTTTGAACAACCAAATTTCCCTTGAAAGCCTTCTGCACAAAGAAGCGCACTTTTCTATAAGCCGATACGCATTTTTCTTCGATACGATGGAGTTCGGCAGTCATATTTCCCAAGTGCTCCACGATTTGTTTGTCACTGGGGTATCTTTTGGCTTGTTCTAATTGCGTTTCAAGTCGGTCGATTTTCTCGGTTATTTCCGAATCAAACTCTGCAAGTATTGCCAAATCTTTGCGAGCTTGCTCTAAAAGTACGCCCACAAAACTCAACATCTCCGTATCACTGATTTTGTAGAGTCTATTTGTATTCATGAGTTTTTAGATTTTTGTTCCTACACAAAGATTACAAAAAACACGTTACAATCGTTTGCAAAAGAGAAATTTTTTGTCTTTTTTCAACCAAAGCCGACAAATTTTTTTGGCTTAAAGTCTGCGTATATTTGTGGCATGAAAACCAAAAAACCGCTGATTTTAGTCAGCAACGACGATGGCATTACCTCCAAGGGGATAAGAGTTTTGGTGGAGTTGGCCTCTCAGGTAGGTGATGTGATAGTAGTAGCCCCCAATAGTCCTCAGTCGGGTATGGGGCACGCCATCACAATCAACGACCCCTTAAAGGTCTATGCTTCAGATATTTTTGGAGGGATTGAATCGTACGAATGCTCGGGAACTCCTGCCGATTGTATCAAGTTTGCCAAAAATCACTTGCTCAAAACCCGCTCCATTCCCGATTTGGTGGTTTCTGGTGTCAATCATGGCAGCAATACTTCGGTGAGCGTGTTGTACTCGGGTACAATGTCCGCAGCCATTGAGGCGGCCATTGAAGGCATGCCGGCTATTGGTTTTTCTCTTTGTGATTATGACCACAATGCTGATTTTGACCATATTGGTAAGTGGGTTCTTCACATCATGCAGCAGACGCTGGAAAATGGCTTTTCTCAGGGCATAGCCCTCAATGTCAATTTTCCCAAAAAGCAAAGCAGCCCTATCGAAGGAGTCAAGGTATGCAGACAGGCAGATGCCAAGTGGGTGGAGGAGTTCGATGAGCGTACAGACCCTTATGGTAGGAAATATCTTTGGCTCTCAGGCTATTTTCAAAACCAAGACAGGGGAGAAGATACCGATATTTGGGCAATAGAAAACAATTTTGCTTCTATTGTTCCGGTAAGCTACGATATGACAGCACACTACGCGATTGCAGAGCTAAACAAAACATGGTCTTTAGAAATTTAAGCCCTCACTATGGCACAGCAAAACCCTACACATGGATACTATCCATACTTTAATGTGGTCTTTTCCATGAGCATTGCATTGTTTGTGTTGGGGTTTTTTTTGACCGTTTTGATGCTGGTACACGAACTGCTGGAGCAGCGCAAAAGTCAAATAGAAGTGCAAGTAATGCTGGTAGGGGAGAAAACAGAGGCTGAAATCCAACTTATTAAGAATTGGATTGCCCAAAAACCATTTGTCAATCCCGATAGAATCAGGTTTGTCCACAAAGATTCTTCTGCCAATGTATTGATGAAAACTGACAAACAAGATTTTATCAAAATACTGGGAGTCAATCCATTGAAAGATGCTTTGATGGTGGGCATTTTGCCGCAATACGACTCAAAAGCCCATTTTGACACTATCAAAGCCCAATTGAGCCACATACCGGGGGTTTATGAGGTTGAGCTTCCCTTAGCCCAAATCGAGGAAATCAACGCGGCTGTCAGCAAATTAGGTTTTTTTGTATCTGCTATGGTGCTGATTTTTATGATGGTAACAGTTTTTCTCATACACAACGCAGTCAAATTGGCTCTTTTTTCCCAAAGGTTTTTGATACGTTCCATGAAACTTGTGGGGGCTACCCATACGTTTATAGTGATGCCTTTTGTCAAAAGAGGAGTTTGGCAAGGACTTATTTCAGGGATTTTGGCAGGCGGATTTTTGATAGTGCTGGTATTGTACTTCTCAATATATTATCCTGAGATTTTGTCTATTGTGGATTTTTTTAGGTTTTTCTTGATTTTGCTTATTGACATTTGCGTTGGAGTAGTGGTAGGGGCGATAGCAACCTGGTATTCTGCCAATCATTTTTTGTCAATGGAACTTGATGAGCTTTATTGATAATATTGACTTTCAATGTTTTGTAACTTATTGAGAGCCGCTAATTTTTTATTGAAACAAAATTTTTCATGATTCCGTACTTTCTCAATCCTATTGAGCCTATTTTTCCTGACCCCGAACTGGCAGCAGAGACGGGATTGTTGGCTTACGGGGGTAATTTAGAGATACAAACTCTGTTGTTGGCTTACCAAAAAGGGATTTTTCCTTGGTACTCACCCGGAGACCATTATTTGTGGTGGTCGCCGGATCCAAGGTGTATTTTTGAGATTGGGGGGGTGTATCGTAGCAAGAGCATGTCAAAAATAATTGAAAAAAACGTATTCCAAATTAAGATTGATACTGCTTTTAGAGAGGTGGTTTTAAACTGTAGGCATATTGAAAGGGCAGGTCAGGATGGCAGTTGGATAGACAGTGAACTGCAAAAGGCTTACAGCAAGCTACACGGTTTGGGGTATGCTCATTCGGTGGAGTGTTGGCAGGATGGCAAACTGGTAGGAGGCTTGTTTGGGGTAGCCATGGGAAAGGTTTTTTTTGGTGAAAGTATGTTTAGCACGGTTTCAAATGCTTCTAAAACAGCTCTTTTGGCCTTGGACAATTATTTGAAATCTGAGAATTATGATATGATAGATTGCCAACTATACAATGAGCATTTGGCTTCGCTGGGTGCAAAATTGATACCCCGCAAGGAGTTTTTGGATAGGTTGCGCAGGGCATTGCCAGCGGATAGCAATCTGTGGCCTAAAGGCAGTTATGAGTTCCGCTAAATTTTTTCATTAACATTTATTGTGCAAACTCATTTACTTAATTTTGTAAATAAGTATTGAAGGAAGTTTTATGGGTTTTATTTTTCGTTGTGGATTGGTTGTTTGTTGGGGTATTTCCCCTTGGCTTCGGGCGCAAGAGGTGTCAGTCTCTCATATTTTTGCCAAAGCGGAGGGCTTTAGAACCAAAGGAATGTTTGTTGAGGCTTTAACAGAGTACGACAGGGCTACCGTTTTAGATCCCAAAAATGCTGATTATTTCTATTACAAAGGTTATTGTGCTTTTCAGCTCAAAGACTACGGTCTTGCCGCGGCCTCTTTGCAGCAATGCCTAATCTTAAAACCCAATCATGTATTGGCTCAAAAAGTGCTCATTCGGCTTTATGCTCAAATTGGGGACAAACCCAAACAAAAAGAAGCCCTGCAAACTGCCATTCAGATTGTGTCAAATGAAGATGAAAAGTATGAACTCTACAAGGAAGCGATTGCCTTGAGCTTTGAGACAGACGACTACGACAAAACACTTGATTTGATAGCCAAAGCCCAACAGCTCAACTTGGGGCGCAGTGATTTAGAACTAACTTATATCCAAGCATCTATATACAACTCCAGAGGAGACTACTCCCAAGCCGTTGATTTGATGAACCGAACCATTGAACTCTTCAAGACCAAAGACCCTGAGCGAACTGCCAAATTTTACTACGAACTCGGCTACGGCCTACACCGTTTGGGGCACTACAAAGAGTCTATTGAAGTGCTCAAAAATGCCAATTACGGCAAGTACAAAGCCTTGGTAGCCAAACTAAATCCCTCTTATTACTTGCAGGCAGCCATCTGTTACATGAATATCAACGACTTTGAGCTAAGCAAAAACTATTTGCTCAAGGCCTTGAAAATGAAGCCCGAATTTTCTACCGCTTACCTGAATTTGGGTAAAATTGCCGAAAGGGAAGCCGACCAATCCGAAGCCATAGAGTACTACAAAAACGCACTACAAGGAGAGAAAAATGACCAACGGATAGCTTCAATTTACGAAAACCTCGCACAACTCTATTTGGATAACCGCTTCTACGACAAAGCCATTGAGTCTTGTGATGAATACTTGAAAATCAACCCCAAAAACTACACGATACTGTTTCAAAAAGCTATTGCCCTCTACAAAAAGGAAAACTACCCCCAAGCCATCAGTATTCTCGAAACCATTTCCAATATTACCACACTTGACGAATACACGCGGAGTAAGTTTTATTTTGCGCTCGGCGTAGCCTACATACATTATGAAAAATCGGCTGATGCCCAGAGGGCGTTGCGCAATGTGGTCAGTGAGACTTTCAAAGGGGTAGCCCAAATTTTAATCGAAGAACTTATCCTAAAAACCAATAGCGTGGCTCGCTGATGCAACAACTCAAAGAGGGTCTCGATTTTTACATCGAAAATGGGTACTACGTTTTTACGGAGCACTATTTGCGCAAGCGGGGCTACTGCTGCAAAAATGGTTGCAGGCATTGTCCTTATGGCTACAAGAACAAAAATAAGTCTTGAGTTACTTGAGCCTGTAATACAGTTGGATGATAGCCAATCCAAAAAAAGGCATGATGGGGATTTTGAATCTGGCCAATGCCCCAAAATTGATGGCCACAAACCCCACTCCTGCCCCCATCACCACCGTAAATAGCACGCAAAAGGTAAATAGTGGACTTTGAATTAAACGAGTCAGAAATCCCCAAATTCCCACCCGAATCAAAGCCAAAATACTTAGTACCAAATAAGTAAGGCTTTCTAATGCACTCAGCAGTACCACCGGAGAGCCTCGTGTTTCCCAAATAAAAGGGCGGTAAAGCGTTACAAACAGTGCCGCAGGGAGTTTGCGGATGATTCCGGCACGGGTGTACTCCACCTCACCCAGACTGTATGTTGTGCCGCCGGCTATTCGCCCATGATCCACGTGAAAGCCTTCAATCTTTGACATGATGTTTTTTTCGGAACTGAACAATTCACTTGAAGCCAATAGGCTTCCAACGGCAAAATATCCCCCCAAACCAAACAAAATCAGTAGGATAGGCACGGCGATTACTTTGATGAATATGGATTTGATGCTTTTTTGATAGCTCAGAAATAAAAAAGTAAACAAGCCGGGTAGTATGAAGAACAGGATATAAGGTTTGATTACGTAAATCATGTACGCATTGACAATAAGCGCAAAAGACCAAACAAGGATATTTTTTCTCCAGATGCCGATATTGGTAGCGGCTGCAAAAACAAAACAAGCCGCTCCCATAGTCAAGGTATCTTTCATCAAAGCCGAACCCCAAAATATTGAAGAAGGCGAAAAAAAGAAAGCCAAAAATATGACAAAGATATGTTTGGGGTAGAGTTTGCATACACTCTCAAAGGCTTTCCACATACCCAAAAAACAATAACTTCCGAAGCCCCAAGCCGATACCATGTAGGTCTTTGCTCCTATGATGGCAAAAAGAGAGGCTATTTTTACCGTAGTAAACTCTTCCGAGTTCCTAAAATAGGAAAATCCGGTAAAACGAACGGTATCCCAGTGGTATTCCAATGGCTTGAGCCACAGTATTTTTAGGTATAGTAAGGGGTTGTAGAAAAAAGCATCGGCAAGATGATCAGCTCCTATTTGGTAGTAGAAGGTATCTCCACCCCCGTAGTAAAATTTGTAAACCATCACAAAAGCTATGGCTCCCAATATTTTTGTGGATAAAGCGGGATAGAAGTAGCCTTTTAAGGCAGGTAGTGTATTTTTTTTTACAGCCCCCAGTGCCAATATGAACAGCAGCAAAAATAGCGGCGCGATGGTTAAATCTTTGACAGTGAGCAAACCCAATTGTATTTACCACAAAACTATAAACTATGTCCACATAGAGAATCATCGTTTGGTTTTAGATTTGCAAAAAATATCAAATCATTATGCAAGAGAAATTTGACCGCGAGCAACTTTACGCTCATCACCTCATCACCATATACACCGAGTCAAGTCCCAACCCCAATTCTATGAAATTCATGCTCAATTTCATGCTCATCAGCGATGGGGTGAGTTTTGACTTTCCTGATACGGCTTCGGCTCAAAACTGCCCTTTGGCGCAGGAACTTTTTGGGTTTGACTATATTGACAGGGTATTTTTGATGAACAATTTCATTACATTGTCCAAAAAAGGCGACCAAGATTGGTACGAGGTCATTCCTGAAATCAAGGCTTTTCTCAAAGCCTATTTTGAAGCCCAAAAACCTATCTTTAGCCAAGACCAAAAAGATACCATCGTCGAGGTAAACGAAAGCCCCGAAATAGCCAAAATAAAAGACGTGCTTGAACAGTACATCAAACCCGCTGTCGAAATGGACGGAGGAGCCATTAAATTTGGGAGTTTTAATGCCGAGTCAGGGCTGCTCAAGGTGCTTTTGCAAGGCTCTTGTAGCGGCTGTCCCTCCTCTTCCCTGACCTTGAAATCCGGTATAGAAAACTTGATGCGCCAAATGGTGCCCTCAGTCAAAAAGGTGGAGGCTGAGAGCCTATGAGGGTAGTGGCATATACCGATGGGGCTGCTATCGGCAACCCCGGCCCCGGTGGGTACGGGGTGGTTTTGTTAGCTCCCCAAGTCGGGCTTCGCAAAGAACTCGCCGCCGGATACCGCCTCACTACCAACAACAGAATGGAACTCTTGGCTGTGGTGGTTGCCTTGGAAAGCCTCAAAAACAAAGGCACGAACATCACGATTTACTCAGATTCCAAATATGTGGTAGATGCCATACAAAAAGGCTGGCTCAAAACATGGCAAAAAAATGGATTTGCAGGCAAAAAAAACCAAGACCTCTGGCGGCGTTACCTACAAGTAGCTTCTATGCACAACGTTACCATGCAATGGGTAAAAGGACATGCAGGAGTTCCCGAAAATGAACGATGCGATGAGTTGGCCGTCGAACAGGCAGAAAAAAATGCGGTGTTGGTGGACGAATACTATGAGCAGAGCAAGGCCGATTAAGCAGTTCGCTCCATCAAACACATAAAAAATCCATCGCTTTTGAAATCTGTCGGTAGAATGGTTTTGGATTCAATCCATCTGAAATGTTGGTTGTTGGACAAAAATTTTTCTACCTGTTGTTGGTTTTCGCTGGGCAAGATGCTACAAGTGGCATATACCATCAATCCTCCAACCCTAAGCATGGAGGAGTATTTTTCCAAAATCTCCGCTTGGGTGTTTCTGATGCGCTCGATAAATTCTTTGCTGAGTTTCCATTTGGCATCGGGATTGCGGCGCAACACGCCCAGCCCGCTGCAAGGTACGTCAAGCAACAGCCTGTCTGCCGATTTTTCTAATCTTTTGATGGTTTTGGATTCGATGGGGCGGCTTTCTATGATGGAAGTTCCTGCTCTTCGGGAGCGGCGACGCAGTTCATCGAGTTTCCACTTTTCGGTATCCAAAGCGATAATTTTTCCCTTGTTTTCCATCAGCGCGGCCAAATGAAGGCTCTTGCCACCTGCTCCCGCGCAGGCATCTACCACACGCATACCCGGCTCCACCCTCAGAAAAGGCGCAACCAACTGAGAAGAAAGGTCCTGTACTTCAAAAAAGCCTTCTTTGAATGAGGGCAGAGTAAAAAGGTTGATTTTTGAGCCTACAATTTTCAAGGCTGAGGAACTCAAAGGGTGCACCTGTGCCTCTACGGGCAGTAACTTTTGGAGTTGGGAAACGGGTATTTTTAGGGTGTTGGTTCGAATCCACAAATCGGCAGGCTCATTGAGGGCTTTAATTTGGTTTTCCCAGACTGCCTCACTCAGTTCTTCGCAAAGCAACTTGTCCATCCAGTCGGGTATAGACTCGCGCAGCACCCGCTGTTGTTGGGCATACAAGAGTCTAAGTTTGATTGCATCGTTGTCCAAAGCAGACTCTATCCACGCCGGCAATTCTTGGTAGGTTGTTTTTAAATATACAGCTACCATTTTATCAATATCCTGATTATCAATCAAAAATGAGAAAAACCTGAAATTTCGGACAATATTGTACGAGGCCTCTGCAATAAAGGCACGGTCTCTTGCCCCCCACTTAGGGTTTGATTTCAGACCAAACTCAATCGCTTTGCCGGCATACCTACCGTTTTCAAAAATTTCTTTCAAAATACTGATAACGGCCTCTACCGTGTTTCTATGCAGTTTTATGTTCATAGCTCAAAATCTTATTGTTTGCAATAAAAGAAGGATTAATTTTTTTTCTATAAGCTAAGCAAAAATTAACGACCCAAATCCGGTTGTCTTCCCAATCAAATATTTTTAATATTTCTTTTCAATTGATTTAGAAACGTTTTCTTATGCAACCTGTTAGGGGCTATTTTGAGAATTGTTTTACTTTTTTGGGCAAAAATGGTATTATTGTGATTGCAAAAAGGAATCTATGAAGTTGAAGAATGACCTTAAAATTCGCAAAGTATTATCGGCATGTTGCCTTTTACTCTTTGTTTTGGGATGTCAAAACCAATCAGCCAACACCTCAGGCAGCAATTCTGAATCCAAGAATTTGTTTGAAGAAATTCCATCTTCACAGTCAGGACTGACCTTCAACAACAAAATCATTGATAGTGAAGATTTTAACTATTTCATCTACGATGGCATGTACCAAGGTGCAGGGGTAGGGGTAGGAGATGTCAATAACGATGGGCTGTTGGATATTTATTTTGCAGGCAATCAAGTCAAAAGTAAGTTATATCTCAACAAAGGCAACTTCCAATTTGAGGATGTTACCGACAAGGCCGGTGTAGATGGCGGCCAAGGTTGGTGCACAGGTGTAGCCATGGCGGACGTAAATTCGGATGGCTGGCTGGACATCTACGTGTGCAGATTTTTGTACCACGAAAGACCTGATTTGACCTCCAACTTGCTTTATATCAACAACGGAGACGGTACTTTCACAGAAAAAGCCCAAGAGTACGGAGTGGCTGACCCTGAGTTGAGCATAGCGGCCACCTTTTTTGATTATGACAAAGATGGTGATTTAGACCTTTTTGTGGTCAACCAGCCACCTAACAACCGTGAGTTCAGGCCTTCTTACGCCACAAGAGATTTAGGTTTTGTCAATTCTATCCTTAAAGAAGGCAAATGGTCAAGCCGTTTGTACCGCAACGAAGGAGGCAAATTTGTGGACGTTACCCGACAAGCAGGAATGATTAACTTTGGCTATGGACTGGCTGCCGTAGTGGGCGATGTGGACGGAGACGGCTGGGAGGATTTGTACGAGGCTTTTGACTACGAAGGCAGCGACAGGCTCTACATAAACCAACAAAACGGCACGTTCAAAGATGAAATTTTGGGTATGATTCGCCATACCAGCAATTTTAGTATGGGAACAGATATTGCCGACTTCAACAACGACGGCTACTTGGATATTTATGTGGCCGATATGCTGGCGCAAGATAATTTTCGCCAAAAAGCCAATATGGGAGGTATGGATCCCGAAAAATTTTGGGCTTTGGTGGAAACCGGACAGCATTATCAGTACATGCGCAACTGCCTCCAACTCAACAATGGTAACGGAACATTTTCTGAGATAGCCCAATTGGCGGGCGTGGACAAAACAGATTGGAGCTGGGCGACTCTGTTTGCCGATTTTGACGGAGACGGCTGGAAAGATCTATTGGTTACCAACGGGATCAAAAAAGATGTGCGAAACAAAGATTTTCTCAATGAAGCCGAAAAAATCGTTGAGCAACGCAGGCAGAAACTGTTGGCCGAAAACTCACAGCTCACGATGATACCTGCACTCGATTTGGTAGAAAAAGCCCCGTCCACCAAACTGTCCAATTATCTTTTCCGCAACAACAAAGATTTGACTTTTACCAATGTAGCCAACGACTGGGGACTCGGGCGGGTGAGTTTTTCGCAAGGGGCGGCCTATGCCGATTTTGATGGCGACGGCGACTTGGATTTGGTCGTTTCCAATATGGACGAAGAGCCTTTTTTATACCGCAATAACTCCAAAACCAATTGGCTGCAAGTCAAACTTGAAGGCAACAAAGGCAATCCGCAAGGCTTTGGGGCGAAAGTAATCTTACACAGTCAGGACGGCGGAATTCAATTTCAACAATATACGCCTTACAGGGGCTACATGTCTTGTATGCTGGGCAATCTGTATTTTGGATTGGCCGACCGGACTACCATCGAAAAAGTAGAAGTGATTTGGCCCGACGGCAAAGCCCAATCATTCAGTTCTGTAAAAGCCAATCAAGTACTGGTTTGTCGTCAGACCGATGCTCGCCCTGCTACCCCCAAGCCTTTTGAAGAAAAATACTATTTTGAGGATATTACAGCGCAAACAGGCATTGACTTTGTCCACAGAGAAAATAATTTTGATGATTACCTCAAGGAGGTCTTGCTTCCTCACAAAATGTCCCAATTCGGGCCGGGTATAGCTGTTGGGGATATAGATGCTGATGGATTGGATGATTTTTTTGTATCGGGTGCAGCCGGTCAGGCAGGAGTTATTTATCGCCAAATTTTGCCCGGAAAATTCAGGAAATACTTTTCATTTGATGCCGACAGAGCCCACGAAGATTTAGGGGCATTGTTTTTTGATGCTGATTTGGACGGAGACCTTGATTTGTATGTGGCCAGCGGAGGCAATGAGTTTGCCGAAGGCTCTCCGTTGCTACAAGACCGCCTCTATCTCAACCAGAAAGGCAATTTTACCAAATCCAAAGATGCCCTTCCCGAACTTAAAACCAGTACGGCAACTGTTGCGGCTGGAGATTTTGACGGCGACGGCGATGAGGATTTGTTTGTAGGCGGCAGGGTAACCCCTGGCAAATACCCCACTGTACCCAAGAGTTATTTACTTCTAAATGAAGGGGGTAAGTTTAGCGTAGCCAATGGTTTGGCGCAGGGAATTGAGAGGATAGGCATGGTGAGCTCGGTGCTTTGGACAGACTACAACAACGATTCTAAGCTGGACTTGATTTTGGCAGGCGAGTGGATGCCTTTGACGGTGTTTAGAAATGAGGGTGGACGGTTTACCAATCAAACTCAAGCACTTGGCTTGGGTCAGACTAACGGCCTCTGGAATTCTCTGATGGGTGCTGACTTTGACAATGACGGAGACATAGACTACATAGTGGGCAATTACGGACTCAATTCCAAATTTTCGGCCTCAGAAAAGTACCCTTTTCATGTCTATGCCAATGATTTTGATAAAAGTGGGACACTTGATATAGTGTTGGCTTATTATATTGACGGTCAATGTTATCCCGTCAGGGGCAGGCAGTGCTCTTCTCAACAAATGCCTGCTTTGAAAAAGAAATTTCCCAATTACACTTCTTTTGCTTCTTCTGATCTTTATAAGATTTATGATTCAGAATCGTTGGGTAGTGCCATTCATCACCAAGCTTTTACCTTAGCATCTACGGTATTTGTCAATGAAGGCGGTCGTTTTACCGCCAAAACCTTGCCTATCGAGGCGCAGATTTCGAGTGTGTATGGCTTTTGGATTGACGACTTTGACTCGGATGGCTTATTGGATGTGCTGCTGGGTGGGAATTTTTACGCGCCTGAAGTAGAAACAGGCCGTCAAGATGCTTCTATCGGGCTGATGCTCAAAGGTAAGGGTGATGGCACTTTTTCGGTGGTTTCCAATTTTGAGAGTGGTATTTTTATTCCCGAAGACGTAAAGTCTATGTCTTTGATTGCCAGAGGCAAAGATATGCTTCCTATGCTTTTGGTCGGCAACAACAACGGCAGGCTGCAAGCCATTGCTCCATCAACCGGACGCGGACGTGCCGAGGTATTTTTTCCCGAACAAAAAAGCCAAACAATTAACTTATCCGGCGGAGGCCAGAGGAGGCTTGAGTTTTACAAAGGGAGTGGTTTTCTTTCACAAAGTTCGGCTGTCTATACTTTGTCGGTAGGTGCTAACCTTTCTGTCAAATGAGCCGATTTGATGTTACTTTTATGTTTTTGACATGTATTAGATATAATTTACTTAATTGCCAATGATGTTCATTGTAAATAAATTATTAAACAAATTGATTATGAAGAATTTTTACCTTAATCCCCCGCCTAAGCTGGGGAGCAAGTCTGTGCGCAGCATAGCCCTTGCCTTGGTGGCTCTTCTTTGTTTTTGGGATACAGGCTTCGCTCAGTACCCACAAACCAGAAGGTTCACTTATTGCAACACCTCTCCACTGACCTATCCGAATATAACCGATGACTGCGGTGCAGGAAGGGTTACAGTTGGACAGATTACAGTGCCTGCAAATGCTGTACCCACTTTGAGTACAACTGGCTGGAGGCTCACATCGGTCAAAATCAACATGACCAATACATGGAATACAGTCAATCTGTATTTGCGTAGCCCTGCCCAAAGTGGAACCCCTCAATATAGAGAAGCCACACTGATAGATCATGGCACAAACTTCCCTGCCAGTTATTCTTTTCAGCAGCCTCTTTACGGTAGTGCTATCGTAAATAACTGTAGTGCCGTGAGCTCCTTTGCTACTTTTGATATTGACGGTTCAGCCACAGCCCCCCAAAATATTCGCCCTTACACAGGCATATACCGTCCTGTTACGGACTTTATTTCTACTTTTGCAGCCCCCGGCAACGTAAATCCCAATGGGACTTGGTCTATTTTGGCCTGCAACTGGGCGGCTCAATATGGTTACTTAGGAAACGGACGGACTTATTACATTGATTTGACCTTTTCAGAGAGACCCAATTGCCCCAACCCTTCTAACTTCAGGGTTGATTTTGTTTTACACGACAAAGCAGGAGTATCATGGACATCCTCCAACAATTCAGTAGCGCAGGTTAAGTATGGGACACCCGGCTTCAATCCTGAAAATGCTGGCACACTTCTCACCCCTAAGCCCAATACCACACCCGGTAAAATAGAGGTAGAACTCACCGGATTGTCTGCTTTGACCAATTACGAAGTATATGTCCGTGAGGAGTGCGGCACCAACTGGATAGGGCCTTTGGCTTTTACCACGGAGTGCGCGCCTATATCCGCCAAAACCCATCCCGACTCTGTCTATACCTTTGAGACTTCGGGTTTCAATTTACCTACTTGCTGGAAAAGGTACCAAAACGGAGACCAAAATTATCCTTGGTATTTTGGTCGCAATCCACAATTTTTTGGTTACAACCCTACTTTTGACAAAACCACTGGTACCGGCTTTTTCGCTTCTCACCTTGATTTTTACTACGAAGCCAGCACTGCCCCCAATAGAGCTATTACCCTTGAAACCAGACTCTATGACGTTACAGGTATCAATAAGTTAAGGGTCGCTTTTTGGCATTTCTTGGATGAAGCCTACAATGGAGCATCTAATTTCTATGAAGCATCGCTGTTGAGGGTTGATTTCTTTGATGGCAAAAAATGGAATGAAGGAGTTTATCAGACCAGAACCCGCATAAATCCCTGGTCGGAAGTAGAACTTGATATTTCAAGATTTACCATTTCAGGCCCTGTTAAAGTGCGCTGGGTAGTGGATACCCGTCAGATACCTAATGGGTCTTATGCTTATGGACACACCCAAGGGGTAGATGATGTTTCTTTCCGTGAAGCCCCTAAGTGTCCAAATCCAAGGAATTTAAGATTTGACAACGTTTTGGATACCAGAGCAGATGTTTTTTGGAATACGCTAAATGCAGATAGCCTTTCTCCCAAAAACCGTTATATGGTTGTTTATGGAACTCAAATTGGTGTCTATACCGATACCATTAGAGGCACTTCAACCAAAGCCAATAACGCTCTTCAGAAAGTGTCGCTGACCAACTTGCAGCCCAATACGACTTATTACTATGCCGTTATGGACTTGTGTGGATCTTATTTGGTGCAAGGCCCCAGACCCTTCAGAACTCTATGCGCAAAAGTTCCCGCTCCGCTTTTGGACAAAGGTGGCAACTTGAACAATTTTGGTGTTGTTCCTACTTGTTTTTTAAACTTCAATCCCAATGCTTCCACACAGAACGTAGTTTGGCAGTTTCCAAGAGTGATAGGTTCTCCAACCTTTGGCGGCCCTAGGTTTGATGCCTCAGGAACTGAATATTTTGCCGCGCCGACCCCTCCTACCGGAGCTAATGACCAAACTCTGCAAACGCGTTTGGTGGATGTCAGTGCCCTCAACCGTCCGATTATGTCCTTCAAAGTCAGTTCACATTTTGCCAACGCGACTTTCCGCGTAGATTTATTTGATGGCGATAAATGGTTAGAGGAAGTTTATCGTTACCGTTCCGGCATTAACACAAGTGATGGTACGCAAAATGGACAAACACGTTGGGTTGAGCATGAGGTCAATCTGATTCGCCACAATCTAGACAAAACCAAACCTTTGATGGCTCGTTTTGTAGCCAATAGTTCCAGTGTTCAATTCTCTTATCGTATAGGCGTTGATGACATCAACTTCAAAGAAGCCGGGCCGTGCAACCGCCCCTTTGCTCTTGGTGAAATTGGTGTTTCTATTGACCAAGGCATTGTTACTTGGCAGCACACCAAGCCTGTTTCTTTCAATGGATATGAAGTGAGATACAGAAAAGACGGCACTGCTCAATGGGCTGATACTGTGTTTTTCAAAGACAATTTAGCCATCATTTTTGGTTTAGATCAAGGCACAAAGTACGAGTGGCAAGTTCGTGCGGATTGTGACGGTAGAGGATTGAGCGACTGGTCAGGGTCCGGCTTCTTTACTACTTACCGAACCGGTAGTGTGTGCGATTTCCCACGCCAGATTAAGACATTGCCTTATGAGCAAAAAAATCTGACCACTAACTTGTATGGTAACAATTACAATCCTGCCGATGTGTGTGAATCCCCATTCATGGGTGGACAAGACCATGTCTTCTCATACACTCCAACAAGAGACATAGTTGTGAGAGTGACTTTAAGTAACACCAACAATAAAGCGGGCGTATTTATTACGGAAGGCTGCCCTGATTTGAGTATCAGCACATGTGTGGCATCTGATACCAGTACAAGCCCAATGATTCGCCAAGTACTGCTCAAAAAAGACAGAGAGTACTTTATTCTCGTTGACAACAAGCCTGCTCCCGACACTACCAAGTTTGATATCAAAGTTGAGGAGTTGAAATGTCCTGAGCCTGTCGATGTTTTGGTTCAAAACGTAACCAATAACTCGGCCGAAATCACGTGGACGGCTATATCAGCCACCCGCAACAAGTGGAACGTTGCCGTTGTGCGTTGTGGTCAGCCTCGCGGCGCAGGTATAAATGTCAATAACACCAATTACTCTGTTTCCGGTCTTGATGCCAATACTTGCTACGATATTTATTTGCAGGAAGACTGTGGCAACGGTGATTTGAGTGTTGTTATTGGTCCTATTCCATTCTACACCCTTCGCAATCCTTTCAACAATCCAAGCGGTTGTGTAAACGTTAGTGTTCAAGACAACAATTGCGATAATAGGAACTTGATACCCATCAATATCACCGGACAAACCGGCAATTTGGGTGAGGCCACCATCCTAAAAGCCATTAAGGTTATTGTTGAGCACAATGAGTTGAGAGAGTTGTCCATGTCATTGATTTCTCCATCCGGTAAAGAAGTGTCTTTAGTTGACCAAACCAAAGTATCAGGTGCTAATTATGGAGGCAATCCAATCAATTGCCCCACCATCACTGCCACTTTCGATGGCTCTTCCAACACAGCCATACCTGCGGCTGCCCCTTATACAGGAACGTACAAACCAGTTGGTAACTTCAATGATTTCAATGACGCGACCCCTGCAAATGGATTGTGGAAACTTAGGCTTTGTGATAATAAGTCGGGTAATGCGCCAACTTTCCGCTATGCAGAACTGATTTTCAGAGATGCGCCCAAATTATCGGTTCAAGATGTTTCTGTGGCTGAAAATGTAAACACTGGCATAGGAAGATTCAGACTGACCATTCCTTCTGCTGTGGATTTCAGAATATCGGTTGATTATCAAACAAGAGGTATTACCGCAACTTCAGGTGTTGACTTCTTTGCGGTAAACGGTACTGTCGTGTTCGAGCCTGGGCAAACACAGAAGTTCATTGATGTGCCTATATTGGATGATTTCTTAAATGAGAAAGATGAAACCCTTGAGTTGTTGCTTTCCAATCCTGTCAATGTGTCTTTGACCAGAACTTCGGCTATTATGACCATTATAGACAATGATCCTAAACCATCAATGATCATCAATGATGTGTTTGTATCAGAGTTTGATCCTGTGGCTTCTTTCTCAATCAATCTTTCGGAGTTGAGTGGACGGGATATCGAATTTGACGTTTATACACGCGATAAGGTAACCGGTTTACCTGCCAACACTCGAACAGCAAAAGGTTCGACTCCAGGTGCAAGAGGCGATTATATTACGATACCCAAATTTAAACGCATCGTGATACCTGCCGGCAGCCAAGGCAAAGTGGATGTACTCATTCAAGATGACTTCAAAGATGAATACGACGAGCAGTTTGAGTTGATTGTTACAAATTTAGATGGAGCTGTATTGACAGGAAATGACAGTATAGGGGTATGTACTATCTTTGATGACGACAATCCTCCTTACGTTGTGGTATCAAGTGCCCAAGCCGAAGAAGGCAATCCAAATGGCATAACATTTAGGGCAACTCTCACTGAAGCCAGTGACAAAGATGTATCATTGCGTTGGTCAACTCGTGATATTACAGCTATTTCAACGGGAGCTGATGCTGACTATGTGCCGGTAACTAATAAAGTATTGACTTTTGTACCCGGCGAAAGAGTAGCCAACTTTACCGTACAGCTTATTGATGACCTCATTACAGAACCTTGGGAAACATTTAGCATTCAGTTGTCTCAGCCTCAAGATGTAGTTATACCTGCAGGCTCTCCTGCAATAGGAACAATCATCAATGATGACTTCCCTCCACTTGCGCTCAACGATTACTACGAAGCCAGAGAAGATGAGATTTTGTCAGTAAATGCCGCTAACGGTGTATTGGCCAATGATTTGGAGGGTACAGCAAATACGAATAGAAAAGTAGCCTTCATTGTATCTCAGCCGCTCAACGGCTTTGTTGTGATGGATTCTTCAGGTGCTTTCACTTATTTGGGTGCTCCAAACTTCTTTGGCAATGACTTCTTTACTTACAAAGTATTCGACGGAATCAATACTTCAATAGAAGCTGTCGTTACCATTAAAGTAAATCCTGTCAGTGATGCTCCGTTTTTTGTTAAACGCATTCCTGATGTCTCAATTTGTTCAGGCTCTTCTGTATCATTCTCGCTCAATGATTTTGTAGAAGATATTGATGACGATGTTACGGATTTTGAGTTTTTGTTTACCTACCGTATTGTTGATGCAAGTGGCAATCTCGAAGTCAATGATTTGGTTGTTACTAACAATCCCAACACCCATGTTATGACATTCATGCCTATTGGTGTTGAATCCGGCGACTATGTAGTGGAAGTTAGAGCCATAGATAGAGCGGGTATGTTTGCAACCGATGTATTTAAGGTTTCGGTATTGGCTCCTGCTGTTATTGATGTTGCTATACAAGGAGCTTCTTGTGAAAATACTGAGTTCGATATAAACATATCTGCCACAGTAGATGGGGCGGGTGCTGCTGTTGAGCAAGTGGAAGTAGATTATATTACTGTCAATGGAATGCCGGGAACAGACGGTATCTATGATATTGTGGTCAACTCATCCAATGCCACTATTACCTATCCAAGGTCGGCTCCCGGCAATTACGACATAGCTTTCAGAGTCAAAACAGCATCTGGATGTGGAGATGATAAGGTCAGAACTGAGCAGATAAAAGTATCTGAGTACCCACAAAGTCGCATATTCCAAGTTGGCAATCAGCTTATTGCTACTCAGGGCAAGTCTTATCGCTGGTACTTCAACGGGGTGGCCATTAGTGACTCACTTGGAGGCAATCGTCAGATACTCAATGCCACTCGTCACGGAGATTATCGCGTTGAGATAGTTAGCGAAGGTGGTTGTGTTACTTTCTCACCCCTCTTTATTTTGACTCCATCAGGTCTTGAAGATGTATCTTCTTCCTTTGACATTTATCCAAACCCAACTACAGGGCTACTCAAACTAAATCTCAAAAATGCAATGAGTGGTGCAGTTACAGTAGAAATTATGGATAATGCTGGAAGTTTGGTACGCTCATACCAGATAGGCGAGATCAAAGGCCAATTCGAGCATGTGTTGGATGTATCTAAACTTTCGAGTGGCATGTACCATTTGAAAGTTACAGATTCTAAATCTGTTGCACACAAGAAATTTATTAAAGAATAATTCTTAGATATATTTCTTTATAGTATTGAAGCGGCACAGCAATGTGCCGCTTTTTTTGTTTGCCAAGTATAAATTTTGCAAACATATTGCCTACAGTGTCCTAATTCAATATAGAAGTAAGTATATTATCTTTTGGTTTATACGGCAAGGGTTCAATGTTTCAAGCTAAATATGTAATAAATTCATGCTTTACATTATCCTGTACCTAAAAAATCCTTATAAGGTATTTTTGACAGATTTCTATTATCTCTAATTGCGCGATAAAATTTTTCTAATCAATCGGAATATAATAAGCCCGATGCCATAGGCATCACATGTTTGTAGCCATGTATGTGTGTTGATAGGATTCGAATCCGATTGGGTCGTACATGCGGGGGGCAACACCATTTTATACAAACACGCCAAATACCTCATACCATGGCGACGATGGCCGATTCGCAACAATCGAAGCCATAATCGGCTTCTACCTATTGCGTAATCAGGGATTACAAAAACAAAGAGAAGCGTTTTAGGCTATGGATATAAACAATAAAGCCCGTCATAGTGTTTTGACGGGCTTTGCTCAAGTTTATTTTTCCTCTCCCGGAGGCAAGTCATTGTCCGGCAAAGTTGTAGGTTTGTCAGGGATGAATTCGCCTATATTCAAATACATTGTAAAACGGATGGTGTTGTCTAAAGGCGAGGGTCCCCTGATAGCTGAGGAGGTTAGGTAAGAGAAATCAATCCCAAACTTGCTGAGTCTCAGCCCCGCACCAACGGTAAAATACTGTCTGCGACCTTTGTAGGGGCTTTCGTAGAAATACCCTCCCCTCAATAAAAATTTCTTTTGATAGGAATATTCCACACCTGAAGAAAAGAAAATTTCTCTCATTTCCTCTTTAAACCCACCCGGTGCATCACTAAATGAACCTATGATGCCTCCAAGTAGCGATATGTCCTTTGCGGGTTTGTTTGGATTTGGAGTTGGTACAAGTAATTTATTGAAATCTGTGTAAAAGGTAAGGTGATTGTCCCTATCCAACTGCGAGCCTAACCCAAAACCCAAGCGCATGATTGTAGGGATAAAATCATTCTCACTTTGTGCTGAATAGGTGATTTTTGGACCTATATTGGCTATGTTTCCACCTAATAAAAACTGCATTGGCTTCCCACGGTAGATAAACTCATTTTTCCAATAGGCAGATATATCGCCTGCAGCCGAGTTGGCAGGCCGCGAATTGAGGTTGTTGTTGGTGTTACTGCCCGCCAAATTGGAATAGATATAGCGCAAAGTTACGGCCATCCCAAACTTTTTGGAGAGTTGAAGAGCATAAAAAGCGTCAAATGCGATTTCTCTGGGTACAAATTGTCCCGTTGTAACGCCTACATTGTTGGTAAAAAGCAGTTCGCCTAAGTTGAAATATCTAAAAGAAGCACCTGCGGCGGCATTGATTCCGTTTTTTTGTTTGAATGCATAATAACCGCTCAGATAGGTGATAAACATGTCATTGACTAAGTTTCTAAGCCAAGGCGTGTGCGAGACTGCGAGACCCATTTTTTCTTCAGCAAACACCAGTTTAGAAGGATTCCAATACACTGCATTGGCATCGGGCGCAGTGGCGGCTCCTAAATCACCCATTCCACCATGCCGAGCGTCGGGAGAAATAACCAAAAAAGGCACAGCAGTTGCTATCGGATTGTCTGCTCTATTCTGACCCGAGACCAGTGGGGGCGGGTTACTTTGTGCCGAAAGCCTCTGAGCAATTGAGAAAATAAGGAGGCATAAGATTTTAGATTTCAACATTTTTCTATCTGTAAAATAACTTTATCGAAAAGCAAAAAATCTATTCATCAGTTTGATTTACTGATTAATAGACTAAAAATCAATTAGTTAATTGTAATTTACTCTCGATAAGATTTCAAATTTATTTACAAACATACATACAAGACAGCAGAGCTTGATAAATTGAATACAACTATGAAACAAAAAAGTTGTTTTTTTGTGCTGAACTTTACCGAAAACAATACAACCTTTGGAAGTACTGGAATTGAATGGATTGAAATATTTGGAGGCCGGAGAAGGTGAGCCGCTTGTTCTTTTGCACGGTTTATTTGGTGCATTGAGCAACTTCGACTCTGTTACTCAGTATTTCAGCAAAAGTTACAAAGTTTTTATTCCTGTTATGCCAATTTATGATGTTTCGGTAAAGGGGGCAGATTTGGAGAGTTTGGTGGGTTTTGTGGCGGACTTTGTAGAAGCCAAAAAACTCAAAAATTTGACTATATTAGGCAATTCTTTGGGTGGTCATGTGGCGTTAATCTATACCCTGCGGTTTACAGACCAAGTTAGGAGGTTGATCTTGACGGGGAGCTCGGGACTTTTTGAGGATGGGATGGGAGGTTCTTATCCCAAGCGAGGCAACTATGATTTTATTAAAGAGAGGGTTTCTTATACATTTTATGATCCTCAAGTAGCATCCAAAGAGCTTATAGACGAGGTATTTGAGGTAACAAGGAGCATTCCCAAATGTTTGCGCATGGTCTCTTATGCGCGCTCTGCCCAGCGGCACAACATGGCAACGGTCATACATGCCATCAAAATCCCCGTCTTACTCATCTGGGGACTCAACGACACCATAACCCCTGCACATGTAGCCCATGAGTTTCACAGGCTTCTGCCCAACTCTACGCTGAGATTTTTGGATAAATGCGGCCATGCACCTATGATGGAACACCCTAATAAGTTTAATCGGTTGGTAGAAGAGTTTTTACAAGAAAATCCATAAAGTTATGCTTGCCGAGCCTATTGTCAAATCCCTTGTTTTTGATACGATCAATCAGCTGATTTATGTGTTAGCCATTGCCAATTCTGTGTTTTTGATGTTGGCTTATGGTCATATACGCCAACTCAAAAAATTACTCTTTGAAGGGAGTTCAGTTTTTGAGCAGTTTTTGCAAGAAAAATCAGGTCAAGCCAAGCGTGCTGAGAAAATAATTTTAAGAGATTTTTCTAATTGGGAAAAAAGCTATCAGAAAGCTACAAAATGGTTTCATTGGTACGTAAACACGATTTCTATTTTTCCGCTTCTGGGTATAGCGGGTACAGTTTGGGGGATTATACCCGCCCTCAACGATTTTGAAAATATCAATTCCTATTTTTCGGTTGCCCTTACTTCTACGCTTTTGGGAATCGTGTTTTCTGTGCTTTTCAAATTGTTTGAAGGGGCTATTTCGGGCGATTTTTCTCTGGTCTGTGAGAGAATGAATACCATCACCAGCGATGTAACAAAGCATATTTTAGAACAATCAAACTCCCAAGTTTAAACTAATGGGGATTTTGCTTTACAGATTGGGTATTGAAATCTATTGGTCAATTATTTGGCTGGCTTCTTTGTTCAATAAAAAAGCAAAAAAACTACACCAAGGCCAGAAAGCATCTCTCAAATTTATACAAAATAACCCTCGAAAGTCAGGTAATCTCTATTGGTTTCACTGCTCTTCGGTAGGCGAATTTGAACAAGCCCGCCCCCTCATTGAAGCCCTCAAAGCCTCGAATCCTGCTCTACTGATAGCCGTTACATTTTTCTCTCCCAGCGGGTTTGAATTGAGAAAAAATTATCCTTTGGCAGATTATGTAATGTATTTACCAAAAGACACCCTCAAAAATGCACGAGTCTTTGTTGAATGGTTGCAACCAAATAAGGTTTTCTTTATCAAATATGAATTTTGGAATTTTTTTATAAACCAAATAAAAACTCAAGGAGCTAAATTGTATTGTTTGAATGCTATCTTTCGGCCATCACAGGTGTTTTTTAAATCTTATGGTGGGTTTTACCGAAATATGCTGTATCAATTTGACTATTTTTTTGTTCAAAATACTATTTCTATTGAATTATTACGCAAAATAGGAATACAAAACAGTATTTTAATTAATGACACCCGTTTCGATAGGGTGGTAGAGATTGCAAAAAAACATCAACTCATCCAAATAGCAGAAGATTTTAGCAACCAGTCTTTTGTGGTCGTATTGGGCAGTGTTTGGCCTTCTGATATGGAAATATGGTATCCAATCCAAAAAAAACGGCCAATAAAATTTATTGTAGCCCCTCACGAAATAAAAGAGAGTTTTTTAAGCGAAATAGAGAAGAAAAGTTCCCTAAAAACGATTCGTTTTTCCCGAGCAAGTGGCCAAAATATGTCAGATTATGATGTTCTGCTTATTGATAATATAGGGATGCTCTCTTCGCTTTATTTTTATGCCAAAATTGCTTATGTGGGCGGCGCGTTTGGTAGTGGTTTGCATAATATATTGGAAGCGGCTGTTTATGGAACGCCTGTTCTTTTTGGCAATCGAAACTATAAAAAATTTAATGAAGCTGTAGAACTGCTTGATTTGGGATGTGCTTTTGCGGTGGGGGACAGCAGACAACTTGATGCACTTATAGAAAAACTTTATCTCAACCCCTCATTGAGAGAAAATATTGCCCACAACTCTAAGCAGTACGTTGAAGAGCGAAGTGGCGGAACGGAGGCAATATTGCGCTTTCTACAAACAAAAAATTAAAATTTGCTTTGCTGTCTAAAAATAATTTAATTCTTACATGAGAGATATTTTAATTTACATCAGTGCAGCATTTTTTGAAATTTTTGGCTGTTTTGCGTTCTGGAACTATTTCAAACTAAATAGATCGCCTTATTGGTTATTGCCGGGTATTATTTCTTTAATGTTTTTCGCTGTCTTATTGACAAAAGTTCAAACAGAATTTGCGGGGCGTTCTTATGCGATTTATGGGGGCATTTATATCGCCGCATCGCTACTTTGGCTGTATTTTGTGGAGCATCAAAGGCCTGATAGTTGGGACATTATAGGGGCTGGGGTTTGTATGATTGGTGCTTGTATCATTCTTTTTGTGCCACGATGATATGGGAGAATTACTGCTTTTATTTTTTGCGAGTTTTGCGGCGGCTACCATTTCAGGGGCAGCGGGATTTGGAGGGGCACTGGTCTTACTTCCCGTTCTGACAAGTATCGTCGAAATCAAAGCGGCCATCCCCATTTTGACCATCGGACAAATTTTCGGCAATGCTTCAAGGGTTTGGTTTGGCAGGCGTGAGTTGCAATGGAAGCCTGTAATCTTTTTTCTTATTGGTGCAATACCTTTTACAGTTTTGGGCAGTTATTTGTTTACCGGGATTGACATCAACAAAATCAAGATTGGGATAGGGGTTTTTCTTATTGTTTTGGTTATTTATCGGAGATTAGAAATAAAAAAAATAGAATTTGGTAATAAAGGAATGCTGATAGGTGGTGCGCTAACGGGTTTTTTGTCGGGCCTTGCAGGCAGTGCCGGGCCGCTGGGTGCTGCTTTCTTTTTGGGGTTTAACTTGCCCGCAACTGCCTACGTGGCAAGCGAAGCCTTTACCGCCTTCACGATGCACTTAATTAAGACCATTGTTTACAATAAATATTCATTGGTGGGTCAGATTGAAATCTATTACGGAGTTTTTATCGGTGCAGCCATGATTTTAGGGAGTTGGACAGGCAAAAAAATAATTGAAAAATTGAGCAAAGAAAAGTTTATTTTATTGGTAGAAATATTGCTTATCGTTTCAGGCATTCAATTAATTTGGGTATCGCTATAAAAAATGTATTTGAGACGTGATTTAATTTTATCTGCAAAATGATATACGAATTCAATGGAATGATTCCCTACGTGCATGAAACGGCCTTTGTGCATCCTCAAGCTTGTGTGATGGGAGCGGTAAATATAGGCCGCAATGTGTATGTGGGGCCTTCGGCGGTGATTAGGGGAGATTGGGGCGAAATCATAATTGAGGACGGGTGCAACATCCAAGAGAATTGCACGGTTCATATTTTCCCGGGTCTTAGCATTTTGCTCGAAGAAGGTGCGCACATTGGACACGGAGCCATCGTACACGGGGCCAACATAGGCAAAAATGTATTGGTTGGGATGAACGCTGTTATCATGGATGATGCGGAAGTGGGCAGAGATAGCATTATTGGTGCTTTGTCGTTTGTAAAAGCCGGTATGAAAATCCCTCCACGCAGTTTGGTAGTAGGCAACCCTGCTAAGATTGTGAAAGAAGTATCCGATGAGATGATAGCATGGAAGACACAGGGCACAAAACTCTACCAAGAATTGCCCCTTCAAATGCAAGAATCTTTAAAGATTTGCCAACCTCTGACACAACCTCAGTCTCGCCCTCAACTTAACGCCATTTACCAGCGATGGAAAGGCGATCAAAAAAGGTAACAGTTTACAAAAATTAACAACTGACCTGCTCTTTTAGCAGTCTTTGATAGGGCAAGGAATTTTTTGTCCTTTCTTCAAGACCTTGGATTTGGACGCGCAGCCTTGAGTTGACAGGCTCAAAATTGCCCCCAACACAAATAATAACAAAATTCGTCTCATTTTTTTATTTTTGACGTTGTAAATTTAATTGTTTGGGCACAAAAAAACTATTTTTGCCACGGCAACGCTGCATTTGTCCAACATACTTTATGAATGAACTTGACCCGCAAGAACTCAATACCCTAATTAGTTTGGTTCGCGAAAAATATAATCTTGATTTTCAAGATTATGCCATATCTTCTTTTAAGAGGCGCATAAGCAGAGTGCTTGAGATTTATAAGTTTAAATCCATAGAAGCCCTCATCAATCGGCTTTCGACCAACCCTGTTTTTTTTGATGAATTTGTTTCTGAAATCACGGTAAACGTTACAGAGATGTTCAGAGACCCTACTTTTTGGAGGGCTTTGAGAGACAATATTTTACCCACACTTTTCTCTTCCGTTCCCAATGTGAATATATGGCACGCGGGTTGTTCTTCAGGGGAAGAGGTTTTTTCTATGTGCATTGTTCTCAAGGAGTTGGGGTATTTGGAGCGCAGCCATATTGTTGCCACCGACTTAGATACAGCCATTATAGCCAAAGCCCTCAAAAATCAAATCAGCCTTAAGCACATGGAGCTAAACGCCAAAAATTATATGGCGTATAGAAGCGACAAATCGGAATTGGTATTGAGTACAGAATCCGTTACCAATCTTGATAGCGAGCTATTTAGTTATTTTGAGGTCAAAGACAACATGGCTTCTATTAAGAAGGAATTGTTGTCGAATGTGAGTTTTAGGAAACATGATTTGGTTCAAGGCGGGGTCTTCGGTAAATTTGATTTGATACTTTGCCGCAACGTTATGATCTACTTCAATCAGCATCTCCAAAACTCAGTTTTGACCAGACTTCATGAAAGTCTTTTCAAATATGGTTATTTAGCTATCGGCTCAAAAGAATCTTTGATTTGGTGCGAGATAGCCAATAAGTTTTTGGTAGTGAACAACGAAGAAAAAATTTACAAAAAGGTCAAAGACTAAATGACAGCTTCACCTTATCGGCTCATAGTGATTGGTGGTTCGGCTGGAAGTTTTCAGACGGTCGTCAAGCTCCTTTCATCCTTGCCTAAAGACTATGCTCTGCCTATTGCATTTTGTTTACACAGAATGAGAAGTGTAAGAAATGGTTTTTCAGATGCCCTGTCTATCAAAAGTAGCAAGTCTGTTGTAGAGCCTTATGACAAGCAAGTGATTGACAACGAGGCTTTTTTTTTGGCTCCTGCAAATTACCACTTGCTTGTTGAGCCCTGTGGAACTTTTGCATTATCTACTGAAGACCTTACCAACAACTCACGTCCTTCTATTGATTTGCTGTTTGAATCAGCCGCTTATGCCTACGGCAGAGGGCTTGTAGCCATTCTTTTATCCGGTGCCAATCGAGATGGAGCCAAAGGGCTTCAAATGGTCAAAAAGATGAAAGGTCTTTGCATCGTGCAAGACCCCGATGAGTCCTTGATTGCCACTATGCCTTTGGCGGCTCTGCAAATCACCGAGGTAAATCATATATTGAGTTCTGACCAAATAGTTGATTTTGTTGGTGACTTAGACGGGAATAGATGAAAAAATATTGGTCTTTAGGGGTTTATGCTTTACTTTTTTTGGCTGTCTTGCCGAACCTTTGGAAAAATTGTTGTATGTTGCCCTCTGAGCTATGGGTGTCAAAACAGATATTATATTTCTTTGGGAATCACACCACAACACAAAAAATTTCTTACCAAAGTAATATTTTCTACTCCGAGCAGAGGCGAAACTTTTGTCTGGCTGCCGACGGATTTACTAAATAGGAGTTTGGCGGAGAGCCGGACAAAAAAAATGGCAACCAAAAAATAGGGAAATTTTAAAAAAAAATCACCACTACAATATGGCTAATTTTAGACAAATTCTTGAAAATGAATTTAATAATGAGAAAAGTCTAAACTACCGGACTGATGATATTTTATTGGTTGGAATTAAATTCTAAAACATTTGTATATTTGCTGGCTGATTTTCGTACCTTTATGCTTAAGAATACATCTGTCGCTAAAATGGCTACTCTATGAAGTTCATATACGAATTGCATAAAACCATGCTTGAGAGGAACTTAATCCTTGTTTATGAAGGAGAGTTCAATCAAGAGGTTACCAAATCTGTTCTTTCAATGGCTGAAAGGAATATGGACTCTTTTGGCGAGGATGCTTCTATCAAGCGCAAGGTTTTCAATGTAATGGTTGAATGTCTTCAAAATATTTGCAAACATGCCGTTTCTCTTGAAGACAGAAACCTAAAAAATAACGCCATATTTATGATAGGAAAGGATGAAGCTGAGTACTTTATCACTTCAGGGAATGTCATCTTATCCAGCCAGGTGCCGGATATGGCCAGAAAGTTAGAGTTGATCAATTCATTGGACAGAGAAGGTCTAAAGGAACTTTACAAAAGCATCATCAAGACTACGGAACTCTCCAGTAAAGGCGGTGCGGGCTTGGGTTTTGTAGATATGGCACGCAAGTCCGGCAATAAATTACTTTTTGATTTTGAAACAGTCAACGAAGAACTCACTTTTTTTTCACTAATCACCTCAATAGCAAGAGTCTAATGTCCGTTAATATGAACGTTATCAACCTTGAGGGTACAGAAGATACCCCAAAAGTCGTCTTAGACAAGACAAACAGCACTTTCGAAATTTCGGGAAGATCTTTGCCTGAAGATTCGGCTGATTTCTACCGTCCGGTAGTGGAGTGGATAAAAGATTACCAAAAGCAGGCTAATACCGAAACCCACTTCAAATTCAAGTTGGAATACTTCAATACAGCTTCTTCAAAGCTCATCTTGGACATACTCTCACTACTTCAAGAAATCGAAGGCATAAAAATTCTTTGGTTTTTTCATGAAGAAGATGAAGACATGCAAGAGGCAGGCAAAGAGTTTTCTGAACTGGTTGATGTGCCTTTCGAATTCATTAAATACTAAGCCTTTTGTTAAATTGTAGTCTATGAGTGAGGAAATACTCAAAGCACTTACCGAGCTCTTTGCTATTATTTCAAAACAGGACGGTGGTGCTTCAGAAATTGAGCGAAATTACGTTATCAATTTCTTTAAACAAGAGCTTGATTTGGCTCGTGTTTCGGAGTATATTACTCAATATGACAGGTTTACTGAATTTGGAGAATACGGAGTACAAGCCGAAAAAATTGATGATGAGTCCAAACGCAAAAGCAAATTGGCTCTCACCAATGTAAAAGACTCCGTTAAAACTCTAAAAATATGTCGCGAGATCAACAAAACTCTTAACCAAAAGCAGAAAGTCATCGTATTGGTTAAGTTGCTTGAGATGCTTGCCTCAGATAATTCTTTTACACCACAGAAAATGAACATCATCAGCACAGTTGCTGATGTTTTCAACATACCCCATAGAGAGTATAAAGTTATTGAGCGTTTTGTTAAGGAAAATTCTGACGAAATGCTTGATTATGAAGATATACTAAGATTCGATGACCAGCCCCCTCCACCTGATAGCCGAATGAAATTTATCAATTCAGGCAATTTAGATGGTGAAATTCTTTTTGTCAGGGTCAAAAGTGTCGGGCTTTATTTCACCCGTTACACGGGTAAAGACAACGTTGAGTTAAATGGCATCCCCGTAAGACGAGGTTCTATCTTACAATTCGCTCCGGGTAGTGTTTTTAAGACCCCCAAAGGTGCTCCTCTGTATTACAGCGACTTAGTCAGCACTTTCAATAGCGATATCAAAAGAGAAGAACTTAGTTTTGAAGTCATAGACGTAGAGTTCCGTTTTCCCAGCGGGCATATAGGGCTGAGAAATGTCAATCTCTCTGAAGGTCCGGGTAAACTCATTGGAATCATGGGTGCCAGCGGTGCAGGGAAAACAACCTTGCTCAACGTGATGGCAGGTATCGAAAAACCTTCCAAAGGTGAGGTATTGATAAACGGCTATAGTATTCATAAACAAAAAGATAAGATTGAGGGTGTCATTGGCTACATAGCCCAAGATGACTTGCTGATAGAAGAATTGACGGTTTATCAAAACCTTTATTACAACGCCAAACTTTGTTTTAAGAACCTCACAGAAGACCAACTTACCAAAAAGGTAATGGACACCTTAGAGAGTTTGGGTCTGGAGAGAATCGCTCACCTTAAAGTTGGTAACGTTTTTAACAAGAAAATAAGTGGCGGCCAGCGCAAAAGGTTGAATATAGCCCTTGAACTGATTCGCGAGCCTTCTGTGCTTTTTGTGGATGAACCTACTTCAGGGCTTTCGTCAAGGGACTCTGAAAATGTAATTGATTTGCTCAAAGAGTTGTCCTTGAAAGGAAAACTTATATTTGTTGTGATTCACCAGCCTTCGTCCGACATCTACAAAACCTTTGATAGGATGTGGATTATGGATACAGGTGGCTATCCCATCTTTTACGGCAATCCGGTCGAAGCGGTTACTTATTTCAAAACGACCACGCGGCAGGCTTCTGCGGAACAAGGTCAGTGCCCTACTTGTGGCAATGTCAATCCGGAGCAAATATTCAACTTAATTGAAGCAAGGGTAGTAGATGAATACGGAGAATTTACAAACAAAAGAAAAATTTCTCCCCCCGATTGGCACGAGTTGTATCTAAAAAATATCACTTTCGAAGCTGCTAAAAGAGTCAATGAGCCACCAAAAGTTACCTTAAATATACCTTCTTGGTTTAAGCAGACATTTATTTTTACTATCAGAGACTTTCTCTCAAAGATTAGTAATGTCCAATACATGACTATCAATCTTGTGGAAGCTCCGATTCTTGCACTTCTTTTGTCTTTGATCATTAGGTACAGGACAGGTGCGGATGCTTTTTATGTGTATCGACATAACGAAAACATACCGGCTTACATATTGATTTGTATTATTATATCCCTTTTTATGGGGCTTACGGTGTCGGCAGAGGAGATAATCAGGGACAGAAAAATCAAAAAGCGTGAGTCCTTTCTCAACCTCAGTAAGTCGGCTTATCTGTTTTCAAAACTTGCCATTTTATTCATGTTTTCGGCTATTCAGACATTGAGTTTTGTTTTGATTGGAAACACCATCCTTGATATTGATGGTATGATACTTACGTATTGGATCATATTATTTTCAGTCTCTTGCCATGCCAACGTACTTGGACTCAATATTTCTTCTGCATTTAATTCTGCGGTTACGGTTTATATTATTATCCCATTATTGCTTATCCCGCAGATGATATTGAGCGGTTTGATTTTCAATTTCGATAAGCTAAACAATAGCATAAGAACCAGAGGAACTGTCCCTTTAATGGCTGATTTTATGGTGTCTCGTTGGTCTTATGAAGCCATCACTGTCAGGCAATATAAATCAAATCGATTTTTTAAGACTCTTTTTGAGCACAAGGCATTGGAGAGTTATTACGATTTTAAATCAGTCTATTTTCTCGATCAGGAGTTTAAAGCACGTCTGGCAGACAGCGAAGAGATACTCAGAGACCCCTCAAATTTTGAGAATCCCGAAAAACAATTAGAAGAAAATATCTTCGTACTCAACAATATGTTTGAAGACGATACGTTATTAAATCGATTGGCAAAATTTTATACCCAACTTCCACTTACAACCAAAGGTTTTTCGGTATCGACAGTTGATGCCTTGAGGCTTTTGGGTGACACTGCCAAATTAATTTACAGCATTGAAAAAGGAAAAGCCAGTGATGCTTATGACGAAGAAGAATATGCGTTGAAATTGTCTTTAAACGGAGGCGTATATGATGAAACTTTGGACGAAAAATTCACTAAGTTTAAAGACAATTATTACAATGACAGGTTGGCAGAGGTCGTAACTGACAAAAACCAGATTGATAAGTTTACGGTTATAGATGGAAAAGTTGTTCCATTGAAAGACCCGATTTATCAAACTCCGCTCCCTGCGCATATTTTTGACTACCGCACTATATTCTTCGCTTCTAAAAAGCATTTTTTTGGACAGTTTTTTGATACATATAATTTTAACTTATCCGTTATATGGTTGATGACCTTGCTTCTTTACATGCTTTTATATTTTGATGTACTAAGTAGGTCATTAAATTGGACAAGTAGTTTAGCTAATACAATTTTTTCTAACTTTAAACGTAAATAAGTCTCAATATTAAAACGGTAAAAATTTCAATATGAAACATTTGTTCCTTTCTATCTTTACCTTGTCGCTGCTTTTGGGTTGCGGCGACAACCAAGCCTCTGAAAAAGACAATCCCGGCAACGATCAACCCGGCTCTGAGATGGGTCTTGATGGAGGTAACAAAAAAGTAAGTGATGATATCATTAATAATATATTGATGTCCATTCCTTCTCCTCTTGAGATTTCCATGATCATCAAAGAATCCGGTGCAGAGTACAATGTAAAAGATCTAAACGACCATGCAGCGGTTTTGAGGTACAGTTCAACTTTCAAAAAAGCCATCAATTTGGGTATTTACTCTACTGACTTGGGGTATGCTAACATATACGCCAAAAAACAAGATGCCGTAAATTATCTTAACTCGGTAAAAAAACTTTCAGATGAGTTGGCCATTGGTCAGTTTTTCGACTACACAACTATTAAAAGTTTAGCTGAAAGTTCGGATAAGTTGGATGAGTTGATTCAGACCACCACTGAGAACTTTGAGAAAATTAACTACCACCTCCGCGAACAAAAGCGTGAGTCATTGAGTATTTTGCTATTGACTGGCGGCTGGATTGAAATCTCATATTTGACCACTCTCATACATGAGAGAACCAAAAATGAAACTCTCAAGGAAAAAATTGGAGAGCAAAAGTTGGTTTTGGAACGCATTTTGTTAGTATTGGAAGTGTATAGTACCAAACCAGAGTTTCCGGCTCTTATTGCTGACTTGAAAGAACTCAGAAAAGTTTATGACAAAATCAGAATTGAGACATCTTACAGCCCTCCGGTTCGCAAGCAGGATGATGGTGGCAGAACAATCGTTTATGAAGATGCAACAAAGCAAACCATTATCATAAACGATGACGATGTGGCAGCCATCAAGAGTCTTTTAACTTCAATCAGAAATAAAGTTACCAAGTAATTTAATTTAAACGCAAACTAAACGAATATGAAAAATATTTTTGCTTTAAGTTTAGCTCTGTTTATGACGTTGGCTATGACTTCTCAATCCAATGCACAATGCAACGCTGAACTTTTTATCTCCAAAGCACTTCAACAACTTGCACCCGGTTTTACATTTGTAAAAAGCTATCGAATAGACGGCAGAAATGGTACAAGACCAAAAATTGAATATACATGCGTATTCAGCAAGGATAGCAATTACACCATTACAATAGTTGGTAAAGATGGGGGATCACAAGGGATTATAGCTACTTTATATGATTCTCGACGCAACCAAATGGTCTCTAATTTCAATGACAATAAATATTACCAAACACTCAACTATAAATGTAGGGCAACCGGTATCTATTATCTGACATTTACTTTCAAAGATCCAACACCTTACTGCGGCGGGGCTGTATTAGGTTTTAAACGTTAATCTTTTATTTTGTTTTATCTAAATTTGAGTCCGTAGAACAGCGGACTCTTTTTTGTATTTATGAAAAAAGTAATTTATTTTCTGTATTTATTATTTGTACCGCTACTTTTGCAGGCACAATCTGGCAACGAAGCCGGAAAGATATTGGATGAGATGTCTGCTAAGTACAAAAAGATTCCTGCTTACCGAGCTAAGTTTAAGTATGAGTTGCACAATAACACAAACGGCAAGGTAGATAGGTTGGAAGGGAGTATCACGGTCAAAGGCAATAAGTATTACCTAAAGTTAAACGGGCAAGAAGTTTTTAACGATGAGAAAACAGTTTGGACATACCTGCCCGATGACAAAGAGGTGATTATAACCAATCCTGATGACGACGACTCAATGAACCCAAGTAAGATTTATCAGATATACCGCAAAGGGTTTAGGTATGTCTTGGCGGAAGACCAAAAAGTTGATGGCGTTCTGTGTTATGTAGTGATTTTAGAACCTGAGTTGAATTCAAAAAAGAAGTACAACTTTGTGCAGTGCAGACTCTATATTGCCAAAGACTCAAAGTCCCTAAGGAAATGGGAAATCACTGAAAAAGGTAATATTTCTAAGACAGCCGTAACAATAAGTGAGTTTATTGTTGACAATAGAATAAAGGATGGGGAATTTTCTTTTGATAAGTCAAAATACCCCAATGTCAGAATAGAAGAAATGCGGTAAGCTAATCGGCTTGCACTAATTTGATGGGGAGTCCAGTTTCATCCATAAAATCTTCCGCTTCCATCTTCATATCGTCATCATCGTCAGGGTCAGGATAATACCAAGTTATATTGATAGTCTTGCCTTTTTGGTGATAGTTTTTGATTACTCTTAAAAAGTCAAGTATGGCTCTTGAAGAGCTTGTATTGAAATATGTCAGCTTAAAATTAAGCTCCATATTATCTCTACCGCTATCGAAAAATTCACTGACCCAAGAGGAAAGTTTGTCATAAAAGTCAAAAGCCTCTTCAAGGTACGATTCACCGGCAATAGTACAGACACCGGTTTGATAGTTAAAATCCACATTGGGAATAAAATAAACCCCTCTTTCGCCTTGGATGTATAGGTTTTCCATGTATCTCAAAATAAAACCGTTGATTTAATAGAAAAGTTGTAAAATTCGTGATCAATCTCCTCAATTTTGACTTCGAGGTTGTTACGACAGAGTAGGGCAACCTGAACCAATCCAAAGTTAGCACCAAGCGTGTCTTCGCTCAAAGTATTTTCTCTGATATTTTTTCTGACGTTGCGCAACTGCTCCATAGACATATTGCTTATATTTCTAAAGCGGTCAAAAAGAGTCTGAAAATTTTCTTTATTTATCACATTACTAAAATAAATAACCACCGTGGATTTTGTGCTGTAAATAAGCAAGGAACCTATTCCTGAATTTTTAACTGGAAAGTGGATTCCATAGGCTCTTTCGGAAGAGTAATAAGATACGTTTTGCGCAAGTTCAATAAATATAGCGAAGATTTTATGTCTTATGGCAGGTATGTTCGAATACTGACTCCATATTTTTTTAGAGATTTCGCTTATTGTCGAAGGGTCAAAGACCCCTTTGTAGTAAATAGGTAGTGGACTACTCTCATCATCTTGATTATGAAGATGTAATTTAGATGAGAATGGGTTCACAACGTAATGACTCGACATTTTTATATCTTTATCTCTATATTTGCAGTCGCAAGATATTAAAATTTTGATGAAAAAAATAATTTTAACTCAAGATGCTCCAAGTCCTATTGGGCCTTACAGTCAGGCCGTTCAATTTATGGATTTGCTGTTTATTTCAGGTCAGATAGCCTTGGACAAAGAAGGCCGCTTTCACAATCAAGACATATCCACTGAGACGCGAATGGTTATGGCTAATTTAGGGCAGATTCTTGCAGCAGCGGGAGCGAGTTATTCCTCTGTTTTGAAATGTACAATTTTTTTGAAAAACATGAACGATTTTGCTATTGTGAACTCAATTTATGGAGAGTTTTTTTCTCAAAATTTCCCTGCCAGAGAGACTGTCGAGGTGAGCGGATTGCCCAAAGATGCCAACGTAGAAATATCTTGTATTGCCATGATAAATAAATGAGGACGCTTACGTACTTTCTCATTATCTTGACAGGGTGTAAGGTTTTAAATGACAACAACAACTACATGAGTCGCTTCAACTTTATTGCCTATCAGGACCACCATAGCCATGCCCAACCCAATGACGCAAGGATGGAGCACCTAAGTTTGGATTTATCGGTTGATTTTCAGAGTAAAACCATTTCGGGTCTGGCCAAAATTAAGATAGCTGATCATAATGAGACTAAGCTTTTTCTTGATACAAAAGGCTTGATTATAGAAAGGATTTTGATTGATGAGAGATTGACAGTTTTTAAACTTCATCCTGCTGACAGTGTAAAGGGTAGTAAACTGGAAGTCAGCATAAATAAAGGAGATAAACTTATAACTGTTTATTACAGAACCCAAAAATCTGCCGATGCTTTGCAGTGGCTGGAGGCAAGTCAGACGGAAGGTAAAATCAAGCCGATACTTTTCACCCAGTCACAGTTTATATTAGCACGCAGTTGGATACCGTGTCAGGATAGTCCTGGGTTGAGGTTTACGTTTGATGCCAAAATTACGGTTCCTAAAGGGTATATGGCTTTAATGAGTACCCAAAATCCTACCCAACTCTCAAAGGAAGGCGTGTACTATTTCCGTCAGGAGCGGCCTATCCCCGCTTATTTGATGTCGCTTGCGGTAGGTGAATTTGTTTTTGGTGCAATAGGCAGTCGAACAGGTGTTTACGCGGAGCCTGCGGTGGTCGAAAAGGCCCTCGCTGAATTCGCTGACTTAGAGAAAATGCTACTTGCTGCTGAAAAACTTTTTGGCCCTTATCAGTGGAAGCGGTATGATGTGCTGGTTTTGCCCAACTCATTTCCATTTGGGGGCATGGAAAATCCGGGGCTTACTTTTGTGAGTCCGACGATCCTCACAGCAGACAAATCGCTTGTTTCTTTGCTTGCGCACGAGTTGGCTCATTCGTGGTCGGGTAACTGGGTTACGAATGCAACTTGGGAAGATTTTTGGCTAAACGAGGGCTTTACGGTGTATTCTGAGTACAGAATTATGGAGGAACTTTATGGTAAGTCGTATGCAGATATGCTTTCTGCCATCAGTTTACAAGATCTTAAAAGATTGGTTTCCAAGATGAAGGATAGCCCCGACACCAAGCTCAAACTATCGCTCAAAGGTAGAGATCCCGTAGAGGCGATGACACCGATTGCTTACGATAAGGGCTATTTTTTTCTAAAAAGGATGGAACAAAGTGTCGGTAGAGAAAAATGGGATGCTTTTTTGAAAAAGTATTTTAATGATTTTGCGCTCAAATCCATTACCACTGAGGAATTTATTTTCTATTTGGAGCAGAATCTGGAAGGCTGGAAAGATTTTGGCATTGACAAGTGGATTTATGGGGTGGGCTTGCCCGATGACTGTCCGGTGATTGAGTCGGGTAAAATTCTGGAAGCGCAATCTTACGCCACACTTTTTGCCCATAAACAAATCAACGCCGCCGAAATTCCCAAGAATTGGGTATATCCTCAATGGTTGGTTTTTCTTTCTCAGCAACCTAAGCCTATGAGCTTGAGTCAGATGGCTGATTTAGATCAGACTTTTTCTTTGACACAGACCAAAAATACCGAAGTGGCTTTTGCTTGGTTCGAGCACTGTATCGCCTCACACTACGAATTGTCATACGCTCAGATAGAGGCATTTCTGACCAAAGTAGGCAGGAAAAAATTTGTTTACCCTCTTTTTGAACTTATGGCCGAAGATGCCCAACTCAAGGCTATGGGATATGAAATTTACAGAAAAGCCAGACCCAATTACCACTATATCACTTTTTCTTCGGTGGAACCACTATTTTCTGAATTTTTACAAGGGAATTAAAATTTATTGTAGTCATTAATTAAAAAAACGCCCAATGCTTATTATTAAAGATTTACACGCCGATATAGGCAATAAGAACATACTTAAAGGCTTGAATTTGAGTGTCAAAGCTGGTGAAATTCATGCTATTATGGGGCCGAATGGCTCGGGAAAAAGTACCTTAGCTTCCATTTTGGCGGGCAGGGACGACTACCAAGTTACGGGAGGGAGTATTGAGTTTGAGGGTCAGAATTTGCTTGAATTGGCTGCCGAAGAGCGCGCCCAGGCCGGTATCTTTTTGGCTTTTCAGTATCCGGTCGAGATTCCGGGTGTGAGCAACACCAATTTTTTGCGTACCGCCCTAAATAATATCAGGAAGAGCCGAAATGAGAAGCCTTTAGATGCGGCGGCTTTTCTTAAACTGGTCAAAGAGAAAATGCAACTGGTGGAAATGAACCAGTCTCTTTTGTCGCGCTCTCTGAATGAGGGCTTTTCGGGAGGTGAAAAAAAGCGCAACGAAATTTTTCAGATGGCTGTATTGGAGCCTAAATTGGCTATTTTGGATGAGACCGATTCGGGGCTGGATATTGATGCCTTGAGGATAGTGGCTTCAGGGGTCAATGCTTTGCGCTCACCGGAAAGGGCTTTTGTACTCATCACCCATTATCAACGCCTCTTGGATTATATTGTGCCTGACTTTGTACATGTTCTTTTTGATGGTAGGCTCGTGAAGTCGGGAGGCAAAGAACTGGCTCTCGAACTGGAAAAAACAGGTTATGATGCAATCAAAAAAGAGTTCACCGCTGCCTAAAACTATGATAACCTTAGCCGACAAAAAAACCATTTTTCAAAACCTGCAGCCCCTTGCCCATCCTAAGCAACAGCACGCAGCAGAGTTGTTTGAAAAGACCGATTTTCCTACTACAAAAAACGAAGATTGGAAATACACCAATGCCAAAGCCATTTTGCAGGCCTCATTTGACGTTTGCAAGCCACTTGACAATGCGAGTTTTGCTATTGATACAGATTTTTTAGAGGGTTTTTATCGCATTGTTTTGGTAGATGGATTTTACAGCGAATCTTTTTCCGATAAAATCGAGGGCGTACAAGTTCGAAGTATCAAAGAGGCCGTAGAGAAAAACAGCAATCAAACAACTGATATTGAAAGCGTTGGGGCTTCTAACTATTACACTGCTTTTGACGCAATGAACTTGGCTTATTTTCAGGATGGGCTTTTCGTACATGTCCAAGAAAAAGCAATCATTGACAAGCCAATATGTGTTCTTTCGGTAGTGAGCAGTCCTCAAGCCTCTCTCTTGCAGACCCGCACTTTTATTAAAATAGGCTCATTTGCAAAGGTAGCCTTTATGGAACAGCCTGTTTTTCAGTATAATACTGGCTCATTTTTGAACCATGTAACAGAGGTATCTTTGCAAGACAACGCCCACGCTGAGCTATTGAACTGGCAAGACATAGGGCAAAATTCTCATATCCAAGCTACTCGCGTTGACGTAGGGCACAACTCGCGTTTTGTTCATTCTGTTTTGAGTTTTTCAGGCGGCTTTATTCGCAATAATTTGTCTATCAGAATATTGGGTGAAAACACCGAAGTCTTTATGAATGGGCTTTATCGAATGTCTCAAAAGGACTTTGTGGACAACCATACTTCCATAGACCACACGTTACCAAGAAGTTATAGCGAACAACTTTACAAAGGGATTTTGGATGACTCTGCCACGGCGGTTTTCAACGGCAAAATCTTTGTTCGTCAAGATGCCCAAAAAACCAACGCCTACCAGTCCAATAAAAACATACTGCTCAGTGGTTTGGCTTCTGTCAATACCAAACCCCAGCTCGAAATTTGGGCAAACGATGTGAAATGCTCACACGGCTCAACGGTAGGGACTTTGGACGAAGAACCTTTGTTCTACCTGCGTTCCAGGGGGTTAAGCCTCGAACAAGCCCGAAAGCTCTTGCTTCACGCTTACACTGCCGATGTATTGGAAAAAATTGATAATCCAATACTTAGGGAGAACATAAAGAAGAGGGTCGAGTAATATGCTATCGGATTGCGGTGATTTTTATGACTTTATCGCTGTTCAAATCGAAGAGCATGTCTTTCAAAGACGGCGGGCCAAATTTGCCTTTGGCATCATTTGAGAAGCCATATCCTTCGACAGGTATCCCAAAAAAATTAGTATCTAATTTTGAGTTTGAGTTTTTGTCGTGAAAAAACCGCACTGCATACTGCCCGGGCCTAAGGTCTTGTATATCAAGGACTGCCCTTTTTTCTTTGATGGCAATTTGTTTTGCCAATACAGTTTTGCCTTCTTTGTCCAAAAGCTCTAACCACACAAGACCTTTGTCTGATTCAAGCCCTGAGATTTGGATTTGTAGGCTCAAAGCAATTAGTAACACCATGACTGATAAAATAATACAAAAATTTATTTCACTTCGCCCTTACAACACCTTTGGGATAGACATCAAAACAGATTATTTCGCAATATTAGAGGATAGAAAAAATGTTTGCGATTTTTTTGGCAACGAGGTTCAAAAATTTGATGAGGCATTGATTTTGGGTGGGGGGAGTAATGTATTGTTTGTCAGGGATTTCAAAGGGATTGTTTTACATATCAAAAATAAAGGCATAGAAGTTATCTCCAAGGATTCGGACTTTGTTTGGCTTTGTGTCCAAGCAGGCGAAAATTGGCATGATTTAGTAACTACCTGTGTATCAAATGGGTGGGGCGGTATTGAGAATTTGGCACTCATACCCGGCACTTGTGGGGCAGCTCCCATACAAAATATTGGGGCTTATGGAGTTGAACTCAAAGACGTACTTGAAGAAGTAGAAGTCTGGGACAGAACCCTTGCTCAAGTGCGGGTCTTCAAAAACCAAGACTGTCAATTTGGCTATCGTGAGAGTCGCTTCAAGCAAGAACCCGATCGCTATGTTGTTCTCTCCATTGTGCTAAAGTTGTCTTTGCGGCCTGTGCTGAATACCAGCTACTCGGCTATAGCCAACTACCTAAATGAGAGTAATATAACCCCTTCCTTAGAATCCATTTACCGCAGTGTCATAGAGATACGCCGCTCTAAGCTGCCCGACCCGCAAGTATTGGGCAACTGTGGCAGTTTTTTTAAAAACCCAATCGTGAGCAGGGCTTTGTACCAAGAAATTGCCCGCCACTACCCCAACGTGCCATCTTTTCCTCATGATAATGAAGCCCACGTCAAAATCCCTGCCGGCTGGCTCATAGAGCAATGTGGCTGGAAAGGCAAAACCATAGGCAACGTAGGCTGCTACCCAAAACAGGCACTGGTGCTGGTCAATGCCACAGGGCAAGCCACCGGTTCAGAAGTGTGGGAGTTTGCTCAGCGCATCCAAGCAGATGTCAAAGAAAAGTTTGGCATCTCCCTTAGTGCCGAAGTTCGGGTTTTGACCTGAAAAGCAGCGCTTAAATTTTGCTTTAAAAAAAATATTCTTTTCGTTACCTCCCTGTCAAAAAATTGTCTTTTATTGCAAACAATAATTGTTTACATTTATGAGAAAAAATTTATTTCATTTCTTTTTAGCTTTCATTATCGGAGCTAATTTCTTTTCGTGTTCTTCATCTTCTTCTTCCAAAGATCCTGTATCTTCTTTACAGGTAGAGGAAAAGAACTATCCCTTGGTGATGGACTTTACGGCTACTTGGTGCGGCCCTTGCGGACAAAACGGCACTCCGCTTTTCAAAAAAATTGCCGCTGCCAACCAAGGTGAGGCCAGTTTTATGGCGGTACACACAACCAGTTCAGAGTTGGTGGCTCACATGGGCGACTTGACGTTTTCGCCTGCTGTATGGGCATTTTTCAACCGTCTGGGTCTTAATGTTAGTGCCATTCCTACTTTTGCGGTCAACGGTATAGCCGTTACCACCAATGAGAACTCTATCAACTCCAGCATGAATACATTTAGAAGCAGGATTGTAGAGGCAGGTGTAAACTTTACGGCTTCTAAAAGTGCCAAAGGCATTGACATCACCTACAAAACGAAGTTTTTTTCAGACGTGGAAGGTGATTACTATGTAGGCTTTTACCTCACCGAAGATGGGATTATGCACCGCCAGGCAGTAGGCTCGGCATACCAGAGCACCTACGAGCACTCTAAGATTTTGAGGGCAATATTGAACCCTGATAAAATAGAAGAACTCACAATTAACACCCAACAAGGATCAGCAACGGTTTATTTGTCGTTTGGCAAAGAGTTGGAATCCGGCACCATAAGCAAAGGCAGGGAAAATTCAGGCAAAGTCAAATTTGAATACGATGCCTCAAAATTCGATTCTTCAGGCAAAGGTGCCGCTGTAAATCCTTTTGTGTGGAATGCTGCCAACAAATACAATGTAGTGGCTGTGATTTGGCGTAAAAGTGGTACCAACTATGTTTTTGTCAATTCAAAAACCCTTTCTCTCTAAGAGATAAGTTTTTTTAATATTGAAGCCATTGCATTAATTTGCAATGGCTTTTTTTATGAGATGGATACTATTTTCTCTATTTGTTTTCAATCAATCGCTTTTTGCCCAAAAGATAGATTCCCTTGTTGCGCACTACAACGAATTTGCAGAACGATTTTTAGTGAAAGGCTCGCGCGCCAAAGGCTATTTTTCTATCAACCAACAAGGCATCAGCATGTATGCTTCGCCTACCGACAAAATTAAAAATAAGGCTGAAATCAGGGTTTTATGGCAAGATTTGCCTGTTTTTTTGGATTTGCTCTATTACAGCGACCGTAAGTTTCAGTTTGATGCCTACCAAAAATTTGGCACTTCGGGAGTAAGTGAAGAGTTAGCCCAAGCGATATTCATACTCAAAGAAAACTACCGCCCGTTTCTGACCAACCGTACCTCCCCGCTTTCAGGCATCAAAATAGCCATAGACCCCGGGCACATAGCGGGTGATTTTGCCACAGCCAAAACCGAAGGGCGGTTTATCAGTATGGAGCACAAAGGGAAAAAGTATGAGTTTTTTGAAGCGGAGTTGGCATTGACGACGGCTTTTTTGCTCAGGGATAGCCTTGTCAAATACGGGGCTGAGGTTTTTCTTACCCGTACTCAGGGCAATCAGGCCGCTTTCGGCAAAAGCTATCGGCAGTGGCTGGAGAGTGATTTTAGACTGATTTTGAAGCGCAAAGGCTACACCAACGCGCAGATTAACAGCCAGATGAATACCCTGAACCGCTCTATGAGTTTCTATAAATACTTCTTGGATGCAGACCTTGAGGCCAGAGCCTCCAAAATCAACTATTTCAATCCCGACATCACCATTTTTATTCACTACAACGCCGATTTTTACAATTCGGGCTGGAACAAACCTTCTCCCCGCAATTACAGTATGGTTTTTGTGCCGGGTGCGTTTTTGGGCGGGGAATTGTACAGCCGAGAGATGCGCTTTGATTTTTTGAGGTTGCTCGTTTCAGGCAAGACGCGGCAGTCATTGACGCTCAGTCAGTATGTCTGCAAAGAGTTTGAAAATACCCTCAAAGTTCCTGTCGTGAGTCCCAATGAAGAACCGCCCTACCTCAAAGAGAATAGTTTGAGGATTGCTCCGGGGGTTTATGCCCGTAATCTGAGACTCAATAGATTGGTAAACAGCGTCCTTTGTTATGGAGAGCCTCTTCTCCAAGACAACGAAGACGAATTGGAACGGCTTTCTCAAAACGACTTATCCAAGGGCAAAATAGCTCCCCGTTTGGAGCAAGTGGCTCAATCATACCTGAGAGCCATATTGAACTACAGCTATGAAATAAAGACCCAAAAGCCCTAATCTTCCAGTTTTTTTGCTTCTTGCCAGAAAGTTTCCATTTCATCCAAATCCATTTCATTGAGGTTTTTGCCTATCTGTGAGGCTCTTTTTTCTATGTATTTGAATCGGGAAATAAACTTGCGGTTGGTTTTTTCGAGGGCTGCTTCGGGGTTGATGCCTGCAAAGCGCGCATAGTTCACCAGCGCAAAGAGCAAATCGCCAAATTCTTCTTCGGCTGATACTGAGTCGGTGGCCGCTTCAAACTCAGCCAGTTCTTCTTTGACTTTGAGCCATACTTGCTCTTTTTCTTTCCAGTCAAAGCCCACACCCCGCGCTTTTTCTTGGATTCTGATGGCTTTGACCAGTGCAGGCAAAGAGGTCGGCACACCGTCCAGCACGCCTTTTTGGGATTTGCCTTCGGCCAATTTGATGCTTTCCCAGTTTCGCTTTACGTCTTCTTCGCCGCTTACTTGGGTGTCGCCGTATATGTGGGGGTGTCTGCGGATGAGTTTTTCGGCGATGGCTTGCAGCACATCGTTGATGCCAAAATGGTTGGTTTCGGAAGCAATTTTTGAATAAAACACAATGTGGAGCAAAAGGTCTCCAAGTTCGCCTTTGAGTTCTTGCATGTTTTGCTCTAAAATGGCTTCGGAGAGTTCATAGGTCTCTTCGATGGTCAGGTGGCGCAGCGATTCGAGGGTTTGTTTTTTGTCCCAAGGGCATTTTTCGCGCAACTCATCCATGATTTGGAGTAGCCGCAAAAAGGATTCACTTATTTGGGATTTGTCGGCTTGCACGTTGGAAAAATTAGAAGTTAATAGGCTCTTGCCCAGAGGACTTTTTGTTGCGATGGTTTTCCTGTCATGATGCACTTTCCCGGTTCGAGAGGCTGCTCAAGCGGGATGCAGCGGATGGTGGCTCCGGTTTCTTCTTTGATTTTGTCGGCGGTATCCTCTGTACCGTCCCAGTGCGCATAAATAAATCCCCCTTTTTGCTCCAATATGCTTTTAAATTCGCCCAACGTGTCGGCTTGGCTGAACATAGAGTCGCGGAAGGTGAGGGCTTTTTGGTAGATATTGGCTTGGATTTCGTCCAAGAGCGACCTGATTTTTTGGGGCAATTCGGCGAAAGGGACGCTCATTTTTTCAAAAGTATCTCTTCTGGCTACTTCGGCGGTTTGGTTGTCGAGGTCTCTTGGGCCAATGGCAAGCCTCAGAGGGACTCCTTTGAGTTCCCACTCGGCAAACTTGAAGCCCGGACGAAGGGTGTCTCGGTCGTCAAAACGGATGCTCAACTCGGGAAGAGCCTGTTTGAGTTCATCTGCTTTGGCTTTGAGTGCTTGGAGTTCGGTTTCGTTTTTGAATATGGGCACGATGACCACGTGAATGGGTGCGAGTTTTGGCGGCAGCACCAGCCCCTCGTCGTCGGAGTGTGCCATGATTAGTGCCCCTATCAGGCGGGTACTGACCCCCCAAGATGTTCCCCAGACGTACTCTTGTTTGTTGTTTTTGTCAAGGTATTGGACTTCAAAGGCTTTGGCAAAGTTTTGTCCCAAAAAGTGGGAGGTTCCGGCTTGTAGGGCTTTGCCGTCTTGCATGAGTGCCTCGATGCAATAGGTCTCTACGGCTCCTGCAAAGCGTTCATTTTCAGTTTTTACGCCTTTTATGACGGGCAGTGCCAAGTAGTTTTCGGCAAAATCTGCATAGACTTCGAGCATTTTTTTGGTTTCTTCTATGGCCTCTTGGGCGGTGGCGTGGGCGGTATGTCCTTCTTGCCAAAGAAACTCTGCCGTCCTGAGAAACAGGCGGGTGCGCATCTCCCAACGCACTACATTAGCCCATTGGTTGATGAGGATGGGTAGGTCGCGGTAAGATTGTATCCAGTTTTTGTAGGTACTCCATATAATAGCTTCGGAGGTAGGCCGCACGACCAGTTCTTCTTCCAGTTTGGCGGCGGGGTCAACCATGAGTTTGCCTTTGCGCTCGGGGTCGTTTTTGAGGCGGTAATGCGTAACCACGGCACACTCTTTGGCAAAGCCTTCTGCATTTTTTTCTTCGGCCTCAAACATACTTTTTGGTACAAACAGCGGAAAATAAGCGTTGTAGTGGCCGGTGTCTTTAAACATTTTGTCCAAGGTTTGCTGAATTTTTTCCCAAATGGCATAGCCGTAGGGCTTGATGACCATACAGCCCCTCACCGATGAGTTTTCGGCCAAATCAGCGGCTTTTATCAACTCATTGTACCATGCAGAATAGTCTTCACTGCGTTTGGGGATGGCCTTGCTCATAGTTTGTTTTTTGTGCAAAAAAAGTCAATTTTTGTATGACGTAAAAAACTATTTTCTTGTCTGCTATGAAGGCTTGCATATTTTCTTTGTTGTGGATGTTTGCTTATTGCTCAAGCCTCGCTCAACAGCCTTTTACTTGGAGGTACACAGAAGAGGATGGCCTTCCCAGCATGACGATTTACGACATTCTTGTTGGAAAGGACAAATTTATTTACTTAGGTACTGATGCGGGCTGCTACCGCTTTGATGGCTTGGGCTTTGTTTATTTGCCGGCAATAAAAACCCGCTCCAGAGGACTCACCAATGCCCAATACTGTAAGGATAACAAAATCTGGTACAAAAACTTTTCAGGGCAGATCTTTTATCTTGAAAACGATAGCCTCAAGGTCTTGGAAAGTTGGGAGCGATTCGGACAAGCCCAAGACATCAATTATTTTGCTTTCGACTCACAAAATAGACTTTGGCTACAGACCACATCCGGCAACGTGTTTTATAGCAATCCTGAGAAAACAGAGTTCAAAGCTCTACAAACATCTTTAATACAACTATCCAAAAAACAAGTGTTTAGTGCGGTGGTTCATCAAGACACTCTTTTTGCATCTATATTGCAGACAGGGGTGGTGTTGGTGCTGGACGTGGTTTCCAACAAAGGCAGGCTTATTGATGTGGGTGCTGACATCAAGAGCCTGTACTTGGGTACTTCAAACGGGTGTGTGTATGCGCAAGAGTCAAGCGGTAAGCGTGAGTTTTTTTTATGGAAAAATGGATTCCTACACAAAAACCTGAAAATTACCCATTTATTGAAAGATAGACGCATCCTCAACCAGACAGGGAGCGCGACCGTGCCCCCAAAGGCGGCACAGCATTTTTGGATTATTACCAACAAAGGGGCTTTTTATATTAATCGGGATTCGAGTTATTTTGGCATACTTCCCGATGAAGCCGTAACAGATGCAGCCCAAGATTACGAGGGCAACTATTGGTTTTCTACTGCTCTTGACGGTCTTCACATGATACCTTCTTTGTCGGTAAAAGCTTATACGCACGAAAATTCCCACTGGAAAGACTCCAGAATTACTCAATTGGCGCGAGGGCCTCAAGGTTCGATGTTTGTTGGTTGCTATGATGGGGGGCTTTTTTGGGTGGATAAAAACATGCGCCTGCTCAAAGAGTACAAAAAAACAATGGGTGGCGGAGTGGAAGTTGAGTTTTTGAGTTTTGATTCGGCTCGTTCCTTGCTCTACACCTCAAAAGCGATTTACCACATCAACCAAAGTGAACCTATTTTTGATGGCTATTACATCAAAGAAGGTGTTTTTTTTGGCGATTATGCTTTTGTTGCGGCTTCTACCTTTTCGGGCTTTATACAAATGCAAGACAATGCCGATAAAACCAAATTAAAGTATTTTTTTCTAAATAGCCCTAATGTACTAAAAACAAGCCGTGGGTATTGGGTGCTTAATTTGAACGCCATTCGCTCAAGATGCGTGCTGTTTGACCAAAAGAAAGACGAATATTGGATCGGGGACTCTGATGGCTTAAAAAAATATGATTCCTATGCCCGCAAAACAGAAATAAAAGACACAAGCGGCGCGCCCATCATTGCTGTCTCTTTGAGTCAGCATGTCGGGGGTACTATAGCCGTTTCGACGATGCAGCAAGGGATTTATGTGATCAACAACGGCCAAGTTACCCATCATTTTACAAAAAAGAATGGCTTAAAGACCGACATGGGTGGTAAAATCAGCCTTTATGAGCCTACCCCCGGGAAAATCGAAATCTGGCAGTGCACAGACAGAGGGATACAATTCATAGACTTACAAGACCAACAAATACAATTTATAGACAAACGGGATGGGTTGGGGACGGATTTGGTGATGGATCTGCTTCTCATCGGGGATACTGTTTGGGCAGCCACCAATATTGGCTTGCTCAAATTGCCTCGAGACCTAAAAGAGCCTAACCTTGTAGCACCTGTTATCTACCTGAAAAGTGTCAAAATCAAAGAAAGAGACACTCTTTTGAGTGAAAAGTACGTTTTGAACCACACACAAAATAATATTTATATCAGTTTTCAAGCCCTTAGCTACAAAAGTCATGGGTCTTTCAAATACAAATACCGTTTGTTGGGATTGGACACCAATTGGATTTATACACAGAGCAGCAACAACTTTGCCCGCTTTTTGTCTTTGCCGTACGGATCATTTCTCTTTGAAGCCAAAGCCATCAACGAAGACGGTACAGAAAGCCAGCAACCGATCCACGTTGCCATCGAGGTATTGCAGCCCTATTGGCAAAAATGGTGGTTTTTGGTGTTGATTTTCATGGCGACCATGCTGGCTTTGACGGCGGTTTTTTTGTATATTTTGGCCAACATCAGAACCAGAAATAAATTGACCTTGTCTAAAACGGAATTGGAGAGAGATTTGCGCACCTCCAGACTCGCCAGCCTGAGGGCACAAATGAACCCCCATTTTATCTTCAATGCCCTCAATTCGATACAGGAGTTTATTTTGCTCAACGACAAAAAACAAGCAAACTTCTATCTGGGCAAGTTTGCCAATTTGATGCGGTTGGTGTTGGATATGAGCAACCAAGACAAAGTTTGTCTGGAAGACGAGATTAAATCGCTCGAAATTTACCTCCAACTCGAAGCACTCAGATTTGAAGAAGGCTTCCAATACCAAATCAATGTAGAGCAAGCCATAGACCCCCACGAGATTTTTATTCCTCCCATGCTTATACAGCCTTATGTAGAAAATGCCATCAAACACGGTTTGATGCACATAAAAGGCGAGAAAAAACTCGAAATTTCTTTTTCTATTGTTTGGAAAAATAATAAAAAAATGCTTGGCTGTACGGTGGAAGACAATGGAATCGGCAGACAAAAATCCAAACAACTCCAAGCCAATCGCACCAAAAGCCACGCTTCATTTGCAACAGGAGCCACAGCCAAAAGATTGGAACTTCTCTACTATGGCCGCCAAGTTGAGACACTGGTCGAAGACTTGCCTCAAGGCACAAAGGTTTTTATTACTATCCCTGTCTAAATGGACTTTTCAAGCAATTAGAGCATGTTGTTTTTGGGTTGCAACTTCTATGCCGTACAAAAGGCCGTCAGGTTGGATATTTTCTAACAAAGTGAAACTTATTTCATTGATTTTCAAAGGGTCGTATTCTTGTTTAACGCGCACGTAGTTGTCCGTAAAGCCCGACATATATCCATTTTCTACGTCTGCTTCCCAAAGCACGGGTTTTATTTTTCCAATCTGTTTTTCATAAAAAGCGCGTTTTTTCTTTTCCGATAGGCTGATGAGCTGGGTGGTTCGCTCTTGTCGGATTCGGTTGGGCACTCGTCCGGATAACTCGGCTGCGGGTGTGTTGGCGCGTTCCGAGTATGTAAACACATGCAAGTAGTTCACATCCAGCTCATTTAAGAAGTAATAGGTTTCTAAAAATTCTTGCACTCCCTCTGCGGGAAACCCCGTAATCACATCAACCCCTATGCAGGCATCAGGCATCACCTTTCGGATTTGTGCTACCCTGCGCTCGTAGAGTGCGCGGTTGTAGCGGCGGTACATGGCACGCAATATTTTGTCGCTGCCCGATTGCAGAGGCATGTGAAAATGAGGCATAAACCGCTCCGATGTGGCGCAAAACTCAATGATTTCTTCGTGAAGTAAGTTAGGCTCTACCGATGAGATGCGGTAGCGTTCTACTTCTTTGACTTGGTCTAAGGCTTTGAGCAATTCCAAAAAAGTATGCCGTCTGATTCCGTTTACTATACCAAAATCCCCCAAGTTCACGCCGGTAAGCACCACCTCTCGCACCCCCGACTGAGCCAACAGGCGCGCTTGCTCTACTGCTTCATCGGGTGTACCGCTTCGGCTGCGGCCTCTTGCCAAAGGAATGGTACAAAATGAGCAGTTGTAATTGCAGCCGTCTTGAAGTTTGAGAAAACTGCGGGTTCTATCGCCCAGCGAGTAGCCACTCACAAACTCACGGGCTTCGCTGATAGCTTTTGCAAACACTTGGGGTTTGTCTTGTTTTACAAATCCATCCAATACCTCAAGGAGTCTAAATTTTTCTGATGCCCCCAGCACGGCATCTACGCCCTCTATTTCCGCAATTTCTTGAGGTTTGAGTTGGGCATAACAACCCACTATGGCCACAAAACTGTCAGGAGAGAACTTTTTAGCTTCTTTGACTACTTTTTTGCATTTGCGGTCGGCGTGGTCGGTTACCGAGCAGGTGTTGATGATGTAAATGTCAGCCCCATCTGTAAAATCTACTCTCTGGTAGCCTTTTTGCTCAAATAGCCGCGCAATGGTCGAAGTCTCCGAAAAATTCAACTTACAGCCCAACGTATAAAAAGCCACTTTTTTCATTTTGCAAAAATAACAAGTACAAGCAAAAAACGATTTTAGCTTTGGGTTATGAAAAAATACCGGTGGGTTTTGTTGGCATGGTTGTGTGTGTCTTGCTTTGAGATAAAAGAAAGCGTATCTCTGACAGAAAAGGGAGGGGGGCATTACCGGCTGTTGATAGATTTTTCGCAAAGTGCAGATGTGGTGCGTCAGGTGCTCAAAGCTACCCAAGACCCGGGCTCAAACCCTTTTGAAGGGACTCCGGAGCCTATTTACGAACTTAGCGATATACTGGACTCTGCGCTACTACAACTTTCTTTTTTCAAAGGAATTTCAAACTCCAAAAAAATATTTGATGCCGATAAACTTATTTTGGGTTATGAATTTGATTTTCAAAAACTTGAAAATCTCAACTCTGTTCTCAATTTTATGAATTATACATTTTTCAAAGAAAAAAAACAGACTTTTATTTCCTATTCCAAAAAAGGAGAACTGGCCATCAACAACGTAGTAAATATCAAAGAACTTCTAAAAGGTCTTGATTACCAAACTGATACTCTTTATCTCAATACCAAAAAAACGATACTCCAAACCGCTACTTACGAGCTGCAAATGACTTTTCCCAAGAGGGTCAAGAAAAGCCGCAATTACAGATTTGTTTTGTCTGATGACCGTAAAACGTTAAGTTTGCGCTTCCCACTCGAAAAAATCATAAATTCACAAACCCGAGTGGGTAACAGAATCAAATTCAAATAAATATTAACCTAAATATTGTTTTTTAAATGGCTTATCTTTTCACTTCTGAATCGGTGTCTGAAGGGCACCCCGACAAAGTAGCAGACCAAATTTCTGACGCGGTTTTGGATGCGATGCTTATGCAAGATCCGGACTCGCGCGTGGCTTGCGAAACACTGGTTACCACAGGTTTGGCGGTGGTGGCCGGAGAAATTACGACCAAGGCTTATGTAGAAATACCTGACGTGGTTCGAGATACCATACAGCGCATAGGATACAACAGCGACCAATACCGCTTTGACTCACAGTCTTGCGCTGTCGTTGTTGCCGTACATAGCCAGTCGCCCGATATAGCCCAAGGAGTCAATGAGGGGCAAGGCCTCGACCGTGAGCAAGGTGCAGGCGACCAGGGCATGATGTTTGGCTATGCCAGTATCGAAACCCCTGAGTTCATGCCCATGGCTTTGGCTTTTTCGCACAGGATAGTAAAAGAGATTGCCAATATCCGCAAAAATGAAATCGAACTCATGCCTTATTTGCGTCCTGACACCAAAGCCCAAGTTACCATTGAGTACCAAGACAATAAGCCCAAGCGCGTACACACCATTGTGGTATCTACCCAGCACGATGAGTTCGATACCGAGCCAAACATGCTCAAAAGAATATCCGAAGATATTCGTAAACATGTGATTCCAAGGGTGATACCTCCTCATTTGCTTGATGCCAATACCATATACCACATCAACCCCACCGGCAAATTTGTGATTGGGGGGCCTCATGGCGATAGCGGTTTGACAGGCAGAAAAATTATTGTGGATACTTATGGCGGCAAAGGAGCGCATGGCGGTGGTGCTTTTTCAGGCAAAGACCCCTCCAAAGTAGATAGAAGTGCCGCTTATGCTGCCCGCCATATAGCCAAAAACTTAGTTGCTGCCGGAGTAGCCGAAGAGGTTTTGGTGCAAGTAGCCTACGCCATCGGGGTATCTAAACCCGTATCCATCAACGTCAATACCTACGGCACTGCAAAAGTATCTCTCAACGATGAGCAAATCGCCCTCAAAGTAGCCGAACTCTTTGATATGCGCCCCCGCGCCATCATAGAACGGTTCAAACTAAAAAATCCAATTTACTCACCCACAGCAGCTTATGGACACATGGGCAGAGAACCCTACACCCAAAACGTGGACTTTATGCTCGTTGAGGTCAAAGAAGACAACGACGCTAAAGTTGAGACCCGCCGCAAAATCACTAAGCCCGTGGAGTTTTTTACTTGGGAGAAATTGGATTACGTCCAAGCAGTCAAAGAGGCATTTGGATTGAAATAAACCCACCGATCTCAAAGCTCATGGATTTTTTCAAAAACCAACTGTAATTAAAAAAAGGCAACCATCCATTTGGTTGCCTTTTTGTTAAGCGATTGTTGGCCAATCAATCTAAAAGCTGAACCCTCAAGTTCCGGGTCTGTGTATCCGATTGGAGTTCCAAAAGATAAACACCGGCAGCCAGCCCGTCCAAATCCAACTCCGAGCCGCAAGCCAACTGCCCACTCCACACCTCAACCCCCAAGAGCCGAAATCAAGCGCGCCTTGAAAGTATCGCTCACAGAACATGCAAGGGCAATTTTGCCGCGTGTGGGATTGGGGAAAAGAATCA
>CAZRQL010000016.1:0-78194 GCA_964602415.1 uncultured Roseobacteraceae bacterium
TTTTGTACCGCTTTTAATGGCCATGAAAGACGGTTTCCCTTCCGACCCAAGGGGGCGTATGCGAAAAGCCTTACGAGTAGCATTAATTTTTAAAACAAAAATCAATGAAAATCAAAAAAATGACGGCCTTTGCTGCCGCTTGTGTAGTTCTTTTGTTTGGTGTGTGGGCTTGCAGCGAGTATAAGGGGAGGGAGGTAGCTCCTTCTCCTAAAAATGATGTTCGCGTTCAGCCGGTCAGTTCAAGCCATGTCCCGATTGCATCGCTTTCTGATTTTGACGCTCTTGTTTCCAGTGGAACAACTGTGCTTAGTATTTTGAGTCAGTCATCATTGGATTCTCTTAGAAATTCACTTGCATTTAACAGCCAAGGTTTCCTTGCATCTTATTCCTACAAAGAGATTAACGAAGAATTTACTGATAATCAGCTTCTCTCTTTTTACAGCCTTTTTGGAATGACATTAAGCAATCAAGAATTGGCAGATGCTAGAGTTGCATTTGCTGCTACTACTTCGTCGTCGTTCTCGTTTACTGACAAAGATGGAAGCGGAAAAACATCTAGCACTTTTTTTCGTTGCAAGTTTCCTGACTGCACTCTTGCTCCTACAAAAGTTTGTATTTATGCAAATTGTAAACTTTAAAAGTTAAATTAGAATTTTTAGTCAAGATTTATGCAGTATAATTGCATAAATCTTGATTTTAATTTATTTAAAACGGTATGAATTTAAAAATGAACTTATTGATTATCTTTTTTATTTCATTTTCATTTGTTGTTTTGGGACAAATTTCCTCGAAAGCCAAACTAATTTTTTATTGTAGTAGTGGCTGTAAGGGGTGTCATTTGGCCAAAGACAGCCTTTTTGAAGACGAAGACATCAAACAAAAATTAGCTTGTTTTGAAGTCAAAAATATTAAAGTATCTCCCTTCAAAGCAATTTATCTATATCTATTTAAAGGTATAGATAGAGTTCCATCATTTGTTATAAAATATAAGATGTCTGATGGGAAAAGAGTAAACAAAAGGCAATTGGGGTTTATTCCCAAAGATAAATTCTTAGATTTCTTAACTCTTGACGGGAAATACTGACAAAAAATGCTTGATTACCAGTGTACTAACTATCTTTAACAAATAAAAGGTGAAAAATTCACAAAAAATTCATATTGTATTTTTGATTTTTGTATCGCTTTTAATGGCCATGAAAGACGGTTTCCCTTCCGAACCCAAGGGGTGTATGCGAAAAGACTTGCGAGCAGCATTAATTTTTAAAACAAAAATCAATGAAAATCAAAAAAATTACGGCCTTTGTCGTTGCTTGTGTAGTTCTTTTTTTTGGTGTGTGGGCTTGCAGCGATTATGCTGCTCAAAAGAAATTCATTCCTAAATCTGATAAATTAATTAGCAAAAAGGCATCTTATTTTTCTGCTTTAGATTCAGTTAGGGCATGGATTCAAACCTCACAGCAATTTTATTTATCTCATCTTACAACAAATGAGGTTGAAACTTTTTTAAATAGCATATCAATAGATGATTTGGATAGGGTAAGCACTTTTTATTCTAATGATTTAGTACAGAGCTTATCCACAAATGACTACTATAAATTTGCGGCCTCAATAGTTGGTGGCGATAGTATTGTTTTTGTGCCAGATGACAATTCTACTCCATTTTCTATAAGTAGTGCGTATGGTGCAGGTTCCAGTGCTGTCTTTGCAAAGACAGTCCTTTACAACAACAAGAAAAATCACGGCCCCGGATGTAAGCCTAAAGATGGGTGGGTTTGTGTCATAAGATCAGGAGATGATCCTGTTATTATAGATTAATTTTTTTAGTTAAATCAATTAAATAGAGTGTAGCTTTAGTTGATACACTCTATTTTAAAAAATATTATGAAACACATTATTTTGTTTATTTCTTTATTCTACTTTTCGTCGTGCGTCAAAGTCAGTAAGAAAAACACTGTGGCGGAACTCAAAGCCAGTTACATGAATTATGATCGAGATTTTGATGATAAGAATGTAGTCGTTATGATTACCAGCCTCACATGTGGTTATTGTGTTTTGAATGTTCCTTTTTTCAATAAATTGAAGGAAACATACAAACAGTATGAATTTATAGCATTTTATGAAGATGCAGAAGAAAAAATTTTAAACTCTAAATGGGAAAAATTAAACTGGAAAATTGTACCTAATACTGACAATGGTTACACTAAATTTTGGCGTTATGAAATTTATCCTGAGATACAAGTGTATAGAAAAGGTAAATTAACTGCCACAATACAAGGTGTTAATAAGAAAAAAATTATTAAAGTTTTATCTGCAAATTAAGTTTTAGAACTATATATGCTGAAAAGAACTTATAGATCAAAGTTTAAATAGGCCAATGAAATCACTTTCTTTTAACAAACAAAAATAAATTAGCTAATGCGATTCTTTATTAATTCAATGGGTATAACATGTTAATAGAAATACTATTTGATGAGGGACATGACTCCTTCTTGATGGCATGCAATCCATCATTTTGGGCAATTCCCACAGGTTTAACCTGTGGGCATGTTTAAAAACTTGTTTATCAGCATATTAACCATCATTAACAAATAAAAGGTGCAAAATTCACAAAAAATTCATATTGTATTTTTGATTTTTGTACCGCTTTTAATGGCCATGAAAGACGGTTTCCCTTCCGACCCAAGGGGGCGTATGCAAAAAGCCTTACGGGTAGCATTAATTTTTAAAACAAAAATCAATGAAAATCAAAAAAATTACGGCCTTTGTCGTCGCTTGTGTGGCTCTTATGTTTGGTGTGTGGGCTTGCAGCGAGTATAAGGGGAGGGAGGCCTTGAAGCCTTCCCTGATGAATCAGAGTAATTTGCCAGTAGTTTACAGTTTACCAATTAATAATGACTCTCTAATAATCCAAATAGTTATTAGACATAATCAGATTTTGGAAGAAGCAATAGGTAATATTGACTGGAGTTCTACTTTGCTGAATCAAGAATTAAATAGCTACTTTTTGAACTATACTGATTCATCTATTGACTTTTTAATTAACAATAGGAGTGATATACAAGAATCAGTCATTTCAAATCTTGAGATATATCTAAACCAAAATCTAAATGATAGTGTCTATCAAATGATGATTAATTGCAAATACTTTATTGCCCAAAAACCAAATTATTCAGATTTAGTATCACAGTTTGACCTATATCGTGAATATTCACGAAATACTTTTAACGGTGGTGATTTAGAAATGGCTTTGGTATTTTTAGAAGTTACAGAAAAATCTGCCTATTTTTGGATGCCGGAGAGTGCAGGTGGCTCAGGGATTGGGTGGAATTTTATTAATGATTATGCTGAAAATAATAATATACCACTTGCTGATATTAGTGATATTGATTGGGGAGCAATAGCTTGGGCTGATGGAGCAGGTGCAGTAGGCACTTTATTACGCACTTGGTATTTAGCTGGATGGGGACCCTTGAGTTGGGGCGCAATTGTAGGCGCTATTGGATGGGGAGCAGCATGGAGTTCAGGTACAGCAGTTCTTGGTCAATTACTACTTTAATTACGATGATAAATAAAGAATTCAAAAAAAGTTTAATGGTTTTTCTACCAACTGGGGCAATCATTTCTTACATTTTGTATAATGGAAATAATTTATTTTCTGCAGTACTTTTGGGATATGTGGGTGCATTAAGTATATTTTTTGTTCCGACTTTATTCAAAAGTGTAAAGAAGTAGATTTGACTATAGATATACTCGTCAAGTAATCTGCTTCATATCTTATTTTGAGTTTGCTGTAAAGTCTTATTTTCTATGAAAATAGAAGATAAGATTTTTTTCAAAAAATATGTACCATTTAGAATGTAAAAATACTTATAAGGCCTATTCAGGAACAATATTCAGTTGTAACGCTACGATAGGGTTAATTTATTTAAACTGTGAACTTTTTAGGGCGCGTCAAAACTTAAATCTGTAGTGATGGTTACAAAAAACCTGTTTATCAACACATTAACTATCATTAACAAATAAAAGGTGCAAAATTCACAAAAAATTCATATTGTATTTTTGATTTTTGTACCGCTTTTAATGGCCATGAAAGACGGTTTCCCTTCCGACCCAAGGGGGCGTATGCAAAAAGCCTTACGGGTAGCATTAATTTTTAAAACAAAAATCAATGAAAATCAAAAAAATTACGGCCTTTGTCGTCGCTTGTGTGGCTCTTATGTTTGGTGTGTGGGCTTGCAGCGAGTATAAGGGGAGGGAGGCCTTGAAGCCTTCCCTGATGAATCAGAGTGATTTGCCAGTAGCTTACACTCTACCCATTAATAGTACTACTGAATTTCATGCTGTTGTTGCTGCCGGCAATACCGTTTTAAGTCTTTTATCTCAATCCGATATTCAAATGATTTCAGACAGCACGGAGTACACTTTGGATGGAGAAGCTCGCTCGTTGCTATTTGCACCAGTTTTAGATAAACTTACAAATGCACAAATGGTTGAGTATTTTGCTCTTTTCGGTTATTACTCGGTTTCAGAAGAAAATATACAGTCAGTGCGTGTTGGACAGGCAACTTCGATTGATTTTATATCGGTTGATTTAAGGCCGGACAGAACTTATCCTTTTTTTGTTTGTAAACCTCAACCTGGTTCGCCTTCAGGACATGCTTGTCGTATTGTCTCACTTTTCACTTGTACTCCTATGTATTGTGAAAAACCCTAATTTTAGTACCCCTAATCAACCAAGCATTCAGTATGTTTGGTTGATTATTTCTATTCTTAAATTCCTTTACAAAAATATCTATGTTTCTTAACCTTTTTAAGAAGTTGTTATTCATTAAATCATTATCTTTGATTGTTCTTCTAACTTCAATCTCACCCTTCGTGTATGCTCAAGATACTTTACAATATAAATTATTTACAAAAGAAGATTTTAGCTTAGAATTAGATAGTATTAAACGGCTTCACATATTTTACTTTTTTTCTCAAGCATCACGAAATTGTAAGAAAAATGAAGAAATACTTTTTAAAGACAAAAAATATATTGAAGTCATAAATAATAATTTTCATTTTTATAAGGTAAGTAACTCGTTTAAGATTCCCGGAACTTTATTAATAAGTGCTCGGATTTTAAAGCATTTTCTTGGGATACATAAAACACAAGGTTTTTTTATTTTTTGGTTACGCAAAGATGGTAAAATGATGCGAATTGGTAAAATAAATGGGTTCAAACTTATTTCAGAACATATTAGACTTTTAAAGGAATCTATCGTAAAAATTGAAAAGATTCCCCTCGATGAACAGTTTTTATCAGTTCCTTCAAGGGGAATTAATGAAGAAATTGATTCTCTTGAATATAGTAGTATTGATAGCATTAAAATTATCAATAACCCTATATATAGTAGTTTAAAAAATTTGAAGTACAATACTAATAAAGATAAATTACTAATATATTTCTCGACAGAATCTTGTTTGCCATGCAAAGAATTTGAATCAGATATGAGAAGAAAAGACTTTGTAGGAGTATTGAAGGATTTTGAAGTCATTAAATATGATATTTCAAATAAAAATGGTATTAGAGCAATTGATGAGCTAAAAGTTACGGCTTATCCTACTTTCATTACGTATAAACCCAAGAAATTAGGTAGTAAAAAATATGTAAAAAAGCGATGGTTCGGCTATGCAAGAAATGATGTATCAAGAAAGTGGTTTTTAGAAAAAATTAATAAGAAATAGCACCAAGAAAAAGCGTCCCACAAGTGACACTGTGCTGGTGTTCGCATTGGCAACAAATGTCATATCCTATGTTATCAAGCCAAAACTTATTATGCCCGCAGGCCACACAACTAAACCCTAATTCATGTTTCTTTTGTCTTAAGTACGCTTGACAAACAAACTCTTCAGCGAATTTTGCGTCAAACTCCAACTCGTTGGCCGGAAATGACAAAGTTTTTATGTTCAAATTCATGCTGCAAACGTAGCTTGAGAATTCTAAATACACAAATTATTTAATTAAAGGAGCTTTTCAAATACGATGAGATAAACTTAAAGGTTAACTTATACTGATACAACTCTTCTATAAAAATAAAACTATTATCTCATTTTCACTCAAATTTCTTATGAGTGGAAATATCTTTATACAATTTCGACAGTTTTATCTCCACGCCCACACTCAAAACCAGCGTTTGGTCTAAGTTGTCGTAGATATTGAGTTTCCATTCAGTTTTACCGGTACGCAAGTATTGTTCGATTTTGGGTTGGTCTTGCCAGATGAGTACGTATTCTTGCAGGCTGTTGAGGCTTAGGTATTCTTCTTTTTTTTCGCCTCGGTCTATGGCTTCGGTGCTGGGGGAGATAATCTCAAAAATCGTATGCGGTTCGCTGGTTTCGCTGTAATTATGAGAGACTTTCGCATCTTGAAGTAAAAGAACACCATCAGGTTTGCGGTTATTGCCATTGCTTAGGATTTTGACTTTTATACACTCAACGTAGAAAGAAAAATTACTTTCATCGAGTTGTTCAAAGACTATTTTAGTAAGACTCATTAAGATTTTACTGTGGTTGTACGAAGGCATTTCAATGAATTTAGATTCAAAAAGTGTTGATTGTTTAAAATCTGGGCTTTTGATGTATTCCAGCAGTTCATTAGGCAAGGGCAAAGCGGCGTGTTTGGCGCGCAGTTGGCCTCTGGCTATCTCAAAGTCTATCTCGGTGCGCTCTCTGAGCCATTCCAATAAGTCTGAATCGTAAACCATAGCTTATTTTAGTATTTCTTTATACAATTTCGACAGTTTTATCTCCACGCCCACACTCAAAACCAGCGTTTGGTCTAAGTTGTCGTAGATATTGAGTTTCCATTCAGTTTTACCGGTACGCAAGTATTGTTCGATTTTGGGTTGGTCTTGCCAGATGAGTACGTATTCTTGCAGGCTGTTGAGGCTTAGGTATTCTTCTTTTTTTTCGCCTCGGTCTATGGCTTCGGTGCTGGGGGAGATAATCTCAAAAATCGTATGCGGTTCGCTGGTTTCGCTGTAATTATGAGAGACTTTCGCATCTTGAAGTAAAAGAACACCATCAGGTTTGCGGTTATTGCCATTGCTTAGGATTTTGACTTTTATACACTCAACGTAGAAAGAAAAATTACTTTCATCGAGTTGTTCAAAGACTATTTTAGTAAGACTCATTAAGATTTTACTGTGGTTGTACGAAGGCATTTCAATGAATTTAGATTCAAAAAGTGTTGATTGTTTAAAATCTGGGCTTTTGATGTATTCCAGCAGTTCATTAGGCAAGGGCAAAGCGGCGTGTTTGGCGCGCAGTTGGCCTCTGGCTATCTCAAAGTCTATCTCGGTGCGCTCTCTGAGCCATTCGAGCAAATCTGAATCGTAGGTCATAAAGCAAAAATATGGATTTTGGGCTGAAATTTCTGACTCACAAAAAATTTTTGAAAAAAAATAATTTTTTTTATTGCTGAATTTCAGATAAATAAGTATGAATTTGGAATTTGGAATTTTACTATTTTAATTTGCTCTGTCAATCTGATACAAAGTCCGGCGGCTCAAACCACTCAGCACAACAGCCGCCAAATGCGGGGTGGTTTGATGGGTTTTTGAAAAGAAAGATGCCCAACAGTTGGGCAGAAACTGTTGTATTAAATTTTTTAATTATTTTTGGTTATGATATCGAATAAATCTGCTGTCCTTGAGACTGCATTAGTTGTTCTTGCTTGTGGCATTCGGGCTTGTTCGCGAGAGGGAAGAACACCTATATCTGAAAAAAAAGATGTACTTTTACAACTAAACTCTCCACAGTTTACACAGGTTAGTTATAAGGTTAGATACTATCCATTTTCACCGCCATATCCTGATAACTGCACAAATTCATCTGGTGCATGTTTGCCCGATGTAATAATTGTTGCGCCTCGTGAAATAATTTATTCTCAGTTTAAACAAGCTGTTTTATCAGGGTCTAATCAGGTTAAAAATTTTTTTAATGATGTCAATTGGCAGTCTTCTGGACTATTTGACGATGTTGATTCAATTTTTATTACGGGTTTAAAATCTGGTGAACTAACATTTTTAAAATTGAGTGAATCTATTGAAGCTAATGGAGTTGATATTTATTTCTGTACACCTTCATATTTAAATTCATTCACTGAATCTGATTCATCAAAAATTTATTTTGTATCAACATTTAGTAATATGCCCTGAGAGGCAATAAAAAACAGATGCTTACAAATTTAAAAAAGAATCAATTTGTTTTACTTATCGTGGCAGGGGTTGTTTTAATCCTTGCCATTTTTAAAATTTTTGGTTTTGAAGATAATTCAGTAGAATTAGTTTACGAAAAAGATATATCAATTGAATATGATTATGCAAATATAGAAGGACACTACTTAGCCCTAATGCCTGTTCATATTGATAAAAAACTTTACTTTTATGCTTTAAATGTTATAGATTCTTGTCTCGATATTATTTCTTATGAAAAACGAAAACGAATTAAATCAATTGACCTAAAAGAAATAATTAAAAAACAAGATATAAGTATTAATGGCAGACAACTTGTAACCGATGAATTTAAGATATTTGTATTTTCAGAAGATAAAGGCTCAATCATAGAGTTAGATACAGTTGGGGATATAGTTAATTCTTTCAATATAAATGAGGTAATAAATTATAATAAACAACATATTGAAAACTCCTATGACACAGTTTTTTACTTTTCAACAACATATATGGATTTCCCATTATATTGGGACAATCATATTTTTCTTCAAAGGCTCTATCCGTTTGACAGGTCAGTAATTAAATTTAAATCCTATAAAGAGGCAATTGATTATGAATATAATCACCCTCATGAGTTTATCATTAAAATTGATAATGATAAAATTGATGCTGTTAGTGTAGGTATTGCTCCAAAAATTTACAGAGAAGGTTTTTATGATGTTGACAGACATGTTTATCGCTGCATAGATAATCAAGGAAGAATCTATTTTGGAAGAAGTTCTTCTGATAGTGTTTACATTTATGACTTTTTAGGCTTTAATGGGGCTTTTTCAATAAAAAGCAAGTATGATAACGTTAAACCGAAGAGTTTAGAAAATGAAAAGATTTTTTCAGGTATTCATGAAAGAGATTATTTAGTTACAAAGGCTAATTATTCTGGAATATATTATGATAAATTTCAAGATGTTTTTTTGAGGCAATTTTATGGGAGTTTGAAGAAGTCTAAGGGTAAGTATAAAGAACAGTTTATTGATAAACCGTACTCAATAATTTTGTATAAGAAAGGTACTGGTAAAATAGGTGAAGTAAACATGAAAAGGGAATATTCTTATATGCCAATCATCCCAATAGAAGAAGGAATTTTAATTATTAAGTCAAATGAAGACTCTGATTACAGATTACAAACAGGAAATATCGTACTTTCTTTTTTTCGATATAAGAAAAATCGTTAAATTTTGTGTAGTTATATTTTTTTCTTGCTCAAATAATCAAAAAGATGAAGATAAAATATTTTCAGATTATTTAAAAGAAGTACACAATATCAAAAGTAGCGAAAAATCACGTTTTTATATTATCATTCCGACAATTAATAAATGTCAAGGTTGCATTGACATAATTAAAAAAGATTTAGCCAAACGTCTTCTTACTGACTCAACGTTTACTTTGATAACTTCTGATGCCTCAATTTTCCAATATTTTAAAAATAAAAAATGTAAAAATATATTATTCTGCAAGAAAAGAGTTATAGATAGATTGAACCTAACTATCTTCAATTTTACCTCTGTTGAAATGTACAATGGTAAAGTTCATAGAATAACATCATTTGATTCTAAACAGATAAATGAAATAATAAATTTTCTAAATAAATAAGGTTGAATTTGAAGCTATGAGTTTAATCTGAAAATTTAAGCTATTATCTTCTTTATATTAGCCATTCCAATAAGTCTGAATCGTAAACCATAGCTTATTTTAGTATTTCTTTATACAATTTCGACAGTTTTATCTCCACGCCCACACTCAAAACCAGCGTTTGGTCTAAGTTGTCGTAGATATTGAGTTTCCATTCAGTTTTACCGGTACGCAAGTATTGTTCGATTTTGGGTTGGTCTTGCCAGATGAGTACGTATTCTTGCAGGCTGTTGAGGCTTAGGTATTCTTCTTTTTTTTCGCCTCGGTCTATGGCTTCGGTGCTGGGGGAGATAATCTCAAAAATCGTATGCGGTTCGCTGGTTTCGCTGTAATTATGAGAGACTTTCGCATCTTGAAGTAAAAGAACACCATCAGGTTTGCGGTTATTGCCATTGCTTAGGATTTTGACTTTTATACACTCAACGTAGAAAGAAAAATTACTTTCATCGAGTTGTTCAAAGACTATTTTAGTAAGACTCATTAAGATTTTACTGTGGTTGTACGAAGGCATTTCAATGAATTTAGATTCAAAAAGTGTTGATTGTTTAAAATCTGGGCTTTTGATGTATTCCAGCAGTTCATTAGGCAAGGGCAAAGCGGCGTGTTTGGCGCGCAGTTGGCCTCTGGCTATCTCAAAGTCTATCTCGGTGCGCTCTCTGAGCCATTCCAATAAGTCTGAATCGTAAACCATAGCTTATTTTAGTATTTCTTTATACAATTTCGACAGTTTTATCTCCACGCCCACACTCAAAACCAGCGTTTGGTCTAAGTTGTCGTAGATATTGAGTTTCCATTCAGTTTTACCGGTACGCAAGTATTGTTCGATTTTGGGTTGGTCTTGCCAGATGAGTACGTATTCTTGCAGGCTGTTGAGGCTTAGGTATTCTTCTTTTTTTTCGCCTCGGTCTATGGCTTCGGTGCTGGGGGAGATAATCTCAAAAATCGTATGCGGTTCGCTGGTTTCGCTGTAATTATGAGAGACTTTCGCATCTTGAAGTAAAAGAACACCATCAGGTTTGCGGTTATTGCCATTGCTTAGGATTTTGACTTTTATACACTCAACGTAGAAAGAAAAATTACTTTCATCGAGTTGTTCAAAGACTATTTTAGTAAGACTCATTAAGATTTTACTGTGGTTGTACGAAGGCATTTCAATGAATTTAGATTCAAAAAGTGTTGATTGTTTAAAATCTGGGCTTTTGATGTATTCCAGCAGTTCATTAGGCAAGGGCAAAGCGGCGTGTTTGGCGCGCAGTTGGCCTCTGGCTATCTCAAAGTCTATCTCGGTGCGCTCTCTGAGCCATTCGAGCAAATCTGAATCGTAGGTCATAAAGCAAAAATATGGATTTTGGGCTGAAATTTCTGACTCACAAAAAATTTTTGAAAAAAAATAATTTTTTTTATTGCTGAATTTCAGATAAATAAGTATGAATTTGGAATTTGGAATTTTACTATTTTAATTTGCTCTGTCAATCTGATACAAAGTCCGGCGGCGCAAACCACTCAGCACAACAGCCGCCAAATGCGGGGTGGTTTGATGGGATTTTGAAGATGAAAGAATTTTTTATTAAAACCATTTATTAATATTGTATTATGAAAATGAAAAAATTTGTGGTCATTGCGACTGTATTTGTGGTTCTGGAGCTTATTGTTCTGGCGTGTTCGGACCAAGGCGAGAGTTCGATTCCTGCAAATTTAATTGAGAATTCTGTTAGTGCCTCAACGTCATCTTTTACATCACCAAATGGGTATTTGCTCGCCGTGTCTGAGGACTCTTTGATTGCCTATTTGTCGAGGCTTGTGACACCAGTTAGTATTTCATCAATTGATAGTATTGCTTATTATGAAACTTCAAAATACAGTTGCGCCAAAATAGTTATTAAACTTTCAAGCAACGTTTGGGTTTCAGTTCTGACAACTTTTCGAAAGGCAGATGACATTGTATTTTTTACTGATAACAACTCAGTTATTTTAGCAGATATTGACACAGTCGATAATCCAACACCTAAGGTATTTACAATAGGTGGAGTCAATGTAGGTGGTGCTGAAAAAATCGAACATGTTTGTGGAGACTGGTTAAGTACAGCAAATTGCGGTATTGGCAAGTTTTGTGATTGGAAATTAATATCCAGCGAACATTTAGAATGTGGGTGTCATGGTATAAACCCGTCATCAGTTGTAATGACTACTTCAGGAGGGTGTAGTATCAAAATAAAATAGTTATTTTGATTTGTGATATTAACTTTTAAATTAGATTTGTATTAACAAATGTTTATTTAATTAAAGGAGCTTTTCAGATACGATAAGATAAACTTAAAGTTTAACTTATACTGATAAAATTCTATGAAAATAAAACTATTATCTCATTTTCAATCAGCTTTCTTATGAGTGAAAGTGTCTTTATACAATTTCGATAATTTTATTTCAACCCCCACACTCAAAACCAGCGTTTGGTCTAAGTTGTCGTAGATATTGAGTTTCCATTCAGTTTTACCGGTACGCAAGTATTGTTCGATTTTGGGTTGGTCTTGCCAGATGAGTACGTATTCTTGCAGGCTGTTGAGGCTTAGGTATTCTTCTTTTTTTTCGCCTCGGTCTATGGCTTCGGTGCTGGGGGAGATAATCTCAAAAATCGTATGCGGTTCGCTGGTTTCGCTGTAATTATGAGAGACTTTCGCATCTTGAAGTAAAAGAACACCATCAGGTTTGCGGTTATTGCCATTGCTTAGGATTTTGACTTTTATACACTCAACGTAGAAAGAAAAATTACTTTCATCGAGTTGTTCAAAGACTATTTTAGTAAGACTCATTAAGATTTTACTGTGGTTGTACGAAGGCATTTCAATGAATTTAGATTCAAAAAGTGTTGATTGTTTAAAATCTGGGCTTTTGATGTATTCCAGCAGTTCATTAGGCAAGGGCAAAGCGGCGTGTTTGGCGCGCAGTTGGCCTCTGGCTATCTCAAAGTCTATCTCGGTGCGCTCTCTGAGCCATTCGAGCAAATCTGAATCGTAGGTCATAAAGCAAAAATATGGATTTTGGGCTGAAATTTCTGACTCACAAAAAATTTTTGAAAAAAAATAATTTTTTTTATTGCTGAATTTCAGATAAATAAGTATGAATTTGGAATTTGGAATTTTACTATTTTAATTTGCTCTGTCAATCTGATACAAAGTCCGGCGGCGCAAACCACTCAGCACAACAGCCGCCAAATGCGGGATGGTTTGATGGATTTTGAAGATGAAAGATTTTTTTATTAAAACCATTTATTAATATTGTATTATGAAAATGAAAAAATTTTCGGTCATTGCGACTGTATTTATGGTTCTTGTGCTTGGTATTTGGGCTTGTTCCAAAGAGATTGTCTATCCCACATCAAAAAAAAGGGTTGATATCAATAAGATTTTAAAAGAGGATGGGTTTTATCGGTTTAGTAGCAGCGATAAATTTGACTCCGGTAAAGAGATTTTGCCTTTGTCGTATAGCTGCCAAGCCTTTGAAGAATACCATATCAGGGTGGCAGTTGATAGCATCGTTACTCTCAGAATTCAAAAATCAAACGATACGGTTTTTGTTACATCGCATTTGCGTTATACCAATTCACAAACTGCTCTCTACAGCGTCATTTTTCTCTCTTCCGGCTTTACAATGAGTAATGATTCGATAAGCCCTAAATCAATTTCTTTCGCCTCAATTGGCACAAGTGAGAAAAAATGGTTGCTGCCTATATTTAGAAATTCGGATGTTACGCCCATAAATAACACAACGGCAAGCGACCCAATTTTAATTGCTTGTTCATGCGATGCCGCAGTTTCTTTTTTTGCAGGTATTGCGAGGCCATGCCAGCCTGAGACGGATTCGGGAGGCTGGATGACATGTGTAAATAAATACTGTGCAGGCTGCTGTCTTACTTATGTAAAACCGACTCCCCTTCCAAACTTATCTAAAAATTATCGCGCAGGTGGATTGATAGGCTTATCCGGCAATGTGCTGGTGGTAAATGCTAATGTTTATCAGTGATGATAAAAACCCACAGATAGGAAAGCGTTATGCGAATATTGAAAGGAAATGACAAGATTTTATGTTCAAATTCATGCTGTAAATATCACTTGAAATTTCTAAATACCGATGTATAGAAAATAAAAACATGGTTATCAATATATTAATCATCATTAACAAATACAAGGTGAAAAATTCACAAAAAATTCATATTGTATTTTTGATTTTTGATTTTTGATTTTTGATTTTTGATTTTTGCTCCACTTTTAATGGCCATGAAAGTCAGTTTCCCTTCTGACCCTAAGGGGGCGTATGCGAAAAGCCTTACGAGTAGCATTAATTTTTAAAACAAAAATCAATGAAAAATTTAACTTTAGCTTTGTTTTTTTCGATTTTTTTAGTTTCCACTGCTTTTTGTGGGGAAGTAAAAATCAGACGCACCACTTCCAACGGAGGTTTTTGGGGTTACAGCAATACCGAAGCAAAGTGGGTCGGTAATTGTTGCGTGATTACCTGTTCAGAACCCGGTTGGACATCATGCCCTACTCGCTGCTTGACGCAATCAACAGCTTATGGATTGCTCATCGAACAAGCTGAGACACTTGTTTTACAGGGACTTCTATCAGGGACTCTGTATAATGTTGATATTAACGCTTTTGTTAGGTGGGTCGCTGTCCTAAACGAACAAGGTACTTACAACATAGAGTTTATTGTGGTGCAAGAGTAACAATTACGAAGGCAGTAGAAAATCTACTGCCTTTTTTAAAATTAAAGTATGAATTACATGAATAATTTTAAATTGACATTTTTTGTTTTCTTTTTCTTTAGCTTTTCTGTGCAAGCACAGCAATATTTCAATGATTTTTTATCTTTAGACTCAATTATTTATCTTGAAAATTTTTCAAATTCCCATCTTTCGGAATATATAAAAACAAGTAAGTCATCAAATGCCGTTTGGCTTCATGCACCGAAAATTTCTAATTTTGAAAAAGATACACTTGTTTTATTCAAGATAGACGCTGATAAAAAGACAGTTTCCAAAGAGTTTGCTGTTATACCGGAACTTATATCCAGAAGTAAGTATTATAGGAGTGTGTTTGGATTTGCAAATGACGGTAATTTAGTTTTTTACCATTTTAATAGTTTTTTAGCTAAATTAGCCAAAAAAAATGAGATTTTTGAGTTGAGTGCTTTTGTTACTTTGGAAATACCGATTACGAAATTTTTCCATCACAATCAAAAGCTATATATATTCAATACCAACAGAAGCTCGGAACTTTTAGACAACTGGGTGTATGGATGGACTTATGATTTAAATACTAATAAAATTATTTATTCTGTATATCCTGAATTTGACAATATAGAGTTTTCCTATTTTTCTCCTAAAAACTGGATAGATTTCTATAAAGGTAAGAGCATCTTATCCCAGACAACCAAGTATCAAATTTTTTTATTTGATTCTACTTTGAAGCAAGTAAAGGTTTTTAAAAGAGAAGAAATTCCTAATTGGGTATCATTTAAACCGACAAATTTATTTGATTCGGCTAAACTTACATTACAGCCTAATGAATATGGCCAAGTAGATATTTCTTACGTTTTAGAGTATTTAAATCAATATATTCGCAAGATTAGCAGAATTGAAACTGTCAATTTTATTAGTGAAAAGCATATCATGGTGATGCATTATAGCCCCAGTCCCCAAAAAACAGCAGATAAACCGGTTATCCATAGCACTGATATATGGGATATTGATTCAGATAAGCTAATAAAATCTGACTTAAAAATTAAAGAATTTTCACCAAGTGAGAAGTTATCAAAAAATAACTTCCCTCTATTTTATCAAGAAAATATGATATTTTTACCTGAGGTAAAAAAACTTGTTGTTCTTAGATTGGGAGCCAAGTATGACAAATATTTAAATATCAAATATTTAGAATTAAATAAACAAGAAGACCAATACCTTTTGGAAAATGAACCGATTATCCAAGTTCTTATTTATAGTATTAATATTTAGTTTTAGCTTAACTTTAGATTCTCATGCACAAAATTTTGACCTTTTAGACATAAAAGACAAACCTTATGAGATCAATAAAGACAGTAGTTATTTATTTGTTTTTATGGGTCATCCTTTGTGTAGGGCTTGTGCTGAACAAATCAATCAAAAAATTATCCGACAAGACAAACTTTCAAAATATTCTATATTTATTTTGTCGTATCAGGAGCCTAATATTAGAGATAGAAAACTCAAGAGTGGCTATTTCAAAAGTATTTTTGAATCTAAATTTGATATTCTTTTCATAAACCCTTCGGGGTTAGATTTTCTATCAGCATCCAATTTAAAGTACCCATTTTTTATTGTTTACAATAAGGGTAAGATTACACCAATCAATTATGAATCAATCTTTGATGAGTACGGCAAACTCAAAATATCCCATTTGCAAGTAGCTAATCTTTTTAATTGAGATGCGCTTTTTATCCTACTGTTTATGAGGGTTTTGCCAATAGCTATGCTTGTAAACCGATGCCGACTACATTCCCCATTTTTTGACCTCGGTGGCCTATCAAGCAAAACATTTCGTTCTGCCAATACACAATTCGGGTTAATTTTGCTATTTAATTTGAAAAACTATGTATTTGCGAGGCTTGATTTTAGTTGTTTTGGTTTGTGTCAGTCTGGGAGCAGGCACTTTGTCTCCTGAGGATACGGTTCTTACTCAAATCAAGGACCTTCAGAGTGTGTTGCCGGGAGCTACCATATCTTTTTGTCTTATGGAGGGCGATAAGGTTCTTAGTCAGTACAATCCCGATGCGGCACTTGCCACAGCCTCAACCATGAAAGTACTCACCACAGCCACAGCACTGAGTGTATTGGGGGCTGATTTTCGGTTTGAGACTTTTTTAGAATACGATGGCAGTTTGAATGCGGGCGTTCTATCGGGCAATTTGTACATCAGAGGCACAGGCGACCCCACTTTTGGGGCGGACGACTACCGCCGAACCCTCAGAGAACTGGTTCAACTCATCAAATCCTCCGGCATCAAAGAAATCAAAGGCGACATCGTAGGCGATGATTTGGTTTTTTCTCGGCACGTAACCCCCGAGACATGGATGTGGGGCGACATAGGCAACTACTACGGTGCGGCGGCCACCGGGCTTTGCTTCAACGAGAATACCTACAAGATTTTTTTTAAACCGGGCAGGCAAGGCGAGCCGACGCAAGTGATTGGTACAGAGCCTAAAATGGAGCTTGATTTTATCAACGATGTCAAAACAGGCGCACCCAACTCAGGCGACAACACCATCATATTTGGCTTTCACTATAATGCCACAAAGTACATGAGCGGAACAGTTCCGGCTGGGGTTCAGAGGTTTGGAGTCAAAGGGGCCATGCACGACCCGGCGTTGGTGTTGGCCAAACTGCTCAGAGAAGAGCTATTGGCCAACGGCGTACCGATACAAGGAACTTTCAAAAATGCCCATCAACTCCCAAAAACAAGAAGGCTTGCTCTTTGTGCCCCTATTTTATCCCCTCCCTTGTCTGAAATAGTTCTTCAAACCAATACCAAGAGCAATAATTTATATGCGGAAGCTCTTTTTAAGACGGTAGCCCTCAAAACCAAAGGCGAGGGCAGCAACGAGGCCGCCTCCAAAGCCATCGTCGAATTTTGGAGAGCCAAAGGACTCAATACCAGAGGCATGTTTGTAGAAGACGGCAGCGGCCTTTCGCGCTACAACGCTGTGAGTGCCAACCAAATGGTTTTTATCCTCAATGCCATGAAGTCCAATCCTGATTTTGTCAATTCTTTGCCCGTGTCGGCGGTAAGCGGTACATTGTCAAGTGTGTGCAAAGGCAAACTTTGTGCAGGCAAAATCAGAGCCAAAAGCGGATACATCAAGCGGGCACGTGCCTACGCCGGATACGCCAAAACCCTGACAGGCAGGGATTTGACTTTTGCTATTTTGGTAAACAATTACGACACCTCTTACCGAAATATGACTTATCAGTTTGAAAAAGTGTTTGACAAAATTGTAAAACTTTGAAACGCTTACTTGTTGTGGTGGGGCCTACTGCCTCAGGAAAAACAGATTTTGCCATCAGGTTAGCCCAAAAGTACGAGACCGAAATTATTTCTGCCGATGCCCGCCAAGTCTACGCCGAATTGAACATCGGGACGGCAAAACCCTCCCAACCACAACTCAATCAATTCAAGCACCATTTCATCGGTTCTCATTCGATACACCAAGTATTTGATGCGGGAAGTTTTGAAGTTGAAGCACTTAAGGTCATCCGTTCCCTTTTTGAGCAAAATGATACGGTGGTGATGGTAGGCGGCTCGGGGCTGTTTGTCAGGGCGGTTTGTGAGGGTTTTGATGATATTGTGCCTATACCTGAATGGATTAGGGCAAGTGTGATTGCCGACTATCAGCAAAAAGGGCTGCTTTTTTTGCAAGAAGAACTCCAATCCAAAGACCCCTTGTATTTTGAGCAAGTGGACACCCAAAACCCCATGCGCGTGATGCGCGCGGTTGAGGTGTTGAGGGCATCGGGGCAGCCATTTTCTTCTTTCAGAAGCCAAAAACCCGCCCAAAGAGAGTTTGCCATACACAAAATAGGGATTGATTGGCCAAGAGAGCAACTTTACGAGCGCATCAACCGCCGTGTGGAGGCCATGCTTGAGATGGGGCTGGAAGAAGAAGCCCGAAGTCTTTGGCCGCTCAAAGGACTCATACCCTTAAAAACGGTCGGCTACACGGAGTTTTTTGATTTTTTCGAGGGCTTGACCTCAAGACAGGCCTGCATCGAACTCATTAAGCGCAACACCCGCCGCTATGCCAAGCGGCAGCTTACTTGGTTTAGAAAAGATGCAAACACCCGTTGGCTGAAGCCCCAAGAAATGGATGCCTTTCTGCAAGACGATTCATTTAGTCTAAAAAAACAATAGCCACAGATTTGACCTTGTGGCTATTAATTGCTCAAATAGCAAAGTGTATTTTTTAGTACCTGTAAAGTTCTGACTTGTAAGGGCCTTCTGTGCTTACACCAATATAATCGGCTTGTTTTTGGCTGAGTTCTTCGAGTTCCGCGCCTATTTTGTCCAAGTGCAGGCGGGCTACTTTTTCATCCAAATATTTGGGCAGTACATAGACTTTGTTTTCGTACTTGCCTGCGTATTGCCAAAGTTCAATTTGTGCCAATGTTTGGTTGGTGAACGAGGTGGACATCACAAACGAAGGATGTCCCATGGCACAGCCCAAATTGACCAACCTGCCCTCTGCCAATACGATAATCTCCTTGCCGTCAATATTATAGATATCCACTTGGGGTTTTACTTCGTATTTGGTGTGGCCGTAGTTTTCGTTTAGCCAAGCCATATCAATTTCGTTGTCAAAATGGCCAATGTTGCAAACGATGGCTTTGTCTTTGAGCATACGGAAGTGAGCTTCTGTCAATATGTCGAGGTTTCCGGTTGCCGTAACCACTATGTCTGCAATGGGCAAAGAGGTTGCCATTTTTTTGACTTCGTATCCGTCCATGACGGCTTGCAGGGCACAGATGGGGTCAATTTCAGACACGATAACCCTTGCCCCGTTGCCTTTGAAGGATTGGGCTGTTCCTTTGCCTACATCGCCATAGCCAGCTACGACCACGACTTTTCCCGCCAACATGACATCGGTGGCGCGGCGTACTGCATCCACAGCCGACTCACGGCAGCCGTATTTGTTGTCAAATTTCGATTTGGTGACTGAGTCATTGACGTTGATAGCGGGAATGGGCAGCGTGCCTTTCTTCATGCGTTCGTAGAGCCTCAGCACGCCCGTAGTGGTTTCTTCGCTGATTCCTTTGACTCCGGCGGCAAGCTCGGGGTACAAATCCAACACCACATTGGTCAGATCCCCTCCATCGTCCAAAATCATATTCAAAGGCTTTCCGTCAGGGAAATAGAGGGTTTGCTCTATGCACCAGTCGTATTCTTCCAGAGTCATGCCCTTCCAAGCGTAAACGGGCACTCCGGCAGCAGCGATGGCAGCGGCAGCATGGTCTTGGGTTGAGAAAATATTGCAAGAAGACCATTGGACTTGCGCCCCCAACTCTACCAGCGTCTCTATCAAAACGGCAGTTTGGATAGTCATGTGCAAGCATCCGGCTATTCTTGCCCCGGCGAGCGGTTTGCTTTGGCCATATTCTTGGCGCAAGGCCATCAAGCCGGGCATTTCGGCCTCTGCCAAACGAATTTCTTTGCGCCCCCAATCCGATAAGGTAATATCTTTGACTTTGTAAGGCAACTTATTTTGCGTCATAAAAAAATTAGAAATATTTTGACAAAAATAATCAAAAAGACCGTAAAAATTTACCTGCTGGTCATTTTGACGCTGATTATTGTGCCCTTTTTGACCCAAAAAGAATTTTACCCTTTTTTGCATTTTGTAATGTTTGCAGAGCAAAATCTTGAAAAAGAGTCTTTTGTAGTCATTTGTAATAATAAAGAATTTCAGGCTGAGCGGATTTATTTAGACAAAGGCAAGTTTGAGGCTCTTTGCAAAAAGTATTACCACTCAGGCCGATGTGTATGGTTTTTGGACAACCTAAAGGCGGGTCGCTGCACGATAATCAGAGTCTATAAAGGTGATACCACCTGTTGCAGCAACTGAGCTCAACTTAGGCCTCAAACCGTTTTTTACATCGTTTGCACTTGGCTACATTTGTGGCATTGAATACATGTATGAATATCCAACTCAATAGTTTTGAACAATTTGAAAGTCGGCACAATGGCTCAACGCCGGCTGAAGTGGAGCAAATGCTCCGCACGATAGGAGTCGCGTCTGTTGATGAACTCATAGACCAGACCATTCCTGCATCTATTAGGAAGGCAGATTCTTTAAGGCTGCCTGAAGCCCAATCTGAATATGAGTTTCTCAAAAACCTTAAAGAAATTGCTCAAAAAAATGCTTTAGCCAAATCTTATATCGGCATGGGCTACCACGACTGCATCACCCCTGGCGTGGTGCTTCGCAATGTACTCGAAAACCCGGGCTGGTACACCGCGTAGCATCACCCCTGGCGTGGTGCTTCGCAATGTACTCGAAAACCCGGGCTGGTACACCGCTTACACGCCTTACCAAGCCGAAATCGCCCAAGGTCGCCTCGAAATGCTCATCAACTACCAAACGTTGGTGTGTGATTTGACAGGCTTAGAGCTTTCCAATGCCTCACTTCTTGACGAAGCAACAGCCGCCGCTGAGGCCATGTCTTTGATGTTCAATAGCTCTAAGCGCAAAGGTGCAAACCGATTTTTGATTTCAGACCGCCTGCATCCTCAGACAATTGATTTGCTCAAAACCCGCTCTGAGCCGATAGGTATTGAGTTGTGGATTGGTAACCACGAAGATTTTGATGTTGCTGATCCTCAAGTTTTTGGTCTGATTGTTCAATACCCCGCTACGGACGGAGAGATTATAGACTACACAGATTTGTTTTCGTCTTGTGCACAACAAGGTGTCAAAACCTGTGTGGCTGCGGACTTGATGGCCTTAGTTTTGCTCAAGTCTCCCGGTGAGATGGGAGCCGATGTGGCGGTTGGTTCTGCACAGCGATTTGGTGTTCCGATGGGTTATGGCGGGCCACATGCGGCTTTTTTTGCCACCAAAGCCGAAAACGCTCGACTCATGCCCGGCAGAATTATAGGTCTTTCCAAAGACAGCGACGGTAATCCTGCCTACCGCATGGCTTTGCAAACCCGCGAACAGCACATCAAACGCGATAGGGCTACTTCCAACATTTGCACCGCACAGGTATTGCTCTCGGTTATGGCCGCCGCTTACGCCGTCTATCACGGCCCCGAAGGACTTAAAAATATAGCCAAGCGGATTTTCGGTATGACCGCCTTGCTGAGAAATGAACTCCAAAAAGCAGGCTTTGCAGTAACAACGCAAAACTTTTTTGATACGCTCACCATCGCAACAACCCCTGAACAAGCCGAAGAAATTCGCGCCCGTGCAGAGGCCAAATGGATTAATTTCCGCTACAACCAAGACGGCTCTATCGGCGTTTCGCTCAATGAGGCTACCACAGTGAACGACTTGGAAGAACTCATCGAGATATTTATCAATCTTGACATAGAAATGCCTCAAAGTATTGATGCTCAAATTGCTCAGGGATTACAGCGCAAATCTTCGTTTCTCACGCATCCTGTTTTCAATACCTACCACAATGAACACGATATGCTTCGCTATCTCAAGTACTTGGAAAACAAAGATTTGTCTTTGACCCATTCGATGATAGCACTGGGTAGCTGTACCATGAAGCTCAACGCAACAGCCGAGATGGTTCCCGTTACGTGGCCTGAGTTTGGCGGCTTGCATCCTTTTGTTCCTTCTTGGCAAGCAGAAGGCTATCGCATTGTTTTGGAAGAAATGGAAGCATGGCTTTGTGAGATTACGGGATTTGCAGGGGTTTCTTTGCAACCCAATTCTGGGGCGCAAGGCGAATACTCAGGTCTTATGGTCATTAGGGCTTACCACCGTTCGCGTGGAGATGCCCACCGCAATATAGCCTTGATTCCTTCGTCGGCTCATGGAACTAACCCCGCCAGTGCTGTTATGGCAGGTATGAAAGTGGTGGTGGTCAAGTGCGACGAGCGCGGCAATGTAGATTTGAACGATTTGCGCCAAAAAGCCGAAGAAAACAGCCAAAACCTTGCTGCTCTGATGGTTACTTATCCATCTACCCACGGCGTATTTGAAGAGGATATCAAAGATATTTGCCAAATTATCCATCAACACGGTGGCCAAGTCTATATGGATGGGGCAAACATGAACGCCCAAGTCGGCTTGACCAGTCCTGCTTTGATAGGCGCGGATGTTTGTCACCTCAACCTTCACAAAACCTTTTGTATTCCTCACGGCGGCGGCGGTCCGGGCATGGGGCCAATATGTGTCGCGCCTCAACTTGTGCCCTTTTTGCCCGGACATACACAAGTCAAAGTAGGTGGAGACCAAGCTATTACGGCGGTTTCTGCTGCGCCTTACGGTTCTGCAAGCATTTTACTCATATCCTATGCTTATATTTCGATGATGGGAGGAAAAGGCCTCACCAACGCCACCAAGATAGCTATTCTAAATGCCAACTATATCAAAGAGAGACTATCAGGCCATTACTCCGTTCTTTACACGGGCAAAAATGGAAGGGCAGCCCACGAGATGATATTGGATTGCCGCAGCTTCAAAAAAGTAGGCATCGAAGTTGAAGACATTGCCAAACGGCTTATGGACTACGGCTTCCACGCGCCTACGGTCTCTTTCCCTGTGCCCGGTACATTGATGATTGAGCCTACCGAGAGCGAGAGCAAGGCCGAGTTAGACCGCTTCTGCGATGCCATGATCGCCATTCGCGAAGAAATAGCCCAAATAGAATCCGGGCAAGCCGACAAAGACAACAACGTTCTCAAAAACGCACCCCATACCGCCGCCATGCTTACGGCAAGCGAGTGGAGTTTTCCATACAGCCGCGAAAAAGCCGCTTATCCGCTGCCTTTTGTCAAAAAAGCCAAGTTTTGGCCTTCGGTGCGCAGGGTGGACAGTGCTTACGGCGACAGAAACTTGTACTGTGTTTGTGCTCCGGTAGAAGAATACGCCTCTGTCTAAATTGTTGAAAACCACCTCCGCTACACTGTGGGGAGGTGGTTTTTTAGTCTATTCTCAACTCTTTGAGTTTGACCCTTCTGCCCAAAAATATTTTTGTGGAAGCCTCAAAACTCTCCGTCAAATCGGAAACATATCCCTCAAAACTACCATTGTGCTGGGTGGTTGGGGGCATTGATTGGAGCAAGTCTTTTACATATCGCGCCACCGGTTGGCCGCCCTCTACTACTTCTACTGTGTTTTGATAGAAGTTTTCGATTTCCTTTTTGATCAAAGGGTAATGGGTGCAGCCTAAAATCAGCACTTCTATATCTTTTAACTTGCTGTCGATCAGATATTTTTCAATTAAAACTTTGCTCACCGTATTGTTGAAAAATCCTTCTTCAATCACCGAGGCCAGCAGCGGGGTGGCCAAAGCGGACACCTTGGTGATGCCTTTTGCGCGAAGTTTGCGCTGGTAGCTGCCCGATGCCACAGTGGCCCTGGTGGCAATCAGACCGATATGCTGTTGGGGATATGTATTGGCCACCCAATCCACCACAGGATCTACTACATTGGCAACCAGTGCTTTGTCGCCCACATACTCTTTGATGAGTTCAAAAGCGGCGGCAGAGGCTGTATTGCAGGCTATCAGGATGAGTTTGCAGTGTTGGGCAAGCAGGAAGTTGGTGATTTTGATGCTGTAAGACTGTATGGCAGCGATTGATTTTTCGCCATAGGGCAGGTGGGCGGTGTCCCCAAAATAAATGATGTTTTCGTGGGGCAATTGCTCCATCACGGCTTTGGCAACGGTAAGCCCTCCTATTCCGCTGTCAAAAATGCCTATTGGGCGGTTTCGTTTTTCCAAAATTGTGTTTGGTAAAGTTTTTCTGCGTTGGGGTAAATTTTGAAATATTTTTTGCTGACAATGGCCAATATTTTTTCCCTGAGTTCCTCAATATTCTCACCTTTTACGGCAGAAATAAATACTGCCTCTACGCCTTTTGCCAAATATGACTGTTTCCAGTCTTGGAGTGTAGCGGGCGGGTGCTCTTCAAAAGGCGGGTATTCTTTGTTGGTAAAAGCATCTATTTTGTTGAATACCAGTATAGTGTCTTTGTCTCCACAGCCCAACTCACCCAAGATCTTGTTCACCACTTCTATTTGTTCCTCAAACTCGTCATTAGAAATATCCACCACATGCAGCAACACGTCGGCTTCCACGATTTCGCTCAAAGTGGATTTGAAGCTCTCAATCAGCATGGTGGGGAGTTTTCTAATAAAACCAACCGTATCGGTAAGCAGGAAATGAATATTTTGGTAAGAAATTTTTCTCACCGTTGAGTCCACCGTAGCAAAGAGTTTGTTTTCGGCGAAAACATCGGATTTGGACAGCAATTGCATGAGCGTAGATTTGCCGGTGTTGGTGTAGCCTACCAAAGCGACGCGGACTTCTTGTTGACGGGTTTTGCTGCGTGTGGTGCTTTGCGTGTCAATTTTTTTGAGTTTTTCTTTTAGGAAGGCTATTTTTTCTCTTATGATGCGCTTGTCGGTTTCCAGTTCGGTTTCGCCCGGGCCTTTCATACCGATACCTCCTTTTTGGCGCGAGAGGTGAGTCCACAGGTTGGTCAGGCGTGGCAGCATATATTGATACTGAGCAAGTTCTACTTGGAGGCGCGCCTGAGTGGTCTGTGCTCTCATACTAAAAATTTGCAGAATCAACAAACTTCTATCTATCACCAAGCAGTCTCTTAGGATAGAGTCCAAATTTCTCACGTGTGCAGTGGTCAAGTCGTCATCGAAAATCACCACGTCAATAGATTTTTCCTTGACATAAGAAGCCACTTCGATGATCTTACCCTTTCCCACAAAGGTTTTTTTATCAGGCTTTTCTAATCCCTGGATGAATTTTTTTTCGGTCTGGATGCCCAAGGTTTCCGCCAAAAAAGCTAATTCGTCGAGGTAGGCTTGGACTTTGGCACGGCTTTGGCTTTGTGTTTGAATGGCCACCAGCACGGCTTTTGGCTTGGGCTTTTCGGATTCGTATAAAAATTCTTTTTTCAAATTAATAAGGTTTTAATAAAAAAACCTTGCTGCCAAAGGCAATCAAGGTTTTTACAAAAATGAATCGGAAATTCATGTGGGCCCAACAGGGCTTGAACCTGTGACCCTCTGATTATGAGTCAGATGCTCTAACCAACTGAGCTATGGGCCCTTTTTAATTTGTACAAATGTAAAACTTTTGTTTTTCAGAAAACAAAAAAATATTTTTTTGCTAAAATAATGAATCGTTTAGCAAAGAACGCTGGGCTTTTTGGGCTGCCTCTGTGCTAAGGGCTTGCTCCATAATAGCCAAATGCTCCACTTTGTGGCAATCGCTACCCAAAAAAGAAACCGCCCCCCGCTCGATGAGTTGTTCGGCTATCATTTTTGAAGTACGCGAGTAGTAGCCTGTCAAAGAGTTGGTATTGACTTGGAGCAGGCAGCCTTTTTCTCTGAGCTCAAGGATTTGCTCCCAATGACCAAAAAAATAGGTATAACGCTCAGGATGAGCCAACACAGGCTGGTAACCCATTGAGCGAAGCGAAAAAATGACTTGTTCCAAACTTTTGCTTGGTGCCATGTACGATGTCTCAAAAAGCACATAATTCTCTTTGCCAAAATTTAGCAGCGGTTCGTTTTTTCTGATTAACTCAAGAAAATGCTCATCCAAGTAATATTCGGCGGCGGCTTGAAGTTCAATGGCAATTTGTCTTTCTTTCAGGACTTGGTTGGCGTACTCCAAGCGTTCGGAGATGATTTGGGGCGTGTTCCGGTAATAATCCCACATGATGTGGGGGGTGGTGATGAGCTTTGTGTAGCCCATCAAGGCAAACCGCTCGGCCATTTCGACTGTATTTTCGATTTGCTGCGCTCCGTCATCAATGCCCGGCAGCAGATGGGAGTGCATATCAACTTTGATTTTTATAGGCTCTAAGTTGAGGGGCTTAGGCTTTTTTTTGGTAAAGAAAGAGAACATAATTTAATAAACACAATATAGAGACGCAAAGATTCAATCAAATTATGTTATTCACTTGTTAATAAGTTTCAAGGCTTGCATGAATTTTAGCAGACACACAAGAAGAAACTTTATTTGGCTTTATTTCGCATCTAATTAAACCCAAACAATCTGATGGAAAACCGCAGGGTTCATATACTGGCCTCTGTCTTTGTGGTGGCTTTGGTGTATCTTTTGAGATTGGCCTATCTGCAACTCATTGATACACAAACCAAACTCTCTGCCATCAACAACAGCATCAACCGTGTGGTCGTTGACCCGGGGCGTGGGCTGATTTATGATAGACGCGACAGGCTCATCTTGAGCAACCGTCCTGCAATTGATTTTCAGTTTATTAGGAAGAATTTGTGGATTTCGGACACAACTCAGTTTTGTGATTTTTTTCATATCAGCCCTGAAGTACTAAGAGAAAAAATTGCAGAAGCTCGGAAAAAACAATTTTGGGACAAGCCTTTCACCTTTGTCAAAGATGTGAGCGATAGTTTGTACGCAACCATGGCCGACAGGATAGACGAGTTTCCCGGTATTACGGTGGAGGTAAAGACAGACCGCCGCTACGAGTACCCTGTGTTGGCGCATGCACTGGGTTATGTCAGAGAAGTAGATAAGTATTTTATTGAAAACCAGACTGAAAACTACTACCGCAAAGGCGACTACATTGGCAAAAGCGGCATAGAGTTCAATTATGAAAAATACCTGCGAGGGCGGCGTGGTGTGAGCTACGTTTTGACCAATGTGAGCGGGGCAGCCAAAGGCTCTTATATGGGCGGGCGTTTTGATACCTTGCCGGTGGTGGGCTCGTCTCTCAAATCTTCGATAGATTTATCGCTTCAGATTTACGCCGAGCGGCTCATGCAAAACAAAAAGGGGGCGGTGGTGGCCATTGAGCCTGCCACGGGAGAGATTTTGGTCATGGTTTCTACTCCTACCTACGACCCCAAACTCTTGAGTGGAGATGCCAAGACCGTTTCTGCCAACTACCTCATGCTCACCGAACAAGAATATACTCCCCTGTTCAACCGCGCCATTCAGTCCCCTTACCCCCCCGGCTCTACCCTCAAAACGGTTATGGCTCTTATCGGTCTGCAAGAGGGGGTTTTGGATACCGTTTCTACGGTTTTTTCTTGCAATCAGGCCATTGTCAAATGCCACCCTCATCCTTCTCCGCAAAAATTATTTGGCTCTATCCAATACTCTTGCAATCCGTTTTATTATCAAGCCTTTAGAAAAATTATCATGCAAAATAAGGCCAAAGACGACCGAGAAGATGCCCGCATCGGACTCGAAAACTGGCGCAAATATGCTTTGGAGTTGGGTTTGGGCAAAAAATTGGGGGTGGACATTCCTTTTGAAACCCCCGGACGAGTGCCTTCGGTAGAGTACTACGACAAAATCCACCGAGGCGAGAAAAACTGGAAGTTTGGCAACTTGATGTCTTTGGCCATCGGGCAAGGTGAAGTCGGCGTTTCGCCTTTGCAACTGGCCAACTTGGCCGCCTGTATTGCCAACAGAGGCTGGTACATCAGGCCACACCTCATCAAAGGTATAGGCGAAGAAGAAAAAACCTTGCCTCAATACAACGAAAAAATGGTTTCCAGCATTTCACCCGCTTATTTTGATTTTGTGGCAAGGGCTATGGAAATGGCTGTAAAATCAGGCACAGCCTCCAAAGCCTATATCGAAGACATCAGAGTATGCGGCAAAACCGGAACCGCCCAAAATCCGCACGGCAAAGACCACTCCGTCTTTATGTGCTTTGCCCCATTGGAAAAGCCCCAAATAGCCGTAGCCGTGCTCATCGAAAACGCCGGCTTTGGTGGCACATGGGCAGCACCTGTTGCGGGCTTGATCGCAGAAATGCACATTAGAGGCTCTATCAGCCCCAAACGCAAGTGGATAGAAGACTACGTACTGAGAGCCAACCTCATGGATCCGGGCGAAGCCGAAAAAAACAAGCGCAAAACAAATTCCAGTGCCGCATACAGGGCTTTGATAGGCAGGTAATGGTAGGATTTTCGGCTGACTCGTCTAAAAAAGGTTGTAGTTTCAACTCATTGAGTTTGTAATAAGTTTTACACCTCAATGACCACATCGCCCGACATCGGTTTGGCGATACAAGTGAGCACATAGCCCTCGTCGAGTTCGCTTTGAGACAGGGCATCGCTGTCTTGCATGAGCACCTGCCCTGAGGTTTTTTTGCCCATGCAAGCCGTACAAAGCCCGCTCTGGCAAGAAAAAGGCATATCAAGCCCAGCATCCAATGCTGCATTGAGGATGGTCTCACCCGCCCCAACAGTAACGGTATGCTGTTTGCCCCTGACTATGAGCGTAACTTGTTGGGATTGTATGTTTTGGGGAGCTGCGGTAGGAGAAGGAGCTTTTTCCACAAAAGCCTCCTGCTTGATAGCACCGGCAGGGTAGCCCAATTTCAATATCCCTTCTTTTGCCTGCTGCATCATGCCCTCAGGCCCGCAGAGGTAAAACAAGGTCTCAGGTAGTTTGGGTAGCTTAGACAAAACATTGACTGTAAGTATTTTATCAATTCTTCCAGTGTAGCCCCCCCAAAATTTATCAGGCTCGGTCAGGCTGTGAACCACCGTAAAGCGGTCAGGGAATTGGGTTTTGAGTTCGTCTAAATGCTTGCGAAAAATGATGCTGCCTTCATGCCGGTTGCCATAGATGAGCGAAACAAGGCTCTCCTTTTCAAAATGCAAAGCGGATTTCAAAATAGACATCAGCGGCGTAATGCCACTGCCCGCCCCGATGAGTACAATGTGCCGCTTTTTCTTGGGTTCGGGAACAAATATAAAGTTGCCGGCTGGTTTCATCACTGCAAGCGTATCGCCGACTTTTATATTGTCAAGCAAATAGTTAGACACCAATCCGCCGGGCACGCGCTTGATGGTAATGGCGATGTCAGGGTCTAAGTCAGGCGTGCTGCTCATGGAGTAGGAGCGACGTACCTTTTTGCCTTCTATTTCACACAAAAGAGTTAAAAATTGTCCGGCACTGTATTTTACCTTAACGAAAAGGGGCTGTTTCAACTTGAGGGTGGCGCATTGGCCTGTTTCCCATACTATTTCTTTGATTTTGAGATTGTGATCTGCCATAGTTCAATTTACGGGCATGGTTTTACCGTGTGCAAGAGGTTTTCCGTCTTTGTCCACACAAACAAAGACGATTTTATCAATGGTTATGACGACTTGTCCGGTGATGATATTGCGAACCGTGCAAGATATGGTGATGGATGTTTTGCCAAATGCAAGGGTTTCCAAATCAATTTCTATAATTTCGCCGTTGCGGGCAGGGCTTACGAAATTGATTTCGGACATGTACTTGGTAACGATGGTAACTATGCCGCCCAGTTCCATACGGGCGTGAATGGCCGACTCCTCATCAATCCACTCCAACAGCGTACCCCCAAAGAGGGTCAAATTTGAATTTAAGTTTTCAGGTTTTACCCAACGACGAGCGTAAGATTTCATTTCGGTTGCTTTTTGAGCCTGACGGCAACGGGACGGTGGTCGCTAATGCGCGAGAAGTAGGTGGATTCGCATTTGTCAGGTGATACGGTCATCACTTCAAGAAAAGACTTTGATAAAGAAGAAGTTATCATAATATGGTCAATATGACTGGGATAACTCGGATAAGACCAGCCTAAGGCAAAATTTTGGGCTATTTCTAAGTCGGCAAAAAGGTATTTTTGGGTGTCCTTCAAAAAGTTATCAAAAGCACCTGTCAGGGCATTGCCTGCAATTACATCGTTCCAATCCCCTAAAACGATTACATTTTTATCTTTTAAAGTGGTTTCGATGTAAGACTTGAGCCTCTGTGCGGCTGAAGCCCGACGGGCTATGTTTTCATCTCCTCCACAGCATTTTAGGTGCAAGTTGATGAGAAAAACCTCCAAACCCGATTTGTGTTTGATGCTCAATGCCGCCGCCGGACGCGGAAAACTGTAGCTGTCGCCTTTGAACAACTCAAAAAACTCCAACCGCTCTACCTCAGAGTCTTTATAGAAATATCCCACCGAGTTGGCGGCATCAATAACAGAAGACCAGCCTGTGAGTTTGCCTCTCAGGGTCGCAAAACTTGGACGGCTGTCAATCTCTTGAAAAGCAATCACATCCAAATCCATATTGGAAATCAAAGTAGCCACTCTTTCTATGGTTTCGCTGTGTTTGGGAAATTGCTCTATGTTCCAAGTCATTACGTCGAGCGTAGTGTCAGTACCCACAAACAAACAAGCGGAAGGGAGGGCTTTGCTTTTGGGGTCAATCGGTTTGCTGGTGGTGTCCGTAGGCTTTCCCCCGGGGACTACAATCTGCCGATTTTGGTCTTGGCAAGCAAAGATAAAGATAAGCCCAAGTAGGAATAGAAAATTTTTCATTGTGCGAAAATTTGATGACAAAGTTAAGCCAAAAAGCCTAATTGCCTACCGTTGGCTGTTCTTATTGAGGATATAGTTTCCTGTTGCGCCGGATTTGCGGTAGCGGTAGCTGTCCAGGTCTTCGGGCGAGGTGTTGTAGCGGCTCACACTCAGCAAGACCCCAAAAGCCAAGCCCGTAAAAATAAATGATGTGCCCCCCATGCTTACCATAGGCAGAGGCAGCCCCGTAACCGGAAAAATCCCCACTACTACGGCCATGTGCGTAAATGCCTGCATCACAATCATAAACGTAATGCCCGCCGCCAAAAGTGCCCCAAAACTGTGGTTGGTGTTGGAAACAATGACCATACCCCTGTAGAGCAGTGCCAAGTACAGACCAATCACAAACAACGCTCCCAACATGCCGTACTCCTCCACAATAATGGCAAAAATAAAATCCGAATGAGCCAAAGGTAGAAAGTTTCGTTGGGTGCTGCGCCCAATGCCTTTGCCCGTGATCCCCCCCGTTGAGATGGCGATATAAGATTGTGCGGTTTGGGGGTTGATGTTGTCATCGTCCAAAAAGTCGTCCAATCGGCTGATGACTGTGCCTTTTCTCTGTCCGTACTGAAGAGCCAAGCCCCCCGCCAAGCCCCCTATCACCAAAAGCCACAAAATATAACGAGTGGGTACTTTGCCCATGTAAAAAAGCAAAATACATGTACCAAACAACAGGCTGGCTGTTGACCAGTTGGTCAAGGCAATCAATCCGCAAATCACCCCGCACCAAATCAACATCGGCACAATGGCGTTGTTGAACTCTTCCAGATCGTTTTGTCTTTTGACTATCATACTGGCTAAATTCATCACCAAGGCAATTTTGGCCAAATCGGAAGGCTGAAAAGTGCGGTTCAGAAATGGAATTTCCAACCAACGGCTTGCCATACTCACATTGATGCCATACCGCCAAGCCACCACCAATAAAATAGCCGACACAATCAGCGCAAAACGTGAAATCCTCGAATAATAAACAAAATTGACCTTATGGGCGACATACATGGCAAGCAGCCCGGCGCAAACAAAAATAAAATGAGAAAACAAATATTTTTCGGCGTTGCCTCCGGCGAGTCGGTAAGCCAGACTTGATGAGGCACTATAAACCACAAGCACGCTTAATAAACTGAGTATCAATGCAATTATCCAGATAAGTTTATCGCCTTCAATTCGATTTAAAAACGAATTTCCTTCTGAAACTTCTTTATTAGAACTTGATTCCATACAATTTGAACATCTTTTTAACTTTAACTTTATGTGCTCTGATTGCCATTCTGATAGGCTCGTAAGGCCTGCCCGATTTATTGACCTCTACCGATGCGATTTTGTCCACTACATCCATGCCTGAGACTACTTTGCCAAAAACGGTATATTTCCCGTCCAAATGAGGCGTTCCCTCAGCTTTCTGAACGATATAAAACTGGCTTCCGCTTGAGCGTCTTTGTGGGTTTATGTCATCGCCTTGCCGCGCAGCCCCAATATATCCCTTCAAATGCTTGAACTCAGGGACTATTTCAGCGTCAATCTCGTAGCCCGGCCCGCCGTTGCCTATCTGGCTGGTATCTCCTCCGGGTTTGGTGTTGGGGTCGCCCCCCTGAATCACAAAGTTTTTTAGCACCCTGTGAAAAGTGATGCTATCGAAAAAGTGCTGTTCGACAAGCCTTGTAAAATTGGCTTTGTGTTTGGGCGTTTGGTCGAATAGGATAAATTCGATTTTGCCAAATTTGGTGCTAAGAACAAATATTAATTCAGTTTTTTTGGGCTTTTGTCCAAAAACGGGCTGTAAGGTTACAATTAGCAATATAAAAAGTATTCTTTTGATTTTCATTTACTTATCTGTTTTCTTGGGTTTTTATTCCGATGGCTTCTGTATTCAGATTTTCTGAGCGTACTTTGCGCAGCAATTTGAGCTAAAAATCTGTCTTTTCTGATAGTTTTTGATATGCAAAAATAGTTAATTTGACCGATATGCTTACAGGAAACTACGTAAATCCAAACATACCCCCCATTCACCCCAGCGATACTGTGGAACTGGCTTTGAACTGGCTTAACGAGTTCAAAATCAGCTCTCTGCCTGTGGTTGATGCTGGAAAGTATATCGGAATGGTTTCGGAAATAGCACTGTTAGATCTCCCCAACAACCAAGCTCTTATTGATAGCTTGATTCTTCAAAACAGCAATCTATTTGTAAGTCCCACAGATCATTTTACCGAAGTATTAAAAATTGCCTCCAAATTTGATTTAGACACAATCGCGGTAATCAGCGAACAAGGCATCTATGAGGGTTTGGTCTGTGTCAGGGATTTTATTGGGCTGGTAGCCCAGAGTTTGGCCGCCCAAAGCGACGGAGGGGTGCTGGTCATTTCGCTCTATCAAAGGGACTACTCGCTGTCCCAAATCACAAGAATTATAGAAGCCGAAAACGCCAAAGTGCTGAGTTCGTTTATACAAGTAGATGAAAAAGACCCTCTTAAGTTATTGATTACCCTCAAAGTTGACCAAAAAGATTTGTCTCATATCACGGCAACCTTGCTAAGGTTTGACTACCAGATTACTGCTCGATTTGACGATAGCAGGTTTGAGGCGACTCACGCGGACAGGCTGGATATTTTGTTTAGGCTTTTTGACATATAGCTTACGGCCTTGACCGTTTTAAAAGTATAGTTTAAAGCAAAAAAAAAAACTACAAATCATTGGTTTACAGCTAAAAAATATGAGCCTAACACAAAGCCATTGTCGGGGATTTATTGCAATGTGCTTTCTGAGTGCAACATCAGGCCGGGGATGTGAGATTTTGTTCTCATTAAGAATTGTTATCATTTCAAATTGATTAAAAGTTTTAAATTTGTGGTGAAATTTCATAATTAAGTGAAAGTCATAGCCGTTCATAGCAAATCATTAGAAAATAGAAGTTTGTCTTTTCTTTCAGACTTTCTCTCTTATTCTTTAGGTTTAGGCTTTGAACTATGGGTATCTAAATCTTTGCAAGAGCTTTTAGGCGGCTTGCCCGTTAATTTTCAAGTTTTTGAAAGGCATAACTTCCCCACCAACGCCGATATGGCCGTCAGTATAGGAGGCGACGGCACACTCTTAGACACGGTTACTTATGTCAAAGGTAGCGGCGTGCCGGTTTTGGGTATCAATACCGGCAGGCTGGGTTTTCTTTCTACTGTCCGCAAAGAGGACTACCGCCAGGCATTGAAAGACGTGCTCAACGGCAACTGGATCATCGAGGAAAGAGTTCTTTTGAGTTTGGAAAGTGGTGAGGATTTTTTTGATGGCCTGAATTTTGCCCTCAATGATTTTACAATCTTCAAACAACATACTTCATCCATGCTCATTGTGCACACATACGTTGAAGGAACTTTGCTGAACTCGTATTGGGCCGATGGACTTATCGTCTCTACCCCGACGGGTTCGACGGGGTATTCTCTCAGTGCAGGCGGGCCGATTGTGTTGCCGGGCGCAGGGGTGGTTGTTATTTCACCCATCAGTCCACACAACCTCAATTCAAGACCTATGGTGCTCAATGACAATCTAAGCCTCAGGTTTGAAGTGGCCTCCAGAAGTCAAAACTTTTTGATATCCTTAGATTCCCGCTCTCAAATCGTCGAACAGGGAACGGTTCTAACCGTTAAGAAATGTGACTTTACTGTAAAATTAGCTCGGCTCGAAGCCAACACTTTTTTTTCAGCTCTTAAATCTAAATTAAATTGGGGATATGATGTTAGAAACTAAATCACAGATGAATAAGATCTTCGCTTTTTTTCTTATGCTGCTGGCAGGCTCATTGATGGCTCAAAATAAATTGGCCAGCCGCAAACTACCTGCGCACAAACTCAAGCAAATTCGCCACTGGTCTATCGGAGCATCGCTAAATGCTTCTAACTACTTTGGTGATTTGAGTCCAAGTTCGGAATACTTTGGTGAGTTCACCTCCAAAGGATATTTTTCACCGGTTGACTTCAAGTTCACCAAAGCGGTGCTTGGTTTTTTTGGTCAGTATCGCTACCATCCCAGGTACAGTGTCAGGCTTGAGTTTGTTACCACCACCCTAACCGGTGACGACAACACCTCTGCTAAGTTTGGCGAAATCGGTCAAAAGGCTTGGTATCGTTGGATGAGAAACCTTCACTTCAGAAATAGAATCTACGAGTTGGGTGTATTGTGGACTGCTGATTTTGTCGAGAACAGAGGGCCTTTTTTCAAAAGACCAAAAGGATTTATTCCTTACACGGTGATTGGGCTTTCTGTATTTTACCACAACCCTCAGGCTGTTGGGCCTAATGGCGACTGGATAAACCTAAAACCACTCAGACTCAATGAAAAAGACTATTCTCGAATCCAAATTGCCATACCAATGGGAATAGGAGTAAAAAGAAGAATAACAGACAAATTAGACATAGCCTTTGAATGGGTGGTCAGGTTTACTTTTACAGATGGGCTTGATGATGTAACAGGCTACTACATGTCCGATGAGCAGTTGGGTAACAATACCTTGCGCGTAGCCATGCACGACCGATCCAAAGAACCCACCTCCATGTTCAACAATGCCGTAAGAGACCCGGCCCGGGTGGCTTTGATACCTGAGTACGCCAAAGGAGACCAACGTGAAAAACGCGGAGATGATGATTTTGACCAATATGTAATTTATGGATTTAAGCTAATTTATCACTTTGGCGGAGATGTCAAGTGCCCTCGCCTTGGGCGTTAGTTTGACCACTTGATGGTTTTCTACTGCCAAATGACGGGTTTTGGAATTGAGAAATTTGATATTGAGCTCACTGACATGAAAGTGTGGCAATCTCAAAAGCACCTCAACACCAAAACCTTCATTTTTTAAGGGTTCTATGTCTATTTCATTGCCGTAAACGTAGATAAACGGCTTGCCCGCAGCAAAAGCCTTTAACTCATTTAAATTCCAAGTCGCTGAGTTGATTTGCCGGGAATAGAAATCCAAAGAGTGCGGCATACCCTTGTAAGAGATGAATTCATTGGGCTTCCAATTGTTTTCTTTTACGTAACGCCCAACTTTGATACCCGCCTGATAGGGAAGTAGTTGAGGGTAAAAATGCAAACTCATGATGATATTTATCCCCACAATGGTCAAGCAAGTACCCAACACCAGTGAATGAAATTTGTCCTCCGCGCGGGTATGCGCCACAAATCCAATAAAAGCAGCAACGGCCAGCAAAATCGCAAAATAGTTTTCAACACTAAAAACAAACCAAACAATCAATACGGGAACAAACCAAAGTATGAATAGTACAAAAACTTGGATGTTGTAAAAAATCTTGAAGGTTTTCGTTTGGCACAGCCTAACTAAATACTGTGCCGTCAATACAGCCGTTAGCGGAAAAAAAACAAATATGTAGTGCGGCAACTTGTAGCGGGAAAGCGAAAAAGCTATCCAAGGCAACAAAAAGCCAAAGAATGAGACCCATTCTGGTTTGTCTTTAATTTGGAAGCGCAGTAAACTCCCTGCCCTGTCCAGTAGTGCAGCGAGAGCAAAAAGTGTCCAAGGCAAAAATGCCCAGCCAAAAGTGTGCACAAAAAAGAAAGCATCCGAATCGTCTTTCCATTCGCTTTCACCTGTTATGCGCCCAAAGCTTTGTTTCCAAAAGTAGAATTCAAGCCCTGAAACTCCTTTTTGGCCGTTGACTTCGACTTCGGGATTGGCATCGTATTGCAAGTAAAGCCCTACGCACATGGGAAAAAGTACCAGCGCAACAACAACCAAACCGACTATCCATTGCCAACGCAGAATATCTTTGGGGCTTTTCAATATCAGATGCGGCCCAAAAGCCAGCATGGGCATCACCAACCCGATAGGCCCTTTGGCCAGCATTGCCAAACCAATCCCTACAAAAGCACCAAAAAAATTGATGGTTTTTCTATCCCTTAAATAAGCCCCTAACTGCCACAAACTCCAAGCCACAGCACCCATCAGTAGCGTGTCTGTACGACAATCGTTGGTTATCAAGAACAGAGCTTGGGTAGTGGCCAACATCAATGCTGAAAGACGAGCCACCGTTTGGTCGTAATAAAGCCTTGAAAATCGGTAAGTTGAATAAATCGCCAATAGCGCAAAAAGCAGTGAAGGGAGTTTGAATGTCCAGTTGGAAATGCCCAACAACCGATAACTGGTGCTCACCAGCCAAAAAGTCAAAGGAGGCTTATCCAGATAGTTTTTGTATCGGTCGGTAAAAAACAAGAAGTTGCCCTGCTCTATCATCTCAAAGGACATGGCTGCGTATTGGGTAGCATCAACGTCCATCGCATCTATAAAAAGATTGATAAAATAAATAAACCCTACCCCCAAAACCACCAAACCGTACCAATAAGAAATTCTCATGCTGCAAAATAACACTCGGTCGGTTTGAATCTTGAGCAAATCGTCTTATATTAACATAAAAAATATAATGCAGATTCTTAATAAGTAAGAAAGTAAAAACAAATTTATTTTATTTTTTTTAAAAATAAAGTTCTTATTTTCAATAAGTTATGTATAAAATACACAAAAATAAATTGTATGAAAAACAAGTTTTTTTATCTTTTTTGTCTTAAAAAGGACGTTACAGATAAAAAATATCTATGGCTATTTTTTTTTTATCTTTTTATGGCACTTTTCGTTTACATTTTGCGTTAAATAAGTACAATAAATCCGAAGTAATATGCGTAATATTTTGATTATATTGGGATTTGTGGCCATTGGCTTTTCAAGCCAAGCCCAAGAGAATGATCCTTTGAAAAAGCCACATATATGGGCCAAATTGGCAGAAAAGCCTCACGATTCTAAACTTTGGGGGCAGTACTTGGGCAAGGATTTGTTTGAGCTGAGTTCGGATGAGACCAAAAACCTACAAAACTGGCGTGAGGAATTGATCAAAAAAAACAATTCCGATAAGTTGAACGAGGAAAAAGCGATTATTCAGCTAAAAGAACCTAAGAGTTTCACTCCCGATGATTTTAGAAAGCTTTGTGAAGACGTTACTGGAAACTTTATCATTATAGAAGATTATTTGACTTTGAAGTTCAGGTCTTTGGGGATGGCTTACCAAAAATACAATGAATTATATCCTGAGGGTGGCTATTCAAAAAGCCTTTGGTTAACAGAACAAGAAAACAAACTTTTGGAGCTACTATCTCGGCGTTAGACAAAGGCCGATGAAAAGTTTTTCCCATTCCTTGTTTTCGATTTCAGTAAGGTAAATACTTGTTTGGGGGCTATTTTTGCGTCTTAAAATTAAAAAGATTGAAAGAATTAGCTGCTCTCAACCCTTATCTGTACAAATACAGGTTCACTTTATTGTGGGGTATGTTTTTTGTTGTTTTGAGCAATGCCTTTTCCATCTTGCCAGCTCAATTTGTTAAGTATGCCATTGACTTAGTTTCAGATGCCTACATGAGTTACCCAACTTTCAAAGGTTCGGGTTTGGAGGGTCAATTTTACGATTCTATAACCTACGATGTGCTCCTTTATGGTGTGGCGATTGTGGCTTTGGCCATAATGCGGGGCGTGTTGCTTTTTTACATGCGGCAGACCATTATCGTCATGTCCCGCAAAATCGAGTTTGATCAAAAAAGTGATATCTACCGCCATTACCAATCTTTACCTCTATCGTTTTATAGGCGCAACAATACGGGAGACTTGATGGCCAGAATAGCAGAAGACGTGAGCAAGGTCAGGATGTATTTAGGCCCTGCGATTATGTACGGAATAAACTTGGTTGTTTCTTTTGTGGTGGTGGTGTCTTATATGATTACCGTAGATGCCAAACTGACATTTTTTTCCCTGCTACCCCTCCCGTTTCTTTCGATTATGATTTATTATGTAAACAGCATCATCAATAAGCGTTCCGAAAGTATTCAGCGTCAATTGTCTGCCATGTCCACTTTTACGCAGGAGGCCTTTTCGGGGATTAGGGTTTTAAAAGCCTACACCCGTGAGGCAGATTCGGCGCAAAAGTTCAAACTGGAAGCCAGCAAGTACCAAAAACTCTCGCTCGGTCTGGTAATAGTAAACGCGCTTTTTGCTCCGGTAATGACACTGATGATTGGGCTGAGTACCGTAATGGTAGTGTATGTCGGTGGACATCAAGTTATTGGTGGGAGCATAACGCCCGGTGTCATTGGGGAATTTATCATTTACATCAATTTACTGACTTGGCCTGTAACGGCTTTGGGCTGGGTGGCCAGCACCACGCAAACCGCCGCCGCCTCACAAAAGCGCATCAATGAGTTTATGAAACAGCAGAATGATATTGTTTCCGCAGAAAACCATATCGCCCAAATACAAGGGAAAGTTGAGTTTAGAAATGTCAGTTTTACTTACCCTGATACAGGTATCAAAGCCCTATCAGATGTGTCTTTTGGGTTGGAAAAAGGAGAATCTCTGGCTATTTTAGGAACGACAGGAGCAGGAAAAAGTACAATAGCCAATTTGCTCTCTCGCCTCTATGACGTAAGTGAAGGTCAAATTTTGATTGACGAAAGAGACATCAAAGACTACAATTTACAGAACCTACGCTCTCAAATCGGGTATGTGCCCCAAGAAGTATTCCTTTTTTCTGACAGTATAAAAAATAATATTGCCTTTGGCAAGGATGACGCTACCACACAAGAAATAGAAGAAGCTGCCAAGCAAGCAGACGTTTACGACAATATAATGGATTTTCCCGCTCAATTTGAGACTGTTTTGGGGGAAAGGGGTATTACCCTTTCGGGTGGACAAAAACAACGTGTTTCCATCGCAAGGGCATTGATTCGCAAACCGGCTGTGGTGATTCTCGATGATTCGCTTTCGGCGGTAGATACCAAAACAGAAAACACAATCCTTACGGCTCTTTCTACTGCCCTGAAAAACTGCACTTCCATCATCATCTCACACCGTGTTTCTTCAGCCAAATTGGCCGACAAGATTTTGGTCTTAGATGCAGGCAAAATCGTACAGATAGGAACACACAACGAACTGATTGCCCAAGACGGCTTTTATCGGGAACTGTACGAAAGACAAATCGCAGAGATGGAATCAACTATTTGAAAATCAAGTTAAAGCCAATAAAAAAGCCCTCAATGTAGAGGGCTTTTTTATTTTTTTTGCGGAATGGACGGGACTCGAACCCGCGACCTCCTGCGTGACAGGCAGGCGTTCTAACCAGCTGAACTACCACTCCTTTAAAAAAAAGTGCTGCAAATGTAGGACACCAAAAGTCTTACTCCAAATTTTTTTTGAAAAAAATCTCTTTATTCAATCCGTGCAGGTATAATTTTCAAAGTTTGGGTCATTAATCACTTGTCTTCTAAGTATTTGACCGTTTTTCCCGTAGTACAATAAAACAAAAATTCCCGCTTGTGGGATGTGCTTTTCTGCCAAAAAAAGAGGCCAAGTCTGAGTGCCCAGTTGTTTGATACCCGTAAACTCTTCTGCCACAATCCGGCCTCTTCGGTTAGAGAGTATTCCGAAACCGCTGCTCCTGAAGGTTTTGAGTACTATTTCATCCGTTGAGGAAAAAAGAACTTCGTATTTGTCGAAATATTCCGCATCAAATCTCGCATTTCTAAAGTCGTATATCTTCCACTTGTTTTGATGTTGCACCAGCGCGGATGTGTCGTTCCAATACTCGACTTGGTCAAAGTCTTCAAAGTTTCCAAAATTTTTCCTTCCATCAAAAAAGGCAAATTTTTGTTTTTTTACCATAAACAAAGAATCATGGTACAAGCGCGGTTGGATGCTAAACTGGGGTTGTACCACGATTTGCTGCTCGGGATTGCAAAGCCCAAACAATCCACCCCGATAAGTGGCAAACCAACCCCTCTGCATGTAAACAAGCCCTTGAAAACCAATTGGTAAAATCCACTTGCCTGTTTGACTTATCAGCCCTCGATTATTGCCATTCCTGACAATAAATACCGTGGGCAAAGGCGTAAAATAAATTTCATCATAAACCGGCGGCAGCAGCCTGCTATTTGCCATATTCCAAAGGCCGGCTTTGCCATTTTTAAGTACCGCTATCAAAAACACCATAGAAGCAGAATCGCCAAAAGCTCTGATTTTAAGAGAAGTAAACTCAGGAATGGAAAGCGGCTTATAGCCTTTGTAATAAGCAAACCGCTCTTTTCCCTTGATAAGAATGGCAGCTTTATGAGCGGTCAGTATGATAGAATCGTATTGATAATCAATAACTTCGTTGAGTAATGAATCGGTAAGTCCCCACTTGTCCATAAATTTAACAGCAATAAGCCCCTCTCCCAATACCAAAGAGTCATAGCCTCTTTTGCCTATCATTTTGCCGTCGGGCTGGTGCAAAGTCCATCTGTCTATCACTTTAACCAGCCAGCCTTGGGGCGTTGCCAAGCATTGGCGGGCATTTTTGATAATGGCTTTCTTTGTCTTGGGATGTATTACCTGATAGCCTGAACTGCTTTGCACGGAAACGTAAGACCACCGCCTTTTGCAATTCTGGTATTCAAGGTTGATGGAAATGGGTTTGTTGGGTTGGTAATCCTTAAAAAGATGTATTTCTGACAAAAAATTGCATTTGCCCTCTTTGTGTAAAATAAAACTCCCTTCTTCAAAGTCAATCTCGTCAAAATCAGCTTCCAGCAGCAACTCTCCAGTGTGGGTCAAAAGGCCGTACTTGCCGTCTTTTCCAAACAGTACTGCACTTTTGCTGATGACTTCGAGGCTCTGGTACTGACAAGGAATTGACCAAAACCCTCCTAAGTGATAAAGCCCATAGAGTTGATTTTTGGAGACCACAACCTGCCCAAACTGCTCTGACTCTACGCTTTCAAACTCATACTCAGATATTTTTTTGCCTAATTTGTTGTGCAAGGCATACATTTTGCCTTTTTGCGTTACGATGAACTTGTCGGAAGTTCCTTTGCAGATGTAATCGAGATGCAATGATTCGAACTGTGGTTCGATTACGACTTCGGCATTGGTATCTATAAAACCGAGCTTGCCATTATCTGCCCAAAATCCTATAATCTTAAGGGTATCCGATTTCAGAATCGCAACCAACTGAGCGTATTGGGGATAACTCTGGAATCGTACCAACTCTGAAGGTTTTATGTAAGCCAGTCTGTAAAGAGCTTTGTGGGCATAAGTAGTTTGAGGGTAACTGCGTGCGATTTCCAGCAAGTCCTCCGGTGAGTTGGTATGGGTGGTCAGTTGATAGATTGCTGCCACAGCGTCTTCGATGTAAGGGCTTGCCGGATAGTTTTGCACAAAATTGCGGTATTGCTCTAATGTTTTTGAGGCGGTTAGCGTGTGGAAAAGTAAGTTTTCGTATTTTTCATGGGCTTCTTGGGCATAGATAGATTTCGGGTATTTGTCCAAAAACTGAGCAAATGATTGGTATGTGTTTGCTTTTTGTGCTGCTTCAAAGCCAATTTTATCCCTTTTTAGCACGGCTGTTGAGGCTTGTTCGCTATTGGGAAACTTATCCACAAAGCTCTGATAGGCGGCTTCGGTGGCTGTGCTGTCGGCTATCTGGAAGGCTTTTAGTTCGATTCTATGCTTAAGCAAAGTGATTTCGTGTCCGTTGACGGAATTGACTTCTATGCGCTTGGCCTCTTCGGGTTTGAGTTGCTGAAAAAATAAGGAGGCTTTTTGGGCGTAGCTGTATGCCGAATCCAGGTTATTTTCGGGACAAAAAGGATCAAAAAAGTATTGCCCCATAAAAAAAAGCGCGCCCGGGTCGTTGTTTTTTTTATCCAATATCTTGATAAGCAGTTTTTTGCCTTTTTCATACTCAGCCCTTGAAAATGCTTTGACAACCGGATCATAGTTTTGAGAAAACCCTACATTCACAGACAAGACCGATAGTTGCAGAAAAATAAAACTCCAAACTAAACCATTAAAAAATAAGTAGTTGTTAAGATATGTGCTTATCTGTTGCATATTGGTAAGAATCAAGAAGTTTCTTGGATTGGTTTTAACAGAGCATTTTTACACACAAATTTAAATGAAATTCCCAATGAGAGACCCTGCTTTGAGAGTTGCCTTGCGGTATTTTGGGGGAAGTGTGCTGCGCGGCAAAACCTCAAATATTGGATTTGTCAGGATTTTGACGCATTTGGCTATTGGCGGAGTGGCGGTGGGAACGGCTGCTCTTATTGTGGTGCTCTCGGTATTCAACGGCTTGGAAGAGTTGACCATAGACCTGTTTCAGACTTACAATGCCGAGTTAAAAGTCCAACCCAAAAAAGGGAAATCTTTCTTTTTTAGCTCTGATTCGCTCGAACGGTTGTCCCGCATAGAAGGTGTTGCGGCTATCACAAGGATTTGTTCGGACAATGCCTTAGCGCGCTACGGAGACAGTGAGCCGGTGGTGGTAGAAGCCAAAGGGGTGGATACCAATTTTTTAGTCCAGTATCCTCTTGACACTGCTTTGCGCGAAGGCAGCATTGACATAGCCAACCGCGCATTGATAGGGCTGGGGGTACAGTACCGTTTGGGAATTAACCTAAAAAATGAGTTTGATGTACTCCAACTCTGGTATCCGCGCAGCGAATCACAACTTTTGCTCGATCCGTCGCGGTCGTTTAAAAAATTAGGTATCCCCGTAAGCGGGACAATCGGTTTGGAGCAAAGTTTTGATGAGAAAATGGTGATTGTGCCCCTGCATTTCGCCCAAGAGTTGATGGAATTGGATACCCACCAATACACAGCCCTTGAAATCAAAACCAAAGGCAATACCACAAAAACAAAACAGTATGTCTCAGCTTTTATGGGTAGTGATTTTGAGGTATTGGACAGGATAGAGCAGCAGACCGGCATCCTTCAGGCCATAAAAATAGAAAGGCTTTTTGTTTTTATGGCCTTTGTCTTTATCATCTCGATAGCTGCTTTCAATATTTTTTTCTCTTTGGCCATGCTTTCAATAGAAAAAAAGCGCGATAGCGGAATTTTGTTTGCTATCGGGGCAGATAAAAGCCTCATCAGTAGGATTTATATCTACTTGGGTATGATGATAGGGGGTGCCGGGGTGTTTTTAGGCTCTTTGGTGGGGGTCTTGCTTTGTATGGCTCAACAAGAGTTTGAACTGGTGAGACTGGGAACAAGCGAAACGATTATTCAGTCTTACCCTGTTAAAATCGTACCCTCTGACTTGCTATGGGTGGGGGTGGCCGTGTTTGTCATCACTTTCGGTTGTTCTTTTTACCCCGCCCATAGTGCCGCCCAAAGCCACAACATCAACCTGAAATAAAAAAGATAGCAATTTAGAGTACAAAACCGAGCAACAAAACGTCATCTGTTTGTTTGTATTCGCCTTTCCATTTCCGGAAATCTTCCAAAAGTCTTTGTTTTTGCTCACTCATAGGTTGTGAAGATAGCTCAAAGATGAGTTCTCTGAATCGTTTTGACATGAATTTTTTGTTGTTAGACCCGCCAAACTGATCTTGAAAACCATCGGAAAACATATAGATTTTGTCTCCCTCTTTGTAGTTTATCGTGTGGTTTTGAAATATTTTCTGTTGTTGGTATTGATTGCTACCCACAGGAAACTTTGAGGCCGCTACAAGTTCTTTTTTGTCATCGGAAACAAAAAATATTGGATTTTTTGCCCCTGCAAAAATTACCGTTTTTTCCAATTCATTAATTGCTACTATTGCCATATCCATACCCTCGTTACGCTGCTCTTGGGTGTTTCTTTGATGAAGCGTTTCCAAAATCCGTTTATCCAATTGCGTCAAAATAGCTGAGGGATCAACAATGTGTCGAACTTTGACAATTTCGTCGAGGGCATCATTGCCTATCAAGGTCATAAAAGCACCCGGCACCCCATGCCCCGTACAGTCTGCAATGGCAATTATTTTGTGGTCTCCTACAACGGCATACCAGTAAAAATCTCCACTTACCACATCTTTAGGCTCGAAAATAAGAAATGCGTCCTTAAAATGTTGGATTAGATTTTCTTCCTGCCCCAAGAGCGCAATTTGTATCCGTCTGGCATATTTGAGGCTATCGGTAATACTCCGATAGGCATCCTGAAGGGCTTCGCCTTTTTTCTCTATTTCGTCTCGGCTCTGCTCCAATTCGCGGGTTCTAATCCTGACTTTGTTTTCCAATTGAGCAGATAATTCTTTGAGTTGGTTAAAATTGAAAGAAAACCTTTTTGCCAAAACGATAATCTGAATGCCTACAAAAGACCCAAAAGCGACAGGTATCAATTCGTTTTCACCCAACAAATCAATTCCTTGGGTGTGAAGGCTGTCATTGACAGCCGCAAAAATCATCATTGATATGCCAAAAAGCTGATAAAATGACTCGCTTTTTTGATAATATACTGCTTTTAAAATAGTAATTAAAATACTGACGGCATTGAAAATAATGATCGCCTGCAAAGGTATAAAAAGTATAAAAAAAAGATTTTTAGATAAAATTACAATCAATAAACCCAAAAACATCAAACTGTACGACGTAAGAAGTAGTTTTTTTGCCCATTTCTCTCTATAAAGTGCCAATACGTAAGAAAGTCCAAGAGACGAAAGTATAAAATTAAGCGAATAATATATTTGAGGCTGTATGTATCCATCAATATAATTGTTTTCTTTTAAAAAAGAATAAATAAAATGATCTCCAAAAACCAGATAACGTCCAGTAATCATCAAACAAATCCCACTAAAATAAATTAAAGATTTATTCTCCCTCAAAGTCAAAAACAAAATAAGATGATACACACACATCAATAACAGGCATCCAATCCACATCAAAGCCCACGTGTTGTTGAAATTCCATTTGTCCTCAATGTCTCTATACGTACCTACCCAAAACTCTTCTATGATGCCCCCTATAAAAAAATCGTAATTCCCAACATGTACCACTAACTCAAGGGTATCTGACTTAAAATCAGGCAATTTTACGATTCGTTCTAAAATTTTATTTCGATTTTGCTCATAACTACAACCGACCGTACCAGCCTGAGAAACAATCACTCCATTTGCATATACCCTGTTTGCCGTCCATATTTTTGGTACAATAAGCCCCAAATCTTTTTTATGATTGTTGAGAAAGACTTTCAGCCTAAATGTAGCGCAGTTATAGTTGGGGGTTATGGGTTTGTCATTTTTCAAATAGCTGTTCCAAGGAGCAGGCACCGCCACAAAGTAAGGTTCAGCGGTTTCAAAAGCCCCCGGTTCTATCAAAGAAGAAGGATAAAACTCCCAAAGGCCAGTCAAAGAGACCGGATGAAACAATTTATCCTTGAGGGTAAACTCTCCCATCTCCGTAAGTTCATGTTTTTTACAAGATACCAATCCCAAGAAAAAAATGTATCCAGTAAATAAAAAAAAACGGCTGACTTGCACGCTAAAAATTTTATTTCTATGCAAATATACGAGAAACCACTCGTCCAACCTTTGCATCTATTCAAGTTAAACATCAGAAGTGTGTTGATGGTGTTTTTTGACCTTAAAGAATCGGTTTTACTGACTAATTTTGTCCATGCAAAAAATCAATTACACGCCTGCTTTTTTGTCCAAACTGGAAGATTTGATATCAGAGTGCGGCTATGTGATGCGCTACGAGAAAGGAAATTTCCGCTCGGGGTATTGCATCCTAAAATCAAATAATATATTAATTATCAACAAATTTCTAACCACTGAGGGGCGGATTAACACGATTTTAGACCTGTTGAAAGAACTCACTATTGACCGCTCTCATCTCAGCGACAAATCCAAAGAGTTGTTGGATAAAATAATTCAACCATCATTAGAGCTACCCAATACCAATGGAAATCAATAAGCTATACCTAAAAGCCCTTCGCAAAGCCTTGGCCACTCAAGACTCCATAGGCTTGCAGAAACTTTTTGAGAACCTACACCCTGCAGATTTGGCCGAACTGGGTGAGTACCTGATGGCCGACGAGCTTAAGATGGTATTTGATGGCTTCGACACTCAATTTAAGGCAGATATTTTATCCCACCTCAGCGAAGACATAAGAGCCAATTTTTTAACCCAATTGACCGTAAACGAGATTGCTGAACTGATAGATTTTTCGGACTCGGACGATGCGGTAGCCGTCATGCGCCAACTTTCCTTGCAGAGGCGCGAAGAGGTATTGGCCAACATGAAGGCACGCAACAAAGCCAGACACATCATATCTTTGTTGCCCTTTGATGCCTCTTGTGCCGGAGGGATTATGGCCAAAGAGTTTCTTCGGGTTTCCTTAGACTGGACAGTGAGCCGAAGCATTGCCGAAATTAAGCAGCAGGCCGAATACGTAGAAAAAATCCACACCATCTATGTTCTGGGAGAGGAAGAAAAACTGGTGGGTCGCGTTTCGTTTAAGAAAATGTTTTTTGCTTCGCCAGACACCTTGGTAAGAGACATCTACAACCCAAAATTTCAGTTTGTTTATACTTACACGCCGGTAGAGCAGGTCATAGAAATTATGAGTCAGTACTCTCTGGAAGTGCTTCCGGTTGTCAATGCCAAAGGTAAACTATTGGGTATCATAACGATAGACGACACCATGGACATCGTTCGTGAAAAAGCCGACGAAATGGTGCAGGCTATGTCGGGTATCACGGGGGACACCGAAGAGAGTGATGGAGTCATCCAAATCACCCGATCCAGACTGCCTTGGCTATTGGTGGGGATTTTTGGGGGCATGTTAGGGGCTTGGTTTCTGGGGCTTTTTGAAGAGGACTTGCGTTTGCTGCCTGCCATGGCATTTTTTATCCCTCTCATCACCGCCACCGGCGGAAATATAGGCATACAATCCGCCACACTCATCGTGCAGGCACTGGCTGGGGAGACATCCAACAAAAGCCCCGTGTGGGACAGGCTTAGGCGTGGGTTTGTGGTTTCTTTTGTCAATGCCTTGATTATTTGCGTGTTGGTTTTTGCCATGAGTTGGCTTATGTTCCGCGATGTCCAAATGTCTTTTGTGGTGGGGGTGGCTATTTTTTCGGTGGCTATGATTGCTTCTTTGTTGGGAACGGCAACCCCTCTGATTTTGAATAAGTTTGGCGTAAATCCCGCTCTGGCATCAGGCCCATTTATCACCACCAGCAACGACCTGTTGGGGCTGGCCATTTACTTCCTTATTGCGAGGGCTATGCTTTGAATTTTATTGAATAAAGAGAATGCAAACAACTTCCGTGTACATCTTGTTTTTTTTCTGCCATATTTAGAGGTATATGCTTTAGAAAATGGATATGTTTCCTATTATACCTTAAAACCCATCACCAGTATGTCGTCTCTCTGGTAAGGATTTTGGCAAAATTCTCCGCTCAGTTTTAAGAGGCATTCTTTTTGGGTTTCAAAAGGCTGTTGGCTAATTTGCTTTAGCCATTCTATGAAGCCATTTTTGCCCGGTTTTTTGCCTTGTGCGTTTACCACATCGAAAAAACCATCCGTGGACAAATAAAAAACTGTCCCCGGGCTTACCGAGATAGTTTGGTTAAAAAACTCTTTATTTGGATTGTAAATGCCCCCGATAGATTTAGGCTTGCCTTTTAGTACCTGAATTTGATGGTCTGCAAAAAAATAAACCTCACTTTTTGCTCCACTAAAAACCACATTACATCCATCCGAATTTCTCTCAATGCAGAGCAAAGCAATATCCATTCCGTAGTAGAACCTGTTTTTTTCTTGGTTGAGCCTGATTCTAAACTCTTTGTCCAGATGCTCTAAAATCATAGCGGGTGAGGTAAGTTTTTTTTCTTTGAGTAGCAAAGAGAGAATGCCGTGGGTGATGAGCGTTACGAAAGCCCCCTCAACCCCGTGCCCTGTGCAATCTATACATGCCAAAAACAGTTTGTCTTCTACTTGCTCCACAAAATACAAATCTCCCGAGACAATATCTTTTGGTGTGTATATGACAAACCACTCTTTAAGCAAGTGGGTTAATTTTTCTTGACTTGGCAGGATAGACTGTTGAATATGTTGAGCGGCTCTCAGGCTGGTGTTGAGTTTTTCGTATTGTTCTTTGAGTAGTTGGGTTTGATTTTCTATGAAGTTCCATTGGGTCTGCAACTCTTCTTGCGATTGGATAAGCTCTTCGTTTTGAGCCAAGATTTCGCCTTGTTTTTGTTCAAGAGCGTTGTTTTGTTGTTTGATTTGCTCTTCGCTGTCTTTTAGTTTTTGCAGTGCTTTTTTTAGGATTTGCTCATGGGCAAGGAGTTTTTGGTTGGTTTGGGAGAGTTCACGGTTTTGCTGTTCGATGAACTCTCGCTGGGTGTTGAGTTCTTCTTGCGACTGGATGAGTTCTTCGTTTTGAGCCAAGATTTCGGCTTGTTTTTGCTCCAGTGCGTTGTTTTGCTCTCTTAACAGCTCTTGTTGCTCCTTTTGTCTGGCGATGTATTTTTTGACAATGGCATCATTGGCAGCCAGTCGGGCTTCCAATCGCGCTATTTTTGCCAATAATTCATCTTTTTCGCCTTCCATTGATTGAAAACTTAACAGAAAATTTTCGTAAGAAAATACTTTTTTTAAAACAAATGAAATTTAACAAATAATCTTACAATCTAAACACGAGAGAGAGGCCACCGTTTCTGCCGTCCGATGACCATATACCGGGGCCTGGGTAAAACACAGGTCTTTTGGTGAAATAACTTTTATCGGTTAGGTTGTTGAGGGAGGCTCTTATTTCGATTTGTGGGGAGACTTGGTAAGTGGCATTGAAATCCAGAATGGTGTACTGTGGCACCAGACCTACTGTACCGGTGGGGTTGGACTTTTCGGTGTTCAATGGGTCGGCATAGCTTTTTGAGGTATAGCTAACCAGTAGCGTGGTGCTCAGACGTTTATGGCGCAAGGTCAGCCCGTTTCTTGCGATGATATTGGGAACGCTTTCGACTTGTTTGCCTTTGAGGTTGATGTTCTGATTGCCGGATTTGAGCCTGCCAGAGATATATTTATTTTCCATTATTGAAGTAGAGGTAAAAACTGCAAGTTGGCTTTGCTTGCCGATAGGCCAAGTGGCTTGCAAAAACAACTCGATTCCTTTTGCCAAAGAGTTGCCTACATTGGTGCGGTAGGTAAAAAAATTGCCTTCTGCGTCGCTCATGGCCAATGTCCCAAAGCGGTTGTTGTATTGCAAAAGAAATCCGGTGATGTCCCATTTCAAAAACTTATGCTTTCCCCGCCATCCTATTTCAGCGTTGTAGCCGCTTGCATCTTGGAGATTGGGATCCACTTTTTCAAAAACTGATCCGGGTACCACATCTTTGAAAAGCATGGGGCGATAAGTCTGAGAAATTCCCCCATAAAGCTCATTTTTCTCTGTGATGTCGTACTGAAAACTTCCCCCCAGCAATGGGAATTGCCTTTTTATACTTACAGGGATTTGATTTTCAGGGTAATATACAATTTTGCCATCCATATCACTTTTTCCTGACTCTATTCGTGCGCCTAAGTTGAGCGCAAGTTTTTCTGTCAGGTGAAAGCTATTCTCTACGAAAAAAGCAAGGTTGTTGGTTTTGAAGTGCATGTTTCTTCCCCACTCAGGATTTGCCAAACTCAAGTCGTAGTTGATGCCTGTTGTGCCTTTGCCCAGTTGAGTGCGGTGTAAGTGGTTGTTGATGAGCTGGATACCTACTGCTAAACAGTGTTTGGTTGCGCCCAAGTTGTAGTGTTGCAGGAGTCTGATTTCTTGGGTGTAGCTATTGAATCGGTCTATATCCACTTGCCGATGGTTGTATTGCAAGGTTTGTGCGTTGATGGTGTCTTTGGTGGTGGCTGTACCCTCAAAAATCACGCTTCTTCTTTGGCCTATCAAAGCCGAAGAGCTGATTTTTAGCTCTGTGTTGGGGGCTATTTTCCATTTGAGGGTCAGGGAAGGGATGTTGATTTCGGGGTTGAAATAGTTTCTAAAGCGGGTGGCTTGTCTTGGATTTTGGCCGAACATGGCATCGTTGAGCGGCCCGGGTATGCGGTAGGTGTAGTTTGACCTGACCCAATCCAGGCCCAAGGACAAATCGTCGCTGATTTGGTAACTGAGTTTTATGCCTTGCGCATCGTAGTTGGTGTGTTCGTTTTCTCTGTATCCGTCTCTATTTCTTTGGATGTGATAGGCGTAGTACCTGATTTTGTTTATTTTACCACCTATGGCATTGTAAGAACTGAGCAAGTTGTACGAGCCTACCGAGTTGAAACTCTCAAAGCCAAAACGTTTGGAGGAATCGCCCTCTTTGGCAACGTAGTTGAGCATACCGCCAAACTGTGCGCCGTACTGCAAAGAGCCTGTCCCGCGCACCAACTCGATTCTCTCGACGCTTTCCATGGGTATGCTGTAATGGCTGGCTGGATAGGCGTACAAATCGGAGTTGGCCAAGATACCGTCTTTGCGGATATTGAATTCCCAGCTTCTGTGCGGGTCAAGCCCTCTGGTGGAAATATTGATTTGGTTGCTGCCTTCCATATCGTACACAAAAACCCCCGGAATTTTGGCAAAAAGTTGCCGGCCTGTTTTTTCGCTGATATTGGCATCCAGCACAGCAAGCGATATGACTTCCGTTTTTTTGCCGGAAAAAATATAAGCCTCTTTTACGGGCGCAAGCCTTGAGATGCTTTCGATACTCGGCTCTGCTACTATTGTTACGGGCGCGAGTTTTTGTGTGTTGAGTGAGTCGCTGTCTTGTGCGGAGAGGTGGGAAATTGAATACAATACGATTAAAATGGCAAATAGATTTTTAAGCATACTACAAAAACTTAAAACGCCAATTTAACCCGAATTAAACAATATTTTTCTAATCCTTCAATCCTAATAGTTTACAGTCCGGGCATACGTTGGTAGAACTGACCCCAACAAGGTCGCAGGCATCTGCAATGCAGTTTTTTTATTAAGCATACCATCCCTACGGGATGAATGCACTCACGCAATATGGATAGCTTATTCTTAATAATTTAAGCCCTAAATGCTGTTTCTACCGATTGCTTAATTCGGATTTAATTAGTAAAGAATTTGTCCTTGGAGTTATTTTGAGTTTTGCAGCTTGAAAATTCCGCACAGCAGGCAGAGCCTCCGAAGACAGCCATTTTTTCAATCGTTTGCATGAAAAAAAGGGCTTCAATTGGCTATTAATCTTGGTTTTGATTGATAAATGGGTTTTTTTGGAAAAAAATTTTGTAAAAGATGAGAAAAATTCTATTCATGTTTTTGCTTTTGAATCAAGTGGTTCAAGCGCAAGAATCTATGCGTTTTAAGCCGCTGGGCGATGTGAAATCCATCAAAAGCCAGTCCAATAGTTGGACGATTGCAGCTACGGGAGGCAATCTGCGGATTTGGTTTTATACTCCCACCGTGGTCAGGGTTACAGCCTCTAAAGAAGCGGCTTTTTATGATTTTTCCTTTGCCACCATCGGCAAACCTGAACCTGCCACCAAAGTAATAGCTAAAGACGAGCCTAACTCATTGACTTTGAGTAGCGATAGTTTGGTTTGTGTCATTACAAAGAAGCCCTTGAAAATTAAGTTTCTCAACAAAGAGGGCAAAACCATCAACGAAGACGATTTTGGAATTGGCTGGCAAGGCGATGAGGTAACGAGCTACAAAAAAATCATGCCCGACGAGCGGTTTTTGGGTCTGGGCGAAAAAACCGGACCCCTCGACCGACGCGGCAATGGCTACACCAACTGGAACACAGACTACTACGGCTATCCCGACAACGCCGATATGATTTACTCGACCTTCCCGTTTTATATCGGAGTACACAGCGGGCTGACCTACGGCATTTTTTTGGACAATTCTTACAAAACTCATTTCAATTTTGGCGCATCCAACGACCGTTTTTCTTCTTTTACTGCCGAGGGGGGAGACATGGACTACTACTTCATTGGCAACCGCACCGTTGGGGGTGTAATTGCTTCTTACTCATACCTCACCGGCACAACGCCCATGCCTGCGTATTGGTCTATAGGCTATCAGCAGTGTCGTTATAGTTATTATCCTGACAAAGAGGTGCTTACACTGGCTCAGACCTTCAGAGACAAAAAAATCCCTTGCGATGCCATCACGCTCGACATCCACTATATGGACAAATACAAGCTGTTTACTTGGGACAAAGAGCGTTTTCCCGACCCCAAAGGCATGATTTCCAAGCTCAAATCGCAAGGCTTTCGCACCATAACCATCATAGATCCGGGCGTGAAAATAGAAAAAGGCTACGATGCTTATGAAGACGGCCTCAAAAATGACGTATTCATCAAATACCCCGATGGGACACCGTACTCCGGGCAGGTTTGGCCGGGCTGGTGCCATTTTCCCGATTTTACGAAGGCTTCAGCCCGTGCATGGTGGGGCAGCAAGTTTTCGGGGTTGGTCAGTGATGGCGTGGATGGTTTTTGGAACGATATGAACGAGATAGCCACTTGGGGGCAACGCCTGCCCGATTTGATGGATTGGGACTTTGAGGGGCGCAAAGGCACTACCCGCAACGGGCGCAACCTCTACGGCATGATGATGGTACGCGCCAGCTACGAAGGCACCAAAAAGCTGATGAACCGCCGTCCTTTTATCCTGTGTAGGGCGGGCTATAGCGGCTTGCAGCGTTACAGTGCCCTCTGGACAGGCGACAACCAATCCAACGACAACCACATGCTCCTTGGCGTGCGCTTGGTCAATAGCTTGGGACTGGCAGGTGTGCCTTTTGCAGGATACGATGTGGGCGGCTTTACGGGTGGGCCGAGTGTGCCCCTTTTTGCGCGCTGGGTGTCCATTGGCTCTTTTACGCCCTTTTTCCGTGTCCATACCGCCATCAACACCCGCGACAGCGAGCCTTGGAGCTACGGCGAAGAAGTCGAAGAAATCGTCAGAAACTACATTCAATTGAGATACAACCTGTTGCCTTACTATTACAGTGCTTTCTACGAGGCCAGTCGCACGGGTATGCCGGTGGCCAGAACCCTTGCCATAGACTACACCCACGACCCCAAAATATACGATGGACGCTACCACAACCAGTTTTTGGCAGGGCACGGCATTTTGGTCTGCCCATCGGAGAGCTACAAAGAGCTGACTCGGGTTTATTTGCCCCAACACTCTTTCTGGTACGACTTTTACGAGGGCAAAAAATACACCGGAGGGCAAGAAATCATAGCCGAAAGCCCCCTCAACAGGCTGCCTCTCTTTATCAAGGGTTCGGCCATTATACCCATGCAATCGCCCGTTCAGCACACCGCCGAAAAGCCCTCCGATACCTTGGATGTGCATATTTACTACGGCAAAGAAGCCAATGCCTTTGTTTATTACGAAGATGACGGAGAAAGTTTTGACCACGAGAAAGGCTCCTTTTTCAAAAGAAGCATAGCCTACAACCCCAACAGCAAAGAAATTCAATTCAGTGCCGTTGAGGGTAGTTTTCCAAGCAAATTCCGCTTTATTCGGGTCATCTTGCACGACTTTGAGCAGGCAGGCGATGCGGTCAGCGTGGACGCAAACCGACTGAGCCTCTCCAAAATAGATGTGGCTTTTATGCGCCCCATTTCCAAATTTGACCCCATTGGCAATGCCAACCCCGTTGTCTTGGCCGGAAACAACAACAAAGCCTTTGTGATAGAAAACAGCAAGAATGCCGTTACGATAAAGTGGTAAACCAGTTCTTATTTTTACTAAAACCCCGTATGAAACCCTTTCATGCGGGGTTTTAGTGTGATGATTCAGTGGGGGATTATTAATTTCCCTAAAAAATTAACAATAATTTAACATAAAAAGGCTTGACTTTGAACTTTGCATCGCGATTAAATAACGCGATTATGAAAAAAAATTTACTTTTATCAGTTGTGCTTGTGGTGGTTTTTTCCTGCACAAGACCCAATCCTTCGTTAGAGCCGACTTCCGGTTCAACTGATGTTTCAGGCCTTTCTATGAAAGGTATTACATTCCGAAAATACTCGGATTTTGTGTCCGTTCCGCTTTCCGGCGGCTACCAGTTTAGCTCAAACGGCTTTTTGGCGTTTGACGATGAAGCCACGTTTGCAAATACTATTCATGGATTAAATGATACAACCCTTGGGGCTTGGGATCTTGTCATGAACACAAACGGGATACTCACCACACGACAACATTATATCGACCGCGCAAACAATGGAGAAACACAAGGAGGTAAATTGATTGAAAGCCCTTATGACGATGAATTTGATGCAGTAATCAACAGTGATGGTGTTGTTCAGGTAGATAAATGGATATTCAGGATAATTGAAAATGACACGATACTTTTACTGATGAGTAAAGACAGCACACAATACCTAACCCAACTTCTTGCGGGCGACACGGTTGTCGGGGCAGTTTGGGCTGTGAGCAAAAATGACGATGTTTTTGACTTATTGGCTGAAGCTCAAGTTGATTCAGCCTTGTCCTATCACAGTGTACGCGGCTATATTAACAAAACCAATAACCCTAATTTTATTAACCAGCCTTTATTTTGGGATGCTGTCAAAAATTTCTTTACGCGGATTTTTGGGTGTCAAGATAATCGGGCAAGACCCTATCCAGATAAAGATGAAGCTATTATTTACGCTAATGAAGATTGCAGAACAGAATGTAGGTTAAAATACCAACAAACCGGAATTTATTTTTCGATTATTGCAAAAGCCAAGCATTGGAAACTGAATAACTTAGGTATTTGGATGCCTCACAACGCAGTTCAACTCGGTTATGCTACTTCCGGTGTTATGATTATGAGATGCTACAATCCACCGAGTCAAGCAAGAATTGATGAAAATAAAAGTGATCTTAATTATAATAAGTCCAAAATTAAACGTAGAATATATGGTCATGGATTTAGTAAATCACGCGCGCTTCGTGAGCTCGATGTTTCGGCCCAATTCTCACATATTACCAATTGTGAACCCGGAATTAAACGTTTTAGTCGAATTTTAAGAATAAGAGGATGAAATATAGGTTATTTATACACATAGCCCTTTTTTGGGGCTATGTGTTTTACAACACAGCCCTTTCACAAACTCATAAAACGTTTTTTGACTTTTACTACGGGGGTAATGTTAGTTTCAGTAGAGTTGTTATCACATCAGGATTTGACAACGGAAATCACTCGGTATTTAGAGCAGTTCCAAGACTTTATAATTATGGTTTTAGGGTAAATCATTTTTTAACTAAAAAGCTGTCTATTAACTTCGGAATCTATTTTCCTTCAACTGCTTCAAAAGCCCAGACGACATACTATTATCTAACACCAACAAACGATAGTCTATATCATATAACACCAATAAACGATAGTTTATCATTTAGTGTTGGTAAATTAACCCACAAATCAATTCAAGGTATTGGTTACGCAGTCTTTGAAGTAGGTGTTAAATATAATTTTCTTTTTAAAGAAAATTATTCATTTTATATTTCATCAACCTTTGGTTATTCAAAATTACCAAAATATACTTCTTCGACTAGAAATAGTGGTTTAAAATATAGTTCCCGACAATTTGGGTATAATATGTTTTTTCTTGGAGTTGGAGTTGGTTTCTCTAAGAGAATTTATAAGAATAACAGAATTTTTTTTGATATTTTCTATCAAAAAGGATTTAATGAAGTTGTAGAAATTACTTATTCTTATGATCATTATGACGTATACAGAAACTTCAGAGAGTCCGGTAGTGCCAATGTATATTTAGATGGTACTCATCTTTCATGCGTAATTGGTTATAGAACGGCAATAAGATTTAGAAAAAAAGAAAAGGAAGATCATGATTAAAAATTTGCTTGCAGGTCTATTGGGACTACTTTTATTTCCCAATTATGGGCATTGTCAATATCTGTATGACAAGCTCTCAATTTCGTATTCACTTTCAGAGAGTTATTTAGCCATCAAAAGACATAACTCAGGACTTGGTATTAAGTCTCGGAAATTACATACTGATGATTTTAAATTTTATTACCGATTAAATTCAAGGTTTCTTATTGGGTTGGGGATTCGATTCAATGAATACAATTACGAATTGGATTTAAGTCAGCTTTCACTGAACAATATACCTTACTACCATTCGGGTGATACAAGACTAAATACTTCTTTGAGGTATTACTTAAACTTCAAACCAAACAGATTTAAGTTTTATTCAGAAGTAAGTATGAGTTATTTTATGTGGGAAAACTCTGGTTATAGTAATGATTTTAAAGTATTTAACTTTGATATTATAGTTTCTCCAGAGCGTTTTAGGAAACGTATTTTTTCAGTTCTTTCCCTTGGTGGTGAAGTTAGGGTAGCTCGCCGCAATTTCTTTTTTCTTTCTGCGGAATTTGGGACGATATTAGGTAAAGCCAATACGTTCAAAATCGATTTTTATCAAAACGATGAAATTATTGCGAGTGCTACCGCTCGTAGCCGTGGTTATTTTTGGGGTTTACAGCTTGGCTACCGCTGTGCGTTGATACTGGCTCAGCCCAAGCTCCCACGCAATTACGCACCCGCCATCGAAAATTTGGATTAAAAATCAGCCCGGAGCTGATGGTTGTTTCTTTTTTGGCAAAAAATCTATTGTGGTCTTGCTCCTACGGGGCCAAACCATCCATAGAGCACAGCACCGCCCCTGTGTGTATCGCAAGCCCCAAAAAATACCGTAAAGGTTGAAATCAAACAGCCACGGATTAAACCCTTGGCTGTTTTGACGTTGAGCTTTATCAATCTGTAATCTTGGCTTTCTTTTTTTCTTCGGTTTCTTTTGGGGTTAGAGGAATTGAGTTTTTGACAATCTGCTTGCCTTGTTCATTCCACTCGTTAATTACTTTAGGCTTGAAATTGTCGTCATGGGGCTTGGTCTTGTACTGTATTTCGATTTTGCGGTTGGCTTTGTCTCTATCGTAAAACTCAACCCATTTGTGGACTTTTTCTCCTGCCAAATATTCTCCTATCTCTGCGGGTCTTCCGCTGTCATAAAATCTTAGGTAAGTGCCTTCCAATACTCCATTTTGATAAGGGATGACTTCTTTGATCATGGTTTTCTCATTTACGTCGTAATAAGTGATGACGGCATCTTTTGGAAACCCTTTGTAAAATTTCTTTTTATCTATTAAAAGCGTGTCATGGAATTGGAACATTTCCCAACGTCCGTGCTTGACACCATAGTAGAATATTCCTTGTTCGATGACGGTACTTTGTCCGGTTCTAATGTCCAAATCTTCTTTTTTGTAGAGGCCGTGCAGTGGCCATCCGTATTCTTCTTTGCAGTCGCCGTAAACCACCACACATTTGTACTTTTTCTTGGCATCCATTCCGTAGTAGTACTTTTGAGGTACGTAAGGGTCAGGGGCACGGTAGTTTTTCTTTTTGAGTGTGTAAAAAGTTTCAATGGTTTGTTTGCGACCTCTTACAGGATGCACAACAACTCTTTTTCTGGCTTTGATTCCGTAGAACCTATTTTTGGGCTGTTGTTTTTTCTTTTGTCTTTCGGTTTTGGCAGTTTTATTGGGGTTCAGTTCGATTGTGGGGCGGTCGTAGCCAAGTTTTTGAGTCAATATACTGTCAGTTTGCGCCACAGCCAAAACCGCCCAAAAGCAGCAACATATAAATAAAAAACCTTCTCTCATCATACCAAATTATTTTTTATTGACAGATTAGAGACCTTAAAAGTGTTGTTTAAAGAGCCACTTCTGACAAAAACTTGATTCTCATTAGCCTGATTTCTTCTTCTGTAAAATCATCAGCCTCCAATACGCTCATGGCTGCCTGTAAGTCATCCGTTTCGGCACCCAAAAAATAGTCATAAGCAATTTGTTGCCGTTCTTCATCAATAACTTGATCGATATAGTAGTCGAGATTGAGTTTGGTTCCGGAATTACAAATTTGCTCAATTTCTTTGAGTACCTCATCGAATTCCAGAGATTTGCTTTCTGCTATTTCTTCCAAATCCACCTTTTTATCAATTTGTTGGATGATATAAATCTTGATTTTGGATTTATTGACAGCGGTTTTGACCACCACATCCGATGCGGTAATGATTTCATTTTCTTGTACGTATTTTTTTATCAAGCTCAAAAACGGCTGTCCGTATTTTTTTGCTTTTCCCAGCCCCACTCCATTGACTTGTGCCAAATCTTCTTCTTTGGTAGGGTAGGTGGTGGCCATTTCTTCCAGCGAAGGGTCTTGGAAGATGACATAAGGGGGCAGGTTGAGTTGTTTGGCTACGTCTTTGCGAAGTTTTTTGAGCATTTCAAAGAGAGCCTGGTCGCAAGATTGAGTCGTAGCACCGATATTAGAATTGCTTTCTTCCTCTTCGTCAAGATTATAGCTTGAGTAGTCGTGGTCTTTGTAAAAGGCAATAAAGTGCGGATTGTCAAGAAATTCTTTTCCTTTATCGGTTATTCTTATGATGAGAATATTTTCCAGGTCTTTTTCAAGGTAGTGGTTGATCATCGCTTGCCTTGTGGCCGAAATCCAGGTGTCGTGGTCGTGCCCCATTTGCAGACCCTTGCCAAAAACAGGCAACTGGTCATGGCCATAACTGAGAACGTACTCATTTTTGATACCCATGATCAAATCTGCAACGTGGTCAAAACCAAACCTTTCTTCCGTCAAGATGACAGCTTGTAAGATCAATTTGAGCATCTCTGTTCCGTCGTAAGTTTCTCGCTTACGGCGGGTGTTGTCGCACATATTGAACTCATTGTCAAAGTATTCACCGAAATAGTGCAACAGTTGCTTGTGTCGGCATACTGAGGATTTGGCGTAATAAGATATTTCTTTGAGCAAATAGCGGGCATTGTCGCGCTCGGTTACGGTTTTGTCTTTGTTGAATTTCTCTAATTTATTGATGTCTTCGGGGCTGTAAAACATCAGACAGTGGCTATCCAAACCATCTCTTCCTGCCCGTCCGGTTTCTTGGTAGTATCCCTCTACTGATTTGGGGGCATCGTAGTGCACCACAAAACGCACATCGGGTTTGTCGATACCCATCCCAAAGGCAATGGTGGCCACAATCACGTCTGCATCTTCATTCAAAAAAGCATCCTGATTGTTCATTCGGGTGGCGGAATCCATACCCGCGTGGTAAGGAAGTGCTTTTATGTCATTGACTTTGAGGAAGTCGGCTATTTCTTCTACTTTTTTGCGGCTCAAGCAATACACAATGCCTGAGCGTCCCGGAAACTGCTTGATGAAGCGGATGAGTTGTCGGCGTGCATCTACTTTTGGGCGCACCTCATAGAAAAGGTTGCGGCGATGAAAAGAGGAAACAAACAAGTCGGCTTCTTCCATTTTTAAGTTTCGCTGAATATCCAACCTCACTTTTGGGGTGGCCGTCGCTGTCAAGGCAATAATGGGCAGGTTGTCGCCAATCTGTTCGATGATGGTTTTGATGCGGCGGTATTCGGGGCGGAAGTCGTGCCCCCACTCAGAAATGCAGTGCGCTTCGTCTATGGCAACAAAGGACAATTTGGCTTTACTTAAAAATTTGATGTTTTCTTCTTTGGTCAAAGATTCCGGTGCCACATACAGCAGTTTGATTTTGCCTTCCAGTGTATTTTTTTTGACACGTGTGATTTCGGCTTTTGTGAGTGTGGAGTTGAGGAATTGCGCATTGATGCCAAAGGAATTGAGCTGGTCAACTTGATTTTTCATCAAAGCGATCAAAGGAGAGATGACGATGGCCGTTCCTTCGCTCACAATAGCAGGGAGCTGATAGCACATTGATTTGCCTGCTCCGGTGGGCATGATTACGAAGGTATTCTTCCCATTTAAGACATTGCGTATAATAGTCTCTTGCTCTCCGCGAAAATGAGCGAATCCAAAAATGTTTTTCAGTTTATCGCGTAAAGTCCCGTCTATTTTTGTATCTTCGAGTATCATAATATTTTAAAGCGAATTTTCCAATTGTTTGATTTTCAATATTTTAATTAATCTGTTTTAAGAAAAGTACCACGAAGTTATCAAAACTTTCCTTTTAAATTTTTTGTTCGGTTTTTTTCTAATTTTTTTTAATTTACAGACTGTAATGGTTATTTTGTTTCATGTTTAGATTTTGTCGGTCGCTATTCAATGACAAGTTGCGATCTTTTGGTTAAATTTGCAAAAAAAAGTTATGGACAAAAAAGAATGGCCTCTTTGGGAGGTTTTTATCAGAAGCAAGCAAGGCCTCTCACACAAACACGTAGGTAGTTTGAGGGCTTCCGATGCCCAAATGGCAGTGGAGAATGCCCGCGATGTCTATACCCGTCGCATGGAGGGAGTTAGTATTTGGGTCGTAGAATCGAAGTACATACACGCTTCCTCTCCTGAAGAACAAGGTTCATTTTTTGACCCTGCCAATGACAAAGCCTACAGACACCCCACTTTTTACCAAGTTCCCGATGGGGTTGAGCACATGTAAAAGTCCCGCACAACAGTCAATCCAAATTTTTTTACCTTGTTCGTAAGTACCAACAGAAAGTTTTCAAAAACTGACACTCCGCTTGAACTCACGCAAAACCTAAGCGACTACGCTGACATTGTCAAGGCCTTTCAACAAATGGATTGGCAGACAGAACTCAGCACAATGAAAAAAGCCGTTTTTGGGGGAGAAGAGAACTTTTTGCCACCGGCCTTTTTGCTTTGGAATCCATCAAATAATTACGAGTTGTATGTATCTTCATTTGATGAGGGGGTTTTTGAAGTTCATTTTAGCCGGCCAATTGACGAGCATGAAGTCGCTGAGTTTGTCTCTCAAAGGCTTAACCTTGAGCAGGTACATGAGATTTTGTTGGCTTTCGCAAACGATCAACCTCAGCAGGTTTGCACCATTTTATCGCAGGCCGACACACCCAACGGACAACTCTACCAGTTTCTTAGAACCAAACAAATATCCAAGCGGCAAAAATGGTACTACTCAGGCAGAGGGCTTAGGGTAGTGATTCTGTATTTTGCAGTGGCCGGATTGTTGGCTTTTTTGGCCAGTCAAAATTTTTACACCGGCAGTCCTTGGAAACTATGGATTTGGGGGGGGGCAGCTATTTTTATATTCTTATCTTTGGCGGCAGCCGAAACAATGAAAAAAAATAAAAATTATTGATTATGCAAAGAGATGACAAAGCCTTGGCTTATATGGTTCGCTTGGGCGATAGCAGTCTGATTTTGGGTCATAGGCTTTCGCAGTGGTGCGGACATGGGCCTGTGCTGGAGGTTGATATTGCCTTGACCAACACGGCTTTGGACTTAATAGGTCAAGCCAGAACGGTGTATGACTTGGCTGCACAAGCCAATGGCCTTACCGAAGACCACTACGCTTATTGGAGGGAAGAAAATCAGTTTCAAAACTTTTTAATCGTTGAACTTCCCAGAGGGGATTTTGGCTATACCATTGTCAGGCAATTTTTATTTGACTGCTATCAATATTTTCTTTATGAAAAGTTACAAAGTTGTAAGCATGCTGATATTGCGGCTTTTGCCGAGAAATCCTTCAAAGAGACGGCTTATCATTTGAAATTCAGCTCGGAGTGGCTGATTCGCTTGGGCGATGGTACGCAAGAAAGCCACAATAGGGTAGCAGAGCCTTTGGAAGAACTTTGGCCCTATACCGGAGAATTTTTTGAGGACGATGAATTGGATATCTATATGGCTCAAACTTATGGCTGTGTATTGCCGTCGGAGTTGAAGTCCGACTGGAAACTCAAAGTTCAAGAGGTTCTGTATCATGCCACTCTCACTCCGCCGCAAGACATCCAATGGCATCAAAGCGGAGGCAAAAAAGGCATTCATACGGAGCACTTAGGCTATATTTTGGCTGAAACACAATCCCTTACTCGTAAATTTCCTCAAGCTGTTTGGTAAGTGGGAGCTTCTTGTCATGCAAATTCATACTTTTTGGCATATACTCGAAACTTCCTCAGCCCGCTCAAAAAGAGACTCTACTCCTTTGGCCGTCAATGTTGTGCATCATCTTTGTCGTTTGGATGTAGGGCAGGTATTGGCCTTTGCCAAAATTTTTTATGCTTTGGATGCCAGCCTAACCCGCCGCGAGGTAAAAGAGGTTTGCTTGCAAATCAAACCTCAGGCAAATGCAAAGGATTTTATAGAGTTTCGGGCATGGGTTATTTTTCAAGGCTTTGAATTTTACCGTCTTGTCAACTCTGCCCCCGATTTGTTGTTGAGTTTGGCGGATGAGAATAGTGTTTCACAGAATTTTTCAGCGGTTGTTGTTAGGGCCTATGAGCGCAAGACAAGGAAGCGTGATTTTTATGAGCTTCCCGAAATAGAGTTGATTATTAGCAATTTGCCTGATGTTATTTTGTGAAGTTTCCGCGCGCGGATTCAGATTTTGCAAGGCAGGTTGTCAATACAAAAACTATCACTATCTTTGAGCCGCAAGTAACAATCATGAGGCAAATACAATTTAGAGAAGCCCTGCGCGAAGCCATGAGTGAAGAAATGCGCCGCGACGAGCGCGTTTTTTTGATGGGCGAAGAAGTGGCTCAGTATAATGGAGCTTACAAAGTCAGCCAAGGAATGCTTGACGAATTTGGCCCCAAACGAGTGATAGACACACCCATAGCTGAGTTGGGTTTTGCAGGTATTGGCGTGGGAGCGGCCATGAACGGCTTGCGTCCCATCATTGAGTTTATGACCTTCAATTTTTCATTGGTGGCCATAGACCAAGTCATCAATTCCGCAGCAAAAATGCTCTATATGTCTGGCGGACAATACGGTGCGCCGATGGTATTCCGTGGCCCAACCGGCAATGCAGGCCAACTGTCAGCCCAGCACTCCCAAAACTTTGAAAATTGGTACGCCAATTGTCCAGGACTCAAAGTGGTAGTCCCCGCCAATCCCTATGATGCCAAAGGGTTGCTCAAATCGGCCATTCGAGACGATGACCCTGTCATTTTTATGGAGTCCGAAGTTATGTATGGCGATAAAGGCGAAGTGCCTGAGCAAGAGTATCTCCTCAATATTGGTGAGGCTTTTATTGAGCGCGAGGGGCAAGACGTAACACTTGTTTCTTTTGGTAAAATGCTCAAAATAGCACATGCAGCCGCCTTGGAAGCTGCCAAAGACGGCTTGTCAGTTGAGGTAATAAATCTACGTACTGTCAGACCAATAGACTACCTAACAATTGTCGAATCTGTCAAAAAAACAAACCGCTTGGTGGTTTTGGAAGAGGCTTGGCCTTTGGCTTCTATCTCGGGAGAAATTGCCTATCACATCCAATCCAATGCTTTTGATTACCTCGATGCCCCCATCAAACGCATCACCAACCGCGATTTGCCTTTGGCCTACGCCCCAACACTTATAGAGGCCACCTTACCTAATTTGACCCGCACCATGCAGGCCATAAAACAAGTAACTTATTCAAAATAAAAAAATTATCCTATGTCTAAAATCAAAGTCGCTATCAATGGATTCGGCAGAATAGGCCGCTTGACCTTCAAAGAGTTGCTCAAGTTGGACAATGTAGAGGTTGTTGCCATCAATGATTTGACGGACACCACTACGCTGGCTCACTTACTCAAATACGACTCAATACATGGGCGTTTTCCCCATCCTGTGTCGCATGACGACCAAAATATTATTGTGGCAGGAAAAGCCATCCGCGTAACAGCCGAAAAAGACCCCTCTGCTTTGCCTTGGGCTTCTATGGGCATAGATGTCGTGCTGGAATCAACTGGCAAATTCGTTGACGACCAAGGAGCTGGCCTGCACCTGAAAGCCGGAGCCCGCAAAGTGGTCATCTCTGCACCAGCCAAAGGCAACGTCAAAACTGTGGTCTTGGGTGTCAATGACCACGAGCTTACCGACGATTTGACCATCATCTCCAACGCTTCTTGCACCACCAACTGCCTTGCGCCTATGGCCAAAGTGCTTGATGATGCCTTTGGTATCGAAAAAGGCTACATCACTACCATCCACGCCTACACTTCCGACCAAAGACTCCACGATGCGCCGCACAAAGATTTGCGCCGCTCTCGTGCCGCTGCCCTTTCCATCGTGCCCACCTCCACGGGTGCTGCCAAAGCAGTGGGATTGGTACTGCCCCACCTCAAAGGCAAATTAGACGGCTCTGCCATGCGCGTACCTACTCCAACCGGCTCACTGACAGACTTTACCGTCATACTCAAGAAAGAAGCCACCGCCGAGCAAATCAATGAGGCCATGAAAGCCGCCGCCCATTCTTCTTTGAAAGGCATACTCGAATACACCGAAGACGAAATCGTTTCAGTGGACATTATTGGCAACCCACACTCTTGCATATTTGACTCCAAACTCACTACTTCAAACGGTACATTGGCCAAAGTAGTAGGCTGGTACGACAATGAAGCGGGGTATTCGGCTCGTACAGCAGACCTTATCTCTCGAATCGGTTAAATTATTGAATCTGCTTTTGTCAATAGCCACTGGTTTAAATCAGTGGCTATTAATTTAAAAATCAGTCAATTATTTTTTTTATTCATCAAGAGTCGATACCTAACTTATCCCTCACCATCCAAGGTTTTGGATAGGCTCTAATTGTTTTTCGTCTTGTCATAAATACTAAAATGTCAGTTCTTCCTTATAGAAATCAGGATTCGTCCAAAAAAGAGCAAGTCGCTCAAATGTTTGACAACATATCCGGGCATTATGATTTGCTGAATCGTGTGTTGAGCTTAGGGATAGACCAATCTTGGCGCAAGACAGCCATTAAATACCTCAAAAAGGAAAAGCCAAACACCATTTTGGATGTGGCCACAGGGACAGCCGATTTCGCCATTGCCGGATTGCAGGCAGGTGCTCAAAAAGTCATAGGCGTTGATATTGCCGAAAAAATGCTTGAAATCGGTAGAAATAAATTGAAAGCCAAGCAATTGAACGACAGAATAGAGCTTCTCAAAGGTGACAGCGAACAACTTGAATTTGCGGATAGCACTTTTGATGCCGCCACTGTGGCTTTTGGGGTTAGAAATTTTGAAAATTTGAACAAAGGGCTTAGCGAAATAGCCCGCGTTTTGAAAAAAGACGCTCTGTTGGTGGTGTTGGAGTTTTCCAAGCCCAAGTCTTTTCCTTTCAAGCAAGGTTATTGGCTGTATTCCAATTATATACTTCCGCTCATTGGGCGGATTGTGTCAAGAGACCGCGCCGCATACAAATACCTGCCCGAGTCTGTCAAGGCTTTTCCTGAACGCGAGCAACTCTGCACCATCATCAAAAATGCCGGTTTTTCATCCGTGAGTTACCGCCCCCTCACCTTTGGGGTTTGCTGTATTTATTTGGCACGAAAATAACTACCTATTTACAGGCGTTGTCCTTATGCAAATCCCATATTCTATGCGTTTGATTTTTTGCTTGTTACCTTTTCTGTACTTATCTCATTATTTATCAGCACAGAGCACCAATAGAAAAAAAGCCGTAGAAATAAACTTTGAAAAATACGACAACCTAATGCGCGATGACAAGCCCACCAAGAAGCGGCATCACTATGGGTTTCAGTTAGGGGCTTTTTCTTCTCAGTCGGTTGTCAATATGTCAGGGAACATGTCTTTGGACAAAGACACCATATCCCGCGTGAGCACCCCAAGTTCTGTAGGCTTTTTGCTGGGCTTTATCTTCAACGTCAAACTCAGCGATGAGCTTTGGAACTTTCGGTTTTTGCCCAATGTCTCGTTTTATGACCGACAGGTTCGCTTTGACTATACCAACGGCAGTTCAAAATCTCAAAGCAGTGAAGCAGCCATGTTTGAGCTCCCGTTTCTTTTTAAATACCAAGCCATTAGAAGGCTTAACAGCCGCTTTTATTTGATAGGTGGGTTGGCTTTGTCCACCCAAGTCGGGGGCAAAAGAGACGACCCGCGTTTTTTGAGCTATAAGCGTGAAAACGTGGAATTGGTGTATGGAATAGGAGCTGATTTGTATTTTAGATACTTTAAATTTGGCCCTGAAATCAGATTTTCTCATGGTTTGGCCGATATGCACAAACGCGGCAGCAATATCTTTTCACAAAGTTTGGACAGGGTAACCACCCATCGCGTGGCTCTAATATTAAACTTTGAATAGCAGTTATTTATCTGAATAATTGATGCTCCACGCTTGTATTTTTTTGTCCATAAAATAAAACCACAAAGCTGGCACCAAGGCCATCAAAATCATCACGGGATAACCGGCAGGGAGTTGAGGGCTGTCTTGATAATGTCTCAAAATTTGATAAGGGCGGTGTGTGTAGGCATGATGGTCGGAATGGCGTTGCAACTGAAAAAGGAAAAGATTGCTCAAAAGGTGGCTGTCGTTCCAAGAGTGATGGTGGTCGGTGGGTTCATAGCGACCATTGGGCAGTTGTTTGCGCTCTAAGCCATAATGCTCGACATAGTTGACCAATTCGAGCAGCGTAAATGCCAACAAGGCTTGCAACAGCAAAAAAGCAGGCACATGCCAAGATATTCTTGATAATATCAAAAAAGATACAGCCCACATCAACACCACAAAGCCTATTTGCCCCAAAGCAAATACCACCATACGGTTTTTGAAAGAAAAGGTTTTGTAACCGTACTTTTGCATCCTTCGTTTTTCGAAGTTCCACGCGCTCAGGTAGCTCCCCAATACTGTACGAGGCCAAAATCGGTAGAAACTCTCACCTTTTTTTGCAGTTGCGGGGTCAAGAGGCGTACCCACATGGACGTGGTGGCCGTTATTGTGTTCGATAAAAAAGTGGGTGTACTGTACGGCACAAAGAATCAATTGCGCCAAACGCTGGGATAGCTTATCTTTTTGGTGTCCCAACTCATGGGCAGCGGTGATGCCAATCCCGCCTGTTGTCAAGGCCACCCCCAACACAAAAAAGACAAAATCCCAACCGCTTAAGTTTATGCTTGCTATGGCTCCCCAACCCAAAATACCCCACTGCACCACTATCCATGACTGAGATATGCGGCGGTAAAATTTATCTTTAATTTTTGCCGCTTCACCGGCGGAATCGGGGTTGTCGGTATCCAAACCTATCCACTGGTCTAAAATAGGAATCACCACAAACACAAAGAACGCCGCCAACCAGTTGATTCCTGTATAATACCCCAGCACCACCAATGCAGGTATCAGGTAAGCCCACAAATACCCCCACTTTCTGTCCATGTCAATCTTTTTTTTCTACAAACATAAAAATTCACTGTTGCATTCAATTTCCCAAATCGAAAGAGGCAAAAAGTTTTGTGCGAAAGTGCGCGGGAACTTGGATACTCTTTGAGAGCCTTATGGCTTTCATGCAATATTTTGGTTGCAACGCAAAATACTCTAAATTCTTACAGCAAAAATCGTAATATCATCCCTTTGCTTGCTGCCTTCCAAATGCTTGTCGATTTCTTGTTCGAGTATTTCGGCTTGTTGCTTCAGCGGCAGGCGACAATTTTCTTTGAGCACTTCAAAGAAGCGCATGGTTGAGAACTTCTTTTTGTTGACATCGGGCTGGTCGGCGTAGCCATCGGTAGTCAAATAGAGTATATCTCCTTTTTTGAGTTCTAACTCCACTGTGTCAAAAGATCTTGTTACAACCCGGATATTGCCCCCTATGCTGCGGTTTGTTCCCTTCACTGGTGGCATCAATTCGCCGTTGAGCGTATGGTAAAGAGGTCTTTTAGCACCTGAGAAATAAACTTTTACGCTATCGCTGTGATGATTCGTTTCATCATCATCATCGCCGTTAAGAGAAGGCCGTTCTATCAAGCAAAGGCACACATCCATTCCATCGGTGTTTTTGCCAATGGTTTGTTTGAGAGAATCTTGGATTTCCATGTGTAGGGTTTCCAAAATTTCTGCGGGCTGGAATATTTTTCTTTGTCCAATAATTTCCATCAGTAAGGCATTGCCCATCATGGACATAAAAGCCCCCGGTACTCCGTGCCCCGTGCAGTCCACAGCCGCTACCCACGTACGGCGTTTGCGTCTGATCGACCAGTAAAAATCTCCCGAGACCTCTTGTTCGGGTCTGTAAATCACAAAATAATCATCAACCGAATTGATCAGTTCTTCATGAGTGGGCAAAATGGCTGTTTGTATGGTTTTGGCATAGCGGATGCTGGCCATGATGCTTTCATTGGACTCTTCCAAAAGGTGGGCTTTTAGGTTGACTTCTTCAATACTGTGGCGAACTTTATTGAGCATCAAAGTAAAGTCGGTAGCGAGTTGGGCTATCTCATCATTGGTTTCTACGCTGGCCACCTCATAGTCAAGGGAGAAATTGTTTTGAATCACCGCATTGATGGACTGGGAGAGCTGGGCTACGGGTTTTGAGATGACCGTTGTGATCAAAAAGCTCAAAATAATGATTAAGCCCAATCCAAAAACTGTAACTGTTATGATGATGATATTGATTCTGTATTTCATTTCTCTGGCCTGTGTGGTTACCCTATTGATAACCACCTCCAAATCAGCTTGTATGTCTTCAGCCAATTGTGTCAAAGTCTTTTTCAAACCCATCTCGTTATTGAGACCAATTTCTTCTTCTACTTTGACCATCTCTACAAAGGTGCTTTGGTACAATTCTAAAAGGGAAAGCAACTGCTTTCTTTTTTCTTCTTTTATGTCTTTTTTCTTTTTGAGTCGCTGCGCAAATTTTTCTACTTGTTTGGCTAATTTTTCTATGTATTTTTTGTCAAAACGCAATAAAAAATCTTTTTCATGCCGACGAATCATCAACACCATACTCATATCGGTGTAATAATCAGCGTCAAAACTTTCCCCATCCAGTAGTGAGTGCGTCTCTCCCTCTCCTACGGTTCTTTCTATTTCATGGATGTACCTCCTCATCTCGCCTTCAAGTCCGTAATCGCGGAAGCCGCTGGTTTTCATCTTGTAAACCAATGTGTCGAACACAAGTTCATAGGCTGCTATTTTGGATTTGATTGTATCTACTTCATTTTCAAAGTCAAAGAGTTCTGCTCCTTTGCTGTAAAGCAAAAGTTGAAAAAGATTTCCTGTTTCAACAATGAGTTGTTTGTGTTTGTCTAAGTACAAACTTTGCTGAGTTTTGTAAAAAAGGTCGCTGGTAGATTCGCCAATCAAAAAATCTCTACTCAAACTGTAGGCCTCGACAGTATTGCCATAAATTTTGTTTAGCAACTCAATAATTTTGCTTATTTCGTCCCTGCGCTGGTTGAACCATATAGCAGTGCCTACCAAGCCCAAAATGATGATAAACAGGGTGGTAAACGCTGCTAAAAGCTTTGACTTTATTGTATTGAGTTGTAACATAATACTTATGCTACAAACATACTACCTTTAAAGGCAATGAATATTACAGAATTGTTAAGTAATTCGCATATTTTGGTAATAAACTTTTAATCGCAATAAATAGAATCAAATGAAAGATAAAGTAGTGGTTATCACCGGAGCAAGCTCGGGGATTGGTTTGGCACTGGCCAAAAAATTTGGGCTTGAAGGCTCAAAAGTGGTCATTACGGGCAGGGATGTCGCACGGTTGCAGTCAGCAGAGCGAGAGCTTAAATCTTTGTCGGTCGAGGTGCTGGCACTCAGGGCAGACACTGTTTCTCTGCAAGACAACCAAGTATTGAGAGACACGGTTTTGCAACACTACGGCAGGGTAGATGTGCTGATAGCCAATGCAGGGGTCAGTATGCGGGCGTACTTGGAGGACACAAATATCGAAGTGGTGGAGCAGGTGGTGGACATAAATTTCTATGGAGCGATTCGGTTTATTTCTGTGTTTTTGGCCGAAATCATCAAACACAAAGGCTATGTGATTGGGATTTCTTCTGTGGCTGGCTTTAGGGGTTTGCCCGGTCGCACGGGTTACTGCGCTTCCAAGTTTGCATTGCAGGGCTTTTTAGAATCACTTAGGACAGAGATGCTCGGCAGGGGGGTAACAGTGATGACCGTAAGTCCGGGTTATGTGGCCACCAATATCAGAGCCACCGCCCTTTTGGCAGACGGAAAAGTCCAAGGGGTTTCTCCCCGAGATGAGTCCGGCATGATGACAGCGGAAAAATGTGCTGAGATCATTTATCGAGCAGCTTTGAAAAAGAAAAAAATTTTAGTCATGTCTTTTAAAGACAAATTGACGATATTGCTCAATAAATTTTTTCCTATTTTTATGGACAAAATTGTATTAAACGCAATTGCCAAAGAAGAAGGCTCTATCGTCAAGCAACAAAAGCCATGAAACCCAAACACATTCATATTTTCCAGCATGTCAGTTTTGAGCCTCCGGGCTTGATAGAGGATTGGATTCGGCAAAGAGGGCACTTTTTGGGCTTGACAAGGTTTTATGAGCAATACGAGTTCCCTGATATAGAGCAGATTGACTGGCTTATTGTATTGGGCGGCTCAATGAGTGCCAACGACGACTCATTGTTTGGATGGATGAGAGAAGAAAAAAACTTCATCCAAGCCTTCATCCAAACTGGAAAGCCGGTAATAGGCATTTGTCTGGGAGCGCAGGTATTAGCCCAATTGATTGGGGGGAGGGTTTACAGTGGAGACGAGCGTGAGATAGGCTGGTTTCCGGTGCATCTGACCAAGTCGTCAGGGTCTATTTTTGACGGGATGGCTCAGAGTTTTACGCCTTTTCATTCACACTCAGATACTTTTGAATTGCCCGCAGGAGTAGAAAGTTTGGCTTATTCCGCTGCTTACCCCAATCAAGCATTTATTTTTGAAAAACACATTATTGGGCTACAGTTTCACTTAGAGGCAGATACCGCTTGGATACAAAAATTTTTTGATGTGAACAAAGAAACCATTAGACCCGATCGCTATGTTCAAGACCTAAAAACGATTTTGTCTCAAAACGAGTTCATACGACTCAATAGACAAAATTTATTCATATTATTTGATAACATCAGCACAATTTTTGCTTAAATCCGTAGTTTATGGGGTCTCAGAATCAGAATAGATGAAAACCGGACAAAATGGGCAACATCTGACAGGAGATAATATACTCCAAGTCAGCAACTTGACTGTTGAATTCAGTTCCGCACATCGCAAGGTCAATGCCGTTGATTCGATTGACTTCTCTCTAAAGTCTTCGGAGACAGTGGGTTTTGTGGGTGAGTCAGGCTCAGGTAAATCCGTTACCTCATTGAGCCTACTTAGTCTGATACCCTCTCCCCCGGGTAGGGTAGTTTCCGGGGAAATTTGGTTTAAATCAAGGAAATTTGGAGAGGTTAATTTATTGAAAATCAGCCCTAAGCAGCTTCGTCAGATAAGAGGTAGCGAAATTTCGATGATATTCCAAGACCCCAATACGTCTTTGAATCCCGCTTATACGTGTGGCAATCAGGTGATAGAAGCCATCCAACTTCATGAGGAGCTTTCTTACAAAAATGCGTACCAACGCGCCCTTGAACTTTTTGCAGATGTAAAACTTCCTTCACCGGAACGGATTTTTTCTTCCTATCCGCACCAAATCTCAGGTGGACAAAAACAGAGGGTGATGATAGCCATGGCCTTGGCTTGCAACCCGTCCATCATCATAGCCGACGAGCCTACAACCGCTCTTGACGTAACCATCCAAGCCACCATACTCAAATTGTTGAGCGATTTGCGCGATGCGCACCATACTTCTATTATTTTCATCACCCACGATTTGGGGGTATTGGCTGAGATAGCCGACCAAGTGATGGTTATGTACATGGGCAAATGCGTAGAGAACGGCAACGTGTGGGATATTTTTTCCAATCCAAAGCATCCCTATACGAAAGGACTGTTGGCTTGTCGGCCTCGTTTGGACATCAAACTGGAGGAGTTGCCTGTGGTCTCGGATTTTATGCAAACCGATGAAAACGGACGCATCATAGCCATCGAGTCTGCCAAGTTTAGTTCTGTAGGTCAGGCGATTATGATGAGCTACAAGACCGATGAAGAACTTAGACTCCAACACAACCAACTCATCTCTCAGCCTCCTTTGCTGTCGGTTCGTGACTTGGTGGTCAAATACCCCGAAGGCAAATCTTTTTGGGGCAAGCCGCTTCGTTTTGTTACCGCTGTCGATGGGGTCAGTTTTGATGTGTACCCGGGTGAGACTTTGGGGCTTGTCGGCGAATCAGGCTGTGGCAAATCCACTTTGGGCAGGGCTATTTTGAGGCTTACCGAACCCACTTCGGGGCAAATTATTTTTGATGGCACAGACATCACCCGGCTCGACAACTCCCAAATGAGACGCTATCGAAGAGACATGCAAATCGTATTTCAAGACCCTTATGCTTCCCTAAACCCAAGAATCACAATAGGTGAGGCCATTATGGAGCCGCTCCGTATTCATCGAATTTTAGATAGCGAAAAAGACCGCAAGGATTATGTAGTGGAACTTTTAGAAACGGTCAATTTGAGTGCCGTCCATTTTGATCGCTACCCGCATGAGTTCTCGGGTGGGCAAAGGCAAAGGATATGTCTGGCCAGAACCATAGCCATCAAGCCGCGTTTTGTGGTCTGCGATGAGTCGGTTTCTGCTCTGGATGTATCCGTCCAAGCCCAAGTGCTCAACTTACTTAACCGCCTCAAAGACAAGTATAACCTCACTTATATCTTTATTTCACATGATTTGGCGGTGGTTAAGTTCATATCCGACAGGATTATGGTCATGAACAAAGGCCAAATAGAAGAAATATCTTTTGCAGAAGATGTGTATGAAGCCCCTAAGTCAGAATACACCAGAAAACTCATTGCCTCCATACCAACCGGCGAACTCGAATCCATACGACGCGCCATGTTGAAAAGAAAACTTAAAAAGAGGAGTTGATTAATAAGTACAAGTTGGCAGACTCCAACTGGATAATGGGATGTTAACAATTAGAACTAAAACCCTACCTCCACCTGATTCCTACCACCGTAACATCATCTATTTGTCTGTGTTCTCCTTTCCAAGCAAGAAAAGAGTCCTCAAGAGTTTGTCTTTGATCTTCAAAACGTAAGGTTTGAATGGCAGACAAGATTTTTTTGAAGTTTGAAGAGCCCAATCGTTTGTCTTCTTGCCCCCCGAACTGGTCTGCATAGCCATCCGAGAAAAGGTACAGGCGGTCATCTTTTTGTAGGCTAAAGACTTGATTTTCATAGATTCTGTCGCGAATAAATCTTCCCCCGATGCTGGCTGTAGAGCCTCTAAACTCTGTCAAATGGTTGTTTCTAAAAAGAACCAAGGGCCGTTTGGCTCCGGCAAAAACAGCGGTGTGCTCATGTTTTTCTATGCAGATGAGAGCCGCATCCATACCTTCCGAAATGCTGGCTTCTTCGGTATTGTGACTCAATAAATTAAAAAGTTTTTGATTGATTTTGGAGAGTATGGCTGAGGGAGAACGCTCCCCGTCTGTTTTGACGATTTGGTCAAATAGGGTGTACCCCACCAAGGACAAAAAAGCCCCCGGTACGCCATGGCCTGTGCAATCTACGGCAGCAGCAAGGAAATGTTTTTCGTCTTGAAAAGACCAAAAAAAGTCACCGCTCACCACATCACGAGGCAAGTTGAAAACAAAACAATCAAATAAAGGGCTTTTCAAATCCGAATCAGTGGGATGAAATGCTTTTTGTATTCTTGAGGCGTATTGGATACTTTGCAAGATACTTTGGCTTTTGAGTTTGATAAGTTCTGCTTGTTTGCGGATCTCATAGGTTCTTTCTTCAACCAGTTCACTGAGCAGTTCGTTTTCGGTTTTGAGCCGTTCCAGTTCCAAAGCGATGGCTGCATCGTTGCGCTCTTGCTGAACCAGCGCGAGGTATTGATTGCTATTTGTGGTATCCCAAACAATCCAGACAAAGTAATCTTGGCCGGATTCATGGCTGAAAAATGTGATCCTATGGTCAAAAACCCCTTGCCTACCGCCAAAAGGGATTTCCATTCTTGGGAATTTGATGGAGCGGTTTTCGGCGTTAAGGCTATCCAATACCTCATGCAGGCTTTCTATAAAAGGATCAAAATCATAGACAGATGTTCCTAAAAGCGGAGTCAAATCAACAAAAGTGTTGTTGCTATCTAAAATACTACCTTGCTTATCGAAAATAATCATCTGAAAAGTCTCTTTCAAAACTTCTTCCAAATGTTTGATAAACATGGCGTTTTGTAACATACTATCAATTTATGATCTTTTGACCTAAAGTTAAAAACATGTCTTCTACCGAGTCACCATTTTTGGCACTTGTAAAGAAATCCACTGGTACAGGTATTTGTTCTTTTAGGTTGTCAAGTTTTCCTTCTTCAATTAAATCCAATTTGTTACCCACAATCAGATAAGGTACTTGGGGCAAAACGCTGTTTACGTAGTCTAAATCATCTTTGATATTTTCAAAAGTGGCAGGGCGAGATATGTCAAATACGTAAATGATGCCTTGTGATCCCAAATAATAACTTTTAGGCACTTTGGATTGGGAAACTTCTCCGGCAACATCCCAAATCAGGAGTGTGAGTTCTTTTTCCCCAATTTGCAGCACTTTTTTATCAATTTTAACACCCAATGTCGTGAGGTACTCATCGGAGAATTTTTGAAAGACATAGCGTCGAACCAATGAGGTTTTGCCTACCCCAAAATTGCCGATTAGGATGACTTTTTTACTAATTTTCTGCATGGAAGTTTTGGAATGATTGCGCCAATGATTGGCTGACAAAGTCAATATCTTGCTGTTGCTCTGTTAGTTTGGATAGATGCTGCTCTCCGAAGTTGAGCATGTGGGAAAGCAAACTGCTTTTGTAGGCGGCATCTACGATTCCCGAAACAACAGCCACAATATAAAAGCGACGGTAGTCTTGTATGATAACTTTGAGTGTTCCGTATTCTATGGTGTTCAAATTGCCATCGGTTTTGGTAAATGAGTCTTCAACAAATGATTTGATGGCGGTGAGCATGCCTGCAATCATATCTTGATCAACTGAGTTGCCCTTAGAATACTGCCCCACCAATAGCCCTGAATTTTGCTCTATAAGAAAAACTTCTTCTACGGTGGCCTGCAAAGCGTTTTTTAGCAAAAGGTTGTTTTCCTTAAACCCGAATATACTCAGAAACTCACGCTTGACAGCCGCCCAAGTAAAAGTATTGTCAATCTGGCGGTTGATGCTATCGGCCAGTTTTTCCAGTTCGACTTGGATGTATTTTTGTACCAGCCGCCCGATAATGGGATAAAGGGAGTCAATCATGTCATCGCGGTTGTTCTTGATTTGGTCTCTGATGGCTTGAGTCAAATCTTGCGAAGACAAGCGGTTGATTTCGCTTCTAACATCATTGAATTTGTGTTCGATGATGGGATGAATTTTCGCATTTAATTCTTTATCATTGAGCAACTCGCGCAAAGACGTAATCTCTCGCTCAAAGCGGGTAAATTTATCCCTTTCGTCCTCCAACAGGATTTCTTTGAGTTTTTCGAGTATATCTTTTTCTTGTGTTGCCATCAAGTATTACGTGCTTTGGATTTGATGTATGAACTGAGACAAATTATTTGGTTTTTGCAAACCGTTCCAAATTATGGATGAAGTATTTTCTTTCCCGCTTCTTCAAAAAATGAAGCCACTACACTTCGGTAAGCCTTTTGGTCATCGTGGTTTTGCAAAGCCTTTTGCAGAGCCTCAATCAGTTTGTCCAAGGATGCGGAAAGACGCTGTACCGTCTGATCCAAGTTTTCGGCTACCTCATGGGAGAGGGCAGCCAAAGCTTGGCCCTGCTGTAAGTACGTGCGTTCTATGGACAAATCCATTGCGGCCACTCTTTCGTGCATTTGATCAATACTATTGCCCAAAATAATTTCTTTGACAGCCTCAATTTTGGTGTATTTCTGGGCATGCTCACGTTCTTTGGATTCATCGGCCAATACCACGTAGCCTTCTTTTTGGCCTTGTGAGATGGAGGACTGCACCATTTTAGGTAAAATAGTCTGTAGTTCAACAAGTTGCTGGCGGAAGGAGTTGCGGTTTTCATCCAAAATGGTTACAAACACATTTTTCATCTCCATTACCTGCCTTTCGTAATCGCGGCGGTTTTCGGCCAATATAGAAGTGAAGAGATCTTTCATGCCCGTTATTTGGGCTTCTATGGCTTTTTTGTCAGGGCCTATGATAAGCTCTCTTACCAACTCAACTTTTTCGAGGTTTTCTGCTTTTGATTCTTCTAATTCCATGGCTTACAATTCTTTAGCAAGTTGAGTAAATAATTGCGCCATTTTTTCTCTGCTGACGTGAGCAGCGTTTTGGCGGTCTAACTCGGCTTTGGCTGCGTTGTAGAGATTTTCTATTCGCTCAACAATATTTTGCTCCATCAAAGCAATGCTATCGTTTAGTTTGGTCTTTAGGTTATTGATTTCAAGCATAATACTGTCATTATTGCTTGCTACCTTCTGCTCCAAACTTTCAATTTTGGCTTCGTATTCGCTCAGAGTGGCTCCAAATATTAGGTCTCTTACTGCGTCCAATTTGGATTGTGAGTTGTATTCCATGCCCAATTAATTTTTTATGTTCAAAAGTAGGAAATAATTTTTTGCTTCCAAAAGGCTATTGACCAATAGCTTTTTTTATTAGTAGCATAAGTGTTTCTTGGTCAGCTATACCTGAAGGGTAGAGTTCGTTTTCCGATTGAAAGTCTTTAACTGCGGCTTCGGTTTCGTTGTTGAAATTGCCATCAACTTTGATGCTTTTGCCTAATTTATTAAACAGTTGCTGCATTTTCCAAACGGCTGCATCCAAATCGCCCCGTTTGAAGTTGCGGCCATTGAATAAGCGGTGGTATTCGTAAGCGGCAGGGTCAATATTTTGCTCTTCAATGTACTTGATTGCTTGGTTATCAAAGCCTTTTTCTTTTAGTTTTTTAGAATATATCAGCCTATTTTCCAACAGTTTGGTGCTTACCAACATTTGCTCATAAGTAGAGTTGGCCAGTTGGCTCTGAGGGTCTTTGGAATCAATGACTTTGACATCAATCCCCTTGTTGAACCATACTTCGCGCGCAAAATTGCCCACCCTAAAGGCAGATTCATAATACAACTTGACCAATTCTGGGTTGTGGTACTGAGTGTCAATTTCATTTGAAATTTGATAGTTGTAACTGGGGTCAAAGGAAAACTTTCTCCAATTCATAAATTGAACAAAAGCAATCACCATCAGGCATACAACGGTCAGAAATATAGCAATGCGTTTCATCAAAGAAAATTTAGTTCAAAACAAGCAATATTTCTTCAATGTTTTATTGTCTCAATGAAAATTTTTTTTGAATAAATTAAATTTCTTCTTCGTGCTTGATTGGCTCTGTTATTTTGTCAAAGACCTATTTAACAAGTGATTATTAATAAAACCTTTAGATATTGCGATTTTAACTTACGCATAATTTTTTTTGTTTTTCTTCAAAATACAATTGATACCAAGCTAATAAAACGC